>CAYSJJ010000006.1:38704-38983 GCA_964431365.1 uncultured Geobacter sp. | reverse complement strand
TGATATCCAGGATCGGCATGGTGCCGTTGCTCGCTGCTCCACCGGCGTGTTCCACCAGGAATGCCATGGTGTTCAGTTCGAAAAGCAACCTAAGCTTTCCTTTGGGCGCGTCCTTCAGCGCCGGATAGAAAAAGATCCCTTTCCCCTTCAGCAGAATCTGGTTGATGTCCGGCACAAAGCCGCCTGAGTAACGAAGTTTGCTTCCTTTTGTTTCCAGGTAGCTGACGAACTTTTCATTACCAGGGGTGTATTTGCTGCGAAGACCGCCGGGCGAATAGA
>CAYSJJ010000006.1:2444-38694 GCA_964431365.1 uncultured Geobacter sp. | reverse complement strand
AGATGTCGCCGCTCGGTTTCATGGTAATGTTTTCTCGGCTCAGCGTAAATTCCATGAGTTGGTTAAGGGTGAACTCATGAACACCATTGCCGACCGAATAAACCAGCGAGACTCTCGGTCCGTAGAGGATGTAGACCGAAGCCACTTGTTTGCGCCCTTCCTGTAGGAGATCGCAACCGGCATAGATCGCCACGATGGTGCCTACAGCCAGGTTGACATCCACCAGCGACGAACCGTCCAACGGGTCGTAGGCGACCGAGTAGAGCCCTTCGGCGCTGGCCTGGGCCTGATAGATCTCATCCATCTCCTCCGAGGCGATGTTGCAGACTACACCCGAATGTATCAGGCGTTTGCGCATGATACGATCGGAAAGAACATCCAGCGCCAGCTGCTCTTCGCCGTAAAGATTGGAGGTACCCGCCACACCGAGGTCGCCGGTGCGGACCGCATTGATCACGTATTTGCTGGCTTCGGCGATTTCACAAATAAGGTGAATCAGGTTGTCGCAAATATTCTGGTCGCGCAGGTGTCGGCGCAGGTCTATCTGAAATTTGGTCTTACCTGGTTCACGGAACATGAATGAATCCTCCTTGGTCGGCATGCATGACATTAAAGTCGCGTAAGAGTAGCTAAAATGCCCTGGCAAGGCAAGCAAAAAGTGCCACCAAGGCCCACTGTTCTTGACTTCGGTCACAGCCATGGTAAGTATTCTGGGTCGTCGTTCAACTAAATGGAGTAGCCTTTCATGGAACTAAGAACCAGACGGACTTTTCTGCAAGGTTTTCTGGCGGTAATGGCCGCCTTCGGCGCCGGGGCGTTAGTCTATCCGGTAGTTCGTTATCTCGCGCCCCGTTCATCGACGAACAGCCAGAATACCGTGGAAATCCAACTCAGTCAGCTTGCCGATGGAGACGCCAAGTTTTTCGATTATGCCGGCAAGGCAGCTGTGCTGGTCAAGCTCGCCGGAGGGTCTGTGATCGTCCGCTCGGCGGTCTGCACACATTTGGGGTGTATTGTCCAGTGGCAGAAGGGTGAGGCCCAGTTTCTCTGCCCGTGCCACGCAGGACGTTACGGCGTAGATGGCCGGGTGCTGAGCGGTCCGCCGCCCAAGCCGCTGGAAGCCATTCCTTTTACCGTTGCCAACGGCGTGGCGCGAGTGGGATGACAAAAATGACCCGGATCTTTGGAGGAGCGGTTTTATGGGAGTCCTGAAGAGTCTGTACCGATGGCTCGATATCCGGATCGGCATCGGTGAGGTCATTGAGCGCGAGTTTACCGGTTACCTGCTCCCCCGGAACATAAACAGCTGGTATTCGCTTGGGAGCGTGCTGCTGACCATATTCGGTCCTTCTGGTTTACTATGTACCGTCATCTGACAAGGCGTTTACCAGCGTTACCGCCATCATGAACGAGGTCCCCTTCGGGTGGCTGATCCGGATGTGTCACGCGGTGGGCTCCAATATGATGGTGGCGGTATTGCTCCTCCATCTCATTTCTGTTCTGTTCATGGGGAGTTACAAGCGCCCCCGGGAGTTGAACTGGCTCTCCGGATTCCTGCTCTTCAACCTGGTCATGGGCATTTCGTTGACCGGTTACCTGCTCCCGTGGAGCCAGCTCTCTTTCTGGGCCACAACCGTTGCCACCAGCAGCATCGGCGCAATCCCGGTGCTGGGGAGCACCCTCATGGAGTTCGTTCGGGGGGGACCGCTGGTCGGTCCGCAGACACTCGGCCGTTTTTTCGTTCTCCATATTGCCGTTATTCCCCTTGGTATTGGCGTCTTGATTGGTGCCCATCTTTTTTTCTTGAAGCGGACCGGTGTCTCCACTCCCCCCTTCGGCCTTTCAGATACGTCCAATCCCTGGCAGGGGGAGCAGTACAGGCATGAGGGGCATCCGGGCGGCATTCCTTTTTTCCCCAATTACGTTCTGGCTGACGCAAGCGCCATTGCCGTGTATCTGGCGTGTTTCCTGGCGGTTGTCTTTTTCGATCCCTACATCTTTTTCCCTGTGGACGCCTTTGTGCCGGCAAACCCCCTTCAGACGCCAGCCCATATCAAGCCTGAGTGGTACTTCCTCCCCAACTACCAGACCCTAAAGATCTTTCCCAGTGAATTTCTCGGCTTGGCCGTTCAGGGGGTGGCCATGACGTTCCTGGCCCTGCTTCCCTTCATAGACCGTGGTAAGGAGAAGCATCCGTTGAAACGTCCGGTTTTTCTCTGTGGTGCTGTCGGCGGCATTATCGTCTATCTCGGTTTGATGGCCTGGGGGCACTATTCATGACCCGTCTTGGTTCGCTGAAGTGCATTTCAATTGTCGTCATCCTGCTGCTGGCCATCGTAAGCGACGTCTGTGCCCAGCCAACCGAAAGAACGGTTTGCCTGGCCTGTCACGGCAGCCAGACGGGGAGGGGAGGTCGGCCGGTAGCTCCCTGGCAAAACAGCATACACGCCGCAAATGGCATTTCCTGCAACCACTGTCATGGCGGCGACCCCAGCGACAGCACCAATGCCATGCGTCCGGCCCGGGGATTTCTCGGAGTGCCGGCTGAAGCAGCAATCCCCGCCTTTTGCGGCCGTTGTCACGTGGGGATTCGTGATGATTTCCTGAACAGCGCCCATGGACGCGCCCTTGGGAGGGGGGGGCCGACTTGCGTGACCTGCCACGGCAGTCACGATGTGAGAAAAGTCACCCTGGATATCATCAACGAAAAGCGGTGCAGCTCCTGTCACCCTTACGCCCGGGCCAGGGCCATCAAGGAGGCGATGGCACCGAACGAGAACCGTCTCGTCCAGATCGAGCGAGAGCTCTCTTCGCTACGGGGGAGGGGGGTGGATACCGCCGGGCAGGAAAAGAGCCTGTTTGCGTTGAAGAACCGTTATCACAGGCTGTTCCACAACGTGGATGTGGCGAGGGTTACCCGCGAGGCCACGGCCATCGGCAAAGAGCTGGATGCACAGCAAGATACTGTGACAAAACAACAACGGGTGCAGCAGCAGAGAAAGGTATGGGGGGGCGTTGCCGTCGGGTTCCTGCTGGTCGTTGCCCTCACCTGCCGACTCCTGAAGAAGAGCTATGACCGATCTACAGAGTAATCCAATGATCAACAGAGTAGTGCGAGCCTCCCGTGACCGATCGTGACCGGCCAGTACCGGGGAATGATGACCTCAATACCAAGGCCCTGACGAATCTCGTCGTTGAGTTGAATATCGCCCGGCGCCACCTTGCCGCCTATCCGAAAGGACACCCGGTGATAGCGACTGCTACGCAACGGGTGCTCAGCCTCTTGGTGCAGGTACTGGAGTTCAGGGACGAAATCACCTTGGGAGTTGCTAAAGATCGGCTCATGGTCGGGACCACTATTCTTGAGCAAGGCAACCTCATTTTTCGCGATTTTGCCCGTATCCTCTTTGAACGGGGCATTGCCCTCCTCACCCTCCAAAAAGGGCTCAGCGGACCCGAGCTGGAACAATTCAATGAATTCCTCTCCTGGAAGCGGGAGGTGGTCTATGATGCGGGGGGGATGGCGCAGCTGCTTGCGCAGCACGGGGTTTCCCATGTTCTGGTTCAAGGCATCGATTATTCTCTCTTCAAGGTAGCGGGCGAGGGGGACGGAAGCGATGAGGCGACTGAGGCAGAGCATCCGTTCGACCTGTGGGAACGTTTCGTGGCTGGCCTTACCGAAGGGACTCTCAATCCTTACGGAGAACAGGGGCCCGCGGACGCCATCGATCCAGAGGTGCTCGCCCTCATTGTCAGCACGAAGAACGGCTGGGAGGAGGGAAGTGAGGCTGCTGAATCTTATGAGCAGGCATTTTCCACCTTGCTTCACGACATCGACCGGGAGAGCGTTGCCAGTCGATATTCGGTCGAATCCATCGAAAAACTTAGCCGCTTCATTGGCTCGCTGAGTCCCGGTCTCCGCCGCCAGTTCATGCACAGCTCATTCCACCACCTGGCCAACCACGGCAACGTGGCGGAAAGCGTTCTGTCGCGGTTCTCCGACGATGTGATCATGGAGGCGCTGCAGGAGAGCGGCCAGAGCGAGAATTATGTCCCACCGATCATCCTGAATCTCCTTCAAAAGCTTGCCGCCACCGGAGCCGGTCAACGGCAGAGCAAGCTCCAGGAGTTGATCGGCACCTCTAACGACGAGGAGATGGCGAAGAAGTTCAGGGTGATCTTCCAGGAAGACGAACTCGACAAGTACATTCCCCAGGATTACCAGCAGGCGCTTCGCACCATCGTGAACAGTGAGAGTCTGACCGTTGACGAGGAGTATGAGCTCACTGAGCTGAAGAGTACCCTGGCCAGTCATTCGGTGGAAACTCAGGTAAGCGCCATCATTCTGGAGCTGATGAATTCCCCTGCTGAAGAGTGGCTTGTGGAGGTGCTGGAACGGAATCTTTCCGAACTCTGCCAGTACTTTCTCGACAGCGGCGATTTTGCGACACTGATTACCCTGTTTGACCGGATTTCGGGAGCCCAGGCCGGCGATGACGGTTCGTTCGATCAGAAAACGAGAGACGAAATGCTGGATGTCTTCGGCCGACTCGAGTTTGTCGAAGAGGTCCTGCGCGGCCCGGTCGTCTGGGGGAAGGTGAAGTTTGGGGAGATTCGCACGGTCATCCAACGGATCGGCGAACCTTTTATCGAGCCATTGTTCAACCGGTTGGCCGAAGAGGAGAACATTTCGCTCCGTCGTTTCTATATGGGGATGCTGATCGAGATGGGGAACGCGGTCAGGGACGCCGCCCTGCTTCGTCTCGGCGACAGTCGCTGGTATTTCGTCAGGAATCTCCTCGTCATTCTGCGCGCGCTGAACGATCCCCTGATAGTAACGCATTTGCATCGGCTCATTGCCAACCAGCAGCCGAAGCTGCGGCAGGAGTTGCTGAAGACCCTGCTCCATTTTCGGGATCCGGAGGGGGAACGTCTGCTTGCCCAAGACCTTGGCAGTACTAACGAGGAGCTGAGGCTCAACGCCATTCAAATTTCGGGAAAGAGCCGGAATCCTGCAGTCTTCAAATACCTGCTGGATATACTCCGCAAGAGTGGTCTCTCCGCCGCCGATGTCGAGGTGAAGAAGAACTCCCTCTTTGCCTTGGCCGAGATGGGGGATCCGCGGGCACTTCCCTGTCTGGAGGATATTCTCAAGGGGCGCAGCCTGTTTTCCTCAGCGATGCTGAACCGACTCAAAGCTGAAGTAGTCAGGACCCTTGATCGATATCCTTCGGCCGAGGCAACGCGAATCCTCCAGCAGGTTGCCGGGGGGGGGGACAAGGAGCTTGCCCGGCTGGCAAACGAGTCGCTCCGGGGGATGCGGGGAAGGGCATCATGAACAGTGATCAGCAGTCGGCGCTGCTAACGTTTATTCGGCACCTGATGACGGCGGTCGCCAATGCCACCCTGTACTCGGCCGAGCATCAGCAGGTAGCCCGCCTGAATACTGCCGCTCACGACGAACTGCTCATCTGCCTTGGTGAGGACGATGAACTTGTCTTGATGGTACTGGACGACCAACTCATCGTCTCTGGCGTGCCTCAGCCGACCAACCTGTACATCGGTCGCTTCATTCAGGCGCTCAAGGCCAGAGGCATAGAGCATGTGACATTCGGTCGGGCGGTAACCCGACAGGAGATGGCGGCACTGATTGCCTCTCTGTCAGGGCCCGTCGCAAGCTCCCAGGATCTGCAGCTCGCAGACATTCGTTTCGGCAAAGTCGGCCTTCGTCTATCCGCAGGCGAGGCAGGGGTCTCGCCTGACGAGCTGCAGAACATTCCCCTGTTTTCCGAGATTGCCCGGGACGAACTCTCCAAGTTTCTCGAAATCTATGACCGAGTAAAAAAAGATCGAAAGCTGAACGTTTCCGGCATCTACGATATCGTGACCGGTTTTGTCAGGGCCTTCAAGCAGGAGGCGGGCTCCCTGCTGGCATTCGCTCCGCTGCGGGCCATGGACGAGTATACGTTTACCCAGTCCACCAATGTCTGCATCCTCACCCTGGCGCAAGCCATGGCACTGGGCATCGATGGCCCTCTGCTGCACGACATCGGTATTGCCGCCATGCTCCATGACATTGGCAAGCTCTTCATTCCGGACGAGATCATCAATAAGCCTGGCAAACTGACCGACGCCGAATGGCAGATCATAAGGCAACATCCGCTCAAGGGGGCGCAGCACCTCCTCGATACCCCCGGGGTGCCGCATTTGGCCGTGGTTACGGCCTATGAACACCATATGAAATTCAATCTTACCGGCTACCCCCCTGCACCTGCCGGCTGGCGCCAGAACCTCTGCAGCCAGATGACCACCGTTTCAGACTGTTTCGATGCCCTTCGGACCAAACGCTCTTACCGTGGCGCATTGGAATGGCAAGAAGTGGCCGGTATGCTCATGGAGATGGCCGGTACCGACCTCCATCCGGTGCTGACTAAAAACTTTCTGAAGGTGCTGGGGAAGCTTGAACAGAAGGAGCCCTGAGGAAAAGAGCACCGTTGTCCTGCGGGCGAACTGGTTGCATACGTCTTCCAACGCGCTAAGATTTAGGTGGAAAGGGGGTGTTGCTATGACTGGGTACGAACTGATCAAGGCCATTCGAGAGCAAAGAGACAGCTCCCACCGTTTCATCAAGTTCTGGCGAAAGGAAGAGGACTTCCTTGACTTTGATCTGCTGGACAGGTTTCTGGGAAACCTGCGGGACGATCAGGTGGTCGACGGCTTCGAGTTGCTGGACACCGATGCAATGTGGGACACGGTGCGGCAGGTGGCAGGTGGGAAGGTAGTGACCAGGACCGTCCGGGATGGAAAGGATATTCTTCTCTGGACTGACACGCAGGGGTTGGTTACCAAGGAACTCCCCTACAACGATGAGTCGTTGATCACGATCTTTGATGCCGAAACCGACGACAATTATGTCGATTGAGCGTGGTGGGGCTCACGGGTGAGCAGTGCCACGTTCTCGACGTGGCAGGTCTGTGGGAACATGTCTACCGGCTGGACCTCCCGTGGCCGGTAACCGTTTCGGGCGAGCCAGGCCAGGTCCCGGGCCAGGGTAGCGGGGGAGCAGGACACATAGATAACCCGTTCCGGGGCAAGTGCCGTGATCTCATTCAGTACCTGCTCTTCGCACCCCTTGCGAGGGGGGTTGAGGATGAGAAGGTCGATGTGTGTCCCCTCCTCGCGGAGTTCCTGCAGGAGTCTCCCCACGTCGCCGGCCTCAAAACTGCAATTCCGTAGTCCATTCAGGCGGGCGTTCTCCCTGGCGTCCGCCACTGCCGAGTCGACCACTTCCAAACCAAGCACTGTCCCAGCATCCTTGGCCAGGGTGAGGGCAATGCCTCCAATGCCGCAATAGCAGTCGAGCACACTCTCCTTGCCTGTCAGTGCACCCAAGTTACGTACCTGTTGATAGATGAGAGCGGCTCCGCCACTGTTTACCTGGAAAAAGGAGCGTGGCGAAAGATAGTAGCGCCTGCCGTCCAGACTGGTCGTCAGAGATTTGTCACCGGAAACAAGATGGCTCTGGTGTCCGAAGATGACGTTGCCGGAAGATGCGTTCACATTCTGCCAGACCGAAGTCACCTCTGGTACCGTCTTCTGCAGGAAGCGCCCCAGGTGATGGATCTCGTTGAAGTTACGTTGCGCTGTTACAAACACCACCATGGCCTTTGCTTCTGCCTCTGCAACCCTCACCACCAGGTAGCGAAGAAGTCCCATCTCGCTTGCAGGATTGTAGACCTGCACCTTCCCCTTCCTGATCCCCTCCTTTACTGCGGCAATGATGCGATTGATAAGGGGGTGGTGAAGCTGGCAGTCGGCAAGATCCATGACCTCATGGCTGTTCCGACGGTATATGCCGATGACCGGGTGAGCGGCCTTGCCACCTATGACCAGCTTTGCCGAGTTTCGGTAGGCCATGGGCGAGGGGGAGGGAAGAATATCCTTGAAAACGACCTGTGCCAGTTCTCCATGGCGCCGGAACTGGTTGACGACCAGTTTCTCTTTCCAGGCCAGTTGTGCAGTGTATGTCAAGTGGAGCAGCGAGCAGGCGTCGCATGCCGGCCAGTGGCGACAGGCTATGTTGTTGACCCGATCAGGTGAAGGGGTGGTAATTTTTGTAGCATGGGCGGTCATGGTCCTCAGCCCGGCATGATCGACGCGAGCCAGGAGACGTTCTCCGGGTAGTCCGCCCAATACCCTGATACGCCGTTCACCACAAGCACCTATGCCAAATCCTTCGTCATCGAGCGAGGAGAGGGTGACCTCGACGATCTCACCTTTGCGCACCTCGGCTTTTTGCTGGTTGTTTTCGCGTCGTATCGATTTCATGGCCTAAACCTTCACGCATGGCACAGGAAAAGTCAACCGAATCTTGCTGAGTAGTGTGATTACATTTTGTGCGTGCGTTTTTGGTTATCTGTTTACACTCTCTTGCTGGTGGTGAATTAATGAGCAGTCGCAACCTGTTGAAAGTCTTGGATTGGTTACATGTTGGGCAATACTGTAATTATGGTGCACGTTTTGCAGGCATTGCGCCTGCCAAACAGGCACTGTCCCGTTTATCTGATTAATTAGAAGGCGGGTCGGGCTATATTTTAAACAGGAGGAGTTTGACGTGACACCACTCATGGACGAAAAGATCGAGGCAATCTACCAGGAAGTACTTCGTCGCAACCCGGGCGAGGTGGAGTTTCATCAGGCAGTAAGGGAGGTTATCGAGTCACTTGGTATGGTGTTGGTAAAACATCCCGAATATGCCGACCGGAAGATCATCCAGAGGATTTGCGAGCCGGAGCGCCAGATTATTTTCCGGGTGCCCTGGCAGGACGATAATGGTGAAGTACATATCAACCGTGGATTCAGGGTCGAATTCAACAGCGCACTTGGACCTTACAAGGGGGGGCTCCGTTTTCACCCGTCGGTCTATCTGGGGATCATCAAGTTTCTCGGTTTCGAGCAGATCTTCAAGAACTCCCTCACCGGCATGCCGATCGGCGGCGGCAAGGGTGGGTCTGATTTCGATCCGAAAGGGAAGTCAGACGACGAGATCATGCGGTTCTGTCAGAGCTTCATGACCGAACTCTACCGCCACCTGGGCGAATATACCGACGTTCCTGCCGGCGATATCGGGGTTGGTGGCCGCGAGATCGGCTACATGTTCGGTCAGTACAAGCGGATCACCAACCGCTACGAAGCCGGTGTCCTCACCGGGAAAGGGCTGCACTACGGCGGCTCGCTGGTACGTACCGAGGCGACCGGTTATGGCGCCACCTTCTTTGTGCATGAAATGCTGAAGGCCCGCAAAGACTCCTTTGACGGGAAAACCTGCCTGGTGTCGGGTTCCGGGAACGTGGCGATCTACACGATCGAAAAGATTCACCAACTGGGCGGCAAGTGCGTGGCCTGCTCCGACTCCAACGGGGTCATCCTGCACGAGAAAGGGCTCGATCTCGAACTGATCAAGCAGCTGAAAGAGGTGGAGCGTCGGCGGATTTCGGATTACACGCAATTCCACAAGGATGCCAAGTATCTCCCCAACGGCAACATCTGGGAGATCCCCTGCCAGGTGGCCATGCCTTCCGCGACCCAGAACGAGATCAATGGCAAGGATGCCGCGACCCTCGTGAAGAACGGCTGCATCGCGGTCGGTGAAGGGGCCAACATGCCGACGACTCCGGAGGGGGTCAAGGTGTTCCTGGACGCGAAGATCGCCTACGGGCCAGGCAAAGCCGCCAACGCCGGGGGTGTCGCCACTTCTGCCCTCGAGATGCAGCAGAACGCCAGCCGGGATGCCTGGTCGTTCGAATTTACCGAGAAAAAGCTCGAAGAGATCATGGTCGGAATCCACAAGAACTGCTTCGAGACCGCAGAAGAGTATGGCGCACCCGGGAACTACGTGCTGGGCGCCAATATCGCCGGCTTCATCAAGGTGGCCGATGCCATGGTGGCCATGGGGTTGGTCTGATCCTCTCTTTTTCAGTTCATTCTGTATGAAAACTGCCCGGCTTCGGCCGGGCAGTTTTGTTTCCATTGCCTTGACTTTGCCCCGTGAATCCGGCTAGTATGCCCGGCTATGAAAAAGATGACCCGAAAGATAATGATCGGCCCTGTCCAGGTTGGCGGTGGGGCTCCCTGTAGCGTGCAGTCCATGTGTAATACCGATACGCGGGATGTGGCCGCCACTCTCGCCCAGATACGACGGCTTGCTGCCGCCGGCTGTGAGATTGTCCGTTGTGCGGTTCCGGACCAGGCGGCCGCCGAAGCCCTGGCGCGGGTAAAGGGAGAAAGCCCGATCCCAGTCATTGCCGATATCCACTTCGATTACAAACTGGCCCTCACCGTGCTCAAGGGGGGGATCGACGGACTTCGCCTCAATCCCGGCAATATCGGCGATCGGTGGAAAGTTGAGGAGGTGGTCAAGGCGGCCAACGAGCGCCTGGTTCCGATTCGGATCGGCGTCAATGCCGGATCGCTGGAGAAGGAGCTCCTGGAGCGGTACGGCCACCCTACGGCCGAGGCCATGGTGGAGTCTGCCCTCGGCCACGTCCGCATCCTGGAAGAACTGGGATATGACCAGATCAAGATTTCGCTCAAAGCCTCGGATGTCGTGAAGACCGTCGAGGCGTACAGGCTTCTCTCCACCAAGGTGGATTATCCGCTCCACATCGGTATCACCGAAGCTGGAACCATCTTTTCCGGGACCATCAAGTCGTCGGTCGGTCTCGGTATCCTGCTGGCCGACGGGATCGGCGATACCCTGCGCGTTTCCCTGACCGGCGACCCGGAGGATGAGGTGCGGGTCGGGTTCGAGATATTGAAGGCTCTGGGCCTCCGCCAGCGGGGTATCAACTTCGTCTCCTGCCCCACCTGCGGCCGCTGTCAGATCGACCTGATCCGTGTTGCGGAGGACGTTGAAAACCGGCTCAAGAATCTGCAGGCGACGTTCACGGTTGCCGTCATGGGGTGCGTCGTAAACGGTCCCGGCGAGGCCCGGGAAGCTGATTTCGGCATTGCCGGCGGTCGTGGCGAGGGGCTGCTCTTCCGCCATGGAGAGATAGTCCGTAAGGTGCCTGAGGCCGAAATGGCCGATGCCCTGGTCGAAGAGGTCCTCAAGGCGGCACAAGAGGATCAGGTCGGTTAGAGGTTCTCCCGTCCCCGAAATTATTCACAAGACATTATCTATAGAGGTTTCTCCATGCGTTACAGTCAATACTTCATCCCGACCGTTAAAGAGACGCCGGCCGATGCCGAGGTCATTTCCCACCAGCTGATGCTTCGGGCCGGTATGATCCGGAAGCTTGCGGCGGGCATCTACAACTATCTCCCCATGGGACTCCGCTCCATCCGCAAGGTCGAACAGATTATCCGTGAGGAGATGAACCGTGCCGGCGCCATCGAACTGCTCATGCCGTCGGTCCAGCCGGCCGAACTCTGGCAGGAGTCGGGCCGGTGGGCGTTCTACGGCAAGGAACTGCTTCGCTTCAAGGACCGGAAAGATGGCGAGTTCTGCCTCGGACCGACTCACGAAGAGGTGGTGACCGATCTGGTCCGCCGCGAGGTCAAGAGTTATCGTCAACTCCCTTTGAATCTCTATCAGATTCAGACCAAGTTTCGCGACGAGATCCGGCCGCGCTTCGGGCTGATGCGTGGCCGCGAGTTCATCATGAAGGACGCCTATTCATTTGACGTGGACGAGCACGCGGCCGATCTTTCCTATGACAAGATGTACCAGGCATACCGGCGCATCTTTTCCCGCTGCGGCCTCAACTACCGGGCCGTCGAGGCCGATACCGGCTCCATTGGCGGTTCCTACTCCCACGAGTTCATGGTGCTGGCCGAATCGGGCGAAGACGCCATCGTTTCGTGCAGTGCCTGCGAATACGCGGCGAACGTTGAGAAGGCGGAGTCGCGGCCTGTAGCCAACTCTGCGCAAGCGGCGCAGCAGCCCTTGCAGAAGGTGGCTACGCCGGGAATGAAGACCATTGCCGATGTGGCAGGCTTCCTCGGCCTGCCCGAGCAGGAGACCATCAAGACCCTGGTATACTCCGACGGCGCCGGCCAGACCGCCATGGCCCTTGTCAGGGGCGATCACGAACTGAACGAGATCAAGCTGAAGAATGCCCTGGGCTGGATTGAGATCCAGGTGGCGAGCGAGGAGGAGATCCTCCGGGTGACCGGTTCTCCGGTCGGCTTCCTCGGCCCGATCGGTCTGAAGGTTCAGCTGCCGGTCATTGCCGATCTGGTTGTCGAGGGGATGGTCAATGCCGTTATTGGCGCCAACGAAAAGGATCAGCACTATACCAACGCCAATCCCGGCCGCGATTTTGCCGTAACGCGCCACGCCGACATCCGCTCCGTAACGGCGGGCGACCCGTGCCCCCGCTGCGAAGAGGGTGCCTTGGAGGTCTGGAGGGGGATAGAGGTTGGGCATGTCTTCAAGCTGGGGAACAAATACTCGAAGGCGCTTAATGCCACCTATCTCGATGCGGATGGCAAGGAACAGATCATCTTCATGGGGTGCTACGGGATCGGCGTAGGTCGGACCGTTGCCGCCTGCATAGAGCAGAATCACGACGACAACGGGATCATCTTCCCGATTCCCATTGCGCCGTTCCACTGCATCGTATCGTCGGTGAATCCGAAGGAAGAAACCGTTCGAACTGTTGCCGAGGAGATCTACGGCAAACTTGCCGCTGCCGGCGTTGAGGTGCTGCTGGATGACCGTGACGAGCGGCCGGGGGTCAAGTTCAAGGACGCCGACCTGATCGGTATTCCTCTGCGGATCGTCGTCGGGAGCAAGAATCTGGCAGACGGCAAGGTGGAGTTGAAGGAGCGGCGAAGCGGCACCGTCGAGCTTCTTTCCGTTGCAGATGCCGTGGCAAAGGTGCAGGCGGCCGTTACGGCGGCCTTGACTCTTTAATTCCGGTCCCCGTGCTGAGCCGGCAACGGCGTTCCCGTGTTCAGCCGTGCACCGATTTTGCGAGGATAGTGTGACCAGAGATCAAGCCAGAGAAAAGGTTATATTCGCCCTCGACGTGAACGAGTTCAGTGAGGTGGAACGGTGGGCCTCGCTGATCGCCGACCGTGTCGGAATGTTCAAGATCGGCAAGCAGCTTTTCACCTCCTGCGGCCCGGCTGCGGTCCGGATGATCCAGAAGCACGGTGGTGAGGTCTTTCTCGATCTGAAATACCACGACATCCCCAATACCGTTGCCATGGCTTCTCTGGAGGCGGCCAGGATGGGCGTGAAGCTTCTCAATCTCCATGCCCTTGGCGGCTATGAGATGATGGCGAGGACCATGGAGACCCTGGAGTCCAACTTCAGGGGTGGGGAGCGCGCCAAGGTGCTGGCGGTCACCATCCTCACCTCTTCCACCGAAGAGACCCTGCGCGGCGTCGGCATCGAACTCCCCGTGCCCGAGATGGTTGTCCGGCTCGCAACCCTGGCGCAGAAGGCCGGTATCGACGGTGTCGTTGCCTCCCCCCAGGAAGTTGAGCTCATCCGGGAGGCCTGCGGTCCCGATTTCCTGATCGTCACGCCCGGGGTCAGGCCTGCCTTTGCCTCCGTCGACGATCAGAAGCGTATCATGACTCCAGCAGAGGCCGTCAGGGCAGGAGCAGATTACCTGGTCATCGGCCGCCCGATCAGTGCGGCCGCAGATCCTGTGGCTGCAGCCGAGGCGATCCTGACCGAAATCGTCGAAGGCGGGAAGGGGTAGGTACGGGAATGAGCGAAGGACGGAAAGACGAGATCGTTTACGGTGTAAACCCGGTCAGGGAGGCCCTTCGCAGTGAACGAAGGGCCTTTGAACTTTTTGTTGCCGAGCATGCGGGCGAACAGAGACTGACGCGAATCATCGCCCTGGCCGAAGAGAAGGGTGTGCCGGTGCGCCGCCGCCAAAAGCAGGACTTGACGCGTCTTTGCGGTTCAGAGCATCACCAGGGGGTAGCGCTCAGTACCGAAGCCTTCACGTACGCGACCATGGAAGATATTCTGGCATGCTGGCGGGAGCGGGGTGGCACGGCGGGGCTGGTTCTGCTGCTGGACGGCATTCAGGATCCCCACAACCTTGGAGCGTTGATCAGAAGCGCGGCCTGTGCCGGTGTGCATGGGGTCGTCATCCCCCGGGACCGGGCCGTCGGCGTAACCCCGGCCGCCGAGAAGGCTGCCGCCGGAGCCACCGCGACCGTGCCGATAGCCCAGGTGACCAATGTCGTTCATGCCATTGAAGGGCTGAAGGAGGCAGGTTTCTGGGTTTTCGGTGCGGCCGCTACGGCGGACTCGTCACTGTACGATCAGGATCTGACCGGCAATGTGGTGCTCGTAATCGGCGGCGAGGGGGAGGGGATCAGGCCGCTGGTTCAAAAACACTGCGACATTCTGTATGGTATACCGCTCCTGGGGGGGGTCTCTTCGCTGAACGCCTCTGTTGCCGGCGGTGTCAGCCTTTTCGAGGCAGTTCGCCAGCGGCTGCCAGGTGCCGATGGACGGCCACGCAAGACCAGGAAATAAGCCGCTGCCCGGCCTCGCTCCACCCTCCCCGAAAGACCTCCCGTTTCAACTTCCTCCAGCATCGGCAAAGATAGCCCGCAGCCCTTCGTTCAAGGTCGGATAGCGGAGCTGCACGCCAAGGCGCTCCAGCATCTTTTTGTTATCGACGCGGCGTGATTCGGTCATGTAGGAGTACATGAGAGGGGTCATGACCGATCGTGCCTCTGCCAGTGATACCTGCGGCGCACGGGGAACACCCAGCATGTCGGCGATGGCATTGAAGTAGGATGTCATGCTGCTTGCTTCGCCATCGCTTACATTGAAGATGTCACCATGCTCACCTTTGAGCAGTGCGGCAAGACATACGCCAGCCAGGTCATCGGCGTGGATCCTGTTGGTAATGAACGCCTCCTGCTCGTTGAGAAGGGGATGCGCCCCCAGGACCTTGTCCATGGGGATGCGGCCGGGGCCATAGATGCCGGTTACCCTGAGGATGATGATCGCCACTCCTCGCTCTGCGCCCCAGGTCAGGAAGGTCTGCTCGGCAGCCAGGCGTCTTTTGGCCCTTGCGGTCTGCGGATTCGGCGGAGTCTCCTCGGTAACCACTCTGTCGCCGCAGTCGCCATAGACACCACTGGTGCTGAGGTAGACAAGTTTTCGAGGCTCCTTACCCACCTCCAGCGACGTGCAGAATGCTTCGGCCCGGGGGTCACTGATCCCCCCCCCGGGAGGGGGGACGCTGTAGAGGACCATGGTGTCAGCCAGATCAAGGCCTTTGAGGGTGCACGGTTCATCCATGTTGCCTGTTACGGCGTGTATCCCCTCACGAGCCAAGAGCTCTGCACGGTCCGTAGAACGCACCAGGCCGTTCGTCTCTATTCCGCTCAGCCTGGCCAATCTTGCCGTTCTCAAACCGATATCGCCACATCCCACCACAAACAGCTTCCGCATGCATATCCCCCGTGTCTGATCCTCAGATTTCGGCGATTCTAACCCCACTCAAAAATGTTTGTCCATTACTGAATGAGAGACAGCACCCTATGCAAGAGAGTGACAGTCACTACGCGGTGGCCAGGATACTGGCGCAGATAGTTCAGCGGATCTGGTCATCAAACGTGGAGCCGAATAAAATTGATAGGTTATCTGTTGTTGGCAGCGACGCCATCTGTAATTCGCCGGTTCACGCGATATGCTCACATCGAGGTAATGCATTATGTGCGTGTTCTAATGCCGAGTGTATACTTACTAACGACGTAATACGCCTAAAATTATTCGTAAAATCGACGCATTGTGCTGCCAATTGTAACTTTTGACAGTTGAGTTGGGGCGGGTAATGGTGAGAAGATATCAATATGTCATGCGTTAATTATCTTTTGCCAAGTTATGGGGAAGTAGCTGAAATATGGAACAGTCGTAAGACTATCCACCCACCGGCTTCGTAATCTCTTCCTGCATAGCCTTGTCAGCAGCCATCCGCTCCGCCTGGGCTGACATCTCGTTACGGTTACTCAACATCAACTGAGTGGCACGTTAATGGTCTGGCCTGCACGGTATGAGCAACTGCTATATTTCAGGTGTTTGAAAAAAGGTTAACTTGTGCTAACATAAACCTAATTAAAATCTGTTTAGCTGGCTTTGGCAACCCATCAGTTTCTAAGACCTAAGTCGCTGGGGAAATGACAATAAAGTGACCATGCAGATCAGCAGCCATATGACAGACGGAGAGAGCACCTTCTTTGCCTCGGCCGAACGGACTCCATCGGATGAACTCGTCAACTTTGCCGATACCTGCCTCAACAACCCCATTGTGAAGGTGGTTCTGCGGTCTGTGGAGGGGATCGTCCTGATCCTCAACCAACACCGTCAGATTCTCGCTTCCAACCAGGATGTGCAGCAGATGCTCGGCCTGGCGACGCCGAGCTGTCTCATCGGCCTGCGACCTGGAGAGCTCTTCAACTGCGCCCACGCAACGGAAGGGCCCGGCGGCTGCGGCACGTCGATGCACTGCAAAGCATGCGGTGCCGCAAGCGTCATCCTCACCAGCCAGGACACGGGCCTGCCTGCCACCAACGAATGCATGCTGACCATCAATCGCGAAGGGACGATAGAGGCTGCCGAATTCGTGGTCCGGGCATCCCCGCTGCAGCTTGATGACCACGAACTGACCATCCTGGTTATGCAGGATATCAGTGCGGTCAAACGTCGCGACGCTCTGGAAAAGGTCTTCTTCCACGACGTCATCAATATCCTGAGCGGTCTTAAGGGGTGGAGCGAACTACTGCTCGGCAAATTACCGGACTGCACAAGCGCGGCAAAACATATCGTCAGGCTCTCCAACCGCCTCACCGAGGAGGTCCTTGGCCAGCGGATGCTGCTGCAGGCGGAAAAGGGTGAGCTCTCCCCCGATTTCATGCCGGTGCCGGTTGCCGAAGTGCTGGCTGACCTGTCCGCCTTTTTTGCCGGCCACGATGCGGCCGAGGGGAGGTGTCTGGAAACCACGCCGGTGTCATCGCACATCAGTGTCACGACCAACAAGAACCTGCTCATACGGGTCCTGATCAACATGGTCAAGAACGCCCTCGAAGCCACCGAGCAGGGGGGGACTGTGCGCATCTGGTTTGCCATGCAGGATGGCCGGCCCGGCTTCTTCGTCCACAACGCGGGTGTCATCCCGGACTCCATACAGCTGCAGATCTTCCAGCGCTCCTTCAGTACCAAGAGCCTGCACGGAAGAGGGTTGGGCACCTACAGTATGAAACTGTTCGGTGAGCGCTACCTGGGCGGTACCGTCGACTTTGATACGTCGGATTCGGGGGGGACCATCTTTTCCATCGAGCTCCCCGCCGTGGCCTCTCTCCGCGATAGCTTCGCCCTGGCTGCGCCGGCACTCTCGTCAGGCCAGCCGACCACTCACGTCTCCCCAACCGAACTCTGCAACCTCCCCGGAAAACTGGTCTGCTCCCTGTACCGAGCTGCACAAACGGCTGATATCGATGCGCTTCAGATTCTCATCGACAAGGCGGCCCCCCACCTTCCCCACGGTGTACATCTGCTGCGCGACCACCTGCACCGATTTGACTACCAGGCCATCAGCGCCCTTCTCCAACCCTATGTGGAGTCAGCCAAGGAGGAGGGGAACAGGCTCCTTTTGGTCAAAGAGAGCATCCTTGTCGTGGACGGCGATCCGGACATGCTCATTCTGCTGATGGGACTGCTCAAGAAGGACAATTACCGGGTGCGACCGGTCACCAGCGGCACCATGGCCCTGGAGGCTGCAACGCAACTTCCGCCTGACCTGATACTGCTCGACATCCATATGCCGGACATGGATGGCTACGAACTCTGCCGAAATTTCAAGGCGAATGATGCGCTGCGGCACGTGCCGGTCATCTTCCTCAGCGCGGTGGACGAGGCGTTCGATAAGGTCAGGGCCTTCCGCAGCGGAGCGGTAGACTACATTGCCAAGCCGTTTCAGATCGAGGAACTGCGGGCACGGATCGCCACCCATCTCAAGCTCAGAAAATATGCCCGGGAACTCAAGTCAGCCAACAGTGAACTGGAGGCATTCAGCTACTCGGTTTCCCACGACCTGAAGGCGCCCCTCCGACATATCCAGATGTTCAACGCCGCGATCATGGAGAGTTACCTGGATCAGATGGACGATGAAGGGCGGGAGTTTCTCCAGCGTATCCAGAGAACCAGCGTGCGGATGTCCGACCTGATCGACGACCTGCTCCTCTTTTCCCGGATCGGCAATGCCGAAATCAACCGCACCACCATCGATTTGAGCCGTGTCGTCAGGGAGGTCGCCGAATCCTTGCGGGAGGCCGAGCCTGACCGCGACGTCATCTTTACCATTGCGGAAGGCATTACCGCTGACGCGGACCCCTGCCTGATCCGCGTCGTAGCAGAGAACCTGCTCAACAACGCGTGGAAATACACCAGGAAGACCGCCGGGGCGAGGATTGATTTCGGTGTCCTTGATGAGGATGGAGAGACGACCTACTTCGTTCGGGATAACGGGGTAGGCTTCGATATGGCCTATATCGGCAAACTGTTCCAAGTGTTCGAGCGCCTTCACTCCCCCAGTGAATTCGAAGGTTCGGGGGTCGGCCTTTCCACGGTCCGCCGCATCATCGACCGCCATGGCGGCAGGGTCTGGGCTCACGCTGAAGTGGGGAAAGGGGCCGAGTTCCGCTTCTGTCTCTGACCCGGTGCCTGATTGGCAATGGTTTCCCCAGGATTGGGTTCAGCTGTTCAACAATATTTTTGTCGAGGAACACCATGTATATCAAGACCTTGACAGCCTTGCTCATCCTCACGGCCCTTTTTTTTGCGCCTATCTCAGGGTCGGTCGCATACGCCGACGTCACCAACAACGGTTCTCCCTCCTACACCGGCATCGACACTGCCTCCTCTGCCACCTGGGCGCACACCGTAAATAGCGGTGTCAACCGTGCCCTGTTTGTCGAGATCGCGACTACCAATACTGCACAGGCAACCTCGGTAACCTACGCTGGCCTCCCTTTGACACGGGTATTCGTCAGAACCGACGGTCGTACGGCTGAAATGTGGGAGCTGGTTGCCCCTCCGGTGGGAACTGCGAATGTTGTGGTTACCTTTTCCGGCATTACCGGAGCTTACTGCGGCGCCACCAGTTTTAACGGGGTCAAGCAGTCGTCACCCTATGGCGACTTTGCCACTGCCAGCGGCCTTTCGCTCCTCGGCCTTGGCGCGTCGGTCACGGTATCGAGCGCTGTAGGCAATATGGTCATCGACGTGCAGAACTGGAATTCCTTGCTTCCGCTCGGCATAGGCGGAGGACAGACCGTGCTCTGGTGGGATGCCGCCATCCTTATGTCCGACATAACGGCCGGATCCACGGAGCAAGCCGGAGCAGCGTCGGTGACCATGAGCGGTGGCCTCAGTCTTAATATAATCAATTATGTGATCGGAGCCGTTTCGATCACCGCGTCCCCTCCCATGAACCTCAGCGGTACCGTATTCGAGGACGTGAATTACGGCGGCGGGGCCGGGCGGGACCGTGTCACCGCCGGCGGCGTTGTCCGTTCGGGCGCGCGGGTGGAGCTGTTCGACGCCAGCGGCAACTACGTCACGTCCACAACCACCAACGCGTCAGGAGTTTACACCTTCAACGCCCTGACCACCGGAACATATACGGTGCGGGTGGTGAATTCCACCGTCACCTCATCGCGGCCCGGCTCCATTGCGGGTTTGCTGCCCGTGCAGACGTACCGCACCGATGCAAGCTCCGGCACGCCGGTCGGCGTGACCGATCGAGTCGGTGGCGAAGCGCCGGAGAAGGTGGATGCGATCAATGGCGCCACCACGCTCGCCGCGCTCACGACGGCAACGACGACACCCCAGTCGGTGACCACGGTCACGCTCACCGAACTGGATGTCAGCGGTGTGGACTTCGGTTTCAACTTCGACACCATCGTCAACAAGAATGACACGGGACAGGGAACCCTGCGTCAGTTCATCCTCAATGCCGACATCCTCGGCAACGCGGGGCTCGCCCAGGTCGGCCAGGGTGCGGGGAATGAGGCTGCCATCTTCATGATCCCCGACGGCAATGCCCATGCCGGACTGCGGGCGGGCATCGTCAACCAGCTCACCGGGGGCGTTGCGGTTATCCAGCTCTCCACGGTATTGCCGCCGATCACCGGCGACAACACCATCATCGACGGCACTATCCAGACCGCAAACGTGGGGAACACCAATCCGGGCGGTCTGGAGGTTGAGATCTCCGGCAATGGGGTACTCGGCTCCGGCCTGTTGGTCAGCAACGTTTTCGCCGTCACCGTCCGGGGGGTGGCAATCTACGGGTTCGGCGGCACGGTCACCAACGGCAACGGCATCTATCTGCTCAGCGCAACGACCACCTCGATCTACGGCTGCTACCTCGGCACCAACGCCAGCGGCGGGGCTGCCCTTGCCAACAACGCCGCAGGGATCGCCGTGGGAGGGACATCGTCGGGCACCACCATCGGAGGAGTCTATGGCGGCGAGGGGAACCTGATCGCCCTGAACTCCGGCAGCGGCGTCACTCTCGACAGCTCCGTGACCGGCACCACGATCAGGGGGAACACCATCCGCAACAACGGTCAGAACGGCGTCTACTGCTCTGCCACCGGCGTGCAGATCGCCAAGAACCTGATCCACAACAACGGCGGCGCCTATGACGGGATCTGGCTCGATGCCGGCGGCACCAACACCAAGGTCTACCAGAATACAGTCCATGCCAACGGCCGTGACGGCATCCGGGTGGGGGACATTGGCGCCATCATCAAGAACAATATCTTCACCGGCAACAGCGGCTACGGGATCAACCGTATCGCCGCCTCCATGACCGAGGCATACAACGACGTGACCGACGCGGTTACGTCGCCGGCCAACGCCGCGGGGAGAAGCAATGTGGCCCTGGACAGCACCGATCTGAACGTGAACCCGCTCTATGTCAACGCCGCCGGTTTCAACTTCAGCCTCACCGAATGCACCAGTCCCGCCATCAACCAGGGGATCGACCTGGGTGCCGACCAGCCGGACATGAACGGCGCTTCAGCCGGTCTCTGGAACAATAACGCCCCCGAGGAGGGGGCACTTGAGACAACCGGCAGTTGCGCGCCAACTCTGAGCATCACCAAGCAGTCGTGGGAACTGAGCGGGGCAGGGCCCTATACCACACTTACGGCCCCGGTGGGCTCCACCATCGCCTTCCTCATTTATGTAAAGAACAACACTGCCGGGCCGGTTACCGACCTGCGGATCAACGACGCCCTGAACGAAACAGCTTTCCAGTATGTCGCCGGCAGCATGGTGCGGACCAGTGCCGCCACGCCTCCGTCCGACAGCGCCACGGACCTGGCCATTTTCAACGCCGCCGCAGCAGGGACCGGGACGAACGTCAGTGACGCGGTGGATGCTGACGTGGCCTCGGCCCAAAACACCGGCGGGCTTGCGGATATCGACAGGATCACCATCGGCGCCGTGGCCGGCCAGGCCAACGCCGTTCTTAGCCTCGGCGGCCGCAGCACATTCGGACTTCGTTTCAACGTGAGGATCAAATGACTAGGCGCACGAACTCGACAGTCTAGACTGGACCGGTCGATGGCGTCAACTAACTATCAAAAATGAAAGGAGAATTAGGTCGGTAACGTGTCAAACACGAAAGGAGAATCAGATGAAAACGAACATTCGGCGGGCAGCAGTAACATTGGCGGCTGTAACCCTTGTGGCGGCAGGAGCGCCAGCCTGGGGAGCCACCAACCAGGCCACCGACCCCGGTGGGGGTGGCGTATCACTGGCCTCCTCCGGCCTGGTGACCGTCAACTCCTCGGGAAGTGCCTTGCAGCTTGTCAAACAGGTCTACGACGCCTCCGGCAACTGTCTGGCCAGCCAACCGGCCGACGCCACCTGCAACGCCAGCGCGACCTCCGTCTCGGTGCCTGTCGGCATCGGCCTCAAGTTCCTCATCTTCGTCAAGAACACAACTGACGTAGCACTTACCGACGTCCGTTTCCAGGACGTCCTCGACACCACGGCAACCGGCTTCACCTATACGGCCGGCTCCATCAAGAGGACTGCCAACGACGGCACGGCCCCGGCCGACACCGCCACCGCGGCTCAGATCTACACGGCAGCCAACGGCGGCACGGCCCAGACCGACGCACTTGGGGCCCCCGACGACTACGCCTCATTTGTCGGGAGTACCCTCACTGCCGGTGCGGTTACCGGACAGGCCAACGTGAGCCTCGGCTTCCCTGCGCACAAGAGCTTCGGCGTCATCTTCACCGTCACCAAGAAGTAATCATCGTCTTCTTGGTGGAGAGCTGACATGAGAGAGAAACCCCAACCGTTGCCGGTCATCTTAGCCCTGATCCTTTGCCTGCTCCTGGCGGCGCAGAGTTGGGCAGTCGTGAATATCGGCACGGCCAACATGGGCGCAGACCCGACCACTCCGGATAACGACCTGATCACCGACTCGCCGCCACTGACCATCACCTCGACGAAGCTGGCTATCCTCAAGAGGGCTTTCACAGACGACAACAGCGGCACCGAGATCCCCAGCGGCAGCACCGTTGTCAGGGGGACCATTGTCAGGTTCGTGATGTATGTCGACAACAGTACGGGCAGGGAGGCCACTGACGTCCGGATCGTTGACCAGTTGGACAAGGCCGGTTTCACCTACCAGCCCGGCTCGCTGAAATGGAACAGCAACACGACAGCCACGGCGGCGACGATAGCGACCATCTTCGCAGACACCAACGGCGGGGTGGCACTGACCGACACAATCAGCGGCGGCGATGTGGGCTCGGTGGACCTGACACCGCCAACCTATGCCCTGATCACGTTCGGGGCACACTCGACCCAGACCAACGCGACCGTGAACATTCCGGCTGGAAAGATCGCATCGTTCATGTTTCGGGCAAGGGTCAACTGACTTCCGCACGGCTCTGAACGTATAGAGAGGCGACTTTGCGATTCTTCAATTCCCTCAGTCTCATCGTACTGCTTGCGGCTCTGCTCGCCTGGGGACCGGACTCTGTCCGGGCCGCGACGACTTCGGCCCAGGCCGGGATCGGCGGCGTGAACAACGACACGCTGGTCAACGGCGACGGGAGTGGTGGGGCACAGATCACCATCAACACGGTGGGTCTCTCCCTCGTGAAACAGGCCCGCGACCTCACGGGAGCGGTCATCGCCAACGACGCCGATGTGACCTCCGGCAGAGAGATCTACTTCGTCCTCTATGTCGACAACCATACCCTTTTCCCCGCCAGTGACGTCAGGCTCACCGACCTCCTGAACGAAACGGACTTTACCTACGTTGCGGGAAGTATCGAGACCGCGGTCGTGCCGACCGGGGCATCGAACGCTGCAATCTGGAACGGTCCCTGGACGCCCGTAAGCGACGACCTCGGTGCTCCCGACGATATCGCCTCGATCACCGACACCGGCGGCCTTCCCTGCCGCGACAAACTGACCGTCGGCGCGGTTGCCGGACAGGCAAACAGGACACTGAACATCCCTGCGGCATCACTGCAGGCGATACGATTCCGGGCGCGGGTGAACTGATATGCGATCTATCTGCACCCCGCATATCCCGTCTCCCAACGAAGCCAACCATCGTCGCAGCGCATCACCGGCATGGTCGCTGACAGCGCTTCTGCTCCTTTCGGCCTCACTGCTGATCACGCTTGCGGCATCCACCGCGTTCGCTCTCCAGAACAGGGCAACCGGCACTCTAAGCGACGTTGCACTCGACCTCAACAGTGCTGCGGTAACCCTGCGGCTCGTCGACGGCAGGCCAGCCACCTCGGCCCTGGCGGAAATCACCCCGACCATCGTCAACGCCGGCAGTGTAGGGGGGAGTTTTACCTATACAGTCCTGCCGACCATTCTTGCCGGGGATGACGGAATCGGCTCCCTGGCGATCACCACTCCCGCCGGGTACACCAACCTTACCGTGACCCGGATGCAGGTCGGCGGTGCCACGCTCACCCCAAACTGTACTGTTTCCGCAGCAGGGAACTACTGTGCCACGGTTGCGGGACAGACGATCAACATCAGGCCATGCAGCAGGATAACCACCAACCTGACCCCCATCAGCATCGACTTCACCGCAGACGCTCCGACGGCTCCCGGTAGCGGGGACTTCACCTCCATGCTCGGCAGCGGCCTGCAACCGAAACAGCAAACAACCCCCGGGAATGCCGACGGCAATCCGGGCAACGGCAATACCATAACCGTCCAGGCAATTCCGCTCGATCTCAAGAATGCAACCCTTACCGCCAATCCTCTTATCGTGCTCTCAGACGGTATTGCCGCCAGCCGGCTTACCGCAACGATTCTCAACAGCAGCAAACTCCCTGTCGCGAAAATCCCCATCAATTTTTCTTCGCCAAGGGGTGCGCTCGACAGCATCACGCAGCCTGCTGCTCCCACGGACCAGAGCGGTGTTGCGACGGGTGAGATCAGGTCGACTGCCGCCGGAGTTACCACTGTCAGCGCGGCTGTTCCGAACGGCGGCACCTTTCCGGAGACGGTTCAGGTGTTCTTCACCCAGGGCCAGGTCCTGGAACTTTCAAAAAGCGCCAGCAAGAAAGAGGCAAACGTCGGTGACGTGGTTACCTACCTGATTCAGCTTCGAAACAAGACCACCAAAGATGTCAACTTGGTTCGGGTCGAGGACCAGATCCCACCGAACTTCAAATATGTAAAGGGGAGCACACGACTCAACGGACAGCCGGTTACCGATCCGGTCGGCAACCGTACCCTTACCTTCGATATCGGTACCATCCCGGCACTCGCGGACAACAACGGCAATGGCCGTGCCGATAAAGGCGAACCGGGGTTCAGCAGCCTCAGTTATCAACTGGTGATCGGCTCTGGAGCCACTCCGCGAACCTACGTCAACACCGCTTTCGCAATAGATGTCTGCCCGACCTGCACCATCTCCAACAGCGATGAGGCACGCGTAGCGGTCACACTGGATCCGCTTTTCGACCTGGGGACCATCATCGGCAAGGTATTCCTGGACAAGAACGCCAACGGCTACCAGGACCCGGACGAACCGGGCGTCGGTAACGCCATGGTGGCTCTCGACAACGGCACCTACGCCTTGACGGACGAGTTCGGACGGTACCACTTCCCGGCAGTCACCCCCGGCCAGCGCCTGCTCAAGATCAACACCCTCTCTCTTCCAGCCGGCGCAACCGTCACCACCAAGGAATCACTGGTCGTGGCCGTGACCCCCGCTCTGCTGGCAAAGGCCAATTTCGGCATCGATTACCATGTGGATACCGAATCCATCGGCAGACCGGCAGAGACCGGGCTGATCCTGGCAAGCGAAACGCAGAGAAAGCCTTTGGAGGTCATCGGCAATGTGGAGGATCCTGTTGTCATCGTCAACGGCGACCAGGCAAAACTGCAGAAGAGGGACCTGCGCATCGTCCCGGACAACCCGGACCATATTATCGAGATCAACATGCAAAGCCTCTCTGACCCGGTCGAGTTCCGGACGGAGCTTGCCGGCGATGATACGGTGACATCATGGAAACTGACGATTCTCGATCAGCAGGGGAAGGAGGTCTATTCACGGAAGGGTGAAGGGGCACTCCCGAAGGTGCTCGGTTGGGATGGCAAAAAGAGTGATGGCGCCATGGTCGAGGGTGGAAAGAATTACCACTATTTCCTCGCTCTCACCTATGCCGACGGCAGTAGCTCCTCCACGCCCCGAAGAACCATCGGCGTCAATGTTTCGTCGGCCATCTCCCTCAACCTGATGGGGGGAGCGTTCCGTTCCGGTTCGGATCAGCTTACCGCCAAAGCCCTGCCGATTCTCCAGGAAACGGCCATGATGCTGAAGCGATTCACCCAGGAGAGGATACTCATCGAAGGTCACACCGATTCGGTGGATACGGAAGCATACAACCTCGATCTCTCCCGGCGGCGTGCCGAGGCGGCGCTCGCCTATTTCGTCGAGGTCGAAAAGCTCCCGCGTGAGAGATTCATCGTCAGCTGGTATGGCAAGTCGCGGCCGGTGGCGAGCAACTTGTTCGAGGAAGGGCGGGAACTGAACCGCCGGATCGTGATCAAGGGGGAATTCAGCGACAAGAAAGAGGCAAAGGTGACCGACCAGTACCGGGGCACCCCTGAGGCAAAAATCAACGGTGCGCCGGTGGATCTGGACCGGCGCGGCCGTTTTGCCACAACCGTTGATGACGTTCAGCGGGACAACCTGGAGGTCCAACTCACCGGAACCCAGGGGGGGACGATCCATACCCGGTTGCCGATCCCCGGTCTGGAGATACTTGCCCCGCAGGGAGAGCTGATCGTCGGTCCCGGCACGAAAGGCGAAACCTGCCGGATCGTTCCACCGGCAGCAGCCGGAGAGACGACCGGGAAATCGGTGTCGGTTGCCTGCGGTCTGCGCGGCAGGACCGAACCGGGGAACAGCGTCGAACTGGACGGGGCCGGCCTGCGGAGTTCAGCGGACGGCAGTTTCGCCGCCGAACTGGGGCTCGCGATGGGAGACAACATCTACGGCCTTCTGGTCCGCAACCCGGCGGGCTACAGCAGGATAGCCAACCTGCT
Organism: uncultured Geobacter sp.; assembly: GCA_964431365.1. Lineage (GTDB taxonomy): Bacteria > Desulfobacterota > Desulfuromonadia > Geobacterales > DSM-12255 > Geomobilibacter. The sequence goes on along the minus strand of CAYSJJ010000006.1, from coordinate 12,083 downwards.
GGTCCGGGTCGCCGACCGCGACCGGGAAGGGAAGCTGGTTGTTACGGTTGACCCCATTCCCAACCTCACCCTCAAGCTGCCGCCAAAGGGGGTGCGACTCACCACCCCGAAACTGACCTTCAGCGGCGCCACCGATCCCGGGAACAGCATACGGGTCAATGGGCAGAAGGTGCCCTTGAAGCCGGACGGACAGTTCACGGCGTCACTGCCCCTGACCAAGGGTTTGAACAAGCTGCAGGTGACGGTCAGCGACGCTGAGGGGCATACCGGCAGCATCGAACGGGAGTACGAATACACCGATACGAACATCTTCTTCCTGGCCTTTGCCGACAGCACATTCAGCCACCTCAATGGGAAGGGGTACCTGCAGGGAGCAGGCATGGATCATAACTCCGAGTTCCGGCAGGAAGGGAGGATTGCCTACTATCTGAAAGGGATGGTTGCCGGCAAATACCTGGTCACGTCGGCCTTCGACACCGGCACCCAAAAATTGGGAAGCATATTCAAGGACCTGGACAAGGCGGAGAACGACCGGTTGCTGACGAATCTGGACCCGGACAAGATGTACCCCGTCTACGGCGATTCCAGCACCGTCGTCTATGATACCCAGAGTCAGGGGAAATTTTACCTGGCCGTGGACAGCGACGAATTGCACCTGCTGCTGGGCAACTATCCGCTGAATATGTCGGATACCGAACTGGCGGCGTACCAGCGCACCCTTTACGGTGGCCGGCTTGCGTATCAGAGCAAAGAGAAGACCAGTTATGGCCAACCGCAGACCAAGGTCGAGCTGTTCGGCGCCGAGCTGCGTCAGGCCCATGTCCGCGACGAACTTGCCGCCACCGGCACATCGCTCTACTACCTGAGCCACAAGGAGCTGATCGAAGGGAGCGAGCAGGTCAGCATCGTGATCAGGGACAAGAATACCGGCCTGCTCCTCAGCAACCAGACACAACAGCAGGGGATCGACTACTCCATCAAATACGATCAGGGACGGCTGCTGTTCAACCGTCCGATATCCAGCGTTTCGCAAAACACGATGCTGATCAACCAGGCGCTTCTGGCGGGCAACCCGGTCTTTATTCAGGTGGATTACGAGACCCGCCTCGACTCGTTCGAAAAGACCGCCATGGGGGGGCATGTCCGCAAGCAGCTCGGCGATCATCTGGCCGTGGGGGGCACCTACATCAAGGACGAGCTGCAGTCCGGCAGCTACGATCTTGCCGGTGCCGACACCGAACTCCGGCTGGGCAAGAGCACCCGGCTGGTAGCGGAATTCGCGACCAGCAGCGGCAACGACGCGTTGACCTATGTCAGCAGCGATGGCGGGATCACCTACATGGAATCGGCCACCGGTGGGGACAAAAAAGGGTCGGCCTGGAAGTTTGCCGCGGAGACCGATATCGGCGAATGGTTCGGAGCAGCCGGCAAAAGCTTTGTGAGCGGCTATTTCAAACACCTTGGCTCCGGTTTCAGGTCCAACGGCACCATGCAGGAGCAGGGGAGCACCAAATACGGACTCCTCGGGCGGTTCAAGCTGTCTGACAAGGACAGGATTCTGGCACGATTCGACCGGGTGGAACAGGACGGCACCACGGTATTCAGCGGACAGCACTCCGACATCACCAACGTCAACTACACCCACGACCAGGGGCGCTGGCAGGCAAGCGGTGAAATCCAGAGCTCCGACGGCATCGCAACCAACGGCATTGCCGGCGGCCGCTCGGTCTATGCCGCCCTCCGTCTGCGCACGGAGATTGTCAAATCGCTCATCGGCACGATCGAACACCAGCAGACCATCATCGGCTCGACCAACGACCAGAGCAGGGTCGGTGCGGAATTCCTGGTCAACAAGAACCTTGCGCTGCAGGCGTCTGGAGCCGTCGGCACCCTCGGAAACGCCGCCGAGGCAGGCGCTATCGTCACCCTCGACAAGAGCAAGGTATACGTCAAGGAACGCCTGGCCGACGATCAGGCAGGCAAGAGTACTTCGACCGTGGTTGGCGGCGAGCAGCCGATCGGACCGTCGAGCAAGATCTATACGGAATACCAGTGGGAGAATGCGGCTGCCGGCAACCGCACCATCTCCGTTCTGGGCGCCCAGAAACTGTGGGATGTGCGTCCTGGTCTGCAACTGCTGGTAACCGGCGAGCATGGCAGTATTGCGTCAAAACCGGCCAACAGCGACCGCTACAGCCTTGCTGCAGGCATCAACTATGGCAGACCGGACTCGTTCAAGCTTTCCTCTCGTGGTGAGGTTCGCTGGGAGACCGGAAGCCAGAAGCTGCTTCAGTACCTGACCACGACCCTGCTGGAATACAAGCTGAATCAGGATTTCACCCTGATCGGCAAATACCGTTACAGCGTCAGTGAAGATGTCAACCTGGACCAGGTGGTGGCGATGTTCGAAGAGCGGAGCATCGGCATTGCCTACCGACCGGTCAAGCACGACCGTTTCAACGCCCTGGCACGCTATACACGGCTGCTCGACCAGAAGGGCTTTATCGCCGAAGAGGGGATGGCCAACAAGACCGTATCCGATGTCTTCTCCGGTGAGTGGTCCCTGCAACTGAACAAGAAGCTGGAGTGGGTGGATAAGACCGCTTACAAGGTGATGACCGAAAGTTATAGCGATCGTCCTTCGTTCACCGGCCACACCCTTCTGTCGCTCCACCGGCTGAACTATCATCTTTTCGCGCAGATTGACGCGGCAGCGGAATACCGAATGCTGTGGCAGATGGAAGCCATGGATCAGCGCCAGGGATGGCTCTCCGAATTGACCTGGGAGCCGGTCGACCACCTGCGGCTCGGGGTAGGCTTCAACTTCACCGACTTTTCGGACGACGAGTTCGCGGACAACAATTACTCGGTGTACGGCTGGTTCCTGCGCGTACAGGGAAAATACTGAAAGAATGCCACCCCCGCCCGACCAGGGGGGACGGTTATGAAGCACAGAGGAACAGCACTATGTCCAGGAAATTCTTGAAAACAGCTGCCGGACGCGCCCTTGAGATAGCCGGAGCGGTACTGCTGGCGATAATCTGCTTCCTGGTATTCCTGTATATTCTCAAGCTGCTGTTCCCCTCCGGCACGCCGCTTTCGGAGCTGATGAAGAACGCCGAGCCCCGCCAGGGGAGACAAGCGAAGGAATACCTGCAGGGAGAGCAGCCAGAGCCGTTTGCCGCAAGCATCAGCAGGTATTTCAACACCGTCAAGGCCAAACGGTCGGCGGATATCGCCTGGTCAGACGTCAGCGTGGGAATGCTGCTGTACAACAGTGATGCGGTACAGACCGCAAAACAGTCGAGCGCGGTAATCTCTTTCGATGCAGCCAACAAGCTGGAAATGTCCAGCAACTCGCTGGTGATCATCAAGAGCCTGACAAATGACAAGGGGCGCAATGTGCGGAAATCGGTCCTCCTGGTTGTCGACGGTGAACTGCGGGGGAGATTGTCAGGATCCGCCAAGGACCTGGTTCAGGTGGAAATGGCGCTGCCGGCCGGGATCGCACGAGTCCAGTCGCAAAAGAGCGCCGACGGAAAGGCAGATTTCACGGTGCGGGTGAATCCCGACAAGTCTTCGACGGTAACGGTCCATCATGGCATCGCGGAGGTGACGTCCCAGGGGAGAACCGTGCGGGTGGGCGCCAACCTCTCAACGACGGTCACTCTCACCGGTCCACCGACAAAGCCCAGAGGGCTGCCGACGGCGCCGGTGCAGGTTTCGCCCGCTGCCGAAGCCAGTTTCGCCTACCGCGAACTGCCGCCGAAGATCCGCTTCAGCTGGCAGGGACAGTCCCACGTGAAGGAGTTCCGACTGCAGCTTGCCACTGATCCGGAGTTCAAAAAGGTGGTGGTTGACGAGAAGGTGGGCGACGCAGGATACAGTCACGGCAACCTGAGACAGGGCGATTATTTCTGGAAAGTCAGCAGCATCGACGGCTGGTCAGAGGGGAAAACAAGTCAGGTACGGCACTTCAGGCTGGTACAGGATCTTGAACCGCCCCAGCTTCAGGTGGAATTCCCGCCGGCACTGGTGCAGGATCGCCAGTTCCTGCTCAAGGGGACAGTCGAGGCGGGGGCGGAGCTGTTCATCAACAGCAAACCGTATTCTCTTGGTACCAGGGGTGAATTTGCCCAACTGCTGCAGTTACAGCGTGGAATCAACGTGATTACCGTGGAAGCGGTGGACGCCGCCGGCAACATCACTTACAAAACTCACAAGGTTATCGGCAAGTTCTGACATCCGGAGGAAGGCCCATGCTGAAGAAGATACACATCCCCATACGGGTAAAAATCCTCGTCGCGGTGTTGATCGTCATGACGGCGGTTGTCAGCGCCATCACCTTTACCATGGCCAATCTGTTCCATGAGGACAAAAGCGCCTACATCCGCGACCTCACCTCGGCCATGGCGTTGAACGCAACCCAGGAAGTCAACATGCTCCTGGAAGGGTATGGCGAACGCCTGCAGGTCTATACCCGTCTGCTTGCCGACAAGACCCTGAGCGGGCCGGACAGGAACGAGCTGCTCAAGCATCTGTTGGAGGACAGCGGCGAGTTCGTGGCGATCACCCTCTATCGAAACGGAGTTGACCAGGGGAGCGTCTACGACGTCGAACTGCTCAAGGACGCAGGTCTGAGCAAGGAAGATCTGCAGCAGTATCGCGCCAAGAATCCGCTCCCCCTGCAGCAGGTAACCTCCCGCAAGGTATTCGTCTCCAATTCGACGATCAGCGAAACGCTGCCGACCCTCACCATCGCCAGCCTGCAGAGCGATCCGAGTGCCGACACCCAGATCGTCGCCGCAGCAGTGATAACTCTCGACAGGGTCCTGGAGCTGGCGCAGCATTCAAAAGTTTTTGAAACGTACGTTCTCGACTCCCAGGGAACACTCCTGGCCCACCGGGATATCAAAGGCGTCGTGCGGCATGAAAAGGTCCCCTGGATTCCCCGGCAGAAGGAGACCCTCGGGGGGGGAGTCAAGATCAGCACGCTGGAATTCAGCCGCAATGGTGTGGAGATGGTGGGTGGGTTCGGCCGGGTCAACGTTGGGGAGCTGCTCGTCGGCGTACATATTCCCAAGTCTGCAGCGTACCTGACGGCGCGTGGACTGCTCAGCAATCTGTTGGGCGTTTCCCTGGGCCTTCTGATCGGGGCGGCCCTCTTGAGCCTCCTCTGGTCGTACCGGCTCACCCGGCCAATAGAGATGCTCTCCAAGGCAAGCAAGCGCGTGGGGCAGGGGGATTTCAATATCCAGGTTACCCCCTGGTCGAACGACGAAATCGGCGATTTGGCCATCTCCTTCAACCAGATGACCGGCGAACTCAATTCCCGCGAAATCGCCCTGAACGAGGCCCATGCTCAGTTGGTTCAGTCGGAGAAGATGGCTGCCTTCGGTCAGCTGGGGGCCGGCATTGCCCACGAGGTCAAGAACCCGCTGGCCGGCATTCTCGGCTACACCCAACTCTCCTTGCGCAAGGTCGAGAAGGAGACCACCCTCTACAAGAACCTGCTGGTCATCGAAAAGGAGACCAAGCGCTGCAAGGAGATCATTGAGAACCTGCTCAAATTCGCCCGTCAGGAGAAGGTCAATGTCGAGCCCGTTGACATCAATCAGGTTGTCGAGGACGCCGCGGCCTTGGTCGACCACCAGCTCGGGATAAACCAGATCCGTCTGGAGAAGGAGCTGGCACAGGGTCTGCCGCACATCATGGGGAACGCCAACCAGATTGAGCAGGTATTGATGAACCTGATGATCAATGCCCAGCAGGCAATGGAGGGTGCTCCGGGGACTGTCAGGGTGAGCTCCCGGTTGATTGATGAAGGCCATATCGAACTCCGGATCAGCGACACCGGCCCCGGCATGAGCGAAGAGGTGAAGGCCCGGCTTTTCGAGCCGTTTTTCACCACCAAATCCGCCGGCAAGGGAACCGGTCTTGGTCTTTCCGTCAGCTTCGGCATCATCAAGGAACACCGGGGAGAAATCCGTATCGAAAGCGAACCTGGCCAGGGCGCCACGTTCATCATTACCCTGCCGGTGGCAGAGACGACGGATGCAGATGACGCTACGACCGGACCTGCCACGGCTTAACGGCACAAATCTACAGGTATAAATTTGCTTATTTTATTTATGGGGTTATAAGATTATGAGATGTTTTTAAAAAACACTCCTGTCGTCCTGAAGACAGAGTCGTGAACAACGTATTGAGGCGCCACCACAGTTTTTTGCCAAAGCCTGCGGGGGATGATATGCACATATTGATACTCGATACCGACGACGCTTTCCGGGAATCGTTGTCCAGGATATTGCGGACAGCCGGACACTCGGTTACAATCGCCCATGACCTTGTGGAGGCAACGAACAACTGTTCTCCCGACAACTGCGACCTGGTATTTCTCGATGTGTCCTCACAGCCGGCGTTGCTCCCCAGCATGAAAGAGAAGAATCCGGATATCCCGGTTGTGATCCTGAGCCAGAATCCATCGATAGAATCGATCATCGCTGCCATGAGGCTGGGAACGTTCGACTATCTCATCAAGCCGTTGACCGATACGGAACCGCTCATGGAGGCACTCGACCGGGCGCGCCGTACGATCGAGGCCGCCAGCAACCAGCGGGCCTTCCTGAAACGGATACTGAAGACCTTTTCAGAGTTGAGCATTGCAAATGAAAAGATGAGGGAGCGGGGGTATGTGGACGAAACTACCGAGTATTACTACAGCCACTATTTCGAGGATATCCTTGCCATAGAGCTGGCACGCTCGCAGCGATTCAATTATAACTTCACCATCATGTCGGTCCGGCTCAACTATCTGCAGAAGTACATGTCGCCCGAAACGAACGCCGAATTCAGCAGCCAGATCGAGACGATCTCCGACTTTCTTCATCAACGTGTGCGGAGGACCGATGTATTGGTGAGAACGGGCGTCAGCGAGTTCATGATCATTCTGGTGGAAACCCCGAAAGAGGGTGGAATGATCCTGGCAGAAAATCTCCGCCAGGGGATCGTAACCATCATCCCCGCGGAAGTCGTAACAACTTGTCAGGCAGAGGGGAATCCACCCATTACCATCGGAACGGCAACCTATCCGCTCGATGGCATCGAATGTCAGGATCTCATGAATAAAGCCTGTCAATGCCAATAACTGAAAGGATTCGGCATGTCCATTGAAGTATTGATTGTCGATGACGAAGAAAGCCTGCGCGGTATTCTCACGCAGGTGCTTGAAGAAGACGGTTTTGTCGTGAGCGAGGCGGCAAGTGGTGAAGAGGCGCTTGAAATCTTCAACCGCACTGTTCCTCCGATCGTTTTTACGGATATCCGCATGGGGGGGATGAGCGGCCTGCAGCTCTTGCAGGAGATCAAGCAGTCACACCCGGAAACCCAGGTCATCATCATCACCAGCAACGCGTCACTGGACTCGGCTATCACCGCCCTCAGGTCAGGGGCCTACGACTTCCTGGTAAAGCCGTTCGAAGACCTCAGCCTGATTTCCGCAGTGGCAAAACGTGCCTCGGACAAGGTGGAATTGATGAGGGAGAACCAGGCTCTCATCAGCAAACTGCAGGAAAAGAACCAGGAGCTCGAGTTCAGCAACCGGGTTCTCGCGGAGATTGCCAACAGGGACGGGCTCTCCGGGCTCTTCAACCACCGCTATTTCCAGGAAATCCTGGAGAGGGAACTGATCCGGGCGAACCGGCACGGTCACAATCTTGCGCTGCTTTTCATCGATATCGATTATTTCAAGCATTACAACGACAAGAATGGCCACCCCGCAGGAGATCTCATCATCCGGACCATCGGCAAGATCCTGACCATGAATCTGCGTCAATCGGACATCGTCGCGCGCTACGGAGGCGAGGAGTTTACCATCATCCTCCCCGAAACCGAGTCCGATGGTGCCATGAAGATTGCCGAGAAACTTCGCAAGAGCATCGCCGAATTCCCGTTCCCCGGCCAGGAAAGCCAACCTGGAGGGTATCTGTCCATCAGCGTTGGCGTCTCGGTGTTCCCCGACGACGGGACCAGGCCGGAGGATATTGTCGAACACGCCGATATGGCCCTCTATAACGCCAAAAGAAGCGGCAGGAATACCGTCTTTAAATTCTGCGCCGACCCTTCCTGAAGCCGTAGCACCCAACTCGCGTACAATAGATTGGCCTTTGCTTTGAATGGTGCACCGCTTTTGCGACGTCTCTGCCGGGATAGGGAGTACCTCCGCTGCTGTCGCCCCTCCTGGGTGAGATCAGCACCGTATCCCTTAACCGTAAAACAGGTTTTCACTTTATTCCGGTCGTAACCTGACGATACAAACTAATGAACCAGAATACTCCGAGGAGGTAGGAATGCGCTTTCTCTTAGATCTTTACCTGAGCCTGAAGATCCGCACCCGCATCATACTGCTCTGTGTCTGTTACAGCCTCTGCATCATCATCGCAGTTGTGGCGGGGCGGCTATTTTCGACGTCACAGGCCGTAGTATCCACGGCCATATTCGTGCTCTTTGGCATGTTGTTCAGCGGACTGCTCTTCTGGACGGTAAACGATGCATTGCAGCGTATCCTTGGCTATTTGGCCAGAATGACCGAGGGAGATCTGACGCAAACGATTGCCCCGAAACGTAACAACGAGATCAGCAGCATCATTCGCTCCATCGGCACCCTTCAGACAACGATGCGTGACATCATTTCGCAGATATCGCGGACATCGGAGCATGTAGCCGTATCGTCGCGGCAACTCCAGGCCAGCGCAGCCCAAATTGCCGCAGGCACGGATAATGTCGCTTCCCAGACCAACACGGTCGCCGTTGCCAGCGAAGAGATGGCCGCCACCTCCGGTGACATCGCCAATAATTGCCTGATGGCGGCGGAAAACTCCACCCGCGCCAACGACGCCGCCCGGTCGGGGGCGGAGGTGGTTCGTCAGACGACAGATTGCATGGAGCGCATTGCCCGGAGGGTCAAGGATGCCGCCAAGACCGTCGAAGATTTGGGCGCTCAGTCCAACCAGATCGGGCAGATCATCGGAACTATCGAAGATATTGCCGATCAGACCAACCTGCTGGCACTGAACGCGGCCATCGAAGCCGCCCGTGCGGGGGAACAGGGGCGTGGCTTCGCCGTTGTCGCCGACGAAGTCCGCGCCCTGGCCGAGCGGACCACCCGCGCCACCCGCGAAATCAGTGAAATGATCAAGGCGATCCAGAATGAAACACGGGGAGCCATTTCGGCCATTGACGAAGGGGTGGCCGAAGTTGAGAAGGGTACCGAATACTCGAGCCGGTCCGGGGACTCCCTGGAACAGATTTCCCAGCAGATAAGCGATGTTACCGCGCAGGTGAACCAGATCGCGACTGCCGCTGAACAGCAGACCACCACCACCGGCGAAATATCCAACAACATCCAGCAGATTACCGTCGTTATCCAGCAGAACGCCGGGGGCGCCACGGAAACAGCGGCGGAGGCGGCCACGCTTTCGACGCAGTCCGAGGAGTTGCAGCGCCTGGTCGGCAGGTTCAAGCTCTGAATTGACGCATTCGGGTCGAATCAGGCAGGGGAGGGGCCAGGCATGTTGTCTGGCCCCTTTTCCGTTCAGGCAGCACCATTCCTGCGCTTCTCCGGCGCAGAGCAGAGTGATT
>CAYSJJ010000006.1:0-2344 GCA_964431365.1 uncultured Geobacter sp. | reverse complement strand
TGCCCGACGAAAACACCGGAATATCGCGGGTGAACCGTGATGATCTACGGTTAATGAATTGCATGGTTACAGTAGTGGAAGATACGTGCAGTGAATGTGTCACTCTTTTACGTTGTTTGCCGCATGGCCGGCGTTGTATGACGTTAAGGCGAGAGCACTATGAACCTTGATGCAGCCAACGATGGAGGAAGAGTAGGGGGGGCGGGGACGACCTCGGCGTTTGCACCGTTGGTGCTGATCATCGTCGTAACGCTCGCGGTCTATGCCATCAGCCTTGCGAACGGCTTTGTGCTGGACGATGATGCGATAATCGTCAAGAACCCCCAGACACTCAGCCTGCGAAGCATCCCTGACGTGCTGTTTTCGCCGGACGTCATAAAGCCCTATTACCGACCGCTGAACCGGGCAAGCTATCTGCTCGACTATCAACTCGCCGGCTTGAATCCCGCCTGGTACCATGCGGTCGGCATCATGGTTCACCTGGGCAATGCAATCCTGCTCTTTCTGGTGGCCAGCCGTCTCCTTGCCGACCGCAAAGCGGCACTGATAGCGGCACTGTTGTTCGCCGTCCATCCCGTCAACAGCGAGGCGGTCAATTTCATCTCCACCCGGAATACGCTTCTGGCGGGCTTTTTCAGCCTTGCCTCGCTGCTGGCCTTTCTGCGTGCGCGGGAGCAGGGGAAACAGTGGCCAATCCTGTCGGCACTCCTCTTTTTCTGCGGCCTGCTCAGCAAGGAGACCGGCCTCATGTTGCTGGGAGTCTTTGCCCTCTACACGGTCGTCCAACTTCCCGGCGACACTCCCTCCCCGAAAAGGGCGGGCCGGTTCGCTTCGCTTCTTCCCTATCTCCTCGTTACGATCCTCTATTTCGCGATGCGTTTCTACTCCCTGCACGGGATGGTTGGGGCCAGCGTCCCGGCCAACGGCATTTTCAGTCGGTTGGCCATGAATTATCACATCATACCCCAGTATCTCGGCCTGCTGCTCTTCCCCATGGATCTGACCATCTTCCATACGGTGCCGAAAGGGGGGCTGTTTACCCCCCCCTGGTTCCTCCCTGCCTGGGTGGCACTGGTCGTGGCCATCTGTCTGATCCTGCGGAGCCGTAACCGTGCGGCACTCTTCGGCCTGGCGTGGATAGCGATAAACTATCTACCGATATCCAATATCGTACCGATACCGAGCGATCCGATCACCGAGCGGTTTCTTTACCTTCCCGCCATCGGCTTCTTCATTCTGACCGGTGCCGTGGTTGCCCGGGTTCGATCGACGGGAAGAGGGGCGCTGGCGATACGGATCGTCGCTGCAGTGCTGATCGTTGCCTCTGCAGCCGTTACGGTCCAGCGCAATCGCGACTGGAAGGATTATTATTCGTTGTTCGCCAGCGGGGTTCGGAACGATCCCGGCTCTGCGGAGGCCCACTACAACCTTGGTACCGCGCTGCAAAGCAGGGGCGACCTGGCGGCAGCCCGCGCCGAATGGGAGGAGTCACTGCGTCTCGACCCCGCCAACTCGGATGCGTTGATCCAGATGGGGACCCTGGCCGCCTCGCAAGACGACCTGCAACGAGCCGAGCAGTATTACCTGCATGCGCTGCGTTCACCGGCCGGCAAGGTGGACCCTGGCAAGTCGATGGCACATTACAATCTCGGCAAGATTTATGAGCGGTGGGAGCGACAGCAGCAGGCACTGCAGCATTTCGAACAGTTTCTGAAGAATGTTCCAACTGATTATGATGAGTACAAAGCCGATGCAGAGCGACGGGTCGCCAGGCTACGCCTCGTCGCATCTCCGAAGAGACAGTAGATCTGACGCAAACCTTAATGTGTATATTTAATGATGACGATATAACATCTTAAGTTAAAACAGAAAGTATTCCTCAATATAAACCATCACTTTAGTATTGCCAGTAGTGCACGTCGCAGCAGTTCGAGGGCGACAACCAGGATCAGGGCCCGGCGGTTGGTCGGATGGTGTGAAGGTTGCACAACTGCTTGATAGGTTCAACACCAACTTGCTGATGCTGCAAGCTAAAGTTGCCAGGCAGTGCCATCGACCAGGGGAGTGCTCTCTCCAGCAGAACCAATCACCGAACAATCTTGATAGTGATGCCGTCGTTACTTTCCATAAAAACCCCCAAAGACTTTACGTCCCATAAGATATATTATGTAAAGTTGATAGTGTGTACAGAGATAACCGTCATCTCTGTGGTCCTGTCAAAGCATCCCTTCGTTCCGTCACGAAGTCCCCTGCATTTTGAAGATTATCGTCATAGCCACTGCTACCTCTACGCTCATGATCGATTGATTGCCGTAGATGCCTGCTGGAAGCCTCTTTGCGGGCC
>CAYSJJ010000005.1:0-97126 GCA_964431365.1 uncultured Geobacter sp. | reverse complement strand
GTTTCAACGTCCCGTTACTTATCAATCAGTCAAACCGTGTGCCCTGCGGAGCGAGGACGCTCCGAGCGGAGCGGGGTACACGGCTTGACTGATTCGCTCGCGCGAAACCAGCGGCATTGTAGGGGGGATGAGCGCCCTTGTCAATTTTCCGCAGCTGCCTTTTATATGGGCAAGACAGGCAAAGTCTGGTATAGTTTTCCGGTTTTATCCGACGTTACACCGGAACGAGGCTGCTTCGCGGCCACCGGTTGACCATACATCATCCAGGGAGGATGAGATAGCTCCTCCCCACAAGGAACACGCACCTATGGCAAAAAAGATGCTCATCAACGCCCTCCACCCCGAGGAGGCACGGGTCGCCATCGTCGACGAAGGCCGGCTGATCGATCTGGATATCGAGATCGCCGGCAGCGAACAGACCCGCGGCAATGTGTACAAAGGAGTTGTCCTTCGCGTGGAGCCCGCCCTTCAGGCGGCCTTCATCGATATCGGACTGAAGAAGCCCGGCTTCCTGCAGGTGGGGGAGCTGCACCCGGAGTGGTGGCAGTGGCGTGACGACGTCCCCGAGGAACAGCGCAAACGGCGCCCCCGCATCCAGGAGGTGCTCCGTCGCGGCCAGGAGCTGATCGTCCAGGTGGAAAAGGACGAACGGGACATGAAGGGGGCCGCACTCACCTCCTACCTGTCGCTGCCGGGCCGCTACATGGTCCTCATGCCGGGGAGCGACTCCTCGGGCATCTCCCGCAAGGTCGAGGGGGAGACGGAACGGAAGAAACTGAAGGCGCTGGTGGCCCAGATGACGATTCCAGAAGGGATCGGCTACATCATCCGGACCGAGGCGGTGGACAAGAGCCTGGAAGAGCTCCAGAAGGACCTGGACCAGCTGGTGGAAAAGTACGAAGAGCTCCGGCGGCAGGCGGAATCGGCCAAGGCGCCGGCCCTGCTCCACAAGGAGTACTCGGTGGTCATCCGGAGCATCCGGGACTACTTCACCGCAGAGATCGACGAGGTCCTGATCGACAGCAAGGAAGTCCACCGGGAGACCAAGGCCTTCTTCAAGGAGGCGATGCCCAAGTTCGAGAAGCTGGTAAAGCTGCACCAGGAAAAACGCCCGATCTTCTCCCGCTACCAGATCGAGGAGCAGATCGACCAGACCCACGAGAAGAAGGTACCGCTCAAGTCGGGCGGCTCCCTGGTGATCGAGCCGACCGAGGCGCTGGTCTCCATCGACGTCAACTCCGGCAAGTCCACCGGCGAACGGGGGGTGGAGGACACCGCCTTCAGGACGAACGTGGAGGCGGCCGAAGAAGCGGCCCGCCAGCTTCGCCTGCGCGACCTGGGCGGCCTGATCGTCATCGACTTCATCGACATGCGGGACACCAAGCACATCCGCGAGGTGGAGAAGACCCTGAAGGCGGCCCTGAAAAGCGACAAGGCGAGGGTGACCGTGGGGAGGATCTCACAGTTCGGCATCCTGGAGATGTCCCGTCAGCGGATCCGCCAGGCGCTCAATCAGGCGAGCTACCTGGAGTGCCCCCATTGCGAGGGCCGGGGCAAGGTCAAATCGGTGGAATCCATGGCCCTCTCCTTCCTGCGCAAGGTGCACGCCGCGGCAGCCAAGGGGACCGGCTCCGAAGTCCGCGGGGGTCTGCCGCTGGAGGTGGCCTACTTCCTGCTCAACCGCAAGAAGCGTGACCTGGCCCAGATCGAAAACGACTATGACATCGAGGTGACGATCAAGGGGAAACCGTCGTTCCTCATGAACCAGCTGGAGCTTGAACTGGTCAAACGGGAAAAGCCGGCCTACATCGAACCGCAGGCAGAGGAGCGGCAGGAACGAAAGCCCCACGCCCTCCCCGCCGAGGCATTGCCCGCCGAGCCCCAGGCTGCCGGAAATGGCGAGGCGACCGCCGAGCCGGCTGGCAAGAAAAAACGCTCGCGGGGCCGCAAGAAGGGTACCGAGGAGGCAGCCGCGGCCGTTATCGAGGAAGAGGTGGCGGTTCAGCCGGAGCTCCTGGTCACACCCGCACTGGAAGAGCATACGGCAGAGGGTGCCGCCCCGGAGGGTGAAGAGGGGAGCGAAGAGCAGAAGAAGAAGCGGCGTCGCCGGCGGCGGCGCGGCAAAGGAAAGCCGACGGACGAGGCAACCGCGTCCCTCACGCCCGAGACCGACCTTATCCCCGCAGCGACTGCCGAGCCGGCCGGGGAGGAGCCCGCGGAAACAGCGGAAACAGCGATGGTAGAGGGTGAGGGCGAACACCACGAGGAACTGAAGAAGAAACGGCGCCGGCGCCGGCGCGGCAAAGGGAAAGGGACCACCGCCGAGAGCGAGCTTGAGCAGCTGACCTCCGAGACCTTTTCGGAAGAAACACCGGCTGCACCGTTGGTGACTCCGGAGCCGCCAGCAGCGGTTCAACCGGCCGAGGAAACCGCTCCCGTCGTGGAGCAGAAACCGAAGCGCACCAGGCGGAAAAAGACGGAGGCTCAGGAAGCCGTCGAGCAGGCGGCCCCTGCGGAGCCGGCAATAGAGCCTGCAGCGACCACGCCGGTGGAAGAGAAGAAGCCGAAGCGGGTCAGGCGTCCAAAGGCTGTCGCAAGCGAGGAGACGCCGGCACCGGTTGAGGAGCAGGCTGAAGCGGCTGTTCCCGCCCCTGCCGAAAAACCGAAGCGGACCAGGCGCAAGAAGGCCGAGCCTGTCGGAGAAGAATGACATGCGGGTCCGCCGGAAAGGCACGTTCATCGCGCTGGCCGCGCTGCTCCCCCTCTGGGCGGCGCCAGCCTTCGCGGAACCCCGCTTCGGGGGAATGACCGAGCTCTACCTCTATCCCTATGTCCAGTATTTCCACTGGAAGGAAGAGAGTGGCGGACGCAAGCTCCTGACCGAAAGCGGTCCCCTCTATGGCATCGGCACTGCCGTCGGTCTGAACCTCCTGCAGACCGACAGCTCCGGCTCCCTCCGTCTCAAGACAAAGGGGGAGCTGTTCGGCGGCGTGGTCGATTACGACGGTCAAACCCAGCCCCCCAGCTCCCTCCCGGTCAAGACCGATGTGACCTACTTCGGCGGCAAGGGTGAAGTGAACCTTGGCTGGTCCTTCCCGACAGGTCGCTACTCCCTCCAGCCGTTCGCCGGCCTTGGTTATCGCATCTGGCTGCGGGATCTGCACGACTCCACGACCAGGGACGGAAACGGCCAGAGCCTACGGGTGCAGGGCTACACGGAGACCTGGGAAAGCGCCTACACCAAGCTCGGGCTCACTCTTACCCATACGTTTGACAACGGCGTGGGGATGTTCTGGGAAGGCGGGGCCAGCTTTCCCTTCTACAACACCAACAGCGTCGACGTGACGGGAGACGGCACCGTCACGGTCAAACCGGAAGGGCGCTGGTCGGCTTTCGGCGAATTCGGAGTCCGCACTGCCAGGATCCGCACGGCCGTCTTTTACCAGGGATATCGCACCGATCCATCACCAGCCGTTCGGATCAGCCAGTCCGTCTCAATTCTTCAGCCCCGCTCAACCGAAGATGTTGTCGGCGTGAGCGTTGGCTACTGTTTCCGATAGCGGTCATGTCAGGCTCAATGGGTACCGCCCTGTTCATTGCCGGCTTCGGCGCAATCGGCTGCCTGGCGCGCTTCTACCTCTCCGGCATGGTATATGACCTGCTGGGACGGAGCTTCCCCTACGGAACGTTCGTCGTCAATATCCTCGGCGCGTTTCTCATCGGCCTGATCATGGAATTCGCGCTCAGGAGCACGCTCGTTACCCCGAATCTCCGCATCGGCCTGACCGTCGGCTTCCTGGGGGGGCTTACCACCTTCTCCACCTTCAGTTACGAAACCTTTCGGCTGCTTGAAGATGGCGAATTCCTCATCGCCACCGGGAACGTCCTTTTGAGTGTCCTGATCTGCCTGGCCTTCACCTGGCTGGGTATCCTGGCTGCCAGATTGCTGTAGCGGCACGACTGCAAAGGAGAAAGCCCGCCATGACCGAACAACCCACCGAAGAAGAGCTCCTGCTCCGCATCTATCTCGGCGAGAACGACCGCCATGGACATATCCCCCTCTATGAAGCCCTGGTGGAGTGCCTGCGCCGGGAAGGAATCGCCGGTGCAACCGTCCTGAGGGGTGTGGCCGGATTCGGCGGCAGCCGCGCCTTCCATGCCGACAAGCTTCTGGACCTGGCCCACGATCTCCCCCTGGTCATCGAGGCTGTCGACAAACGCGAACGGTTGGAGGCTGCGCTCCCCGCCATTCGGAACATGCTGGCCGGCGGGCTGATCACCCTGGAGACGGTAACCGTCATCCGTCCGACGACCACCCATTAGGAGCCCGCACAGGCACCGCAAACTGAATTGGAGCACTGCCGATGAACCAGAACATCAAGGCGGCCTTTCTCTCCGCCCTTCTACTGCCCGGCCTCGGCCAACTGGCCAAGGGAGACCGGTTGAAGGGGGGGATCTTCATCGTCCTCGTCAACATCTTCCTTCTGGCAGCCCTTTTTCTGCTGCTTCGGGGAATGGGGCCGGTTCTACTCGCGGCAAAAACCGGTGGCAGCGCCGACATTGTCAGGACCATCGAAACGATCCGACAGAACTCCCCAGGGGCACGCTGGGTCCTCTGGGGCTTTGGCGTTGTCTGGCTGGCCGGGGTGCTGGACGCGGCACTGAGCAAGGGGAAACAATAGGTCATTACAGTCTGCTAATCGTCTTGAAACGGCATTCTATTTGACACCAATCCGCCTTGTGTGCAATAAAAGGAAGTTAGTGAAAAACCAGCGGCTTTAGGCTGCAGCGGGAGAAGATGATGATCCATGCAGAGGTGCTCGCAACCGGGTCCGGCATACCCGAACGCGTTGTAACCAACGATTTTTTCAGCTACCTCGTCGATGACGCCGACGAGTGGATCCGATCGAGAACCGGCATTAGCGAGCGGCGCTTCGTCCGGGAAGACCAGGCAACTTCCGACCTGGCCACCGAAGCTGCCCGCAATGCCCTTGCCGTTGGCAATATCGACCCGCTCTCCCTGGACTGCATCATCGTCGCCACCTCCACACCGGACATGTACCTCCCGGCCACTGCCTGTATGGTCCAAAAGAACATCGGTGCCGCCAAGGCAGTCGCCTTTGACATGAACGCCGTCTGCAGCAGCCTGGTCTTCGGCATCGAAGTTGCCGACAACCTCATCCGCGCCGGCAAATACCGGCGGGTGATGGTCATCGGCGCAGACACCTATTCGAAAATCCTGGACTTCGACGACAAGACCTCCTGCCCCCTGTTCGGCGACGGAGCCGGCGCCATTATCCTCGGGGCGACCGATCAGCCGAAAGGGCTCATCCAGAGCATCATCAGAAGCGACGGCAACGGCTGGGAACTGATTCAGGTCCCCTCCTCCGGTTCCCGTAAGCCGATTACCCCGGCAACTATCGAGGCCAAAGAAAACACCTTCAAGATGGAAGGGAAAAAGGTCTTCGTCTTTGCCACCGACGTAATCCCCGAGATCATTGCCGAGGTGACGGCCAAGGCAGGTATCAGGCCGACAGACCTGGACTACATCATCCCCCACCAGGCCAATGTCAGGATCATCGACTTCATCTCGAAGAAGACCGGCATCGATAAGGATCGTTTCCTCCTCAATCTTGACCGCTTCGGCAACACCGCAGCCGCCTCGGTCGGTCTGGCTCTGGATGAAAATCTCCGCAACGGCACCATCAAGCCGGGGCACCTGGTCCTGATCATGGGTTTCGGCGGCGGACTCTCGTGGGGAGGACTCCTGATCAGGTTCTGATCCCGGCGATCCCCTCCCCCCCTTCCACCGGACGCAATCCGCAGTCGACCAAAAGCTCTTCCAGTCGTTTGCGGGGAAAGACCTTATGCCAGCCGGCATGGAACCGGTCCGCGGCCATCAGTATGCCGCCCGGTTCCAGGCTTGCTGTCAGCCTCTTCACCACCTCCTCCACGCTCCCTCGATCATGCAGCATCGGTCCCCCCAGCAAACCATTGCAGAGAATGACCCCGTGGGTCTCCCCTCTATTGTCGTCCAATCTCAGATCTGCCTGCCTGAACAGCATGCGTCCCGCGATCCCGGCCGTGAAGAGCGGGGCTGTCTTCGCCCGGTAAGCCTGCTGCCGATCGGGGTCGTGGGGGAAAAAGGCGTGGGCAGCGGCGAAGAGCTCCAGGGCCCCCAGCGTGAACCCTTTGATCGTGAAGGCATCGGGAGAGAAGCCGGCCGCGAGCAGGGCTCCTGCAAGATCCCATGTCCCCTCTCCCGTACCGCAGGCAGCGTCGAGGCAACTGAGCGTCGTCTTCCCGGCGCGGCGGTTTTGAAGCCACTTGGTCAGGGTGCGCATCTGCGCCGGGTAGCGCGTAAAATCCCCGCCATGCTGTTTCGGAAGATGGAGGGCGAAGAGAAACCGGCAGCGAGTCTCCTGGTCGTTGAGAAGCGTTGTCAGGAGCGCGGCAGGGTTGGCGTCGGTTCGCGGCCAGCCCATTCTTCCAAGGAGAGGAAGCCAGCCGAGGGCATCATGAAGGAGCAGAAGGTCAACGGAATCCGGCGAGGTGACGGCCAGCCTGCAGAACCGGCTGAATGCACTAGCGATCTCCGAGAGCGGCAGGTATCGCTCCGCCTGGTTTACGATTTCATTGGTGAGAACCAGGCCGGGAGCCCAGACGGGCACCGGGCAGGTGGTCGCGTATCTGCGGAACTGGCCGTCCAGACGCCTCACTCGGCGTTCCATATCGTCATCGACGATGGGACCCGGCACCATGAGTGCCAGGAGCCGGTGCTGCAGCTCTTCCCGCTCAATGGTGGGGATGTAGCTCAGTCCCATGCTGGCTCCGCTTGTGGGTGCCGGTTCGCCATGCTAGAGTAGCTCCATGCATCGCATTGCAAAAATCCTCCGTACCATCGGTCTGGTCTGTAGCGCACTGCGGCCCGGCACCAATAGAAACGGCTGTCCGCACTGGACTGCCGTCGCCACTCCCCTCAGGCCCGAACTGCTCACTGGCGGCACGGGAGAATTCGGCTTCTTTTTCCCGGACACCGCCCCTTTTGCCGCGCCATTTCTCCTCTTTCACCTCAAACGCCGGGGATACTCCGACTGCCGGATCGTCAGCACGCTGGAAGGTCTCTACCTCTTCGCCCGACGCTGAACCTACCCCGCAACCCGGGCGATTTCAAAACCGATCTCTCCCAGGGGGAGAACCTCATCGGCTACGCCCCCCTCCACGCAAGCCCGCGGCATGCCGTAGATGGTGGAAGTCGCCTCGTCCTGGGCTATCGTTACCCCCCCCTTGCTCTTGAGGTGCTGTATCCCCTTGAAACCGTCATTCCCCATGCCGGTCAGGATGACTCCCAGAGCCGCGCCATTACTCACGTCAGCCAGGGTGGTGATCATCCGGTCCACCGACGGGATGTAGAGATACTGGGGGAACTCGGCCGGCTGAGCCGTGGTCACCACAACGTTGGTGCCGCGCTTCACCAGGGAGAGGTGTCGACCCCCGGGAGAGATCAGCACCTGTCCCGGCTTCAGAATATCGCCGTCGGCCGCTTCCTTGATCTGGATGGAACACTTGGCGTTGAGACGCTCCGCATACGGGCCGGTAAAGGCCTTGGGCATATGGATGGCAACCACGATCGGATGCGGAAAGTTCATCGGGATCCGTGACAGTACCTCCTGGAGCGCCACGGGACCGCCGGTGGATGCGCCGATCCCCACAAACTGCACGTTCCGCTTTGGCAGACGGCTGGTCGTGGGGCGCACAGGAGGAGGCGCGGAAACGCGCGGCATGGCTGCGGTGCGGAAACTGGAACTGACCGCCCCCTTTACCTTGCGCAGCAACTCTTCCTTGAACACCTTCTGGGCATCGGTGGAGTCGGTCACGTTCTTCGGGATGTAGTCGACCGCGCCGGCCTCCAGCGCCTCGAACGTGGCCCGGGCTCCTTCGTTGGTCAGGGTCGAGACCATGATCACCCGTGTCGGCGACTTCGCCATGACCTGTTTGAGGGCGCTGATACCGTCCAGGCGCGGCATCTCGATGTCCATCGTGATCAGGTCGGGCTTGAGTTCGCAGGCCTTGTCAACCCCCTCCTGGCCGTCAACGGCACTCCCCACCACCTCGATATCCGGATCCCGGGAGAGAATCCCCCTGATCGCCATCCGCATGAACGACGAATCGTCGACGATGAGAACCCGTATCCGTTTGCCCGGCATAAGCACCATGTTTGCGTTACTCCTCCGATATGCCGGCAAAGATCGACCGGACCAATTCCTGAATTTCCTCTACCCGGTCATCGAGCTCATAGCAGAATCGCTCGACATCCAGGTCACCCAGATGGGGAGCGTAGTTCTTGAGAATCTCCCAGGCAGCTTCCTCAGCGAGATTGAACGAGATCCACTCCCGGCCGCCGTAATCGAGCTGCCGCACCGTACAGAACAGGTCGGCCAGGTTGACGATGGCGTTGAGCGGAGGGTCGATCGTCGCCTCCAGAGGGGTGTGATGGAGAGAAATGATCTCCTTGTACTCCTGGGGGAAATTCCACTTCTCGGCAATGCAGAGACCGACCTCACAGTGGGTCGTGCCAAAAAATTCCGCCTCCAGCGTATAGAACTTGCGTGGCTCGCCATGCTTCGATTCGACGATCTTCATGAACTCTTCCTGGTGGTAGTAGCTCAGGAAGACCTCGCCGATGTCATGGATGATGCCGACAAGGTACGCCTTTTCGATATCGTGGTACCGGGCCCGCTGGGCGATGAGCTTGGCGACGATGCCGACGCCGAACGAGTGCTCCCAGAAGGTCTGGACATCAAATGCACCACCCTTGTCCTTAAAGGCCTCGATAAAGGAACAGGTCAGCGCCAACTCCCGGACATGCCTGAACCCGAGATAGATGAGCGCCTGCTTGACCGACGTGATCTCTTGGGTGGCCCGGTAGAGGGGGGAGTTGACGATCTTGATAACCCGTGCGGCAAGGACCTGGTCGGTAAGGATCAGGTCGACCACTTCGTCCAGTTCGACATCCGGCTTCTCGAGCAACTCCAGCACCTTTGTCGCCACGACCGGAATGGTGGGGAGATCGTCCACATCTGCCACCATCTCCCGGGCCTTCTGTACCATACGTGTCTTGTCCATAAGTACCATTCCCTTCACTTCTTGTAGGCAAAGCCACCCGGGAAGTGGACAGTCTTAAACTTGTCATTCACCCCGTGCAACGATTCGGACTGCCCGACAAAGAAATAGCCGTAGGGCTGCAGGTTATTGTAGTAGTGCTGTACGACCTTGGATTTGGAGGCATTGTCGAAGTAGATGAGCACATTGGCGCAGAAGATGAAATCGAAGCTCTTCATGAATATCATTTTCGTGTCGTCGTAAAGATTGAGGAACGAAAAATTCACGAATTTCTTGACCTCGGGTGAGAGGATGAAGCGCTCCGGGCCATCCTTGGTGAAATACTTCTTCAGGTAATATTCAGGGGTATTCCGGACTGAGTAACTGTTATAGACCCCCTCGCGGGCCATGGCCAAAACCGTCTCGTTGATGTCGGTGCCGACGATCTCGATGATCCAGTCCTTAAGCATCGACGAACGTTTTTCCGCCAGGATCATGGCCATGGTGTAGGCCTCTTCCCCGGAGGAGGAGCCGGCGCTCCAGATCCGCAACTTCCTGAAGCCGATCTTTCCTTTGGTCTCCACAACCTCTGGCAGCAGCTTGTTCTCCAGGGCATTGAGTTGGGGGACGTTGCGGAAAAAACAGGTTTCGTTGGTGGTGATCTCATCCAGGAGTTTCTTGAGTTCACCGCTTCCGCCTGCCCCCTTGATCAGTTGGTAATAGTCAGCATGGCTCTTGCTGCTGGTAGCGTCCATGCGCCTTGCCAGCCGGCTTTCCAGGAAGTACTTTTTGCTGGCGTGGAAATATATCCCGCAGAGATTGTAGATATAATCCCTGAGAAGCTCGAAATCCTTGTCCGAAATCTTGGGGAGGGCTGTCTTGATCGGTTCTAAACCCATAGGCTATCCGCACCGGCCCGCTATCGGCCGGCACTCCCTCCTTCGCTCCCTTCCACAAGGCCCACCGGATCAACAATAAGGGCCACGCGACCATCTCCCAATATCGTCGAGCCGGCAATCCCCGGGACGTTCGCCAGATATTTGCCAAGTGACTTGATAGCCACTTCCTGCTGGCCAAGCAGCTTGCTCACTACCACCCCCACCCGCTTTTCCGCCACGCCTACGACCACGACATAACACGATCCGTCGTTTTCGTAGGTCTGATTGACACTAAAGACCCGCTCCAAACGGACAAGGGGAAGCACGGAGTCCCTCAGTTTCAGCACCTCCTGCCCACCCACCGTATGGAACTCCTTCATTTCGACCCGCAGAGTTTCAAATACCGCCGCCAGCGGAATCGAGTAGATTTCCCCCTCAACGTCCACCAACAGCGACTGGATAATGGCGAGGGTCAGCGGCAGTCGGAGGAGGAATTCGCTTCCGCGTCCGGGCTCGGTACGTATCTCTATGATGCCGTTCAGCTTTTTGATATTGGTTCGAACGACGTCCATGCCGACCCCGCGGCCCGACAGGTCGGTGGTGACCTCCTTCGTGGAAAAACCGGGGAGGAAGATCAGGTCGAGAACCTCGCGCGTTCCCATGTTTGCCAGCTGCGCCTGGGTGACGAGCCCCTTTTCGATCGCCTTGGCCGCCACCTTGTCCGGGTTGATCCCTTTTCCGTCATCCTTGATGCTGATGACGATCTGGTTCCCTTCGTGCACGGCAGAAAGAACGATGGTGCCGCACCGGGGCTTGCCCGCGGCTGCCCGCTCCTCGGGCATCTCGACCCCATGGTCCATGGCGTTGCGGATCAGGTGCGTCAGAGGATCACCGATCTCGTCCACAACGGAGCGGTCCAGTTCGGTCTCTTCGCCGAAGAGGTGCAACTCCACCTCTTTCCCCAATTCGCGGGCCAGATTTCTGACAATGCGGGGAAACTTCTTAAAAACCTTCTCCACCGGGATCATGCGGATCTTCAGGACCTGCATCTGGACTTCGGAGGTAACGAAGTTGAGCCGTTTGGAGAGCTTTCCGAACTCTTCGGTAAAGCGGTTCATATCGGCGCCGCTCCGCAGGTCGCTGTCCAGCTGGAGCATGCGGTTTCGCTCCAGCACCAGTTCCCCAACCTGGTTCATCAGATCATCGATCCGCTTCACGTCAATCCGGACCGTGGAACTGTCGGAAAGATCATCGGCCTTTGCCTTCAAATCCTTACCCGGAGCCGTGGCCGGAGGCCTGGGTGCCGGCGCCGCCTCCCTGGCGGGCTGCGGTGCTGCAGCAATCGGCTGGTCGCTGGATGCCGTTTCGGACTCCGGCGCCCCATTGAGAGCCCCCCCCCCGCCCCCTGCAACCGGCTGCTCCTCTGACGGGACCGGCGCTGCGGCGACCTGCTGCGGCGCGGCGAGCACCGTCGCCTCGCCTGCCCCTTCTGAGAGGAGGGGGAGCAGCTTGGTGATCGTTCCGTCAATCTCCCGCTCGACGAGTTCCCCGGCCTTTATGTCTCCCACCAGGACCTTGACCAGGTCCACCGCTTCCAGGATCACATCCATGATCTCGGGATTAACCACCAACTCCCCTTTGCGGAGACGGTTGAGGACATCCTCGGTTTTATGGGTCACCTTGACCAGAAGATCAAACCCAAGGAAGCTGGATGCCCCCTTAACCGTATGGATCGACCTGAAGATACCGTTCAGAAGATCCATGTCGGAAGGGGCTTTTTCCAACGTAACCAGGTCGTCATCGAGCTTTTCCAGCAGTTCAGTGGTCTCTGTCAAGAAACCATCAATAAGTTCTTGGTCTTCAGGCGCAAACGGCATGTCCTACTCCACTCGTTCGAAAATATATAGGGGGCTAGCTACGACAGGCAACTACATCGGCAAGAGCATCCGATCCTCTTTACTGGAAACCTTTTCCAGATCGAGAAGGACCAGCAGACGCTCCCTCTGACTGATGATACCGGTGAGGCACTCGTGGTCCACTCCGGTCGAAACCACTGCCGGCGGGGGTTGGATCTCCTGCTCGGAGATCCGGATAACTTCCGAAACCGCGTCAACGATAAACCCCATCAACTCGCTGTCCACTTCCATAACCATTATGCGGGTCTGCTTGTCGTACTCCTTTTCCGCAAGGCCAAAACGGTTTCTCATGGACATGACCGGAATAACCTTACCCCGGAGATTGATAACCCCTTCCACATAGTGGGGGGTATTGGGGACCCTGGTAATCTCCGGCATCCGGATGATCTCGCGGACTTTCAACACGTCAACGCCAAACTCCTCTTCACCCAGCATGAAACTCACCAGCTGGATCAGCTCTCCACCACTATCATCGGCACTCTTGGCAATGCTCTCCATAGTTCAAGCCTCCTGGGCAGAAGCGGAGATTCGCCGCTCCCATCCTTGCTGCGGTAATTATTGTATCTTATTCGGCAACCACAGCTACCGGTTAAATGTTTTTTCTTCAATAAGGTCCTTTATTTCTTAAAAAATCAATTCTCATACTCGACCGGCCGACTGTCACATTTTTGTCTTTTCCCTCCATTTGGCAAGGTCATTTAATTGACATGATGAAAAATTGACGGTATAGTTCCCCGGCACCACAAAAACGACCCTGAACGGAAGATCATGGAAAACACGAGAATCCTGATTGTCGATGATGACAAAAAAACCCGTGATTTCGTCGCCGCCTTCCTGACCTACAAGGGCTACCACATCATCCAGGCGACGGACGGCCAGGATGCCCTGGAAAAGATCGAACAAGACACCATCCACATGGTCATTACCGACCTGATGATGCCGAGGGTGAACGGTCTTGACTTCATCAAACAGTTGAAGACAACCCATCCTGAAATAGTCACCATTGTCTACAGCGCCTTCGCCAATTTCGAGATGACGGCCAACCTCCTCAAGGCCGGCGCCTTCTTCTTCCTGGAAAAACCGTTCAACCTGGAAGATCTTGAGGCGCATGTCCGGCGAGGCCTGGAGCACCAGGCACTCCAAACCAGAAGCTTCCGCACGAAACCCCAGGTAAAGAATCGCTCCCTGCTCAACAACATCATCGGCGAGAGCCGCAAGATGCTCTCCCTCTTCGAACTCATCGAAAAGGTTGCCGGCTCCGACTCCACCGTACTGCTGCAGGGTGAATCCGGGACCGGCAAAGAGTTGGTGGCCCGGGCCATTCACGATCTCAGCACCCGTCGCAACCGAAACTTCGTCCCGGTAAACTGCGCGGCCATCCCCGACGACCTTCTGGAGAGCGAGCTCTTCGGCCACGTGAAGGGATCGTTCACCGGCGCCATTGCCACACGCATCGGCAGGTTCGAGATGGCTGACCGCGGCACCCTCTTCCTGGACGAGATCGGCGACATGAAGCCCAATCTCCAGGTAAAACTGCTGCGTGTCCTGCAGAACAGGGAGTTCGAACCGGTCGGCGCCACGAACTCCAAGAAGGTGGATGTGAGGATCATCGCCGCTACCAACCAGAATCTGGATAAGATGGTTGCGGAGAAAGAATTCCGGGAAGACCTCTACTACAGGATCTCCGTCATTCCGATCATGCTTCCCGCGCTCAGGGAGCGGAAAGAAGACATCCCCCTCTTGGTCAACTCTTTCCTCGAACGATTCAATCGCGACAAGCACAACAAGGTTACCGGCCTCGACAGAAGCACCATGAACCTGCTCTGCAGCTACGACTGGCCGGGAAATGTCAGGGAACTGGAGAACCTCGTCGAACGACTGGTTATTCTCAAGGGGAGTGGCCTGGTGAACCCCGACGATCTGCCCGAGAAGTATCGAGGCTCACGATCCCTGCCGGCCACAGAACCGATGACCCTGCCGGAAAAGGGATTCTGCCTCAATACTGCCGTGGAAGAATTCGAAAACCAGCTGATCCTCCAGGCGCTGCAGAAGACCGGAGGCAACAAGAAAGAGGCAGCCAATCTCCTCAACCTCAAGCGGACCACCCTGATCGAAAAACTGAAGAAAAAACAGCTCTTCGTCCCCTCGTCATCACGTTCCTGACACCAGGAACCGCGGCAAACGGATCAACTCATCGACGTCACTGGTCGATCTCTCCCAGGCTCTTCTGTCAAGACAACTTCCAAACTGGCACGCTCCATGCTGTTCCCTGACTGCGACGTAGCCGAAAGCAGGATTACAGGAGTTGGCATGGCCATCACCCCTCTCAACAACATGCCGCGTCCGCCCCGTACCGAGGAAGGCACCACGGCGGGCGCCACCCCACGATCCGGGAGCGGGCCGGCATTCGATGCACTTCTTGCCCTTGCGGGGAACGCCCGCGGCAAGGACAGCGCCACGGCCGCGGCCACCGCTGCGGAAGTGTTGCGGCTCGAGATGATGCGAAGCGCCATGATGACCGAAGAGAATCCCCCACAGTCGCCGGTCCGTGAAGCCTTGCAGGCGTTTCTCGACGTCTCCCGCCAGGGAGGTCAAAATATCGACGCCAGGCAACCCATCGCAGAGTCGACCGTGGTTCCCCCGGCTCCGTCTCCAGCTCCGTCACCGCTGCCGGAGGCTACCGCACCTGCCGGTATCGACGGTATCATCCAGAAGGCCTCCCGCCGCTACGGCGTTGACGCCGGACTGATCAAGGCCGTGGTCAAGGCTGAAAGCAACTTCAACCCCAAGGCGGTATCATCGGCCGGTGCCCAGGGGCTTATGCAGCTGATGCCCGCCACCGCCCGCCAGCTTGGGGTTACCAACGCCTTTGATCCGGAACAGAACATCATGGCCGGCACCCGGTTCCTGAAGGATATGCTGGGACGTTACAACGGCAACGTGGATGCGGCCCTGGCAGCCTACAACTGGGGACCCGGGAACGTGGACCGAAAGGGCCTCGGCAGTGCCCTCCCCAACGAAACCCGTGCCTACCTTGCCAGGGTGAAGAGCCTCTACGCCCAGAACGTCGCCTGACGATACCCCCGTACAAATCATGAGGGCGGTCCGGAATCCGGGCCGCCCTCATGGTCTCTATACGTTGTGAAGAACTGTTACCGTGCCTGCTCTTCGCGTTGAGCCTTGAACGGGCTCTTCTTCCAGAAGTGACCCATGACCTGACGTTCCTTATCGGTCAGGACGGCCCCCTTCCCTTCCATCTTTTTCAAAATCTTCTCCACATCCTGACGGTGCTTGATGGCAGTGTCGATTCGTTGACGATTGTGGCAAAACAGGCACCGTTCCTCTATCACCTTCAGCCCTTGCTCTCGATGCGCAATACCCTGCACCTCTTCCCTGGTGGCACCGAAGGCTGAACCTGCGCAAAAAAGAAGAGTCAACGCCACTGCCTGTGCTGATGTTCTCATTTACTCCCTCACGTATGTGTCCTGATCGGACTTGTCAACCATCCCCATGATATGCATGTACTCGTCCTCGATCATGTCGTAATGCCCCTGGGACTCCTTGATGACCCGCTCGAAGACCCCCCGGACCAACGGATCGATAATATCCTTCACCAGCATGGTATACTGCTGGATTCCGGCCTTTTCCTCCTTCAGGGCGATTTCCAGGGCCTCCTTCTCGAGGGTATCCTCCTTGACCGCCTTTTCCAGAGCGATGATGGTTGCGTTTTTGGCACTGGGAGGGGATGCGATGAAGCTCTTCACGTCGCCGAACTCCGTTCCCTTGTAATGCTCAAAGAACGACTTGAGATGCGCCACCTCCTCGTTGGCCAGCAGATCGAACACCTTTTTCGCCCGCTCATTGCTGGTTACGGACGCCGCCCTCCGGTAGAAGTCCATGCTGTCCTTCTCGGCCTGTACTGCCAGTTTCAGCGCCTCCTGCAGTGAATATTCCTTGCCCATGACATATCCCTCCTGTTCACAGTTGGTTAGTGTAAACAGTATAGCCAACTCCTCTTCAACTTCAACACCCCCTATTTTGCCGTTGCCGCCGGTGCAACAAGGTGATTCACCACTACTCCCGCCATGGTCAATCCGAATATCGAAGGTATATAGGAGACGCTTCCCAGGATAACGCGCCGATGTTCGCAGGAAAACTGCTGCTCGTCCCGGTTGGGGCAGATGCAGGCGCCTTTGCAGCCGGCATCCTTGTTGAGCGGCTCTCGGTACTCCTCGGTGGAATAGACAACCGTCACCCCCCGCTCAACACCCCGCTGCCGAAGGAGCTTGCGCACCGCCCGCGCCATGCGGCATTTGTGGGTATCGGCGATGTCGGCAACGTGGATCTTGGTCGGGTCAAGCTTGGCGGCAGCCCCCATGCTGGAGATGACCGGGGTCCCCCGCTCCAGGCAGCTGACGATCAGGTGCACCTTGCTGGTGAAGTGATCGATGCAGTCTACAACGTAGTCGAAAGGACCGGCGAGAAGAAATTCGCTGTTTTCCGCGCTATAAAAATCGCGGTACGGAACGATCTCCGCCTGGGGATTGATGAGACGGAGCCGGTCGGCCATGACCTGCACCTTGGCCTTGCCGACCGTACCATCCATGGCGTGGAGTTGGCGGTTGACGTTGGTGAGGCATATGTCGTCGAAATCGACGATCGTCAGGTGGCCGATGCCGGCCCGGCAGAGGGCTTCAGCGGCGAAGCTGCCGACCCCGCCCAGGCCGAATACCGCCACGCGGGAGCGCTGCAGTCGTTCAAGGCCGTCACTGCCGAGGAGCAACTCGGTGCGGGAGAATCTGTGAAGATTGGACATGGGGCCTCCCTGAAGGTGGGTTACGTGGATTTGTGCCGGATACCGCTCGATTTCGCCCATAGCGGCCGGACCCGGGCAGAGTCGCCCCGTCGGCGCGGCAACCGTCACGGATTCAGCTCTTACTGTCGGTCGAAGAGTCGCAGGGCATTCCGAGTGGTAACCTCCGCTACGGCCTCCACCTCAATCCCCTTGATTGCTGCCACGGACCTGGCGACCTCGACGATAAACGACGGCTCATTGTACCGCCCGCGCCACGGCTCCGGCGTCATGTCCGGGGCATCGGTCTCAAGGACCAGGCTCTCCAGGGGGATGGCGTTTGCCACGGCCACCGGGCGCACCGCGTTCCGATAGGTTACGGTACCCGAGACGGAGATCAGCAGTCCGAGACGCAGACACTCCCGGGCAATCTCGGGGCTGCCGGAAAAGGCGTGCATGACCCCACCCACCATTCCAACCCGTTCTTCCCGGAGAATGGTCAGAAGGTCGTTGAATGCCCGGCGGCAATGGATCAGCACCGGGAGTCCGGCCGCGACCGCCAGCCTGAGTTGCGCGCGAAAGGCGAAGCGCTGCTGTTCCCGGTCGGCACCCGGCAGCAGATAGTCGAGTCCAATCTCGCCCACTGCAGCGGCGTGCGGCAGGAACCGGGCAAGTTCGGCCATGGTTGTGTCGGAATAAGCGGCAGCCTGCTGCGGGTGCAGCCCGAAACAGGGGATGATGGCCTCAAACTCCCGGGCCACTGCAGCTATTGTCGGCCATGCCGCGGCAGTCACCCCCGGCACCACGAACCTGCGGACTCCGGCGGACAATGCCCGGTCAACTATTTCGGGGAGCTGGCCCACGAGTGGAGGTAGGTCGAGGTGGCAATGGGTGTCCACCAAGGTCGGGGTGGGTTCAACAGATGATGACGGAGGTGTCATGACGGCCACGGGAAGGGGGTCAGACGATGTGATCTTTCAATTCGCGGATGATCTCGACCTGACGCTGGAATATGTAGCGGGAAATTACCCCCTCCTCCCTGCTGGAGATATCCATCTCGAAGACATATTTAAACTGTTTCTTATCGGTCAGAATCTTGATCAAGCGGGCCGGCATTTCCAGCGGGGTACCCATCAGACTCAGCCGGACGATACCGCGACAGCCGATGTCGATCCCCCCGCTCTCCTGATCCTGCTGGATGGAGACCCCGCCGACCGAGATATCGGTCATCCTCCCCGAAATGGTCGCCGTATCCGTCATAAATACGACATCTACCACATCGCTGACGGCAACCCTGACGAAGCGCCGGCGCTCGGCCCGGACCACACCATAGGCAAAATTGGTCAGGGTCACTAGACAGCGCGTGATATCCGACCTGAACACCTTGGCAATCACCTCGTGGGGTAAGTGACGGCTCTTGAGGATGGTGGTCTTCTCCAGCTTCATGACGACGGCCTGATGCTGGTGCACCCCGAGGTCCACCATGTCCCCTTCGATGTAATCGACCGAGGCCCCGTAGCTGACCGGGATCTCGTGGTAATAGTTAAGGAGACGGATATCGTTGACCAGATGCCCCTCCTGGATCCGCTTCAGCGTGGCCAGAATGGCATCGCTGTCTGCCTGCGCGGTCCCGACCTGGACGATCTGATAGTAGTCACTCATGCTGGTCGACATTCCTGAAAAAATTGTTGCCCTTTTACATGGCTCATGCGATCATAACTTGTTGTCAGGCGAAGATAAACTCTTCGCCTTTTCTTTGTCCAGCGATTTTTGAAAGAACATCAGAACGGAGCAGAACTTGAAGAAGCACCATCAGCAGGAGATCGACCGGAGACGGACCTTCGCCATCATCAGCCATCCGGATGCCGGCAAGACCACCATTACGGAAAAACTCCTTCTCTTCGGGGGCGCCATCCAGCAGGCGGGTGAGGTTCGCGCCAGGAAATCGGCCCGCTACGCCACCTCGGACTGGATGGAGATGGAGAAGCAGCGAGGTATTTCCGTCACCTCGTCGGTCATGAAGTTCACCTACCGGGACTTCGAGATCAACCTCCTGGACACCCCCGGCCACAACGACTTTTCCGAAGATACCTACCGGGTCCTGACCGCCGTCGACTCCGCCCTCATGGTGATCGACTCGGTCAAGGGGGTGGAGAGCCAGACCAAGAAACTCCTGGACGTCTGCCGGCTGCGCCACACCCCCATCATGACCTTCATCAACAAGCTGGACCGGGAGGGGCGCGAGCCGATCGACCTGATCGACGAGATCGAGAGCGTCCTGAAGATCCAGTGTGCCCCCATGACCTGGCCCATCGGCATGGGGAAGCGCTTCCGCGGCACCTACCACCTCTACACCAAGGAAGTGACCTTCTTCGATCCGGAGTCCGACCGTGGGACCGGCGAGATCATCACCGTCAAGGGGCTCGACGACCCGATGCTGGAAGAGCTTCTCGGCAGCCAGGTGGACGAACTGCGCCACGACATCGAACTGATCGAGGGGGTCGCCCACCCGTTCGAACAGGAGGCGTACCTGGCCGGACTGCAGACCCCCGTCTTCTTCGGCAGCGCCGTCAACACCTTCGGTGTCCAGCAACTCCTGGACACCTTTGTGGAGAATGCCCCGGCCCCGCTCCCGCGGGAAGCCACCACCCGGACCGTCTCCCCCTACGAGGAGCCGTTCTCCGGCTTCGTCTTCAAGATCCAGGCGAACATGGACCCTGCCCACCGCGACCGGATCGCCTTCTTCCGGATCTGTTCGGGAAAGTTCAACCGCGGCATGAAGGTGCGCCACCTGCGGCTCGGGCGTGACGTGCAGATCGCCAATGCCACCATATTCATGGCCCAGGACCGGACGAACGTGGACGAGGCGTTTCCCGGCGACATCATCGGCATCCACAACCACGGTACCATCAAGATCGGCGACACCTTCACCCTGGGTGAGGATCTGAAGTTCACCGGCATCCCCAACTTCGCTCCGGAGCATTTCCGCAAGGTACGCCTTCTTGACCCGATGAAGTCGAAGGCCCTGGAAAAGGGGCTCGTGCAGCTGGCCGAAGAGGGAACCACCCAGGTTTTCCGGCCGCAGATGGGTTCCGACTGGATCGTCGGCGCGGTGGGCCTCCTGCAGTTCGATGTGGTCATGCACCGGCTGGAGCACGAGTACAAGGTCAAGGCGACCTACGAACCGGTCTCCTACGTCACGGCCCGCTGGGTCACCGGCGAGCGGAAAAAACTGGACGAATTCCAGCGCAAAGAGGCGATGCACTGCTACATCGACGGCGAAGGGAACCTGGCCTACCTGGCCGGCAGCGCCTGGCGGCTGGAAAACACCATGGATAACTGGAAGGAACTGGAGTTCCACGAGACGCGGGAACATAGTTGAACGAGAAAAGGCCCTCCGTGTGGAGGGCCTTTTCTCGTTCAACTATGTTGTCACCGATTCAGCTGAGGTTGTCGTAATCTCCGCTTACCAGTGGGAAGACCTCGTGCCGCACCTCGTGGGTGAGGTTGCCGATGGTTCCGCATGCCGAGCAGAGGTATTTGTCACTCTTGTCCCGGTAGTCGCTCTTCTCGCACGCCCCGCTCCACACCTTGGTGTCGCAGCGCCCTTCTCCAAATGTTGTCGTGCCGCTTTCTTTCATGACCGCCACCTCCCCTTGTCCTTTCATTATAGCACGGGAAGCAATGCGGAGTCCCGGTTCCAGCCTCTCCATCACTCAATCAGGTACCCCCGGGCCAGTTCGCAGAAAGCGGCTACCTGCGCCTCCTGCCATGCCCGGTCGTCCCCCAGCTCGGCCGCCATCAGTTCCGCAACCGCGGGCGCGACGGCAATGCTCGCGCGGGCGTCCAGCAAAAGCGCCCTGGTACGGCGGGCCAGCACGTCCTCCACCGTCCGCGCCCACTCGAAGCGTACCGACCAGACCACCTCTCCCGCGCAGTAGGGGAGCGCTGGGTGCAGCGGCGCGCGCCAGGCGGGGTTCTCCGCCAGGAGAGCCTCCAGCGCCGGTGCGTCGCATCCGTAGACCTGCCGCGGGCCGCCGGCACCGCCCCCTTCCTGCCAGCCATGGATGTGCAGACCGGCGGTGACCGACGGCCGGTCGTCCAGCCCGGCGACCTGGGCCGCGGCCGTCACCGTATCCTCGCCCATCCGGCGGTAGGTGGTCCACTTGCCGCCGGCAATGGTGACGAGCCCGCTCTTCTCCACCAGCAGCGTATGGTCGCGGGAGAGTGAGGCGGTGTCGCCACCCCCCTCGGAGCGAACCAAGGGACGGATGCCGGCGAAGACGCTCAGCACGTCGGCCGGGCCAGGATGACGGGTGAGGTAGCGCGAGGCATGGGAGAGGAGGAACTGGATCTCTTCCGGCAGGGGACGCGGTTCCAGGGTTGCCGAAGGGATCGGGGTGTCGGTGGTGCCGACGATGGTCCGGCCGTGCCAGGGGACGGCGAACAGTACCCGGCCGTCGTCGGTATGGGGGACCATGATGGCGCTGCCGCCGGAGAGAAACGAGCCGTCCAGCACCAGATGCACCCCCTGGCTCGGGGTGACGAGCGGGCTCGCCTCCGGGTCTACCATCTGCCGCACCTTGTCGATGAAGGGACCGGCGGCATTGATCACGGCCCGTCCCCGTATCCTGAATACACGGCCGCTCTCCGCGTCCTGCGCCTCCACCCCCACCACCAGCCCCCCTTCCCGGATGATGCCGGTCACCGGCAGGTAATTGAATGCGACCCCGCCCAGGTCCCTGACAGTCAGGGCAAGGCTGATGGCGAGGCGCGCGTCGTCGAACTGGCCGTCATGATAGATCACCCCGCCCCGCAGACCGTTTTGCTCCACGGTCGGGATGTGGGAGAGGGTCTCCTCCCGCGAGAGGAGACGTGACGGACCGAGCCCCAGCCTGCCGGCCAGGAGGTCGTACAGCTTGAGGCCGACCCCGTAGAAGGGACCTTCCCACCAGTCGTAGAGGGGAACCACGAAGGAGAGATTGTGCACCAGGTGGGGGGCGTTGCGGATCAGGAGCCCGCGTTCCCTGAGCGCCTCCAGCACGAGGGAGAGGTTCCCCTGCTGCAGGTAGCGGACCCCGCCGTGGATCAGCTTGGTGCTCCGGCTGGAGGTCCCCTTGGCGAAGTCGTGCTGCTCCAGGAGGAGGGTCCGGTAGCCTCGGCTGGCCGCCTCCACCGCCGTTCCCAGCCCGGTGGCGCCCCCCCCCACCACGATCATCTCCCAGGCCGTTTCGTCTTCCATCTGCTGCAAGAGTTCCGCCCGCGTCATGGCTGCTCCCACCCCTTGGTCCGCTCCAGTGCCCGGCTCCAGCGGCTGCGCAACTCGGCCGCCTGCTCCCGCCCCATGGTGGGGGTAAAGGTATGCTCCGCCTGCCAGAGCCGCCCGATCTCGGCGCGGTCGCGCCAGTAGCCGATCGCCAGCCCGGCCAGATAGGCCGCTCCCAGCGCCGTGGTCTCCCGCACCCTCGGCCGCACCACCGGGACGCCGAGGAGGTCCGCCTGGAACTGCATGAGCAGGTTGTTGGCGGTGGCGCCGCCGTCGACCCGGAGTTCGGCAAGGGGGGTAGCGGCGTCCATTTCCATCGCCTCCAGCAGATCGGCGGTCTGGAAGGCGATGCTCTCCAGGGTGGCCCGGGCGATATGCCCGGCAGTAGAGCCGCGGGTCAGGCCGAACAGGGCGCCGCGGGCGTAGGGGTCCCAGTGGGGGGCGCCAAGACCGGTGAAGGCGGGAACCAGAAAAACGCCGCCATTGTCGGCGACCGAGGCGGCCAGCGCCTCCACCTCCCCGGAGGAGCGGATGATGCCGAGCCCATCCCGCAGCCACTGCACCGCAGCACCCGCCACGAACACGCTCCCTTCCAGGGCGTATTCGGTGCGCCCCCCCATCC
Source organism: uncultured Geobacter sp. (assembly GCA_964431365.1). Classification (GTDB taxonomy): domain Bacteria; phylum Desulfobacterota; class Desulfuromonadia; order Geobacterales; family DSM-12255; genus Geomobilibacter. The sequence goes on along the minus strand of CAYSJJ010000005.1, from coordinate 74,550 downwards.
TGCACGCCACGGTGGTAAGGAGGTTCCGCCGGGAGGCGACCGGTCGGTCGCCGGTCTGCATGAGCATGAAACAGCCGGTGCCGTAGGTGTTCTTGGCCATCCCCGGCCGGTCGCAGAGCTGGCCGAACAGCGCCGCCTGCTGGTCGCCGGCGATCCCCGCGATCGGCACGGCCGCGGCGAGGAGGCGGCCCGCGGTCTGAGCGTAGACTTGGCTGGAGGAGACGACCTCGGGGAGGAGAGCCGGCGGGATCCTGAGCATCGCCAGCAGCTCCGGGTCCCACGCCCCGTCATGGATGTTGAACAGCAGGGTCCGGGAGGCGTTGCTGGCATCGGTCAGGTGCCGTTCTCCGCCGGTCAGGTGCCAGACGAGCCAGGAGTCCACGGTACCGAAGGCGAGCTCTCCCGCCTCGGCCCGCGCCCGCGCGCCCGGGACGTGGTCGAGCAGCCAGGCGAGCTTGGTGCCGGAGAAGTAGGCGTCCAGCACCAGCCCGGTCCGGCTGCGGACGAGGGGCTCATACCCTTCGGCCTTGAGGCGGTCGCACTCCGCCGCGGTGCGCCGGTCCTGCCAGACGATGGCGTTGTGGATCGGCTTTCCGGTCCGCCGATCCCAGACAATGGTCGTTTCCCGCTGGTTGGTGATGCCGATGGCGGCGATGTCGGCGGCAGTCACGCCGGCCCGGGCGATGGCCTCCACGGCCACGCCGAGTTGGGAGGCCCAGATCTCCCCCGGGTCGTGCTCCACAAGGCCCGGTTGGGGGAATATCTGGCGGAATTCCTTCTGGGCGACTCCCCGCACGTTCCCGTCATGATCGAACACCAGGGCGCGGGAGCTGGTCGTCCCCTGGTCCAGGGCAAGGATGAAGCTCATCGTTCATGACCTCCTGCATACTGTCTGATGTGGCACACACTATGCCCGTCACACCCCTTGCAGCAGCCACCACCAGACCGGCAGCGTAAGAAACGACAGGGGGATGCCGACACCGAGCATGAGCGTCACCAGCGGCGGGTTCAGCTTGTGGTCCACGGCGATGATTCCGGCCGTGATCATGGGGGCCATGGCCGCCTCGAAGATCGTTACCTGCATGACCGTGCCGCTGCCGCCGAGCACGACCACGTACAGCAGGTAGAGGAGGGCCGGTCCGAGAACCAGCTTGAAGAGGAGGCCGATGGAGAGCGCCTTCAGTTCCTCCCTCCCCTGGGCGAAGCGGAGCTGGAAACCGACCGAGGCAAGGGCCAGCGGGGTAAGGGTGTCGCCGAGCTTCTGCAGTACCGTGCCGAGCCACTCGGGAAACGGCACCGGCCTCAGGAGGAAGGCGAGAATCAGGGCCTGGAACGGGGGGAAGAGGACGACCTTTCGCAGCACCTGGACCGGGCTCACGTCCCCGCTGGAGTAGAGCGTGGCGACCAGGATGCCGAGGGTGGAGAGGACCAGGAAGGAACCGAGCTGGTCGGCAATCAGCCCGATTGCCAGGTGCTCCTTCCCGTAGTACGCCTCTATCATGGGAAGGCCGACGAACGAGGTGTTGCCGAGCCCCCCTACCAGGATCAGGGCGCCGATGCTGGCGCTGCCAAGCCCCAGGAACCGACCGGCCTGGCGGAAGAACAGAAAACCGGCGCCGAACAGGCACCAGGCCATAGCGGCGGTGAAAAGGAGCGAGGGATCGATCTTCAGGCGGTGGATGTGGAGAAGCGCCAGGGCAGGGAGCGAGACGTGGATGATGAAGCCGTTAAGGGCCGCCGGCGTGCTCTCGGGAAAGCGGCCGGTGCGGCGCAGTCCCATGCCAGCGACGAAACAGACGATGAGGAGGACGATGTTGGACATGGGGCGGGACTATCTCCTGATGTGGCATGAGAAATCCGGGACTTACGGCTTGAAGAGCTTCGACTCCAGTTCCCTGTCGTATTCAGTCGCCGAAACAGATGCCGAGATCGCGGGCCGTCAGCACCGTATCGCCATCGACAATAACGCGCTTTTGAATCCCGAGCGCTTCTCCCAGCGGCACCGTGATGATATCCGGCGACCGGAGCGCCACCATCTGGTTGAAATCCCCCTTCTCGATGGCCCGCACGGCGGCGGCGCCGAACCGCAGCGACAGGAGGCGGTCGAAGGTGGAGGGGGAGCCGCCGCGCTGCAGATGGCCCAGCACCATGGAACGGGAATCCTTGCCGGTACGCTGGGAGATCTCCTTGGCCAGATAGTCGGCGATCCCTCCCAGCACCACGTGCTGGCGCCCCGCCTCGCCCGCGCCCTTGGCTATCACCTCGCCCCCCTTGGGAAGCGCCCCCTCGGCCACGACCACGATCGCGTACCGATGGCCATGCAGCTCATTGTCCATCAGCTTGTCGCAGACCTTTTCGATGTCGAACGGTATCTCCGGGATGAGGATCACATCCGCGTTGCCGGAGATGCCGCTGTTGAGGGCGATGAATCCGGCATTGCGCCCCATGACCTCCACCACCATGACCCGGTCGTGGGACTTTGCCGTCGAGTGCAGACGGTCGATCGCCTCGGTGGCGACGCTGACCGCCGTGTCGAAACCGAAGGTGATGACGGTCCCCCCCATGTCGTTGTCGATGGTCTTGGGGACGCCGATCACCGGCATCCCCATTGCTGCAAAGCGGTGGGCGATTTCGAGACTTCCGTCGCCACCAACGGCAACCAGCGCGTCGAACCGGAGGCGGCGGAAGTTCTCCATGACCCGGTCGGAGACGTCACGCAGCTCGGTCTCGCCGGCGGCGTTGGCCACCGGCATCATGAACGGGTTCCCCTTGTTGGTGGTCCCCAGGATGGTCCCCCCCTGGCTGGCAATGCCGTCCACCTTCTCCGGGGTCAGGGGGATGAGTTCATCGGTATTCAGCAAGCCGGTATAGCCGCATTTGATGCCGTACACCTCCCACTGCCGGTTGTAGGCGGCCATGGTTACCGCCTCGATAACGGCATTCAGCCCCGGCGCATCGCCACCGCCGGTATTTATGCAAATTTTCATGCGCTTTGACATGCGGCCCCTCCGTTCAATGATATTTCTGCAACTGTCTCTAATAGCGGCGCGGACCGTGACAACTCGTACATCACCAGCCTGCGTCTATACCGCATCGACATGTCACGCGTCATGTTGAGGAGAAAAACGGTGAATGGCCGACCACGTCAGAGTGTTTGAGACAAAACGGACAAGCAGGTCAGCGGGAGGCTGGCTTCAACAAAGGGATGAGAAGCGGGTAAAGGGCGCCGGAATCGCACCCGAAGGATTCGGGAGAAGGACCCGTCGGGGACGGTCCCCCCGGCCGGCGCCATGATGCGGAAGGGTGGGGAATAGCGTCAGAGCGACGCCCCCCGGCTCTCCCGCTCGATCTTGTCCACCACGCAGTAGATACCACCCTCCTTCAGCCCCGGCTTGAAGCAGCCGTTGCAGGAGATGCAGCGGGCATGCACCTCGTTCCCCTCACGCCAGCGAAGGGCCAGGTGCGGCTCCCTGATGAACGGCCGGGAAAATGCCACGTAGTCGGCCTCTTCCCGCCGGACGATCCCCTCGGCGACCTCGAAGGAGCGAAGCCCCCCCACCACCATGACCGGACAGCTGACCACATTCTTGACCCGGTAGGCCAGGGGGAGGTTGTACGCCTCCTGCTCCCGCTTGTCGATCCCCTGGCGGACCGGGGTCTGATTGCCCGAGGCTGGCGTGCCGCCGCTCACCTCGATGGCATCGACCCCCTCCTCGTCCAGCAGACGGGCGGCCACCAGGGCGTCGTCCAGCGTGAGCCCGCCGGGGAGGTTGTCGCTGCCGTTCAGCTTCACCAGCACCGGGTACTCCCTGCCCACGGCGCTCCGGACCGCCCGGTAGACCTCCATGAGGAAGCGGCAGCGGTTCTCCACGGCGCCGCCGTAGATGTCCTCCCGCTGGTTGGTAAGGGGAGAGAGGAACTGGTTGATGAGATACCCGTGGGCCGCGTGAAGCTGCACGGCATCGAATCCCGCCTCCTTGCCGCGCCGCGCGGCTGCGGCAAAACAGGCGACGAGCGGCTCGATCTCGTCCATGGCCAGTGCGGCGGGGACCTCCGGGAACTGATCCACCTTCACGGCCGAGGGGGCGACAGGCTGCCTGCCGGCAGCCTTGGCCGTTGCCTGGCCTCCGGCGTGAACCAGTTGGAGGCATAACCGGCCGCTCTCCTGATGAACGGCATCGACCAGGGTTGCCAGCTCCTCTGCCGCAGCATCGTCATGCAGACCCAGCTGACCCGGCAACTGCTTGCCATCCTGACGGACATAGGCGTAGCCGGTGATGATCAGCCCCACCCCGCCCCGGGCCAGGTTCGCGTAGTAGGCGGCAAGCTTCTTCGTCGGCCGGCCGTCCGGGTCGCACATCCCTTCCCAGGTGGCAGACCGTACCAGCCGGTTATCCAGCGGCATCCCCTTGATCTGGGTCTCGTCAAACAGCTTGCGCATGGCTCCTCCAGAGATACGTCGGCCGTATTCTCAGAATATCTCGTAAAACCCGCCGGCTCCCAGCTTGTGCACCCGCATCAGGTTGGTCGAACCCTTGCTCTCCACCGGCACCCCCATGGCGATCACCACCACGTCACCCTTTTTGAACCCCTTCGACAGCAGCGTCTCCTCGACGACCTGGATCTGGTAGTCGGTGTCCGGGGTCGAACCGTGGGAGAAGGTGGTGATCCCCCAGTAGAGCGCAAGCCGGCACTCGATCTCCCGGGAGGGCGTAAAGGCGATGATCGGCAACTGGGGACGGAAGCGCGAGACCAGTTTGGCCGTGCTCCCGGACTGGGTAAACGCCACGACGGCCTTGGCCTTCAGGGTGGTGGCGGCATGGCAGGCGGCCTCGGCAACGGCCACGGCAATGCTGTTGCTGTGGACGATGGGACGGGGTGGCAGGCGCCAGAGCTCGCTCTGTTCCACGTCCAGCGCGATCTTGGCCATGGTTCGCACCGCCTCTACGGGATGGGAACCGGAGGCGGTCTCCCCCGAGAGCATGACCGCGTCGGTCCCGTCGAGGATGGCGTTGGCCACGTCCGAGGTCTCGGCCCGCGTGGGACGGGAGTTCAGGATCATCGACTCCAACATCTGGGTGGCGGTAATGACCGGCTTCCCGGCTTCGTTGCACGCCCGGATGATCTTTTTCTGGATCAGAGGGACCCGTTCGGCGCTGATCTCGACCCCCAGATCCCCCCGGGCCACCATGATCGCGTCGGCCTCTTTCAGGATCGCCGCGAAGTTGCGGAGCGCTTCGGGCTTTTCGATCTTGGCCACCACCGGGATATGCAGCCCCCGTTCGAAGATGATCCGCTTCAGGTCCTCCACGTCGGCGCTCTTCCGGACGAACGAGAGGGCAATGTAGTCCACCTGTTTCTCCAGGCAGAACTCCAGGTCGACACGGTCCTTGTCCGTAAGAGAGGGGCTGGAGACGTCCACACCGGGGAGATTGATCCCCTTCAGGTCCTTCAGCACCCCACCCTCAACCACGGTACAGTGAACCAGGTTCCCCTCGATCCCCGTGACCTTGAGTTCGATGAGCCCGTCGTCCATGAGGATGCGGGACCCGGGCCGCACATCCTGCGGCAGCGGCTTGTATATGGTGGAAATGAGCCCTGGCCGCCCCAGCACTTCGTCGGTGGTGATGTCGATCTGCTCCCCTTTCCTGAGGGGGATCGCGCCGTTCTCCATCCTGCCGGTCCGTATCTTCGGCCCCTGCAGGTCGGCCAGGATACCGACCGCCTTGCCGCGCTTAAGGGAGAGCTGACGGATCGAATCGATGATCCGCCCCTTCTCCTGATTCGAGCCATGGGAGAAGTTGAGCCGGAAGATATCCACCCCGGCATCCATGAGGCGGGTGATCTTTTCCGGGGTGGCGCTGGCCGGGCCAAGAGTGGCGACGATTTTGGTCTTGCGGCTGAAACGGTTCATAGGCTCCTTCCGTTAATGGTGGAAACGGCCGGCCCTTCCGCTATGGGACGGAGATGGAGATTTATGACATTCGAAACACTTGAGTTCTTCCACCTTCCGGAGGTCGAGCACCGACGAAGGCTGATTCTGCTTGGGCATGTTGTATTCGGGGGTCTGAAAGTACTCCCGGTTTCTCTCGTCGGTCAGGATCGGCGCCTTGTACGCCACCTGCCAGTCGGCCCCGATGGGGGTGGTGTGGCACTGGTCGCACCCTCCGGGGGGCGGAATGGACTTCCAGGCGGAGAACATGGCGCAGGCGGAGAGGAGAAGTGACAGGAGAAGAACGACGAGCGAACGGATGAGCGTCATGGCGATACCTCGGATTGTAGATGGCAGGGTGCGAAACTGTGGCAGGCAACGTTAGAATGATAACACACCGGACCGGCATGACAACCGCTCCGGTCCCCTCCTATATACCCCACTTGTACTCCAGGTACTGGAGGGTCTGCTCGTACCCCTGCTCGTGAAGATAGAGACGCTCCTGACGGCTGAGCGAAAACCGGGCAGGGGAGATATCGGCGCAGTAGATGAGAATGGTATCCTTCCACTTCCCCCCCTTGATGAATTCCTTTTCCTGACCATGCATGAAATAGTTCAGCAGTTCCAGGGCGTAGCTCTCCAGGTTGAACAGGCCGGGACGGCTGCGATGCAACGTCCGCTTCGAGACCGTTTTGAGCACCAGGGTCTTTTCGCTCCGCTCCAGCTGCTTCTCGATAATCCCGGCCATCAACATGCCGTCCACCAGCACCCGCTCTTTTCCCCCAACGGTAAGTCGGCGGCAGGCAAACACGCCGGGAACCCCGGCCGAACAGCGGACTGCGGTCGCAATGCTGAAATCTGGCGTCGTCTCGGCGCTGAAAAGCAGCGGTTCGTAGTTCAGGATGTCGGTGGCTATAATGCGCAACGGGATGCGCCCCTGGTCCTTGAAGGTCCTCCCGCCCAGTCGCTCCTCGAGCCAGCGTTCCAGCGCGTTGCCGCTGCAGAGTCCATATCCGTTCAACATTGCGCCGGTACTGATATCCTTGAAGATCCCCGCGTCGAGCGCCATGGAGTCGGCCGCAATCTCGTCGCTGGTCATGCCGGCCGCATACAGGGCCGCAACGATGCTCCCCGTGGATGCGCCCACGACCTGATTCGGCGTAAGGCCTTTCTGCTCGATCGCCCTGAGAGCCCCTGCAAATGCGGGTGAACGGCTTCCCCCGCCAACCAGCATCAAGGTAATCGGTTCTCCAACGCGGGCAATCTGTTCCACGGTCGGAACTCCCTTTTCGGACATATCATCTCCTCCGGCTACGTAACAGTAGCGACGCAGACGTCACTTGTCAATTTGAACGCCAGCCGGTAAACCACTTTCACGCCGGTGCGTTGCAGTTAGCATGTCACGGGTTACACTCTTACGGGATCAGTCTACGCAGCGGAAGTTCGGTTGCGCACGTCCAGTGAACTATATTTCGTTCGACGTTCGTTATAAGCCATGACCAGACAAGGAGCAACCTATGAAACGCCTGCTGATCTTGTTGATTTCCTCCCTGATCGTAACGGGAACCGCCTGGAGCGCCGAATTGGGGAGTGCCCGCCTGAGCCTGGTGAAGGGCGATGTCCAGGTCCACACCGGCGAAGATGACGAGTGGTTCCCGGCAACCCAGAACATGATCCTCAAAGAGGGGGATCGGCTCTGGATCCCGGATAAGGCCAGGGCCGAGGTGCACATCCTGGGGGGGATCTATCTCCGGCTCGATGCAGAGAGTTCCCTGGACATCCTGACCCTGGAAGAGGATTCCTTCCAATTTTCGCTGCAGCGGGGCCACGCCTACATAAACAACCGGAAAGGGGGGATCGACCACATCCAGTTGGAGACCCCCGTCGCCTCGGTCGGCTGTTACGACAATTCCGTCGTCCTGGTGGACGTAGCCGAGAACGGCGCCACCGACCTTTCCGTGCTGAAGGGGTACTCCCAGACCGAAACCAGCGACGGCAAAACCCGCGTGGCGGCCGGCAACATCCTGCGCATTTCGGACGACCTGTACACCGAAAGCTTTCCCCTGGGCCAGCCCGACAAATGGGAACGCTGGAACCACGACCGGGACGAACGGCAGGCCCGCGGAACTGCCAGCCTCCGCTACCTGCCCGACGAGTTGGACGACTTTGCCGAAGAACTTGACGAGAACGGATCATGGTCCCTGGTGGCGGAGTACGGCTATGTCTGGACGCCGAGAGTGACGGCCGCGGAGTGGGCACCGTATCGATCCGGCCGCTGGGTCTGGGTGAACGACCAGTTCGTCTGGATCTCCTACGACCCGTGGGGATGGGCGCCCCACCATTACGGCCGGTGGGTCTTCATCCCGGCCAGGGGCTGGTGCTGGGTGCCGCCGTCCCGCAATGCGGTCGTCTGGGCGCCGGGGTATGTCGGCTGGACGTACACGACGAACGCCGTTGCCTGGATCCCTCTCGCACCGGGCGAGGCATATCAGCCGCAGTGGCCGCGAGACCGCCGCGGAGCAGGGGTCAGGCAGCCGCCGATCCGGACCGAGTATCGTAACGTCTCGGTACGAAACGGCGTGACGGTGATCAGCCGGGATACTTTTGTCACGGGGAGAAGGGGCGCTGTCAGGGTGCGCGGAGAGGAGCTCTTCAGGGCAACCGGCGCCACCCATGCGCCCCCCCCCTTTCGCCCGGAACGATCGGCAAACGCCCCGGTCATCCGTGCCATTGCGCCCGATCGACGGCCGCCGATACGGATCAGAGAGACAACGGTCAACCAGGTTCGGCAGGAGCGCAAGTTGCAACGTGACGAACGGGGGTCGGCATTCAGGCCGGGCCGGGCGGTTCAGCCGCTGCCGGTAAAGGAGCGGACCCAGCCCCCCCGCATAGTGCGACCGCCTCAGCCGGCCACGGTTGCCCCACAACCATCCTCCGTTACCCCGCGGCCGGGCAGGCAGGAGGTGCGTGGCGAACGGAAGGGACAGCAGCCGGGGCAACCTTCCCCGCGTCGAACCGCTCCAGCCCGGCCTGAGCGCCCAAAACCGGGAACAGCCGCAGCGCCGTCCTCCGCACCGGCAGCAGCGCCCTCAGCCACCCCACCGGCAACAACGCGCCCGCAGCCGCCGGCTGAAAAAGGTGCCCGGCAGCCTCAGCCCAGGGGCCAAGAGCGTGCGCCCGCCGCGGAGCGCGGGAACGCCCGTCCCGATGATGTTGACAGGCAGCGACGGTAGCGGGAGTGATCGGGAAACGGATCAGGGGTCCTTCTTTTCCCGCGGCAAATCAGGGACCAGGTGCTTCAGCCGGTATCGGCCGAGTTCGTTGCCGTAGATGCTCTGGATTTCGCTCTTGGTGTCCCGCGCGGCGTACTGGATGAAGTACAGGGTCAGTTCATAGGCGAGCAGCGCCACGATCACCCCGATGATCACCCGCTTCACCACCTGCTGCCAGGTCAGGGGGGGCTTGACCGTCTCGTCGGGCCCTTCCTGGTACCGCAGGCTCTCACTCAGTCGCCGCAACTGCTCCAGCTGCTCGCCGGAGATGTATTGAATGATCAGCTCGCGGTCACGGGTATCGATCCACTTGAAGCGCAGGCCTGTGGGGTATTCCGGGTTCGCCTTGCCGTGGCTTCGCACCGGCTCCATGACATGGACCACCTCCCCCACGGCATGAACGGTCCGCATCGGTCGGAGCTGCAGATGGAGTTCGAGGTTGATCATCGCTCCTTCGTGCAGCTGGCGGGGAAGTTTGAAGCGCATCCCCCCCCCGCAGATGGTGACGGGGGCACCGATGCAGTCCACCCACTGAGGCTCCGGCCCGGAGGGGCGCAGATGGTGGTGGGTGGCGAAAAACATCGGTGAATCGGCGAAATCGCTCCCGCCGTCGATGAATCGCAAATACTCCAGCTCTGCCCTTTTCTCCCACTCCTCGCGGACCTCGGCTCCGGTCTGGTCAGGCGGCGGAAAGGCATACTTCAACCGCATGGCCGCCCCGATCCGGAAGAACTCGCGCCGCTCCTTCAGGGTGATGGAACTCAAGAGCTGGACGACATAAACGACCGTGCTCCGTTTTTCGACAATGATTGCGTTGCAGGTGTAGACCTGCTCCTTGACCCAGACCCCTACGTCGAGGATTGCCCCATACTCCAGCACCACTCCGGCAGGGAGCTGGTCGCGAGAGAGCTCGACCACGATGATGTCGTCGTGGTATTCCTGCACGACCCCCCATTCCCGGTAGATATCCCTGGTGGGAAGCCGGATGCCGATCTCTACCCGCAGGTCGGCATGAAAATAGCGGGCATACTCCTCGAATTCCTCTGCCATCGATTACTCCTGTGAACCGGTACGCGCTTCCTGGGTGCTCTCCCAGTAGACGCGATCCTTCCCTTCCTGCTTTGCCCGGTACAGACAGTGGTCGGCGTGGCGCAGCAGAAGTTCCGGCGAGCCGCAATCGGCCGGATACGAGGCAACACCGAGGCTGATGGTGACCGTCTGCGGAGCATCACCCGCCTTGAGCGCCGATACCATCTCCTTGACCCTCGCCCTGAGCCCCTCCGCAACGAGAAATGCCCCCTCGAGGCGGGTTTCCGGCAGTATAACGGCGAACTCCTCGCCCCCATAGCGAAATGAGTAGTCGGACGCACGAAGGGACGTTGCCAGGACCCTCCCCAGCGACTGCAACACCTGGTCACCGCGGGGATGGCCGTAGGTGTCATTGATCCGCTTGAAGTTGTCGATGTCGATCATGATCAGGGCCAGGGGCTTGGCATACCGACGTGCCCGTGCCATCTCCTGGGGGAATACCTGCTTGAAGTATCGGTTGTTGTGCAGGCTGGTCAGCGCATCGGTGATGGCCATCTGGCGCGTGCGTGCATGGAGACTGGCATTGTTTATCGCCATGACCGCAAAAGACGAGAGCAGTGCCATGAGATCCAGCTGCCTCGGGTCGAAATAGCGGGGAACGAAATCGTAAAGATACAGTACCCCCACAGGAAGTTCGTGCTGCGTCAATGGTATGCAGATCATCGACGCGATCCGTTCACGGGTCAGCAAGGGATCATTGTTGGCCGTATCCCGCTTCAGATCGGGAACGACTGCAATGGTACCCGTTGCCATGGCCGTTTCGGTTATGCTGTCGCCCCGGCCGGCCAACGGCCACCGGTCATGGCTGGTGAACTCAGGCGACAGGCCGGCGTGAACGTGCAGGATCATGGACTGTTTCCGCTCGTCGAAAACGGCAAGGGTGCCGGCCGGCATCCCGGCCATCTCACGGGCGCTGGCAAGGACCTTGTCGAGGACCTCGTCAAGCTCGAGGCTCCCCACGACCGCGCGCGCAACACCGATCAGATCGGTGAGCTCACGAATCTGACCTTCCAGCCTCGCCTTCTCAACCATGGGCATGTTCCCGATAAAGAGGTACTGCGGCGCGCGCATCAGTCATTGTCAGCCACCCGCCGAAGTTTGTCCTGCTGGTGGTTGGGGGGGGTCCTGGGGAGAAGGTCCAGTGCCTTTTCCAGATTGCCGTTGGTGGCAATCATGTGCAGTGCCCGCCGAGCCCTTTCGGCAACCTTTTCGTTGGCCGAGAACGCATGGGATTCGGCCAGTATGTAGGCAGCCGCCCGCGGATACTTCTTACGCAGCTCCTGCAGTGAGCCGGGCGGGCCGGTACGTTCGCCGTATTCGAATAGAAGACTGGCAGTGCGCTGGCAAGCGGCAAAACTGTCCTCGGCCTCCCGAAGTTCCAGCAGACCGGCAAGGCTGTTCCAGAACGTGGTGATCATGGAACTGTCCTTCTTCCGATTCATACTGGCTGCGGTCTCAAGCGCCTGCTGCCAGGCAGCGGCGGCTTCCTTCAGGATGACCTGGTTCGTGTGGCCGATGTTCAGATAGTTGGCCGGTTCGCACCCCATCATCCGCAGATGTTTGGCCGCCACCGGCGAAAGGGGGGTGAGCTCTTCCAAGGAGACGTTGAGAGTATTCCCCCCCTTGACGATACAGGCGCGCCGCTCGTCGAAATCGACCATTATCCGATAATCGTTTCTGGCGAAGATCACCTTCATTGCCACTGTAGCCACCTCGCAGCGTCGAAACTCCGCAGCATAAGAAAAGCCCCTCTGAATATTCTTCCAGAGGGGCTTAGAATGTCAATCCAACAGACAATCGGTCACATGAAGACCGCTTTTTGTGCAAGTTCCAGCAGGATGCCCGGAGTAACGCCAGGGATCAGCACGCCGGCAACGGAGACGACCAGGCAGAGGGCAATGGCGGGGGTCACCTGGAGCCAGCCGAAATCCTCAACAGGCTCTTTCATGTACATGAATACCATCACCCGCAGGTAGTAGTAAACGGAAGCGGCACTGTTCAGAACGCCGATGATGGCGAGCCAGAAGTAGCCGGCCTGGATTGCGCCGGAGAAGAGGTAGAACTTGCCGACGAACCCGGCTGCCGGGGGAATGCCGGCCAAGGAGAAGAGGAAGATGGTCATCGCCACACCAAGCACCGGATGCTTGTAACCGAAACCGGTCATGTCGCTCAGGGTGTTGCCGCTGTCCCCCTTGCGGCCGGCCAGGATCAGTATGGCAAAGGCGCCAATGTTCATGAAGGCGTAGGAGAGCATGTAGAACATCACACCGGCCGTACCGACGCTGTTGCCGGCAGTGAAGCCGACCAGTATGTAGCCGGCGTGGGCGATGGAGGAGTAGGCGAGCATCCGCTTGATGTTGAGCTGGTAGAGGGCGGTGATGTTGCCGACGGTCATGGTGAGAACGGCCAGAATCCAGAGGAGACCGGTCCACTCGGGCTTCAGGGTCGGCATGCCGATCAGGAGCACCCGCAGGAAAGCGGCAAAACCCGCCGCCTTGGGCCCGACCGACATGAAAGCGGTCACGGGGGTGGGAGCACCCTCGTAGACGTCCGGGGTCCACATATGGAACGGAGCAGCCGCGACCTTGAACGCGAAGCCGGTTGCCATCAGGAGCATACCGACCAGCAGCATCGGATTGTTGGCTACCATGCCGTTCTGCATGGTATAGGCGGCGATCTTGGCAAGCTTGGTGGTGCCGGTGGCGCCGTAGGTGAGGGCCATGCCGTAGAGAAGGAAGCCGGTCGAGAATGCGCCGAGGAGGAAATACTTGAGACCTGCCTCGTTGGATTTCAGACTGTCGCGGTTGAAGCCGGCCAGGACGTAGAGACAGATGGACATGATCTCCAGGCCGATGAAGATGGTCATCAGATCGGTGCCGGCGGCCATCAACATCATGCCGACGGTGGCGAAGAGGAGGAGCGGATAGATCTCTCCGTGGTTGCACCCTTCGCGATCAAGATACTGATCGGTGATCAGTACCGACAGGGCCGCCGCGACCAGGAAGATCCCCTTGAAGAAGAGCGCGAAGTTGTCCTGAAGGACCGACCCGCTGAACCCCTCCTGCGGATTGCCCCAGCCACTGACAACGCTGAAAAAGGTGACGATGACGCCGGCCAGACTGAGCCAGGCCAAGTAGCCCTTTTTCTCGCTCGGCACGAAGACGTTGATCAGCAGGAGCGCCATGCCCACTACGGAGAGGATGGTCTCCGGCATGATCGCGGCAAAGTTGATCGCTGGAATGGTGATAGCTTGCATCTACTGTATCCTCCAGTGCTTAGTGGGCAATTACTTTACTTCGACGCTCGGTGCGGCAGGGTGCCCCATCGGCAGGGCCGCCGGCATGGACGGCATTGCAGGCATGGCTGCCGGTGCTGCCACAGCATCCTGCTTGACCTTGCTGATGGCGATCACCTTGTCGATTGCCGGTGCCATCCTGCTGGTGAACGGGGTCGGATAGACACCCATGAAGAAGATCAGGAAGAGCAGCGGCAGCATGAGCGCGATTTCCCGGGCATTCAGATCGAGAAGTTTCTGGTTCTTCGGATTGTTCAGTTCGCCGAACATGACGCGCTGGAACATCCAGAGCATGTAGACCGCGGAGAGGATGATGCCGCTGGTAGCGATCACCGCCCAGGGACGGAGCGCACTCTGGAAACTGCCAAGCAGGATGAGGAACTCACCCGCAAATCCGTTCGTGCCGGGGACAGCAATGGACGACAGTGTCACGATCATGAAGATGGTGGCAAATATCGGCATCTGCTTGGAAAGACCGCCGAAATCGGAGATCAGTCGCGTATGGCGCCGCTCGTAGATGAAACCGACGATAAGGAAGAGTGCGCCGGTGGAAACCCCGTGGTTGAGCATCTGCAGCATCCCCCCCTGGATCCCCTGCTGGTTCAGGGCAAAGATACCGAGCATGACGTAACCCAGGTGGGCGACCGAGGAGTAGGCAACCAGCTTCTTCACGTCCTCCTGCACCATGGCGACCAGCGCGGCATAGACGATACCGATGACGGCCAGGGTTGCCATGAGCGGGGTGAAGCGCTGAACCGCATCGGGAAAGAGCGGCATAGCAAAGCGGATATAACCGTAGGTACCGAATTTCAGCAGAACGGCGGCGAGGATGACGGAGCCGGCGGTCGGTGCCTCGGTGTGGGCGTCCGGCAACCAGGTATGGAGCGGGAACATCGGAACCTTGATGGCAAACGCCAGGGCAAAGGCCAGGAACATCCAGGTCTGGGTTGCCGGGTCAAGGTTGAGGCCGAAGAAGTGCGGGAGACTGAAGTCGCCGCCGCCTGCCTTGAAGTACAGGGCGATGATGGCGACCAGCATGAGGAGCGAGCCGACCAGGGTGTAGATGAAGAACTTTACCGCGGCGTAGATCCGGTTCTTGCCACCCCAGACGCCGATGATGAAGTACATCGGGATCAGCATCAGTTCCCAGAAGATGTAGAAGAGAAAGAGGTCGAGGGAGACAAAGGCACCCAGCATACCCACCTGCAGGAGCAGCAGGCAGAACATATACCCCTTTACCTTCTCTTCCACTGCGGTCCAGGTGGAGAGGACGGCGATCGGCATGATGAAGGTGGTCAGCATGACCAGCCAGAGGCTGATGCCGTCAATGCCTACATGGTAGTTCATCTGGAACGGGCCGGCCTGGATCCAGAAGATCTTCTGGACGAACTGGAACTCGGCGTTGGGGACAAAGCCGGTGACCAGCGGGATCGACGCCAGGAAGGTCACGATGGTGACCGCCAGGGTGAATCCGCGCAGCAGGCCGTGATTGTCCTTCGGGATGAAGAGCAGTAGGATGGCCCCTGCTAACGGCAGAAAGGTCAACAGGCTCAGGATCGCTTCGTTCATTGAATCTGCTCCTTTATCAGCAAGTAAAAGTGTTTCGTGTCACTCAGCGAAAGAGGTAGAAGGCGAGGATCGCCACTACACCAGCGGCCATACCGAAGGCATAGTTGTGGACATAACCGGACTGAAGGCCTTTCATGCCGGCGCTGGTCCCCATTATCACCTTGGCGACGCCGTTGACGATGCCGTCGACCACCAGCACGTCGAACCCTTTCCAGAGGAAATTGCCGAATGCCTTGCAGGGATTGACGAAGATGAAGTCATAGATCTCGTCGATGTACCATTTGTTGTATACCGCCCGGTGCAGCGCAGGGAAGGCGGAGGTGAACTTGGCCGGGATCTGCGGGGACACAACATAGAGGGCAAAGGCGATACTGATCCCGATTACCGCGATGACGACCGAGGTCCCCATGAGCCCCCATTCGAGGGCGGCCCCATGGTGGCCGGCAGCGTGGGCGTTCTGCTTCACGAACTCTTCGGAGATCTCGAAGACCGGAGCCAGCCAGTGCTCAAAGTAGTTGGGGATGCCGCCGAACAGCTCGCCGATTACCTTGGGGATGCCGACATAACCGCCAACAAGGGCCAGGAAGCCGAGGACGATGAGCGGGATGGTGATGACCGCCGGCGACTCATGCAGGTGGTCCTTGGCCTTGGGGTTGATCCGGCAGTCGCCGAAGAAGGTCATGAAGACCAGGCGGAACATGTAGAAGGCGGTGAAGCCGGCGGCAACGGCGCCGGTGCCCCAGAGGACGATGTTCAGGCTGCCGTGGAACGGATTGCTGAACGCCTGCCAGAGGATCTCATCCTTGGAGAAGAAGCCGGAGAAGCCCGGGATACCGGCAATGGCGATGGTCGATACCAGGAAGGTCAGGAAGGTGACCGGCATCTTGGACTTCAGCCCACCCATGTTCCGCATGTCCTGCGGATCGTCATGGGAATGTGCGTGGTGCAGGGCATGGTGCATGGCGTGGATGACCGAGCCGGAACCGAGGAAGAGGCAGGCCTTGAAGAAGGCGTGGGTCATCAGGTGGAAGATACCGGCGGTAAAGGCGCCAACGCCCATGGCAAGGAACATGAAGCCGAGCTGGGAGACGGTCGAGTAGGCCAGGACCCGCTTGATATCGTTCTGGGCAGTACCGATGGTGGCAGCGAAGATGGCGGTTGCGGCACCGACGCAGGCAATGACCAGCATGGTTTCCGGCGACTTGATGAAGACGAAGTTCAGGCGGCCGATCATGTAGACGCCGGCGGTAACCATGGTGGCGGCATGGATGAGGGCGGAGACCGGGGTCGGGCCTTCCATGGCGTCAGGGAGCCAGGTATAGAGCGGGATCTGGGCCGATTTACCGGTGGCGCCCAGGAAGAAGCAGAGCGTCACGGCGGTCACCACCCCGCCAACCGGCAGGAGATGGGAAGCCTGGGCCAGTTCCCTGAAGTTGATGGTCCAGATGTTGTTCGTGCTCCCCAGGTACCAGAAGAGGGTAAAGAGGCCGAGCAGGAAGCCGAAGTCACCGACCCGGTTCATGACGAACGCCTTCTTCCCTGCGTCGCCGGCAGACTTCTTGTGGAAGTAATAGCCGATCAGGAGGTAGGAACAGAGACCGACCCCTTCCCAGCCGACGAACATGAGCAGCAGGTTGTTGCCGAGCACCAGGAGAAGCATGGAGAAGGTGAACAGGTTCAGGTAGGTGAAGTAGCGGTAGAACCCTTCCTCGCCATGCATGTATCCGATGGAGTAGAGGTGGATCAGGGAGCCGACGCCGGTAACGACCATGATCATCACGGCCGAAAGGGGATCGATCAGGAAGCCGATGTCCGCCTTGAACTGGGCTACCTGGATCCAGGTGAAGAGCGTCTTTTCGAAGACCCGCTGTTCAGCCGGCAATGAAAGGAGCTGGAAGAGTATGCCGGCGGAAACGAGGAATGAGCAGGCCACAAGTGCAGTACCAAGCCCCCCGATCACGGTCTCGTTCTTGATCTTCTTCCCAAAGAGGCCGTTTATGACCACCCCGACAAGCGGAAAGAACGGTATCAGCCACACGTATTCAAACATTCCAGACTCCTTTATCAGAAAATTCCGTAGGTATTATGAATGTTCATTACCACTTGAGGAGATTGACATCCTCAACGTCGATGGACTCGCGATTCTTGTAGAACGCGATCATCAGAGCCAGGCCGACTGCGGCTTCGGCAGCGGCAACGGTCATGACGAAAAAGACGAAGATCTGTCCATCCAGATTCCCCAGGTACTTGGAGAGGGCGATGAAGGTCAGGTTGACCGCGTTCAGCATCATCTCCACGCACATGAAGATGACAATGGCGTTGCGGCGGGTGAGAACCCCGATGGTGCCGATGGCAAAGATAATGGCGCTAACGATCAGATAGTTGTGCAGGGCAAGCATGTCGCGTCTCCCGTTAGAGTTTTTTCTTGGACAGTACGACGGCACCGACAATCGCCGCCAGCAGGAGGATTGAGGCCGCCTCGAAGGGGAGGAGGAACTCGGTGAACATGGCCGTGCCGATCAGTTCGGTATGGCCGACCTGCTGGATCATTGCCGAGTCGATCACACCCTTGGCGCCGGTCAGGCTGCTCCGGTTCAGGAGGTAGAACGTCTGGAAGAGAAGAAATACCCCGGTCGCCCCGCCGATGAAGAGTGCGTGGCTTGTCCGGCGGCCAGACTCGGTCCTGACGTTCAGGAGCATGATGACGAAGATTATGAGCACCATGATCGCGCCTGCATAGACGATCACCTGGATGGCTGCCATGAACGGAGCGTCGAGCATCACGTAGAAGGTCGCCAGGCAGAAGAAGGTCATCACCAGCGAAAGGGCGCTGTTGATCGGGTTCTTGCAGGTGATGACGAGGAGGCTGAACAGGATCGCCGCTGCAGCCACGATGGTGAAGAAGATCGATTCCATTGCTGCTCCTTTATTTCTTTTCTAAGAGTCGCTCTTTCGTGAAGACAAAGTCCGCCCGTTTGTAATTGGCCAGTTCGAAGGCTTCGGTCATCTTCAGGGCGTCTACCGGGCAGGCTTCGACGCAGTAGCCGCAGAAAATGCAGCGGAGAAGATCGATTTCGTACTTCGCAGCGTACTTGTCGTGCTTGGCATCCTCACCCGCCTCGACCGTGATGCACTTGGCCGGACAGACGGTGGGGCAGAGATAGCAGGCAACGCATTTCGCCCGATCGTGGGAGACCTTCAGGGCGTGGAGACCGCGGAAGCTTGGTCTGACCACGGGCCGCTCATCTGGGTACTGCAGGGTGATCGGCTTCTTGAACATGTGCGCCAGGGTTATTTTCAGGCCTTGCAGCAGTGGCGTAATCATGGGCTTATCCTCTCAGAAATTTTCGTCTCAACCGGTGCGGGTCAGTGCTGGAACAGCGTGATCCAGATGGAGTTGCCGACAATCAGGAGCAGCGTGATCGGCAGAAACACCTTCCAGCCGAGACGCATGAGCTGGTCGTAGCGGTAACGGGGATAGGTGGCCCGGACCCACATGCAGACGAAGATCAAAAAGTAGACTTTGGCGATGAAGTTGAGCACCGGCGGGAGCGGACCGTGCCAGCCGCCCAGGAAGAGGGTGGTGGTAACGGCACAGACGGTGACCATGTTGGCATACTCTGCCATGAAGAACATGGCGTACTTCATGCTCGAATACTCGGTGCAGAAACCGGATACCAGTTCGGTCTCCGCTTCCGGCAGGTCGAAGGGGGTACGGTTGATTTCGGCCAGGGAGCAGATGAAGAAGATGATCCCTGCAACGAACATGAACGGGTTGCGGAAGATGTACCAGCCGAAGAGTCCTGCCTGATCGGCAACGATCTTCTGCAGGGAGAGCGACTCGGAGAGCATGAAGACGCAGACGATGGCCAGGCCGGCAGCCAGTTCGTACGAGATCATCTGAGCCGATGAGCGGAGCCCCCCCAGGAGCGAGTACTTGCTGTTGGATGACCAGCCGGCGAGGACGATGCCGTAGACGCCCAGCGAGGCCATACCCAGGATGTAGAGGACCCCGACGTTGATGTCGAAGACCTTGCCGGCGTTGTCGGCCACGGCGGCGATCTGCATCGGCACCTTGTAGCCGAACACCTCGATCGTATCGCCGAAGGGGATAACGGCGAAAGAGATGAAGGCGGTGATCAGCGCGGCCAGCGGCGCAATGAGAAATGCAAACTTGCTGGCCTGGCTCGGGACGATCTCTTCCTTGAAGAAGAGCTTCACGCCGTCGGCGATCGGCTGCAGGAGGCCGTGCCAGCCGGTCCGCATGGGACCGAGGCGGACCTGCATGTGGCCGATGATCTTCCGCTCGGCGTACGTCGCGTAGGCCACCGTCAGAAGGACAAAGACAAAGGCCACGAGCACCTTCACAAGCATGGCTCCGTAATAGATAAGCGGCAGTCCTAAAATTTCCATTCTATCCTCTTCCCCTTTAGTGAAGATTTGGCGTAGTCGTTACTTGCTGATACTCACCCAGGTCACGGCTGACCCGGTGACGATGCTGTTGAGTGACTGCTCGCCGAAGTGGTAGGGTGCGAACACCACCCCCTGCGGCATGCGGAGCCCGACCTTCGCCTTGAGCCTGAGCTCCCCGGCGGAGGCCTTCACGGTAACCAGGTCGCCGTCAGCGATGGAGAGAGCCTTGGCATCCTCGCGCCCCAGCTCAACGTAGGGATCGGCGCAGACATGCATCGGTCCCTCGCCGAAGCGGGACATGGTGCCGTTGTGATAGAGGGCGCTGCCGCCGAGCAGGGCGAACTTGCCGCTCTCGGTAGCCGGCTGCGTCCCTTTGACGGCAACAAGCTTCGGCGCGCACTTCACGTCGTAGACCACGCCGGTGTCGCCCAGCCCGGCCAGGGTCAGTCCGGCATAGGCAGGGACCTCGGCGGCGATGGCGGCAAAGGCTTCTGCCGGGGTCTGGACGGGCGACTCAGCGCCGAGCTTGGCAAAGAGCGCCTTGAAGATGTCGAAATCGCTCCGCGCCTCGCCCAGAGGCTTGATGGCCCTGTTTACCCGTTGCACGGCCCGGCCGACGCTGGTGAAGGAACCGTCCTTCTCGGCAAACGAGCAGGCAGGCAGCACCACGTGGGCCTTCTGGGCGGTCTCGGTCAGGAAGAGGTCCTGGACAACCAGGAACTCGACCTTGTCCAGGGAGGCCTCGATCTTCTTCCGATCCGGATAGGCAACCACCGGGTTTTCGCCGGCGATGTAGAGGGTCTTGACAGAGCCGTTGGCGCAGCCGTCCAGAATCGCCGCAGTGCCCTTGGCCGGATCAGCCGGGTAGAGGCCGAGATCCACGGCGCCCTGGCTGTTGTTCTTCTCGGCCATGACCAGGAGACCGGAACCTTCCTTGCCGAGCTTGCCGGTCAGGAGCACGAGGTTGGCCACGGCCTGTGCCAGCTCCTTGCCGTGTCCGACATAGCCGAGACCGACGGGGAGGAGGATGAGTGCCTTTTCAGCCTTGGCGTAGTCGGCAGCCAGGGTCTTGATGTCCTCGGCCGCGACCCCGCAGGAGGCGGCAACCGTTTCCGGTGTGTAGTCGGCAAGGGCTCCCTTCAGTGTGTCGAACCCGGGGAGTGCCTGGGCTGACGCATCGGCAAGCCCGGCGTCGATGATCGCCTTGGCCAGGGCGTTGAGCAGCAGGAGCTCGGTGCCCGGCTTGTGCAGATAGGTCTGTGCCTTGGGCAGTTTCGCCAGTTTCCCTTTTTTGTCGGAGAGGATCCGCAGGTCCACATCCTTCCGCTTGACCCCCAGGTTGATCTCGAAGCCGATGACCGGGTGGGTCTCATAGGCATCGGTCTTGATCACCAGCAGCAGGTTGGTCTTCTGGATGTCGGCGATAACGGAGGGGGACGCGGTCTGCCCGAGGCTTTCCTTGAGTCCTTCCGTGAGGGCAGCATGGGCATACCCGGCGGAGTGATCGATAGCCTCGATCCCCAGGGCGCCGCCAAAGAACTTCTTGGCAAGGAAGAGTTCCTCGTTGGTCAGACGCGGAGAAACCAGAGCCGCTGCCGAGGCGGGGTTCTGCCGTGCCCCCTGCAGACGCTCAGCGATGAGAGCGAGTGCCTCGTCCCAGCTGGCGGCTACCAGCGAATTCCCCTTCCGGATGAGCGGGGTGGTGAGGCGCTGGTCGCTGTTGACGAACTGGTACGCGAAGCGGCCGCGGGTGCAGAGCTGTCCGTTATGGAACCCCTGGTCCTCGTCGTAGATCGTGGTAAGGACCTTGTTGTCCTTGACACCAAGGGTCAGCTGGCAGCCGGTGCCGCAGTAGGAACAGACGCTCTTCACCTTGTTCAGCGCCCACCAGCGGGCCTTGAACTTGAAGGGACGGGCGATGAGCGCGCCAACCGGGCAGACCGAGACGCAGGAGCCGCAGTATTCGCAGTCCAGCTTGCCGTCGTACGGGGTGCCGATCTTGGCCTCGATGCCGCGGTTGATGAAAGAGTAGGCACCGAAGGAGACGATCTCGTCGCAGATCCGCGAACACTTGCCGCAGTGGATGCAGCGGTTCTGATCGCGTTCCAGGAGTGGGTTTTCATAGTCGATCGGCCAATCGAACTTCTCGTCGACAAAGTGGTTGGCATTGACCTTGTACTCGTAGGTCAGATTCTGCAGGTCGCAGTCCCCTGCAGCGTCGCAGACCGGGCAGTCGATCGGGTGCTTGAGGAGCAGCAGCTCCAGCACCAGCTTGCGTGCCTTGACGATCTCGTCCGTTGTGGTCCGTACGATCATCCCTTCGCTGACCGGCGTGGTGCAGGCCGGAATGAGACGCCCCTTCATCTGCTCCACTTCGACCAGACACATGCGGCAGCCGCCGAACGGATGCAGCTTCTTGTCGTGGCAGAGGATCGGAATCCTGATGCCTACCGATTTGGCGGCGTCAAAGATGGTGAAGTCCCTCGGGACCGTTACCTGCTTGTCGTCTACTGTCAGATTTACCATCGCGACCTCTGTTCCCTCGGATCTTGAACGCTACTCGATGGCCATGAAACGGCAGGCATCGTAGCAGGATTTGCACTTGGTGCACTTCTCCTTGTCCAGGAAGGCGATCTGCCCCTTTTCCCAGACAATGGCATCTACCGGACAGGCCTTGAAGCAGGCACCGCACTTGACACACTTATCCTCAACCACCTGCCAAAGGAGCAGCTCCTTGCAGCAGTTGGACGGACAGCGCTTGTCGTTGATGTGGGCCTCGTACTCGTGGCGGAAATACTTGATGGTCGAAAGGATCGGGTTCGGAGCTGTCTGGCCGAGACCGCAGAGGGAGGCCTTCTTGATCGTCATCCCCATTTCCTGCAGGGTCTCGATATCGGCCATTTCGCCACGACCTTCGGTGATCCGCTCCAGGATGTCCAGCATCGCCTTCAGGCCGATACGGCACGGTACGCACTTGCCGCAGGATTCCATCCTGGTGAAGCTGAGGAAGAAGCGGGCCACGTCCACCATGCAGGTGGTTTCGTCCATGACGACCAGACCGCCGGAGCCCATCATGGCGCCCGCCTTGATCAGCGAGTCGTAGTCGACCGGCGTATCGAGGATCTCGCCGGGGATGCAGCCGCCCGACGGCCCGCCTGCCTGCACGGCCTTGAATTTACGGTTGTTGAGGATGCCGCCGCAGACGTCGTAGATGACCTGACGGACCGACATGCCTGCCGGGACTTCGACGAGGCCGGTGTGCTTCACCTTGCCGGTAACGGCGAAGATCTTCGTCCCCTTGGTGGTCTCCGTGCCGAGCGAGGCATACCAGGCGGAACCGCGAAGAATGATGTGGCGGACGTTGGCGAACGTCTCGACGTTGTTGATGTTGGTCGGCTTGGCCCAGAGACCCTTGACCGCCGGGAATGGCGGACGCGGACGGGGCATCCCCCGTTCCCCTTCGATGGAGGCCATGAGCGCGGTCTCTTCGCCGCAGACGAAGGCACCGGCACCCTTCTTGATCCTGAGGTCGAAATCCATCCCCCAGCCCTGGATGTTCTTGCCGAGCCACCCCTTTTCATAGCAGGTATCGAGGGCCTTCTGCAGACGTTCGATGGCCAGCGGATACTCGGCACGGACATAGACGTAGCCTGCATAGCAGCCGATGGCATAGGCGGCGATCATCATCCCCTCGATGACGCAGTAGGGGTCGCCTTCCAGGATGGAACGGTCCATGAATGCGCCCGGGTCACCTTCGTCGGCGTTGCAGATCAGGTATTTCTTGTCTCCGGGAGAGGCGGCACAGAAGGACCACTTCATGCCGGTAGGGAAGCCCCCGCCCCCACGACCACGGAGCCCGGACTTCTTGACCTCCTCGGTCACCTCGGCCGGTTTCATCTCCTTGACGCACTTCTCGATGGCCTTGAAGCCGTCCACTGCCAGATAGGCGTCCAGGCTTTCAGGATCGATCTCACCGCAGCCGGACATGACGATCCGCATCTGCTGGTCGACGAAGGTGTTGTAGTACGGCTTGGCCTTCCGCTTCTCCATGACCGTCTTGTTGACGATATGCTCGTCAACGATCTTCTCGACCTCTTCAGGAAGAACAAAGTCGTAGGTCACCCGCCCCAGTTCCGGCATGACGATGTCGACCAGAACGTCGTTGGCGCAGAGTCCGCGGCAGCCGGTCTTGACGATATCGCAGCGCTTGCCGACAACGGCGTCGACCCCTTTTTCCTTGATGACTCTCAGGAACTCGGCCTCGACCTTTTTCGCGCCTGCGGATACCCCACCGGTACCCTGACAGATAAGAATCTTTACTGCTTCACCCATAGCGATTCGCCCTCTGGTGTTTTGTTGAAGAGTTGCTTACTTCATTGGCCGCTGGCTGTAGTCGGCAACGATCTCATCGACCTTCTGGACGGTCATCTTGCCGAAGGTGTCGTCGTTGACCATGGCCAGCGGAGCCATACCGCAGGCTCCGAGACAGGCGACCTTCTCGAAGGTGAACCGCAGGTCCGGTGTGGTTTCGGCATGGCCGATATGCAGCTTGTCGAAGAAGGTCTCAACGATCCGGGGAGCCCCCTGGACGTGACAGGCGGTTCCGACGCAGACGCGGATGATGAACTTGCCCCGCGGCTTCAGGTGGAACTGGGCGTAGAACGTGAGGACCCCGAATATCTGGCTCGGATAGACGTTCAGACGCTCGGCCACCAGGTCGATGGTCGGCTTTGGCACGTATCCGTACTCGTCCTGGATCCCCTGGAGAACCGGCATCAGGTTCCCCGGCAGGTGGAAGTACTTGTCGATCACCGCATTGGCGGGTCCAAGATCGAGATCTTTATCTTCTGGCAACTCTTCGGCCTGAGCGTGGCTCATGGGCGCTGTCTCCTCTGCAGGGGTTAGCGGTCGATTTCACCGAGCACGATGTCAAGGGTTCCGATCACGGCGACGAGGTCGGCGATCATCGCACCTTTGGCCATCTTCTCAATGGCACCCAGGTTGACGAATGATGGCGGCCGGATCCGCATCCGGTACGGCTTGTTGCCGCCATCGCTGACGATGTAGTAGCCGAGCTCCCCTTTGGGGGCCTCTACCGACTGGTAGACTTCACCTTCGGGAACCGCGAAACCCTCGCTGGCGATCTTGAAGTGATGGATCAACCCCTCGATGGAGTTGTAGACGTTTTCCTTCGGCGGATAGCAGACCTGGGGCGCATCTGCAAGCACCGGACCGGGCTTCAGGTCGGCAAGAGCCTGCTGGATGATCTTCACGGCCTGCCGCATCTCAACGAGCCGCACCTTGTAACGGTCGTAGGTATCGCACTTCTCGCCGACCGGCACGGTGAACTGGTATTTCTCATAGCCACTGTACGGATTGTCGCGACGGAGATCCCAGTCGACACCCGAACCGCGCAGTGCCGGGCCGGTGATACCGTAGTTGATGGCGTCCTCCGCGGAGATCACACCGTTGCCGATGGTCCGCTGGCACCAGATGGTGTTCTTGGTCAGGAGCCCTTCATAGGTGTCGAAGTGACCGGGGAAGGTATCCACGATCTCCCGCACGTCCTTCTCGAACCCGTCATAGACGTCAGCCGAAAGCCCGCCGACGCGGAAATAGTTGCTGGTCATACGGGCGCCGGAGATCTTCTCGTACAGCTGCATGACCTTTTCACGCTCGCGGAAGGCGTAGATGAAGACCGTCATGGCGCCGATGTCGAGCGCGTGGCAGGCGATCCAGACCAGGTGTGACTTCAGACGGGTCAACTCGGCCATGATCACCCGTACCGTCTGGGCCCGCTCCGGAATCTCGATACCGAGGAGTTTCTCTACCGCAAGGACATACCCCAGGTTGTTGCTCATGGGTGCCAGGTAGTCGAGACGGTCGGTGAGCGGAATGGTCTGGTGATAGGTCCGGTGCTCGGAAAGCTTCTCGACCCCGCGGTGCAGGTAGCCAATGTGCGGCGTGATCTTCTCGATGATCTCGCCGTCCAGTTCGACAACCAGCCGGAGCACGCCGTGGGTACTGGGGTGCTGGGGCCCCATGTTTACTGTCATTGTCTCTTTTGCCATTGATCGCCTCTACGTTAGACGTTAAGTAGTCCCTGAGTTCTGGTTATGACAACCGGCCCTTGTACGGCTCGCGGTCCGGTCCCTGGAGCGGGTAGTCCTTGCGCAGCGGGTGACCTACCCAATCGTCGGTCATCAGGATCCGGCGCAGGTCGGGGTGATTGTTGAATTTGAGCCCCATCAGGTCGTAGACCTCACGCTCCAGAAAGAGAGCGGACTTCCAGAGACCGGTCACCGAATCTATGGTGCAGTCAGCCTCGGAAACCGGGGCCTTGAGGAATATCCGATCCTTGTTGGGGATCGAGTAGAGGTTGTAGACCGCCACGAACCGAGTGTCCTGCTTACCCAGGTAGTCCACCGCGGTAACGTCGGTTAGCAGGTTGTAGGCCAGAGAGGTCTTCAGGAACTGGCAGATCTCGACGATCGCCTCCTTCTGGACCGTCACGGTCACCTGGCCGCGAAACTCCTTCACATCCAGGATGGACGCTGCAAACCGCTCCTTGAGCTTTACAACTGCACGATTGTTTTCAGCCATCTCTGACATTCCTTTTTCCCCTGGTCGTTCTGAATGCAGTCTAAGCGGCGGACTCGACGCGTTCGCCGAAGCCGAGGGATGATCCGAACGAGTTCTTGTCGTTCATGATCTTGTCCTGCAGCTTCATGAGCCCGTAGAGCAGCGCCTCGGGACGCGGCGGGCAGCCGGGAATGTACACATCGACCGGCAGGGCCTCATCGATCCCCTGAACCACGCTATAGGTGTCGAAAATACCGCCGGAACAGGCACAGGCCCCCATGGCGACAACCCACTTGGGCTCGGGCATCTGCTCATACACGGTCTTGATTACCGGCAGCATCTTCTTGGTCACGGTGCCGGCAATGATGATGCAGTCCGCCTGCCGCGGCGACGCACGGAAGATGATGCCGAAACGGTCGAGGTCGTTGTGCGCTGCACCGGTGGCCATCATCTCGATGGCGCAGCAGGCCAAACCGAAGGTCATCGGCCAGATGGAAGACTTCCTGGCCCAGTTGACCAGGCCATCCAGGGACGCAGTGATAACGTTATCGCCCAGCGGCTGTCCTACTCCCATTCCAAGGCTCCTTTTTTCCATACATAAATATATCCAACAAAGAGGATGACGATGAAGACCCCCATCTCAACCAGGCCGAACACGCCGAGGCGCTTGAAGAGTATGGCCCAGGGATAGAGGAACACGGCTTCAATATCGAACAGGATGAAGAGCATGGCGATCAGGTAGAACTTGATCGAGAACCGCTCCCGCGCACTCCCCACGGGCTCGCAACCGCACTCGTACGGCTGCATCTTCACCACCGACGGCTTCTTCTGCCCGATGAGTGTCGACAAGATGATCGACCCGAGACCGAAGAGCGCGGCTATTGCCACGAGGACGATTATCGGCAGGTACGCTCCAAGCATAGTTGTCTTCCTCCGTTCCAGACGTCCCATTTATGTATACGCCTATCAATCGGCGCTACAGGGGCACGTATACTGTATACAATCGAGCGAACATTATGCTTTTTACCACTTGATGTCAAGTATAAAAATTTTTTCTCATCTTCATCATCTTCACAGGCACTCCCTTATATTCAAGCCCCTTACACGCTTGAAACTCCCTCATGAGGTGTGCTACCATCCGCCCAGATTAATGGAATATTAATAAAACACTGTTCCCGGAGGCTCCCATGTCGACCACCCGTTCCGCAACACTATTCGCTGAAGCAAAGAACGTCATTCCTGGCGGTGTCAACTCGCCTGTCCGGGCATTCAAGTCGGTCGGCGCGGACCCGCTATTCATCGACCACGCTGCCGGCGCCAGAATCTATGATGCGGACGGCAACGCATATATAGATTATGTCGGTTCCTGGGGCCCCATGATCGTCGGCCATTGCCATCCCGAGGTGATTGCCGCCGTAAAGGCCGCCCTTGACAAGGGAAGCAGCTTCGGCGCGCCGACCGAGATGGAGATCACCCTGGCGCAGATGGTGATCGATGCGGTCCCCTCCATCGAGATGGTCAGGATGGTGAGCTCCGGCACCGAGGCGACCATGAGCGCCATCCGCCTGGCCAGAGGCTATACCGGACGAGACAAAATCATGAAGTTCTCCGGCTGCTACCACGGGCACTCGGATGCCCTGCTGGTCAAGGCAGGCTCCGGCGCAGCCACCTTCGGGGTACCGGACTCGCCGGGCGTCCCCCAGGACTTTGCCAAGCACACCCTGACCGCCACCTACAACGACCTGGCGTCGGTCAAGACACTCATCGGCGAGAACAAGGGGCAGATCGCCTGTATCATCGTCGAGCCGATCGCCGGCAACATGGGGACCGTCCCCCCTGCCCCCGGTTTTCTGGAGGGACTCCGCACGCTCTGCACCGACGAGGGGATCGTCCTGATCTTCGACGAAGTGATGTGCGGGTTTCGGGTTGCCTACGGCGGCGCTCAGGAACTGTACGGCGTCACACCCGACATGACCACCCTGGGGAAGATCATCGGCGGCGGTCTTCCGGTCGGCGCGTTCGGCGGGAAGAAAGAGATCATGTCGCTCCTTTCCCCGTCAGGCGGCGTCTACCAGGCCGGCACCCTCTCCGGCAACCCCCTGGCCATGGCTGCCGGCATCGCCACGCTCAAACTCCTCCAGCGTCCGGGCTTCTACAAGGAGTTGGAAGCGAAGAGCGCCTACGTGGCCGACGGCATCGCCAAGGCTGCCAGGGACGCGAACTTCCCGCTCTACTCGACCCGTGTGGGGAGCATGTTCTGCGCCTTCTTCACCAGGAACGAGGTGCACGACTGGGACAGCGCAGCCACCTGCGACACGACTGCCTTTGCCAAATACTTCCGCCTGATGCTGGCCGAGGGGATTTACCTGGCTCCCTCACAATTCGAGACCGCTTTCGTATCCGTCGCCCACACCGACGCCGACCTGGATCGGACCATCGCGGCAGCGGCAAAAAGCTTCAAATCCCTGTAAGAAAAAAGCCGTTTTCGGTTGACAGGCAGGGTCGTGTATGCTATCTAGCGTGAGTTTTCGTGCCGCCCTGACCAGGGCGGCAGAAAGCGGCTGTCACGGATGGATAAAGAGAAAAAAAACCTGTTGGGAACGCTGGGGATGATCTCCAGCATGGGGATCTCGGTGGTCGTGGCCATTGCCATCGGCGTTTTCATCGGTCTCCAGTTGGACAAGTGGTTGGGCACGGCCCCCTGGTTTTTCTTCATCTTTCTCTTCATTGGCATTGCTGCCGGCTTCCGCAACATTTACGTCATAGCCGGCAGGGAGATCAAGAAGGGCGACCGTGACCCTGATGCATGACGAAAAACTCCCCGCCCTCTTGATCCGCGGCGGGTGGATACTACTGTTGGTGCTGGTTCTCGGCAGCCTGCCGTTTGCAACCCCATCGTTCACGGCCGGTGTGCTGGCCGGAGGGTTGCTCTCTCTCGCCAACTTCACCTGGCTCAGAAGTATCCTGGCAAGAGCCCTTAACCTGGAAGCACGTCAGGCGGCGCGTTTTGCCCAGCTCCGCTACCTGCTCAGGCTGACACTCCAGGGGGTAGCCATTTACCTGCTCATTGCTGTGTGGGGGGTCGATGTTTACGGGTTGTTACTCGGTTTATCCGTACTGGTTCTGAATATCATAGCGGTCGCCGCATACCTGGCGGCGAACCGTTCGGGAGGATAGAAAAGATGGTCCATCCATTATTGTTCCTGGAGTTCTTTCGCAAACTGCTCGAGCCGCTGCACATTTCATCGGCCGGTGCGGATGCAATCGCCTACACCTGGCTGATCATGGCCCTGCTGCTGGTTGTCTCGCTCTTGGCCACCAGCGGCCTGAAATCTGTCCCCTCCGGCATGCAGAACTTCATGGAAGTGGTGATCGGCGGCATCGAGAACATGATCAACGAGACCATGGGTGAAAAGGGTCGTGGCTACTTCCCGCTCATCGCCACCCTGGCACTCTTCATCCTCGTTTCCAACCTGATCGGACTGGTTCCCGGCTTCTACCCCCCGACCGCCAACCTGAACACGACGGCGGCGTGTGCGGTAGTGGTGTTCCTCTCCACCCACGTGGTCGGGATCAAGGAGCACGGCATCCATTACTTCCACCACTTCACCGGCCCCATCTGGTGGCTGGCTCCGCTGATGTTCTTCATCGAGATCATCGGCCACCTGTCGCGGCCCCTTTCGCTGTCGCTGCGTCTCTTCGGCAACATGAACGGCCACGAACTGGTTCTGATGATCTTCTTCGCCCTGGCCCCGTTCCTGGTGCCGCTCCCGATGATGCTGATGGGGGTCCTGGTATCGTTCATCCAGGCATTCGTCTTCATGCTCCTGGCAATGATCTACATCCAGGGCTCGCTGGAAGAAGCACACTAATCACATATTCGCTTTTCCTATACTGTTTAGGAAAATTATAAAAACCGCAGAAGGAGAAAAAACATGGGCTTTTTCACAATGTGCATGCTGGCAGCAGGTTTCGGTATGGCGATCGGTGCATTCGGTACCGGCCTCGGCCAGGGTCTCGCCGTCAAGAGCGCCGTTGAAGGCGTTTCCCGCAACCCGGGCGCTTCCGGCAAAATCCTGACCACCATGATGATCGGTCTCGCCATGATCGAGTCCCTCGCCATCTACGTCCTGGTTGTCGCCCTGATCATCCTGTTCGCCAACCCCTACAAGGACATCGCCGTCGAGCTGGCCAAGACGGTTGCCAAGTAATCAGCTTTTACCTTGGTGAAGAACAAAAAGGGTGTGCCGTCAGGCGCACCCTTTTTTCGTTATGGAGCTCCGTCGCCGAACGTTGACATCGACCCGGGACGGAGTATGCTCGGCAAAAACGTTCCACATGGGGGAAGCGGTTATGGAAAGCGTCGTCAACCACCTGAAAGGAAAATTCTTTGCCGGCTTGTTTGTAGTGATCCCGCTGGGGATCACCATCTTCATCCTCAAATTCCTCTTCAATTTCGCCGACGGCATCCTCGGTGCCTACCTGGACACCCTCTTCAGCGCCATCAGTCACCGAGAGACCCACTTCCCCGGCCTTGGCATGATCACCGGCGCAATCGTCATCTACCTCACCGGCCTGGTGGCCACCAACGTGCTGGGAACCCAATTCCTCCATTGGGGGGACGAAATCCTCTCGCGCATCCCCCTGGTCAACTCCATCTACACATCCAGCAAGCAGCTGATGAAGGTGTTCAGCGAGGGGAAGAGCTCCTACCGGCGGGCCGTCCTCGTCGAATGGCCCCGACCGGGGGTACGCGCCGTCGGTTTTGTTACCGCCGAGGTGGAGCGCGACGGCGAACGGCTGCTGGTGGTCTACGTGCCGACCATGCCCAATCCCACCTCGGGATTCGCCCTCTTCTTCCGCGAGGCCGACGTCTGCGACAGCGGCATGACCGTCGAGGAGGCGGTCAAGTTTGTCGTTTCCGGCGGCGTGGTGGTTTCGTGAGCTGAGACCTGACGCATCTCCTGCGGCGGCTAGATACCGTCAACCTGCTTCCAGACATCCACCGCCACGTCGTACAGCGTGCTGCCGTTCCCCCGGTCGGTCAGCCGCTGTGACGTAAGTCTGTTGACCCCGCGCCTGCCGGGGATGAACTCCCCCCACCAGACCCCTTCGGTCACCACCGTTCCGGCCGGCACCCGATCGCTGATCTTCAGGGTGAACCGCGCCTCCCCCACCTGGTTGCCGGCCACGACCTGCTCCCCGTCGGACAGACCGCGGGATGCGGCGTCGGCCGGATTCATCATGAGCACCATGCACCCCTGCTTCTCGCGCAGATCGTCCCGTTCGTAAAACGAGGCGTTCAGGGCGAACGGGGTCGGCGCCGACTGCAGGAGGAGCGGGAGACCGTCGCCGGCAGCGTGGGGTCTGAGGAGGCAGGGGAGCGGATGCGGCTCACGGTCGTTCCGGATCTCGATCCTCCCGGAAGGGGTCTGCCACTCCCCTCTGGCACTCGTCGGTGCCGTCAGTCCAACCGGTTCGCCACGCCGCAGGCTGCAGTTCTCGGCCGGCCCGCGCCAGGCAGTATCCTGATCGATCAGGAGCTCGATCAGTTCGTCCGCTGACTGATGGAAGAAGGGCTCATCCCACCCCATCCCCTTGGCCAGGAGAGCGAAAAGCTCCCAGTTGGCCCGGGACTCCCCCACCGGCGGAATGACTGCAGCTGCGCGCTGGGCCACGTAGGTGCCGTAACTCCGGTAGAGGTCCGGATGCTCAAGGGACGAGGTTGCCGGCAGCACGATGTCGGCGTAGCGGGCCGTGTCGGTCAGGAACCGCTCGTGGACCACGGTGAAGAGATCGGGGCGCAAAAGCCCCTGTATCACTGCGTTCTGGTCCGGCGTGATGGACGCCGGGTTGGAGTGGTAGACGTACAAGGACATGACCGGTGGATCGCCCAGCAGGGTAAGGGCCTCGCCCAGGCGGTTCATGTTCACCAGCCGGGTCGGCTTGGTGATGAAGTCCTCCCGCAGCAGGCGGGCGAGCGGGAAGGCCGGGCCAGTGGACGTGCCACAGAGAAGCCCCCCACCGGGGCGCTGCCAGGCGCCGACCAGGGCAGGCAGGCAGGCGATGGTCCGGACGGTCATGGCGCCGTTGCCGTAACGGGTAAGGCCGCTCCCCAGGCGGATGAACGGGGCCTGCGAGGCGGCGTAGCCTCGCGCCAGCCGCTGGATATCCGCAGCCGCCACGCCGCATGCCGGCGCCATCGAATCAGGCGAGCACTCCGGCAGGACCTTCGCACTGAACTCTTCGAAGCCGAGGACGTTGTCACGGATAAAGGAAGAATCCACCAGCCCCTCGCGAACCAGCACGTGCATCATGCCCAGGGCCAGAGCCCCGTCCCCTCCCGGCCTGACCAGGAACGCCTCGTCGGCGGCCTCCAGCGTCGGGGTCCGCCAGGTGTCGATCGCCCATACCCTGGCACCGCGTCGCCGGGCCTCCTGGGCATCCCGCTGGCAGTGGATGCTGGTGGCCACGGCGTTGATCCCCCAGAGGATGATCAGGTCACTCTCCCCCATTTCGCCCGGGTCCACCCCGGGCGTCTCCCCCATGACAGCCTTCCAGCCGGCATCCTTGGCAGGCGAACAGATGGTCCGATCCAGCCGCGAGGCGCCGAGGCGATGGAAAAAGGGGTGGCCGCTATTCCTCTGCACCAGCCCCATGGTACCGGCATAGGAATAGGGGAGGATGCATTCGGCCCCGAAGGAAGCGATCAGTTCCTGCCACCGGCTGCAGATCCGCTGAACCGCCTCGTCCCAGGGAATGGGGACGAACTCCCCCTCCCCCTTTGCGCCGCGGCGCAGCAGTGGCGTGGTGAGCCGCCGCGGCGAATGGACGGTCCGCTCATACCGGTTCATCTTCGGACAGAGGAGTCCCCGCGTGTAGGGGTGGTCAGGGTCCCCGGCAACGCGGACGGCGCGCCCCTCTTCGACGGTGACCAGCATACCGCAGGCATCGGGGCAATCGTAGGGGCAGACTGAACGGCGAACGGTTGCGGACATGGAACACCTCCACCGGAAGTTTCGAAAAGTATACCCGAAGTAACGCGTCCATTGAGCGAAAACTTCCATTTCTCATGAAGAGCCGCGGCAGCGATCCAGCGGGACCGATAAACGTCGATTGTGCGAGCAGGGCTTTCATTGTATAAAACAGGTCTGTATTTCTGCTATCAGGGCGCAAAGCCCGCTTCGCACCCGAGAGGTTCCCATGAAACAAGGTAGTGGCTGGATCGTCGGCCCTGAGAGTGTCAGGATGCTGGAACTGGGGCATCCGTGGATCATTGCCGACGCCTACACCAAACGGTGGCCGGCAGGTACGGCGGGCCAACTGGTCGAACTGACCGATACCGGCGGCCGCTTTCTCGCCACGGCCCTGCTCGATCCGACGGACCGGATCGTTGCCCGCGTCCTCTCAAGGGAACGCCTCCGTCTCGACCCGACCTGGCTCAGGAAGAGGCTGGAGCCGGCCATCGAACTCCGCCGCAACCACGCCGACCTGGGTGATACGGACGCCTACCGCCTGGTGAACGGCGAAGGGGACGGTCTCCCTGGCCTGACCGTCGACCGGTACGGTGATTACCTCCTCCTGCAGCTCTACTCCGCAGGGTGGCGACCGCACCTGCAGAACGTTACCCGGGTGCTGCAGGATCTGCTCGCACCGGCCGGGATCTACGAAAAGACCCGTCCCCAGAAAACGCGGGAACTGGAGGCGGTAAGCGAGACCAAGAGGTACGGCCGGCTCCTGGCCGGCTCAGCCGCGCCGGACCCGCTCACGGTGCGGGAGAACGGCCTGCAGTTCCTGGTGAGCATGGAGCGGGGTCTCAACACCGGCCTGTTCCTGGACCAGCGCCGGAACCGCCGCGACCTGATGGCCAGGGTACACGGCAAGCGGGTGCTGAACCTCTTTTCCTACACCGCCGCTTTCTCGGTGGCGGCCGCGTCGGCCGGGGCAACCCTGGTGACCAGCGTTGACGCCTCGCCAGGCTACACCGACTGGGGGAGGGCCAACTTCGGCGCCAATCGGCTCAACCCGAAACGCCACGAATTCGTCGTCGGCGACTGCCTGGCCGTGCTTGCGGATCTGGCCCGGGGGGGAAAACGGTACGACGTCGTCCTCATGGATCCCCCCTCGTTTTCCACCACGACCAAGAGCCGTTTCACCACCCGGGGGGGAACCGCAGAGCTGGTGGCTGCCGCGCTCCCGCTGCTGCCGGCGGGGGGGCTTCTGATCGCCTCGTCCAACCACCAGAAGGTCGAGGTGGCGGACTACCTGAAGGAGTTACGTCGCGGCGCGCTCCAGGCCGGCAGCGATCTGCGCGTCATCACCCTGGCCGGTCAGCCGGAGGACTTCCCCTACCCGGTCACCTTCCCGGAGGGGCGTTATCTCAAATATGCCGTCTGCGTGAAGGGTGAGAGATGAATTCGGGGGGGAACGCATGAGCAAAAAACAGAGTGGCTCGTCGCTGGTCTGGTCGTCCGAGCTGGGACGTGTCTGCCCCGGTTGCGGCAAGGCCGCCAGCGCCTGCAGCTGCCGGAAACAGACGATTCGGCCGACAAGCGACGGCATTGCCAGGGTCAGGAGGGAAACCAAGGGGCGCGGCGGCAAGACCGTCACGGTGGTGACCGGCCTCTCCGGCTCGGACGAGGAGTTGAAGGAGTTGGCCGGGGCCTTGAAGCGCCGCTGCGGTACCGGCGGGACGATCAAGGACGGCACCATAGAAATCCAGGGGGACCACTGCGATCTCATCGTCGCAGAACTGTCGCAAAAGGGGATGAAGGCAAAACGGGCTGGCGGCTGACCGGACCGCACCATCACCCAGCCCAACATACTGAAATACCTAAATTATTCATTAAGGAATTAATTTTTTTCTTGACTCCCCCGGCCTGTTCTCCTATCTTGGCGCTGCACAGAGCAGAACAAGCAGTGGATAGACGATAATACTAAACCATCCGCGAGGATGGGACGGAAAGCCTACAGGGTCTCACCGAGACAGCCGGGTCGCCGAAATATCTCACCGATATTCGGTCCCGGCTTTTTTGTTGCCAAAAATCGGCATAAGGAGACGCATCACCAGTAAATTACCGCTTAGCGAACAATTTGTGCCGGCCCGCTTCCATGGGGTAAGCCGACACAAACATAGGCGATAAACGATAATACTAAACCATCCGCGAGGATGGGGCGGAAAGCCTACAGGGTCTCACCGAGACAGCCGGGTTGCCGAAATATCCACGATATTCAGGCACCCGGCTTTTTTGTTGCCAAAGGCCGGCAGCCACTCGGGAGGTGAAAAGGTCCCTGGCTTCTGGGGAAAACGTACAACGTCGGCCGCGCCGCGCATGCTTGCCGATGAGAATCTGGCCAATTCGCACCGGACAGCCCGCGACCCGGGCACATCAGAGGCAACCAACGCTCCACGGAGCACACAATCGTTCCAAAGCAGATGCATCACAGGAGGATATATGAACTACAAACGCATTATCTCTGCAACCATACTGGCAGTAGCCGCCCTCTCCTTTGCGGGGTGTGGTGGCGGCGGTTCCACCGGCAGCAGTGCCGCTCCCGCCAAGCTTACCAGCGGCGTGATAACCGATATCTCCGCTACCGGCAGCACCCAGGCGGCCGGCATCGTCGCCAAGTCCCCGAGCGGGAGCCTCTCCATCAACGGTGTGCAGTTCGATGTTGCCGGCGCGTCAATCGCCCTGGACAACGACGACGATCCGTCTGACGATCAACTCCAGGTGGGGATGGTGGTCGAGATCCGCGGCGACCATGACGGGAAGAAGGGGGAGGCCCGGGAGATCCATCACGAGAACCTCCTGAAGGGACCGGTGGCCGGCGTCGATGTTGCCGGAAATACGCTTACCATTCTCGGGCAGACCATCCTCGTGGATGCATCCACCCGCTTCAGCGGCGTCTACGGCCTGGCCGCCCTTGCAGCCGGCGACATGGTGAAGATCGACGGCCTCCCCGGCGAGGGGGGGATCATTCAGGCGACCCGTATCCACAAAAGGTCTGCGCAGTTCGTCGCCAACAGCACCCCGGTGAAGATCCGGGGGATAGTAACCGGCGTCTCCGACCAGTCGTTCACCATCGGCTCCCTCCAGGTGACCTCCGGCAAGAAGTTGCCGGCGCTGCTCTCTGTCGGGGCCTTTGTGAAGGTTGAGGGGACCCTTTCCGGCCTGACCGGCACGCTGGCCGCGTCCGAGATCGAGGTACGCAAGGCCGAAGTCGAGCCCGAAGAGGGCCAGAGCGTCCGGCTGCAGGGAATGGTGACCGGTTTTGCGTCGCAGTCCAGCTTCATGGTCGACGGCATCACCGTCGACGCCTCCGCGCTCAACCTGACCGGCCTGGCGAACAACGTCAAGGTCCTCGTGGAAGGGTTCTCCGCCAACGGCGCAATCGTGGCAACCAGGGTGACCATCCTCTCCACTACGCCGGTTCCGACCCCGACTCCCACGCCGGCCCCCGCGCCCGACGGAGCCGCGCTTTACGCCGCCAACTGCGCTTCCTGCCACAATCCCCTGGCCACCTCGGCCAAGAAGGGAGCGACCGCGGCCCAGATCCAGACCCGCATGGCAGCTCTGCCGTACGCCACCCGAGTCCTGACTGCGGCAGAGGTCCAGGCCATCGCTGCCGCGCTGGTGACCACACCGACGCCGACACCAACCCCCACCCCTACGCCGACCCCGGCCCCCGCGCCTGACGGGGCCGCACTGTACACCGCCAACTGCGCCTCCTGCCACAATCCTCTGGCCACCTCGGCCAAGAAGGGGGCGACCGCTGCCCAGATCCAGACCCGCATGGCAGCTCCGCCGTACGCCACCCGCGTCCTGACAACGGCAGAGGTCCAGGCCATCGCTGCCGCGCTGGTGACGACCACTACGCCGGCGCCCACACCTGCCCCGACACCGACTCCCACACCGACGCCTGCCCCGCTGCCGGGGAAGGCGGTGTATGACGCCAATTGCGCCGGCTGCCATAGTCTCGGCACCTACGACGCAACAGGATCGGCGCCCGATCTCTCCGGCGCCGGGAGCCTGATCAGCGGCAAATTCCCGACGGCCGGCGTGGCGGGACACAAGGGGATCACGCTTTCGGCCACCAACCTGACCGACATCAAGGCGTTCGTGAACGCCAACTAAACCGCAGTTACATCGTGCTGAAGAGAAGGGGGAGGGGCCATGCGCCCCTCCCCCTTCTTCGCTGCTGACGGTTGACGAACTGCTGCAAAAAGGAGATGATGTCCCCTTTATCGATCCGCATCTACAGGAGTCCCCGTGTCACTGATTTCTCTGCGCGCCATCACCCTCGCCTTTGGCGGTCCGCCGCTCTTCGACGGCATTTCGCTGCAACTGGAACCGGGCGACCGGCTCTGCCTCCTGGGGCGCAACGGCACCGGCAAGTCGACGCTGCTGAAGGTGATCAGCGGCGAACTCCCCCCCGAATCGGGCGAAATAGATCGTCAACAGGGGCTCAAGGTAGCCGTGGTCTCCCAGGAGATCCCCCAGGGCCTGTCCGGGACGGTCTTCGACGTGGTCGCCGGCGGAATGGGCGAGGCTACCTCACTCCTGGCCGAATACCATCAGGTCAGCCATCGACTGGCCAGCGAGGCGACCCAGGAGCTGCTCAAGCGCCTTGAACAGCTGCAGAAGGGGCTGGAGGAGACGGGAGGCTGGCACCTGCACCAGGAGGTGGAACGGGTCCTCGGCCGACTCTCCCTCGACCCCGATGCCGACTTCGCCACCCTCTCCGGCGGGACCAAGCGGCGGGCGCTGCTGGCCCGGGCGCTGGTCTCATCCCCCGACATCCTCCTCCTGGACGAACCGACCAACCACCTGGACATCGACACCATCGTCTGGCTGGAGGAGTTCCTGCTCAAACAGGTCAAGACCTTCCTGTTCGTCACCCACGACCGGGCCTTTGCCCGGCGGCTGGCCAACCGGATCGCCGAACTGGACCGGGGGAAGCTGTATGCCTTTTCCTGCGGGTACGAGGCGTTCGTGGAGCGGCGGGAGGAGCTGCTGGCAGCGGAAGCCACCCGCCAGGCCCTGTTCGACAAGAAGCTTGCCCAGGAGGAGGCGTGGGTCCGCCAGGGGATCAAGGCCCGCCGCACCCGTAACGAAGGGCGGGTACGGGCGCTGAAGAAGATGCGCGAGGAGTGGCGTCAGCGCCGCGAGCGGACCGGGCAGGTGAAGCTGCAGCTGCAGGAGGCCGACCGCTCCGGTGCACTGGTGGCCGAGGCGGAAGGAGCGTCCTTCGCCTACGACGGCCGGCCGATCATCCGGAACCTGACCACCACCATCATGCGCGGGGACCGGGTGGGGATCATCGGTCCGAACGGCTCGGGCAAGACCACCCTGCTCCGTATCCTGCTGGGGGAACTGGAGCCGACGGAAGGAACGGTGCGACTCGGCAGCCGCCGTGAGGTCATCTACTTCGATCAGCTGCGTGAGCAGCTCGATCCCGACAAAACGGTCCAGGAGAACGTGGGAGAGGGGAACGACACCCTCATCATCAACGGCAAGCCCCGTCATATCATCGGCTACCTGCAGGACTTCCTCTTCTCCCCGGACCGGGCCAGGACCCCGGTACGGATCCTCTCCGGCGGCGAGCGGAACCGCCTCCTCCTGGCCAAGCTCTTCACCAGGCCATCCAACGTGCTGGTCATGGACGAACCGACCAACGACCTGGACGCCGAGACCCTGGACCTGCTGGAGGACCTGCTGATGGAGTACTCCGGCACCCTGCTCCTGGTGAGCCATGACCGGGAATTCCTGGACAATGTGGTGACCAGCACCCTTGTCCTGACCGGCGACGGCACGGTGCGGGAGTCTGTGGGGGGGTACGCCGACTGGCTCAGGCTGGCGGCGGCAGAGGCAACCGTTGTGACGGCAGCGCCGAAACCGGCGTCGGAAAGGACGAAAAAACCGGCTGAGCGCCCCCGCAAACTGACCTTCAAGGAGGAGCGGGAACTGGAAGCGTTGCCGGAGCGGATCGCCGCTCTGGAGGAGGAGCAGGAGTCCCTGCACCGGACCCTGTCCGATCCGGACTTTTACCGGACCGCCGGCACCGAGGTCGCGGCGATCAACGCCCGGCTGGCGCAACTGGAAGAGGAGCTGACCGCGGCCTACCAGAGGTGGGAAGAGCTGGAAGGGATCAGGGAGGGAGCAGTGCAGTGACCCGCAACGGCATTTGAACCACGGAGGCACGGAGACGCGGTCATCTCCGCGTCGCCGTGGTGAGTGCTCCTGCTACTTCTTCTCCCCCTGTTCGTTGACCAGTTTGAGGATATCTTCGGTCACATCCTGCACCGCCACCACGCTCCCCTGGTAGAGCAGCTCCTTCTTCACCACGATGGCGGCATAGCCGTTGGCCTTGCCGTAGTCTGAGGCCACCTTTTCGATCATCCCGACCAGAGAGCGGGTAAGTTCCTCCTCCAGGGGCTTCATCTCCTTTTCGGCGTTCTGCACGAACTTCCGGTACTCCTCCACCTTTTTTTCGAACTCCCTGGCCTTGGCGGCCCGCTGCTCCGGGAGCATGGACGGCAGCTTCGCCTCGATGGCGGCCTTCTGCTTCTCCAGCTGCTTCTGCTTGGCTGCTATCTGAGACTGATACTTCTCGGCCTTTGCCTTGAGGCGGCCCTGGGCCGCCTTTCCCGGCGACGACTCGTTGCCGATCCGGGTGATGTCCAGATAGCCGATCCGGAGGGTCTGGTAGGGCCCGACCTTTTTCTGCTCCTGCGGGGTCGCAGCAACGGCGGGAGCCGGAGCTGTTGCCGCAGGGGGAGCGGGTATGACGGCGGGCGTTGCACCGTCGGTGCCTGCCATGGCCGGGACGACCGCTGCGGCGGCCAGGAAAACCGCGGTACAGAGAGTTCTGCGAATGCTGCGCATGTTCACCTCGTGACGGCAGGCAGCGCCTGCCGGGAATATGTCCGGCCGGGTGAAGATAGCGCGATTCCGCGACAACGGCAAACAAAGATTCCCTTGCCGGCAGCGCTCACTCTCCCACCTGCGCATCAGTTTACGGAGGTGAGCTTGCAGCCGGCCGGCGAACGTCTATACTTATGCGAAAAATAAAAGGTTGTACGAAAGGAGCGCTCATGAAACTGATCATCGCCCTCACTGCAGCAACCATCCTCAGTACCGGTCTGGCCTGTGCGGAAGAGCCGAAGCAAACCATGGATCTCCCGGCCAAGAGCGGCAACGTCGCCTTCGAACACCAGAAGCATATTGACATGAAACATGTCTGCACCCCCTGTCACGCATCCGGCCAGGGTGGAAAGATCGAAGGGTTCGGCAAGGAGATGGCCCACGACGTCTGCAAGGGGTGCCACGTGAAAGGGAACGCCGGTCCCACCAAGTGCAGCGAGTGCCATCACAAGTAAGCAGCTAGCCGTAGTCCGTTGGCACCGGCACCGACTATTCCGGGCAGCAGGCGTCCAATGCGTCGCGGGCGCCTATCTGCTCGGTGATCTTCCGGAAGTGGAACCCGTAGATGGCAAGGGTGATGGCCAGGGGGAAGAGCCGTGGCCGCCGGAGCAGGGACCAGAAGAAGAGCCGCCAGTACTGGAGCCGCTCACTCCCCACCACCCCGAGGACGAGCATGGATGTCACCAGGGCGCGGAGGTGACACCACCGCAGTCGGGGGCTGCCGCTCCTGACCGGCCGGTATTCGTTGAGGAACCTGAGAAGCCTCTGGTAGTAAGGCTTGGGTGCGTAGATGGTGGAGAGGATCGTGCGGTATCCCTCCACCAGCGTCTCCATGGGGAGGCGAGGAACGAAGTTCAGGGCAATGGCGGTGTTGTTGCCGGTGGCATCGCGCAGGAGCCGCCCCTCCTCCGCCAGCCGGCTGTGGAGCTTGGTCCCCCGCAGGGCGGTGAGCATGCCGACCATGGCGGTGACGA
Source organism: uncultured Geobacter sp. (assembly GCA_964431365.1). GTDB lineage: Bacteria > Desulfobacterota > Desulfuromonadia > Geobacterales > DSM-12255 > Geomobilibacter. The sequence continues at coordinate 33,496 of CAYSJJ010000005.1, read as the reverse complement.
TGCCGCTCTCCTGGATGAAGCAGATCTGTTTCTCGAAGATGGAGGGGGGGTCGCTGTCGAAGCCGACGATGAACCCTCCCTGCACCTGCAGCCCGGCGTGCTGGATCTTCCGGACGCTGGCGATCAGGTCGCGGTTCCGGTTCTGGACCTTACCGCTCTCGTGCAGCCCCCCGTCATGGGGCGTTTCGATGCCGACGAAGACCTCCTCGAAACCTGCCCGCACCATCAGCTCCATCAGTTCGGGATCATCCGCCAGGTTGATGGACGCCTCGGTGAAGAAGGAGAAGGGGTGTTTCCGCCGCTCCAGCCAGTCGATCATGGCCGGCAGGATCTCCCGCTTCAGCTTCGACCGGTCGGCGATGAAGTTGTCGTCGACGAAAAAGACCCCGCCACGCCACCCCCGACGGTAGAGCGCCTCCAACTCCTCCACCAGTTGTTCCCGGCCCTTGGTACGCGGCTGCCGGCCGAAGAGCTGGGTAATGTCGCAGAATTCGCAGTCGAACGGGCAGCCGCGGGAGTACTGGATATTCATGGCGGCGTAGGAACGGATGTCCAGGAGTTCCCAGCGCGGCGGCGGTGTCTCCCGGAGGTCGGCCCAGCCATCGGCGGCATACAGGCGAGCGGCCTTCCCGGCCAACAGGTCGGCCAGGAACGGCCGGAAGGTCAGCTCGGCCTCCCCCAGGACCAGGTGGTCAACGTCCGGGAAGTCATGGTGGCAGGTGGTAAAGAGCGGGCCGCCGGCAACGGTCCTGGTCCCGAGACGGCGGGAGCGGGCGATCACCTCCTCAGCCGATTCCCGCTGCACGGTCATGGCGCTGATAAGGAGGAGGTCGGCCCAGAGGATGTCGCGGTCGGCGAGGATGTCGACATTCAGGTCGATGAGCCTGACCTGCCAGTCAGGGGGGAGGTACGAAGCGACCGTCAGGAGCCCCAAGGGAGGGAAGCCGGCCTTCTTGCCGAGGAATTTGAGGGCGTGACGGAAGCTCCAGAAGGTATCGGGATAGCGAGGGTAGACCAGGAGGACGTTCATGGGCACCTCCGTGTATCTAGACTACCGATTCATTTGTCCAGAAAGTATAGTCGCCCACGGTTTTGATGCGCGTAATAGTTGTGTAAAAGTGCCGCCAGGCAGGCGCCCAAAACACTGGTCAAAGCAGGTCCGAATTGATATAGTCGTCCGTCAACCTGCATCCCATGCCCACACACACCCATGAATATTCTGCTCCTTCGCCCCCATCCCGGTGACGACCGGTTCGGTCTCGGCCCCTTCTTCAGGGTCGAGCCGCTCGGTCTCGAATACCTCGGCGCCGCCCTCCTGGCACGCGGCCATGGGGTCACCATTGCCGATCTCCGCTTCCGTCCCGGCCCGGCGGCCTGGGTCCGTCGCAGTCGGCCGCGCCTGGTCGGCATCTCCTGCCTCCATGCCCTGGAGTACGACCGGATCATTGAGACCGCCCGGGAGGTACGCCGGGCAAGTCCCGACGTCTTCATCGTCGTCGGGGGCCACGCGGCCGCCGCCTTTTCCGGCCCGCTGGAGCGCGACGAGATCGACGCCATCTGCCTGGACGACGGGGAGGAGGTCATCCCCGCCCTGGTAGAGGCGATCGACACGGGGAGAACTCTTGAAACGGTGCCGGCCCTCAGGCTCAGGACCCGGGACGGCTGGCTGACCACTCCGTCGCTCCCCGAGCGGACCTGCCTGGACCTGGTCCCCCTGCCGGCCCGCCATCTGGTGGAGCGCCACCGGAGCGGCTACCACTGCCTCCTGTTCAAGCCGGTCTGGCTCATCGAAACGGCCCGGGGGTGCCCGCACCGCTGCGGTTTCTGCTCGGTCTGGCAGTTGTACGGCCGCTCCTGCCGGGAGCGGAGCCTGGACGCCGTGGTGGAGGACTTCGCCACCGCCGGCGATGCGGTCTTCGTCGCCGACGATCTCTTCTGGTACAACCCGGAGCGGAGCCTGGAACTGGCCGCGGCCCTGAAGCGGCGGGGGATCTTCAAACGGTGGATACTCGTCCAGACCCGCACCGACCTCATCTGCCGCAGCAGCGAGATCATGGCGGCCTGGCGGCCGCTGGCCAAAGACTTCGACATCTTTCTCGGCCTCGAATCGGCCAGCGACCGCGGCCTGGCCGGGCTGACCAAGGACGCCGGCGTCAACGAGAGCATCGAGGCGGTACGGGTCGCCCGCTCGCTCAGGTTCGGCATCAACGGCAACTTCCTCATCGACCCGGAGTGGGAGGAAGAGGATTTCCACGAGTTGTGGCAGTTCGTCGCCGACCACGGCCTGCAGCGGGCCGGCTTCACTATCCTCACCCCCCTTCCCGGCACCGAATACTACGAGAGCGTCAAGAAGCGGATCGGTGACCAGCCCTGGTCCAACTTCGACATGCACCACCTCCTCTGGCAGCCCCGACTGGGCCCTGGCCGCTTCTTCGAGCTCTACGCCGAAACCTGGCGCCGCTCCATCCTCAACACCTCCGGAGAGAAGAGCCTTCTGGACTGGATGCGCCAGGTCCGGCCGACCCAGATCCCCTACATCATCCGGGTCCTCCTGCGCACCCAGCAGATGATGAAGCCGGCCGCCTATCTCCGCGAATTCGAGGCGACATACCCTGCAGCACGGCTGCCGGGGCGATGAAACCGGCTGGGAGAAAAACATTTTGACATTTGCCGAAGCTAAATGGTAAAGAATACAAAAAGCGATACTTGCCGGAGTTAATAGGTTATCCGGCAGCATGTTCTGACAACTGAATAGCAGCATTCTTATCCAGAGCGACTGAGGGACAGGCCCATTGACGTCGCGGCAACCCCCCCATGGGAAGGTGCCAATTCCTGCGGAACCATTGGTTCCGGGAGATAAGGAAGCGCGGACCAATCACATGAGAAGTCCCCTTCCGCACCCCGGAAGGGGACTTTTTCATTGTGAGGAGAAGAGAGATGACCACGAACATCGCCACCCAAACCGTACAGATCGGCCTCGACTGGGACACCCGCACCGGTGCGGTAACAGTCCCGATCTACCAGACCGCCACCTTCCGCCATCCCGGCCTCGGCCAGAGCACCGGCTACGACTACACCCGCTCCGGCAACCCGACCCGGCAGGCCCTGGAACAGGGGATGGCCCGGCTGGACAACGGCTGTCGAGGCTTCGCCTACGCCACCGGCATGGCCGCCATCACCAGCCTGCTCCTCCTCTTCAAACAGGGCGACCACATCGTGGTCACCGAGGACCTGTACGGCGGCACCTACCGTCTGTTCGAAAAGATCTTCCAGCAGTACGGCCTGGAGTTCACCTACGTGGACACCAGCGACGTGGAGCAGGTGAAGGGGGCGCTCCGCCCCACCACCCGCGCCCTCTTTGTCGAGTCGCTTACCAACCCGCTCCTGAAGGTGGCCGATGTCGGCGCCCTGGCCAGCCTCTGCAAGGAGCGGCAGATCCTCTGCATCGTGGACAATACCTTCCTCACCCCCTACCTGCTGAGGCCGCTGGATCTGGGTGCGGACATCGCCATCTACAGCGGCAGCAAGTACCTGGCCGGCCACAACGACACCATCTGCGGCCTGGTGGTGGTGAAGGATCCGGTCCTGGCGGAAAAGGTCTATTTCCACCAGAACGCGGCCGGCGCGGTCCTCGCCCCCCAGGACTCCTGGCTTACCATCCGGGGGCTGAAGACCCTCTCCGTCCGCCTCGACCGGCAGCAGGAGAACGCCCAGGCCATAGCCGAGTGGCTCCTGACCCAGCCGCAGATCCGCACCGTCCACTACCCGGGTCTCCCCGACCATCCGGGGCACGAGCTCCTGAAGCGCCAGGCACGGGGGTTCGGCGGCATGATCGCTTTCGAGGTGGCCGATCCGGCCCTGGTGGAGCGGCTGCTGCTGAAGACGGAGCTGATCTCCTTCGCCGAGAGCCTCGGCGGCGTGGAGTCCCTCATCACCTTCCCGGAGGTGCAGACCCATGCCGACATTGAGCCGGAGAAGCGGGCCCGCTTCGGCATCAGCAACGTCCTGCTCCGCCTGTCGGTGGGCATCGAGGATAAGAACGACCTGATCGCCGACCTGGACCAGGCTTTAAACGATTAAGGAGAACAGCATGAAATTCGCCACCCAGCTCATCCATGGGAGCCATACCTTCGACCCCGCCACCGGCGCCCTGGGGGTCCCGGTCTACCAGACCTCCACCTTTGCCCAGCACTCCCTGGACAACTTCGGCAAGTATGACTACGCCCGTTCCGGCAACCCGACCCGCGACGCTCTTGAGGAGGCCATCGCCCGCCTGGAGGGGGGGACCCGCGCCTTCGCCTTTGCCTCGGGCATGGCGGCCATCTGCTCCACCTTTCTCCTCTTTGCCCCCGGCGATCACCTGGTGGTCTGCGAGGACGTCTACGGCGGCACCTTCCGCGCACTGACCCGGCTCTTCGGCCAGTGGGGGCTGACCGTCACCTTCGTTGACGCCACGGACACTGCGGCCATCGGGGCCGCGGTCCGGCCCGAGACTAGGGCACTCTACCTGGAGACCCCCTCCAACCCGCTCCTGAAGATCACCGACCTGCGGGGGGCAGTGGCCATCGCCAAGGCGAAGGGGCTCCTCACCCTGGTGGACAACACCTTCATGACCCCCTACCTGCAGCGGCCGCTGGAACTCGGCTGCGACATCGTCCTCCACAGCGGCACCAAGTTCCTGAACGGCCACAGCGACGTGATCTGCGGCTTTGCCGTGGTGAAGGACGCCGACCTGGGGAACCGGCTCGCCTTCATCCAGAACGCCTTCGGCGCCATCCTCGGGCCGCAGGACTGCTGGCTGGTGCTCCGGGGTCTGAGGACCCTCAAGATCCGGATGGAGGAGAGCCAGCGAAACGCCGAACGCCTGGCGGCCTGGCTGGTCGCGCAGCCCCGGGTCACCAGGGTCTACTACCCGGGACTGGCCGCTCACCCCGGCTCCGCCATCCATCTTGGGCAGAGCGACGGCCCCGGCGCGGTCCTCTCGTTCGAACTGGACTCATTCGAACTGACACGGAAGCTCCTGGAGGGGATCGAACTGGCCGCCTTCGCCGTCAGCCTCGGCGGTGTCGAAAGCATCCTCTCCTACCCGGCCAGGATGTCCCATGCCGCCATGCCGCCCGAGGAGCGGGCCGCCCGCGGCATCAGCGACACCCTGATGCGCCTCTCCGTCGGCCTGGAAGATCCGGACGACCTGATCGCCGACTTCGACCGGCTGATCAACTGAGCCATGTAGGCCGGCCCGTACGATGGCCGCCAACCGCTGTCAACGCATCTCTCCCGGCAACGTTTGCTATAATAAGTTAAGCGAAATCCGACGGCGGCCTGTTGCCGCCAGGGAGGTGTGAGATGCGGAAAGTTTTTAGTGGCGTGACTGGAGTTTCACTGCTGCTCGGTGCCCTGCTCGTCTGCAGTGCGGCCAATGACGCCTCGGCGCGGGTGGATGTGGGGATCAACGTCAACCTCGGGCCGCCACCGATCGTGGTTCCGGCACCGCCGGAAATGGTCCTGGTCCCCGGCTCGCAGGTCTATTTTGTCCCCGGCGTGGAGTTCGACGTATTCTTTCACAACGGCTACTGGTGGAGTCCGCGTGGCGACCGCTGGTACCGGTCGCGTGCCTATAACGGGCCATGGCGGATAGTGGAACGCCGCTTCGTTCCCGCTCCTGTCGTACGTGTCCCGGGCGGATACCGGCAGATGTACCTGCGCGAACGGCATATCCCCTACGGGGAGTGGAGGCGTGAGCACGGACGTTTCGAGCGAGGCGAGCGTCGCGAGTACCGGGAGCACCGTGACCGGGACGACTTCCGGGAACGGGGTGAGCACGGCCGCGGTCACGAGCGGTAGAGATACAACAGAAACGGGGCGGCCATAGCGGTCGCCCCGTTTCGTTTCATTCAGTAGGTCAAAAGAGTGAGGTTGCTCAAAAATAGTCAGATCGCCGCACCCGCAGAAAGCTTCGAAGGAGGCGTAGTACCCAAACACCGGGCATAAACAGCGCTACGCCGCACTGAGGAGCTTGCGAGGACGGTGGCGAGATGGCTGTTTTTCAGCAACCGGCGTCATTCTGCCAGCAGGGTCCGGTCGTTCTCGAACGACGCGTGGCGGATCTGGTGGAACTTCTCGATCAGCTTCTCCACCGTCAGATTCCGCTTCTCCTCCCCCTCCGCCTCGAAGATGATCTCCCCCTTGTCCATCATCAGCAGACGATTGCCGTACTCGATGGCGTGGCTCATGTTGTGGGTGATCATCATGGCGGTGAGGCGGTACTCCCTGATGAACTTGTCGGTCAGCTCCAGGACGATCTGGGCGTTCTTCGGGTCGAGGGCTGCGGTATGTTCGTCCAGGAGGATGAGATCCGGCCGGGAAAGAACCATCATCAGGAGCGTCAGGGCCTGGCGCTGCCCGCCGGAGAACATGGAGAGGTTCTCCTTCATCCGATCCTCAAGTCCCATCTTCAGCTGCACCAGCTCCGACCGGAACAGCTCCCGCATCGAGTGGTTCAGGCTCCGCTTGAGCCACTTGAACCCCTTTTTGCAGGTGATCATCATGTTGTCTTCCAGGCTCATGTTGGACGCCGTGCCGAGGAGCGGGTTCTGGAAGATCCGGCCGATGTACCTGGCCCGCTTGTACTCCGGATCGCGGGTGACATCCCGTTCGCCCGCGAGGATCGCCCCGCGGGTCGGCGAGTGGGTGCCGGCGATCAGGTTGAAGAGGGTGGACTTGCCGGCACCGTTGCTCCCGATGACGGTGATGAAGTCACCTTCCTTGACCTTCAGGCTGATGTCCGAGATTGCCTGATTCTCGTTGACCGTCCCCTGGTTGAAGACGATGGAAATATTTCTCAGCTCAATCATTTCGCACCATCGCCTTGCCCGCGGCCTTCCGCAGCTTCTTCCCCTGGGTCAGTACCAGAAGGACGATGATCAGTATCCCCTTGATCAGGTTCAGATCGTTGGGGGTCATATTGACGAGATAGCCGTAGAACCTTCCCACGTACATCACGGCATAGAAACAGACTGAGCCGAGCAGAGCGCAAAGGGTCAGGACGCTGATCCGGTTGCTCTTCATGATCAGGAACTCGCCGATCATGACCGATGCCAGGCCGGAGATGATGATCCCCTGACCGAGCCCCACGTCGGCAAAGCCGAGATACTGGGCCGCAAAGGCGCCGGAGAGGGCGACCAGGCCATTGGAGAGGCCGAGGCCGATGGATTTCAGGGTCTTGGGGTTCACCCCCTGGGAGATGACCATCTGCTCGTTGTTCCCCATCGCCCCGATGGTCAGGCCGAGGTCGGTGCGGAAGAAGAGGTCGAGGAGCAGCTTGATGACAAGGGCGACCACCAGGAAGAAAACGAGAAGGATATAGTCGTCGGGGACGATTCCGGTCAGCCGTTCGGTCACTTGGCTCAGGATCGTCTCTTGGTTGAGCAGCGGGACGTTGGCCCGGTTCCCGAGGACCCTGATGTTGACGGAATAGAGCATGGTCATGGTCAGGATGCCGGCCAGGAGGTTGGGGACCTTGAGCTGGTTGTGGATCAGGGAGGTGATCACCCCGGCGAGGACTCCGCCGGCGAAGGCGATCAGAAGCGCCAGCCAGAGGTTCATGCCGAGCATGATGCACTGTGCCATCAGTGCCGCCCCCAACGGAAACGAGCCGTCCACCGTCAGGTCAGGGAAATCGAGGACCCTGAAGGAGATGAAGACCCCTAGGACCATGATGCCGTAAATCAACCCCTCTACGAAAATACCTTCGATCATGGCGAGTTCACTCAACCGCGAGCCCAACTGCAGGGGACGGCTATTCCCGCCCCCCCTGCAGTCGTCACGCGTCTATTTCTTCTTCAGTTTCCCGTTCTCGACCACCTTGTTGGCGCTCTTGACGATCTCATTCGGGATGGTCAGGCCGAGCTTCTTCGCCACATCCAGATTGACCAGCAGGTCCACGTCGGACGCCTTGGTCATGAACCTGGTCGGGAGCTGCTCAGGCTTCTTCCCTTTGAGGAGTTCGGCGACCAGCTTGCCGGTTGCCCGCCCCATCTTGTAATAGTCGAATCCCCAGGCAGCCAGGACCGGGTGGGTCTCGGCAGAGCTCGGATCGGCCGACATGACCGGAATCCTGTTCTTCATGGCCACGTCGGTCACGGCGCTCATGGCCGACACCACCGTGTTGTCGGTGCTGATGTAGAGGGCGTCCACCCGCTTCGCGATCGCCTGGACCGCCTGCTTCACCTCGGCGGACTTGGAGACGGTGGTCTCCACGAACTCGATCCCCAGCTCCCTGCACGCCTGCTTCACGATGCCGGCCAGCACCACGGCGTTTTCCTCGGAACTGGTGTAGATATGACCGAGTCGCTTGACCTTCTTGATCTTCAGGAGCAGCTCGATCTGCTGCTTTACTGGGGTCATGTCCGAGACGCCGGTGACGTTCTTCTGCCCCTTGGTCACCGACTTCACCAGCCCGGCCTTGACCGGGTCGGTTACTGCCGAGAAGACGACCGGCGTCCCCTTCAGGGTATTCACCAGCGCCTGGGCGGTGGGGGTGGCAATGCCGATGGCCAGGGTGACCTTTTCCGATTGGAACTTGTTGGCGATGGAGGCCGCGGTGTTGGCGTCGCCGTTGGCGTTCTGCAGATCGAACCGGGCATTGACCTTCTGGGCGGCCAGTTCGTCCTGGATCCCCTTCTCAACCGCATCAAGGGCCGGATGCGAGACGATCTTGGATATCCCGATGAGCGCCTGCTTCGAAGGCTCCGCAAGAGCGGCAGTTGCCAGCATAAGGAAGACCGAAAGGAAGACCGCTACCAGACCGACGCTTTTTCTCACCAGACACCTCCTGATCAGACCATGGATGTCTCTCCCCCGCCGAAACGGCATGGGGGAGAGTTCTGCTGGGGCGGGAGGATACCACTATGGTCAGACCATTGTCAACCAGGAGCGCTGTGTGGAAAATAGGCTGGCAAAAAACGTACTGGCGCGGCAAAAAGCCCATGCTGCCCTGCGGGCTGAACGTCATGAACCGGGAGGGGGGAGGTGAGGAGATAATGAGGCGGCGTGCGTATATATTCGGGGCGTTATTGGTAAACTTATGCAAAGGAGCAATGCGCCATGAAGTCAACGCCCCAAAAGCCCGTCATCCCGCGCACCGCACAGGAAACGATCCGTCACGCGATCAGCGAACTCCTTCGGGCGCAGACCGCTTCGGCCATGGAGATCTCCGCAGCAGTGCGCATCCCCGAGAAGGAGGTCTACGGCCACCTGGAGCACATCCGCCTCAGCCTCCAATCGAGCGGTTCCCTGCTGGAGGTCACGCCGGCCGAATGCAAAAGGTGCGGCTTTGTCTTTGCCAAGCGCCAACGCCTGACCCCACCGGGCAAATGCCCGGTCTGCAGGAACGAGGCGATATGCGAGCCGCTCTTCACCATCAGAGAGCGCCCCGTTATCCCTCCCCCCCGGCTTGAGCGGCCTTGACGAACTCCACCATTCTCCGGTCGAGGTCGCGGATATGCAGGATCAGCCAGCGGATCAACTTCCCCTTGACGCTGAGCGCAAGTTCCTGATTCACCCCTCCGGCCGAGACCTTTTCGGCAAACTCCTCCAGGTCGTGCTGAAACTGGGCGTGATGCAGCATCTGTTCTTCGAGCCCCGGGTAATGGTACTCGGCCATGAGCTGCTCTTCGCTGGCAAAGTGACGCGTGGCATAGAGGTGCATGAAGGAGAGGAGGTCCATCAGTGCCTCCCTCCCCTGCTCCTGCTGGCAGGCCTCGGAAAAGGCGGCAAACCGCCGGAAAATCTCGTGATGCTGCTCGTCGAGTTCAGGAATTCCAAGCGACAGGTCATCCTGCCATTCGATTGACATACTAATTCTCCTTCTGGGAATGATATCGTCGGCTGACCGGTGAGAAGCAAGCCATCCTGTGGCCGGCCTCATGGGGCGATCCGCGCAATCCCTTTTTCAAAGCATAAAATGTACCGCAACATGGACGGATGACAAGAATGACCCTGTACAAGATCCAGCCTAACCGCGCTGCCTGCTTCTGGGAGATGTAAAAGGGCTCTGCATTGGGCCGAGGCGGCGAAGGGGTGCAGCAGATGAAACGAAAGGGGCGGCTGACAGGCCGCCCGGATCACAGGTGTAAGAAGTCTTCGGGAGAGAGGCTTACTTTTTCTTTTTGACGACCCTGGGGGCGCGTGCAGCCTTCGCCTCAAGAGGGGCTTCTGCTGGGGGGGTATAGGAACCGGGGGCGGCCGGTTGCAGTGTCGGGAAATAAGAGGCGGCGATTTTCCGATTCTTGCCGTCACTGAACTGGATTGTTGCCAAGGTGGCCGTTACTTCCAGGACCTTGCCAGCGCCCCATTCAACTGCGCCTGAGTGACTTACAATACTGCCGACTTTGATTGTCATTGGTCTGTGCCGCTTTCTTTCTGCCGGGGTGGTGTGTGTTACAACTTGGTACGAGGATACTTTCTACACGGATTTACATAGTAAAAAAAAATGTCTCATCCTGTTTTCACCCTTTTATAATACGGTAATGCTTTTGTATTGGCAAGGGTCATCCACGTATTTTCACTGAACGCATTCTAACCACATCCAATCAATCAGACTGAACCTCCCGTTTTAATTCTCTTTTTTGAAATAGCGCCCCGCAGTGGCATCGGGAAATGTTTTGACGCCGGATATGCAAATTAATGTTTTGATATTGTTTTAAACGGTTCGACTGATTTTAGTAGCTTGACATTGGCCATACAAAGCTGCTACGGTCGGTTATATTCTGGGAAGTGACCGGATAACACTAACACGAAGCATCAGGAGAACGTAAGAACATGGTAAATGGTACGGTAAAATGGTTTAACGACAGCAAGGGTTTTGGTTTTCTCGAGCAGGAAAATGGCGAAGACGTATTTTGTCATTTTTCCGCCATCACGGGCAACGGATTCAAATCCCTTGTTGAAGGCGATAGAGTAACGTTTGAAGTAACCAAGGGTCCGAAAGGGCTTCAGGCCGCGAACGTGACCAGAATCTAACCGCTGCACCCAGTTGATAAAAAAGCCCCGGGAAAACCCGGGGCTTTTTCATTATGTAACACGTTAACGGTCGACGCAGTTCGAACAGGAGAGAGAAATGGCAAAGCCCAATTTCCAGTTTCAGAAACGGCAAAAAGAGTTAGAGCGAAAGAAGAAGAACGAAGAAAAGCTGCAGCGCAAGCTGGCCAAAAACGCCGACCAACCGGAAGAGAACGCCGAGCCGGCGTCTGACGAGGAAGAGACGGTATAGGCAAGAGGCCTGTTGCCGAGCCCCACCGCTGCCGCTCCGAAGAGCCGGTATCCAGTTGTGCCCTTCTACAACGTGGTGTTTCGCCCTACCTGCTATCCCCCCCATACTGTAACAGGACCTGACACGGCTTCCCTAATGACGCGGACTCTGCTATGGTGCACAACCGATGGCCGGTTTCCGTAAACGGCAATTTTTCTGAAGGAGAATGCCCGTGTCAACAACAACTGTCGGGAAGAAATCAGTCTCACCCTGTCCACCTGTCGACCTGAGCGGCGAGGCTGGCTGGGTCCCCTTCGACGCCCCGTCGCTGGTCGGGGAGTCGCTTCGCTTCGTCTCCGGCGAACCGGAAGGGAACCGTTTCCGGGTTCGTTATTTCCGTGACGAGGAACAGCACCTCCATGCACGCATCTGGTTCGGGCCTGAAACCGAAGGCCCGCCGGGTCATGCGCACGGCGGCTCAATGGCCGCGGTTCTCGATGAGGCGCTGGGATTGGCCGCCTGGGCCGCTGGGTATCCGATCGTGGTCGGCAACCTGAATATAAGTTTTCGCAATCTCCTGCCGCTGCAGAAAGTCGTGACCATCGAGAGCCGGGTAGTCTCTGCCGCGGGACGGAAGGTCATGGTGCACGGACGCATCTTCTGCGACGGTACGGTCTTTGCCGAAGCGGAGTGTCTCTGCATCACCATTCAGAAGAAGTGACCTGCCGAAGGGGTGCAAAAACTGGAAAGGCGGCCCTCTGGCCGCCTTTCGCGCTTCGTGGTTCTTTGCGGAACGTCTACCCCTTGAGTTCGAACGACACCTTCAGCACCACCTGGTATTCGGCAACCTTCCCATCGTCGCCGATGTGCCCCCGGATGTCCTGGACCTCGAACCAGGAAAGCTTGTCCAGCGAACCCCGCGCCTTGGTCAAGGCCGTCTCGATGGCCGCGTCGATCCCCTTGGACGACACCCCGATGATCTCCACCTTCTTGTAGATTCTCTCCCTGCCGTACATGGAAGCCTCCTTTCACGGACTCTGTCTGCTGCAACAATAGCAGAGGCTGCTCCATGCGCAAGCGACCGTAAAAACAAGAAGAGGCGACCGTTTGGCCGCCTCCTCTCCTCTGTTCCCAACTCCGTGACTCAACCTCTCGTTACGGGGCGGCACCCTTTGCCACCGGCAGACCTGCCTCCTCCCAATCGGCAAATAGAGCCTGGGCGATGTTCTTGAAGGCCATCTTCTGCAGCTTGCGGTAGGCGTTGTAACTGCGGCCGCCGGAGTTGCAGTAGACGACAACCTGTTTCTCCTTTTCCAGGACCGACGAACGGGCCGCAAAAGTGGCCGCCGGTATATTCACGGCCCCCGGGATGTGCCCTTCGGCAAACTCCTTCGGGTCGCGCACGTCCACGAGCGTCACGCTCCCCGGGGAGGAGGCAAGGGTGGCCTGCAGCTCCTTCGGCCGGATGCGGGTGGTCTCGATCTTCTTCTCATAATCCGGCCCGGCGTAGATACCGAACCCCTTCTCCTCCCATGCCGGCATCCCTTCGCTCAGCACGTACAGGTTCCGGTAGCCGAGCGTTGCTGCCAGCCGGGCCGCCTTGGGGCTCTTGCCGCACTTGAACCCGTTGCAGTAGAAGACCAGCTTGGCGTCCTTCGGAAAGGTGAGAGCGGCCGGGTCCTTCTCCAGCGTCGGCAGAGGGATGTTCACCGCCCCCTTGATGTGCACCTCCTGATACTCGGCAGGAGTGCGGGCATCGATGACCACCAGTCCCGGTTCCATCCGGTCGATCATCGACTTCACCTCTTCACTGGTGACGACACCGAACGGTTCCTGCTTCTTCTCGGCCCCGACGGCCAGCGCTGCTGTCACCAGCAGTCCAATCATTACCAATAGTACGATTCTCTTCATCCCTGTCACCTTTCACAAAGAACTCTGGGCCCACGCCCGATTACTTGCCGAGGACGGTCAGCCCCTGGTAGGGCCACCCCTGCATACCACCCTCCAGAATGAAGAGTCGATTTTCGGCAATACCCCTGCCCTTCAGGTAGTCGTAGGCACCCTTTGCCCCGCCGCCACCGCGGGGACAGACCACGACCACATCCTCGCCGGTGGCGGCAAGCTGGGGAAGCGCCTTGTCCAGACGCTGACGCTCCTCCGCACTCTTGACCGGATAGGCGTTGGTTTCGATGGAGCCGCGAAAATGCTGCTTGCGGAAATCGGCTGCCGGCTGGATGTCGATGATGGTCACCTTCTTTCCCTCCAGCAGCCAGCTCTTGAAGTCGTCGGCCTTCACGTACGAATATCCGGCCGCTGCAGCTCCCCCGCAGCACAAGAGGAAAGACAGCAGCCCGAACAACAGTCCCCTTTTCATGATGATCTCCCTGAATGATCCCTGACCGCTACGGCCCGGGGGCTTACAAAAATTAGAACGTGCGTCAGGGTTATAGTATCTGCAATGGCGATAAGTCAAATTGATTTACTAAATGGCAGCTGCGAGGGGAATTGCTTTCAACAATAGGGATACTGCGATGGAGAGGCGATTGTCCGGTCTGCGTCAGACAGCCCGATTACCATCCCACCAGCCATGATAGCTGAACGGCACGTGGTGCCGCAGCATCACCCGCGCCAGCGGCCCGTCAGCCAACCGCTCAGCGTCCAGCACCGCCAGGAAGCTCCTTCTGGTCCGGCTGTCGTAGACCTCGGTCAGCACCCAGCCGCTATCTTCACCGGCATTGTCCGATCGCGGGACAAAGACCGGCTCGGTGCAGTAGCTACCTGCGCCGAAATCGTGTCGTGCCTGCTGCCCGGTCTGCAGATCGTGCCGTTCGACCGCGGACCAGAAGAACTCGCCGGAACTGGCTGCACAGAGGTAGACATAGCGGTGCGCCAGACAGCGCTGCCGTTCGTCGATCCGCGGCCACTCGAAGTTCCCGGCGGCCAGCAGTTCCCGGGCCACCCGCTTCTGCAGCGGGTCGATCCGGTAGCGCCAGAGCTGGCCAGGGGTGCGAAAGACTCCTTTCCCGCCGATCATGACCGTCTGGACGACCGCTGCCGGTCCCACCAGGTGGTCCGGATTGGCATACCCGACGAAATCGGCCAGGAGTTCGCCACCATGCTCGTAGGCGTTGACGCTGTGCCACATGAACGACGCCTCGGTCGGCAACAGGAGCGGTTCGCCGCTGAAGTCCCGCGCCAGGATGAGAAGGAGGTTCCCCTGCTCCGGTCGCCAGCGCAGGGAGTCGAGGATACTCCGGATGCCGAGGAGCGGTCCCCAGACCGCCACCTCCAGGGGGTGAAGGCTGAGGAGCACGTGGCGGCCGGCGACGAACCAGTCGTGGAGATAGACGTAGCGGGGGAGTTCGATGACCCGGTGCCTGGTCAACGTGCCGTCGGCGGCAAAGGAGGTGAGGTGCAAAGAGACCTGCCGGCCGTACTGGATGCCGAAGTGAAGCCAGTCGCCGGTCCGGGGGTCGAACTTGCCATGGGCGGCGAAAATCAGCGGTATTTCCGGCGGCACGCCCAGACGGGACTCGCCGATCGTCTCCAGGGTTGCCGGATCGAGGGCGAAGGGGAGGGAGGATTCGTCGAAGGCGTACAGCCGGCCGCGCCACGGAAAGACCGTGACCCCTGCCTGGCTGCGGATGCGGCCCGGCCCCCAGAAATTATTCCAGATGCCGCCGGGGGCGAGGGTGCTCCAGGTGGGGAAGAGGAAGCGGCCCGCAGCCGCCTCCTCCTCGAACTTGGTGGTCCGGACGAAACGGCAGCGAAACCGGACCCCGCCCGCATGGAAGTGGAAACGCTGGATCAGCCCATCCCCATCCAGCAGGCTCCGCTTGCGCAGTCCGCCCCGGTCGAACAGTCCCGGCCCGTTGCGGTAGAGCGTCCCCCTGAGCCCCGACGGCAGAACCCCTTCCACCTCTGCGGCATAGTCGTACTCCTGCGGCAGCGAGGTCGCCAATCCCAAGAAGGGATGGTCAGGACCGCCGAAGTCGGTGAACCCCGACGTGGACAGTGGCGGGCTGGCAACGCAGCCGGTCGCCAGCGCCAGGGCGGCACTCCCCCCGCAGGCCAGAAATTCGCGCCGCGTCAGGCCGGTGGGGATGCCATCCGCCGGTTGTGCTGCAGGCCGAGTCAATGACCACATTTTCCCCCCGCCGCAGGTCAGTTCGACCGCAAGGTGGTTTCGATCCGGATCGTGCCGGTCAGGGTGCGATGCACCGGGCAGTGTTCGGCGATCTCCAGCAGGCGCTGCCGCTGCTCGTCGTCCACTCCACCGATCAGCTCCAGCTCCCGCACGAACCGGTCGATCCGCCGCTCCTTCTCGTCGCAGTCGCGACAGTCCTCGGCATGGATCTTCTGGTGGGAAAGACGCACCACCGCCTCCTCCAGCGGCCACCCCTTGCGACGGGCATACATCTGGACCGTCATGGCGGTGCAGGCCCCGAGGGCGGCCAGCAGGTACTCGTACGGAGACGGTCCTTCGTTGGTGCCGCCGTACGTCACCGGTTCGTCGGCCACCAGGGGGAAGCCGTTGGCGAACAGCTCGGTGCGGAATCCATCCGCACCGATACGCGCCGTTACCCGGTTGTCGATCACCTCCGGCGGCAGGCGGTCGCTGACCGGCGCCTCCGGCAGCGCCAGGTAACGGCCCGCCCAGGCGGCGATCATCTCGCCGGCGTAGCGGGAATCCTTGTCGTCGGAGAGGAGATGGTCCGCCGGGTCAAGGGAGACGAAGCTCTTGGGGTGCGGGGCTGCCTGGTAGATGTCGGCGGCATTGCCGATCCCCACCACCAGATCGCGGGGCGAGTGCATGACCAGCAGCGCGGCCTTCAGCCGGCGCAGCGTCTCGGCCGGCTGCTGGGCCTCCAGGTCGTCCAGCAACTCCTTGCGGATGATGAAATCGCGGCTGCCGATGCGCACGGCGGCCTCCCCCTCTTGCTCGATCTGCGCCACGCTCTCCCCCAGCAGGCGCCGCAGACCGGCGGGGTTGAACGGGGCGGCGATGGTGGCAACGGCGGCCGTCGAGGGTATCCCGGCAGCGGCTGCCAGCACGGCTGCCCCCCCCAGGGAGTGGCCAATAAGCAGCCGGGGGGGGGCGTACTCTTGCTCCAGGAACCGGGCAGCAGCAGCCAGGTCGCTCACCTCCGAGGAAAAGGTCGTCGCGCTGAACTCCCCTTCGCTCTCCCCGAGACCGGTGAAGTCGAAGCGGAGCACGGCGATGCGCCTGCTGCTCAAGGCACGGGAGATGTGGACCGCAGCCTTCAGGTCCTTGGAACAGGTGAAGCAGTGGGCGAACAGGGCGTAGGCCAGCGGCTGCTCGTCATCGGGAAGTTCCAGCCGGGCGGCCAGCTGCTCCCCCCGCCCATTGGGGAATGTGACCTTCTTGGTGTTCATTGTTCGGCCCTCTTATGGTTTACCGGCCTGGGCAGCCAGGTCGGCGGCCAGGCGACAGAGGATGGCGCTCTCTTCCACCCCGTCGATAAAGCGTTCCGGAATCCCCGAAAGACCGACCTGGGCGCCAACCAGGGCACCGGTCAGGATGGCGCGCGCCTGGTTCTGCCCTCCACCATTGACGGCGTGCAGCAGGGCGGATTCGAAATCGTCGTGGAATCGGGCCGCCAGATAGTAGGCCGCCGGCAGCTGGTGATAGATAGCGCACGGCATGCCGTAGACGATGGAGACCTTCCAGGCCGGTTCGATGCGGATGTCCGGGTCCACGGCAGCGCTGGCCATATGGGACGGCGTCAACAGGGCATCGGGTGAGGCGAATTTCCCGGCGCGGGGCGGGTCCGGCTCCCCTGGCCGGGGGGGCTGCAGGTTGTCATTGGTCACGGCATGAAACGGAAGCGCCCCACTGTGCACCAATTTCATCAGCCTCCCCGACAGACGGGCGTCCAGGCGGAAGCCCTGAACCAGCAGCCCAAGTACGGCGCCGTAGGCCACGGTCATGGAGACCACCGTATCGTCGGTCTGGGTCAGGATGGCGTTGCTGGCGATGCTGGCGGCAAGTCGCCCGGGGTCCGAAGCGTAGCGCACTGCCAGGGCAAGGGTCCGCTCGATCGCTTCCGTGGTATCGGCATGGCCGCCGGTCTTACCCCAGGGAAGCTTCTGCTCCACCCGCTGGCGCCACAATTCCCGGATCGACTGACTGGTATAGCCTCCCGGACCGCTGATGGGGGTGCCATCCAGGAGCGGCAGGAGCTCTTCATCCAGGCGGCGGCAAAAATCCTCCTCGTCGTACCCTTCCCGCTCCACCAGCGAACGGACCAGCAGCTTGAGGATAAAGCCTGCCTGGGATAGTTGGCCGGCCTTCAGTCCGGCATGGTAGCGACCCGGTTTCGGGTCGGTATAGTAGGTGATCCATGGGCCGTAGTCGCGGCGGAGTTCGGCAAGATCGTAATACCAGTGCGGACCGAGTCCCATGGCATCACCGACAAAGGCGCCCATGATGGCGCCCGCTGCGCGATCCTGGAGGGTGGTATCAGGCACGATGGCCTCCTTTCTCCGGTCGGTCGAACGATCGAAGCGTACGTATTATGTACAAGTGTAGTCCATGCCGGTCATAAGGAAAGGGGAACCATCAACGAGGCATCTGCCGGAGCCACGCACGTGACGGGCATCTCTCGCATTGCGTTCGAGCGGCCATCCGGGTAAAATCCCGGCCAGGAGACCACTACCATGACCCTGCTCTACAGCCTCGATCTGCTCGGCACCGCCGCCTTTGCCGCATCCGGTGCCCTGGCCGGCATCCGCCGCGACATGGACCTGTTCGGCGTGCTGGTGCTCGGAATGATGACCGCAACCGGCGGCGGGACCCTGCGCGACCTGCTCCTGGGGGATACGCCACCGTTCATTTTCAAGGACGAGACCTATTTCTATCTCTCCATCTTCATCTCCCTGATGGTTTTTCTCTTCCACCGCCACATAAGCTTCCTGGAGCCACCCCTCCTCTACCTCGACGCACTGGGGCTGGGGACCTTTGTGGTGATCGGTACCGGCAAGGCGATCGATTTCCACATGGGTTTCATCGGTTCGGTGATGATGGGGGTCTTGACCGCCACGGCGGGGGGAATGATGCGTGACATGTTATCCTCGCAGGTCCCGCTGGTGCTGCAGAAGGAGGTCTACGCCTCGGCCTGCCTGGTTGGCGGCAGTCTCCTCTACCTGCTGCATTTCACCCCCCTTGCGCCAGCCTCGGCGCTTGTTCTCTCCGCCCTTGCCGTAATCGTGCTCCGCCTCTGTGCCATCCGCTACAACTGGTCGCTGCCCAAGGCCAACCATCTGTCGGGCAGCAGCTGATCGCTGCCACCTTTTGCCTTTTCCACGGGATTGAGTACACTTTCGGAGTACGCTTCAACAAGGAGGAATGGAGATGCAAAAAACGGTATGGGTCAATCAGGACGAGTGCATCAGTTGCGGGATCTGCGTCGAAATCGTTCCGGACGTGTTCCGCTTCGCCGGCAACGGCAAGGCAGAGGCATACGATCCGTCGGGCGCGGGTGAACAGACGATCCAGGGGGCCATCGACAGCTGTCCGGTCTCATGCATCCACTGGAAAGAGTGACAGGTTGCTGAAAAACAGCCATCTCGCCGCCGTCCTCGCAAGCTCCTTGTGTGCGGCGTAGCGCTGCTACGCCTCCGCGGAGCTTGCTGCGGGTGCGACGATCTGACCATTTTTGAGCAACCTGAGGTTTGCAGTATCTTGATAACGACGAGGAGACCGCACAGTGAAAAAATGGAGATGCACCATCTGCGACTACATTTACGACCCCGCTGTGGGAGATGAGGTCAACGGTGTCCCGCCAGGAACCCCCTTCGAGGAGCTCCCCGACCTGTGGGCCTGCCCCCGGTGCGCTGTGGGGAAGGAACTGTTCGAGGAGATGTAGCGGGGCAGCAATCGGGAGCTCTGGACGCATGCCATGCACAGGGGATGGCCGGTGCGGCCTCCAGTGATTCGTACTGGTGGGGCAGAACCGCAAAGGGGCCTTACGCCACGACAAGGAGTCATCCATGAAACACCCCGCATTTCCGCCCCCCTACCGACACGAACACGGACCGATAAAGAACGTCAACGAAGTTATCAGGGAGCAACTTACCGTAGGCCAGAGGGCGGCGGACTGGATCGCCACAAAGGTGGGTTCCTGGCAGTTCATCATCGGCCAGTCCCTCCTTCTTTCCTTGTGGGCGCTCCTCAATGTCACCGCCTGGGTGCGTCATTGGGATCCCTACCCCTTCATCCTGATGAATCTCGTCCTATCGCTTCAGGCGGCATATACTGCCCCCATGATCATGATGAGCCAGAACCGGAAGGCGGATCACGACCGTATCGAGGCACACATCGATTATGAGGTAAATTTAAAGGCTGAGACCGAAATCCAGGTCGTACTGGAGAATCTCGAAGCGCAGAACGTCGCCATCGCCGAGATCCACAAGATGTTGGAGGATCTGTCCGTTAAGAAATCGAGCGCGGTATAGGACCAAGGAAGCGGAGACAGACCGACTGCCGAGTGATCGTCTCATAATGAATTCCCCGTGAATCCCCGGCTCCCGCAATCAGCCTCCATTGCGGGGGCTT
Organism: uncultured Geobacter sp.; assembly: GCA_964431365.1. Classification (GTDB taxonomy): domain Bacteria; phylum Desulfobacterota; class Desulfuromonadia; order Geobacterales; family DSM-12255; genus Geomobilibacter. The sequence continues at coordinate 13,667 of CAYSJJ010000005.1, read as the reverse complement.
TTTCTCCAGAGGCGAACGTAGATCGCAGCGTTGATGGCGACTACCCCCAGCCCCATGATCACCTGCAGGCGCGGCGTCAGCCAGAGCGGATAGAGAAGCGGCTCCAGGTAGTGCTGGATGAAGGAGCCTCCGTAGCCGGCCTCGCCCCCCTGCCGGCGGAAGCGGTTTTCCAGATAGGTCAAGGGACAGACCCACCCCGTGAGTTCGATGGCCACCCCCCACACGACGGCCGGCAGGTGAAGCCGGGCCAATCGCGGCCAACGAAGCACCGCCACCCCGCCGCAGACCACGAAGATCACGAACAGCACATGGGCAACTACCGCCAGGTCGGCCAGCAGAGAGCAGGGCATGGCCCGTGTCACCCCCGGTCCAGCAGCCGCGCCAGCTCCAGGGCGTTGTGCGGCGCATAGCCGTTACAGTCGTTGTTGAAATAGATCGCCACGTCCCGCCCCGCTGCGAGGTACCCCCTGATCCTGTCGGCATCGGCAGCCAGCTCATCCGGGGGGTAGAGGGTATCGTATCTCCCCCCCTGGCCGTGACGGCGGAGATAGACGAAGTCGGCAGTCAGGGGGGGCTCGGCAAGGAACGGCGGCCAGTCGGCCATGCAGATGCTGACGTTATCCCCCCTGCAGAGTGCAGCGACCTCCCCATTCAGCCAGCTCCCGTGACGGAACTCCAGGGCGTTGCGCACCGGGTAGCGCCTCAAGGAGACGAGAAAACGTTCCAGCCGCTCCATGTCGCAGGGAAATCCGGGGGGGAACTGCCACAGGACAGCGAACAGTTTCTCCTCCAGCCGGAGCACCCCGGCAAAGAACCGTTCCAGCGGCTCGTCCGGAGCGTCAAGCCGCTTGAGATGCGTGATGTAGCGGCTCCCCTTTACCGCGAAGGAAAAGCCGGACGGCGTGCTCTCCCGCCAGCGGTCGAACGTGGCCGGCTTCACCAGGCGGTAGAAGGTAACGTTCAACTCCACACTGGCGAAAACGGTGCAGTAATGGGGAAACCACTGCGTCGACGCCAGCCCCTCCGGGTAGAAGGGTCCGCGCCAATGGGGATAGGAGAAGCCGCTGCAACCGATGAACAGGTCGGGCATGGGGACCTCGACGTGCAACCTACGGCGCTTTACCGCTGCCGGTCATTTTGTCATACCACCCCCACGGGTTTTTCCGCCTGATCCAGACCGGGACCACCAGCAGCAGTATCACCAGTACGAGTCCCAGGGAGATCTGCAGCAGCATGCTTCCGGAGAAAAAGCTCTTCCCGTAGTAGTTGAGGATGATGGTGCCGGGAGTCATCCCGATCAGCGTGCTCAGGGCGAAGGAGCGGAGCGACATCCCGGTCAGGCCGGCCCCGTAGCTGACCAAGGCGAACGAGAATACCGGCTCGAGGCGGGCAAACAGGACGATGTAGGGGAGATGGCGCCGGGCGATCCGGTTGCTGAAGGAGATATCCCGGTGCAGGAAGCGGGTGATCGCCTCCCTGCCGAAGTGGCGGGCGAGGAGGAAACAGGCAATGGCCCCCGCCTCGGACCCGAGCAGGGCGTAGATCGTTCCCCAGAAAGGCCCGAAGAGCATCCCCCCGGCGACGTCCAGGGGGGCGTTGGGGACCACGGAGACCACGATCGCGACGACCCTGAGCAAGACATACACGAGCGGCGCCAGCCTTCCCCCTTCTGCCAGGAACTCCTCGATCCATATCGGATCAAACAGCTCAGGCGGGGTCTCACGCCAGACGAGGACGCCGAGCGCGACCAGGAGCAGAACCAGGAGAGCCAGCTTGGCGCTGTGATAGAGATGTTGTTTCCTGCCAGCCGCACCCATGCGTGCTCGTTTCCCCCACCCCGGCGGAGTCGACCGGGTCCGGCATCAGGGTCGGACAGTTTTCGACCCCGAGCCTTTACCCGTCAACCTGACCCCCTCATCGGTCAGCGTCACCAGGCCGTCCTTGTAGAGACCGCCCACCGCCTTCTTGAAGGTCTTCTTGCTCATCCCCAGGACCTGCTGGATGACTGTCGGCGCACTCTGATCGTGCAGGGGGAGTGCGCCGCCGTGGGCCGCCAGTGTCGCAAGGATAACCTCCCGGGCATCGGACACCCCCTCGGCCCCCACCTTGCGCAGGGTGACGTCCAGCTTGCCGTCCTCCCGCAACCGCTTGACGTAGCCGGCCAGCGGCATGCCGACGCGGGTTCCTGTCGGCAGTTCGTCCCGGTAGAGCAGCGCTGGGAAGCGGTGGTTGACGATGACCTTGGCCCCCAGGTCGGTGAGCTGCCAGACGATCAGGGCCACCGCGTCGCCTTCGTGCAGGTTGGGCCTCGTGCGGTCGAGGCAGTCATCGATACGGGCGTTGGCAAAAGGGCGCCCCTGTGGGTCGAGATCGACCTTCACCAGGTAGCTCCTGCCGACCTGCATCCGGTCGGGCTGGAGACTGAACGGTGTCAGCAGGTCCTTTGCCATGCCCCAGTCCAGGAACGCCCCATGGGGGCCGACCGTCCGGACCGTCAGAAACGCGAACTCGCCAGCCTGGGCCAGCGGCAGACGACAGGTGGCCTGCAGCTCGCCGGCCACATCCTGATACAGGAAGACCTCCAGCTGTTCGTCAGGCGTTGCGTCGGGCGCCTCCCGCAGGGGGAGGTGCGCCAGCCGCCCGCCGGCCTCCAGCCAGACTCCCCGCGTGTCGACGCGGGCGACCCTCAGGATCTGCTGACGGCAAAGCTCCGGTTGTTCACTCTTCTCCATGTCCCCTCCTTCGTACGCCGCTTATGCCATTTCAGGACACAGCTCTTCAGCACCGGGGTGCGTTGTCTTCGTGTTGAACGTCGCGGCATAGTAAGGCCAATCGGCCATCATGTCCACCTGTCAGTCGCCTGATGCCTGGTAATCTTCTGCGAACGGCCGGCCGGAAACGGCAAAGACGACCGACCGGCCGTCTTTGAAGGAAGCGTTGTCTCCGCCTGCGCCCCGCCCGACCCGTAGGACGGCTACTCGCAGCCGCCGATCCGCTTCGCCTTGTACCGGCTGGTAATATTCATCCCCTGGGTGGAGAACTTCTGGGACCCTTCATAGGCCGAGTCCCCCTTGAAGGTTATCTCCCCCTCACCTGTACCCGCCGCCTCACCGGTACAGGTGACCGTCCACCTCGTCGTACGGCCGGACTTCTTCATATCGGTGATGGTGCAATCCCCTGCCTGCTTCGGAACGACCTGGTCCGTCTTCACATCCTCCTTCGTGAAGCAGTGGGTGATGGTCATGGGTGGTGGAGTGAATGGCATGCCCGGCATTTCGGTGGTCGTGGTGATCTCCCACAGACCCTCCTTCATGCCGGAAGTGGCGGCAAACGCCGATGCAGACAGGGTGATAGCTCCAAGCAGCAGTATGCCTGCGGCACGCTTTTTCATCAGCCTCTCCTTTGCATTGGTGGAATAGGGTGTCCGGGTTGGACGCCTTAACGGCGCTTGCCCAATACCAGCATGGCAAGCGGGAGAGTGGTGACGGCCCCTGCGAGGAACAGGGTCCAGCCGATGGCCCTGCGCTGCTTCCTGTCGATCCGGTCGGCCAGCAGCAGGGCAAGCCCTGCGCCGAGCGCGGCCCGGGTACCTGCAATCATGGACACTTCCGGTATGGTCAGTCTGCTCTCCTTCATGACGCCTCCCTTGATGGGTCATAACAGCTTCGCCGGGTAGCCGGGGCAATCGGGCACCCCGTGACAACCGTTTATCTCCATTTTATCGCACTGCGACTCCCTGTCCACGAACACCCCACAGCAGACCCTCCCGCTGAGTGACAAAAAACCCACTTGCAGGTACCGCCTGATCGTGGCAAGAATCTGTGAGAGTCCGCTGCAGGGCAAAGTGGTGACCGGTCGGCACCCTTTTGAATTGGTATGCGATATGTGAGGAGTGCGCCGATGATCGTGCCGGTGGTAACCATACAGTTCCAGGAATGGGTTGAAGGTTTTCTGGACCGCTCACCGAAGGTGTTCGCCGGAAAGGACGAGCGGATGCGGTTTGCCATGGAGCTCGCCCGCCTGAATGTCCAGCATGGGAGCGGGGGGCCGTTTGGCGCGGCCGTGTTCGGCCATGACGGCACATTGATCGCCCCGGGGATCAACATGGTCGTCAGCGCGGGGTGCTCGCTCCTCCACGCGGAGATGGTGGCGCTGGCCTCCGCCCAGAAGGTGCTGGGACGCCATGACATCGGCGACGGAGGCCGGCTCCGGTACGATCTGTATGCCACGTCGGAGCCGTGTGCCATGTGTTTCGGCGCCATCCCCTGGTCCGGGGTGAGCGGGCTGGTCTGCGGGGCGCGGGAGGCAGACGCCAGGGCCATCGGCTTCGATGAGGGGAGCAAGCCTGCCGATTGGGTGGCGGCCCTCAACGAGCGCGGCATCAGCGTAGAGCGCGACGTGCTGCGGACGGAAGCGATTGCCGTGCTGCACGAGTACGTAACGTCGGGAGGGGTGATCTATTCCCCCGGATACGGCCGGTGAATTACTGCTATACTCTGTAGCAGGAGGCACGGATGATCGGAAAGGTGCTGCGATACGCACTCCTGGTGCTCTTTCTCGCCTTGTCCCCCGTTGTCGCCAGCAGCGCCGCTAACGTGGCGCCAGAGGCGGAGCAAGGGTTCAGGGAGATCCTCGAACTCTGGCGGGCCGAGAACTACGAAAGTCTATTCGACCGGCTGGAGCACCCTCCCGGCAAGGGGTGGAGATACTTCGCCGAGCGGATCGTCTATGCCTCGCGGCTCCCCGCCTGCTGCTGGGAGATGCTGCAGGATGTGAAGGGGACGGTGCACGACGCCGACAGCGTAACGATCAACGCCCGTGTGGGGTTCGAGGTGGAGGGGGTCGGGACACGGTTCGTGGTCCGGGACTTCAGGCTGCACCGCCGTAACGGGGTCTGGAAGCTGCCGCTGGAGGTCGTCCTCGATCTTGCCGACTACAACCTCCAGCGGATCCCCCGGAAGGTGTACGAGCGGCAGATCCAGTGAAAAAACAAGGCGGCCGATCGGCCGCCTTGTTCGTCAATCATCACATCGGCAGGTAGGTGATCACCGAGAACATCACCCCCTGCGGGTCCATGAGCGCGGAGAAACGCCCGACATTCGGAATGTCGGTGGGGGGCATAAGTACCTTCCCCCCCAGCTCCACGGCCTTGCGGGCGGTGGCATCCACATCGTCGACGGTGAAGTAGACCCCCCACTGGGGAGGTATCTCATTTGTTTCGCACTTCGTTGACATGATCCCGGCGACCCTCTCGTCGCCGACTTTTGCCAAGGTATAGACCATCCCCTCGACCGGGGCCTGTTCGGTGGTCCAGCCGAGGAGACCGGTATAGAATCGCTTTGCCCCTTCAACGTCGGTGGTGGCAAGCTCGGCCCAACTGAAAACTCCCTGTTTAGTCGGTTCCATGCTCCCTATCCCCTTTCACCTTTGTTGGCAGCACTGCTGCATACCCACATTTTAATCCGCCACTCTGCATGTGCAATTTCTCAGACTTACAGGGAGAGTTCCTTGCCGGAGACGGCAAAGGCGGCCGATCGGCCGCCTTATGCAGTACGTGTGCTGTTCCCGGCTGTCCGGGAGTCAGAACAATCCCTGCTGCCCGATGACCGACGGCAGGCGCTGGGGCGCCTTGATCCGCAGCTGTTTATTCACATTCATGCGGCCGAACACCACCTGAATGTCGCTGACCGAGACGCCGAATTCTGCTGCCAGAAATCGCACCATGTGGTCGGTTGCCCGCCCTGCACGGGGGACAGCCGTCACGCTGACACAGAGCTGATGCCCCTTCACCTTGCCAATGGCGTCCCGCTTGGCATTGGGAGTGCCGAGGATATTGAGCACGAGGGTATCCCCCTCCCATGCATAAAACGACTGCTTCATTGCTCCTCCGAAAGTCCGGGAATACCGGTAGAGGGACCAGCCCCCCAATCCGCCATCCACGGTCAATTACCGGGAAGGCCGCTCCAGAAGTGGCTTCAGGAACTTTTCAAAGGTGGCCAGCTGTTTGGAGGAGAGCAGGTCGATGTTCCCTTCATTATCCAGCAAAAAGGTGCCGACGCCGATGACGGTCTTTGCCAGATAGCCGGTCCCGGCAACGCCCTGTTCGATCTCATCCCTTCGTTTGCTGATCAGGTTGCGCAGTTGGTGCAGGTCAAGTTCCACGGTTTGATCTCCTAATAGGTGATGTTGTACGTCAGGGCCGTCAGTTTTCGTGCGATGGCCGGCTAAACTGTAACGCCATATGGTTTCGTAGTAAAGGGGAGTCAGTAACGGCCACCGCCGTATTCCGGGAATTCTGCCGAAGCCCGGGAAGTTATGAACGAGCTGACCCCGCAGATTTTCTTGCCCCAGGTTACGCCACCCCCCATACCGACGTATAATTAAGGCAAGAAACACCATTGGAGTTGAAAGGAGAGCTCGTCATGGCAAATCCGTTCGTGCACGTGGAACTGATGACCACCGACGTGGCCAGGGCCAAGGCATTTTATACCGGGCTGTTCGATTGGCAGCTGGAAGAAATTCCGGGGATGGACTACACCCTGATCAAGGTGGGGGAAGGGACCGGCGGCGGCATGATGAAAACCGCCGAGCCCGATTCGCCCTCCTACTGGATCGCCTACGTCCTGGTGGACGATGCGGCCGCTGCCACCGAAAAGGCCCGGACCCTCGGGGCGACGATCTGCAAGGAAGTCACCGAGATTCCCGGCATTGGCTGGTTCAGCGTCATCACCGACCCGACAGGGGCAACCCTGGCGTTGTGGCAGATGAACCCGGAGTATCGTCCCGCAACGTGATCGGGGAGGAGGCAGATCATGGTAACGGTCGCATTATTCGTTCGGCTCGAAGCGAAGCCGGGAAAAGAGGCGGAAGTGGAACGCTTTCTCCTGGACGGGCTTCCGCTAGTCCTGGAGGAGCCGGCTACGACGGCCTGGTTCGGCATCCGACTCGGCCCATCGACGTTCGGCATCTTCGACGCCTTTCCCGATGACGCAGGGCGTCAGGCGCACCTGACGGGACGCGTGGCTGCAGCGCTCATGGCGAAGGCAGCCGAGCTCCTCGCGGAGCCCCCCTTCATCGAAAAGGTCGACGTGCTGGCTGCCAAGCTCCCGTAGCAGGGGAGCGGATCACCGTCGCCGGTCAGCAGGGGAGCGCGTCGTTCCTTCCCGCCAGGCATGTTCATGCCCGAGCAGCCACCGCTTGCGCTCAACTCCCCCCGCATACCCGCTGAGTACCGCGTTGCAGCCGACGACGCGATGACAGGGGAGCACTATGGCGACCGGATTGAGCGAATTCGCCATACCCACGGCGCGGGCCGCTTTTGGTTTGCCGATCCTGGCGGCAAGCTGGGCGTACGTCACCGTCTCTCCCACCGGGATGTCACGCAGTGCGCTCCAGACCTGTCGCTGAAACGGCGTCCCTCCGGTCTGCACCGGAATCGTGGTGAGGCTCCCGTACTCGCCGGCAAAATATCGTTGGATCAACGTGCTGAATCCGTGCGGGTTCTCGACCCGCGTCAGCTGCACGTCAGCGTAACGGCGCGCGAGCAGCCGCATCATCCGCTCGCTGTAGTCGGCAAAATCCAGCGAGCAGAGCCGGTCGCCGTCAACGACGATGACTATTTCCCCGATGGGGGATGGAATGTAGTCCACGAGAAGTTCTTTCATCCTGTTTCTCCCTGTCCAGCAAGGTTCTCCTGCACTCGCCCGTCAGTTCCCTTAGCGGAAAGCGCGGACCAGAGATAGACCGCCGCATACGCCCGCCACGGCCGCCACGTTTCCGCCAACCGGAGCAGTTCCCCTTCCCCCATCGGCCCTTGGTCACCGAGCGCCTTGCGCAGGCCGAGGTCCCCCGCCGGAAAGGCATCGGGCCAGCGCAAAGCCCGCATCACGATGTACTGGGCCGTCCAGTCACCGATACCGCCTATCGACCGCAATTTTTCCATCGTCGCCACGGCATCCGCGCCGGCACGGAGCCTGAGCTCCCCGGCGGCAACGGCCAGGGCGACTGCGTGCAGCGTCGTCGCCCGCTTCAGCGGCAGACCGATCTTCGCTATCTGTTCCGGCGTAGCTGCGCTAAGCGCCTTTGCCCCGGGCGTGAAGCGGCAGATCGCCTCATAGGGCGTCAGCGTCTGCTCGCCGAACGTCCGGCTGAGCCGGGCCGCCAGCGTGCTGGCGCCGCGCACGCTTACCTGCTGGCCCAGCACGGCGCGCACGGCGAGTTCGAAGCCGTCCCACGCCCCCGGCACCCGCAGACCCGGCTGCGCGGAGATGAGTGGCGCCAGGCGCGGATCAATGGACAGCTGTTCGGCAATAACCAGCGGATTCGCATCCAGATCGAACAGACGGCGGAGCCTGGCGAGAACACTCATCAGCACCGGCGTGAGGGTTGTCGGCAGCGTCACCAGCAGGCTGTCGGTGCCGGCCAGCGGTTCCACCTTCAGCCAGCCCCGATGGCCGTCGATGTCGACACTGCGGTAATAGGCGTTGCCGGATACGGCCTCTACCCCGTCAATGGCCCGCAGGGCCAGGAAGTCGAGCAGACGCTGCCAGGCAAAGGGGGGGCGGTAGGCGAGACGAAGCGTGATGGCTTCCGCCACGGGGGGCGAAACGCGGGCGCGACGCACGTCACTGGGCACCAGCCCGTAGCGGGCACGGAAGAGGGTATTGAATCTGCGCAGGCTGCCGAAGCCGGCACTGAACGCAACGTCCGCCATCGACAGCGAGGTCTCCTGCAGCAGACGCTTCGCGAACAGGAGCCGCTGGGTCTGCGCGAACGCTACGGGGGGGAGGCCGTACTCCTGCAGGAAGAGCCGGCGCAACTGTCGTTCGCTCAGGCCGAGTTCTGCTGCGATGTCGCCGATTTTCTCATAGCTGAAATCGCCCGACTGCATGAGGGCAACGCCACGCTGCACGGTACTGTCGGGATTGCCGTCGGGAGCAGCGGGCGAAAGCTCCGGCCGACAGCGCAGGCACGGGCGGAAGCCCGCCGCTTCGGCTGCGGCCGCTGTACGGAAGAACCGGCAATTTCGTTTGAGCGGCGTTTTCGCCGGACAGACGGGCCGGCAGTAGACACCGGTGCTAACGACGCCGGTGAAAAAAAGGCCGTCGAATCGTCCATCGCGGGCGAGCACGGCACGATACCATCTGTCGCCATCTCTGTTCATGATACTAGCTTACTAGCTCTCAACGGCGCTGTCTCGCCATTTTCGGCCATGGAATGATTTCCGCTTGCTGGTGGCGTGCAGGGCTGCGCAAAAAAACAGCGGACGTCACGCTGCGACGTCCGCTGAAAAAGAGAATATGCGTATGGACGCGTTACGGAAATTTCGCCGGAAATTGTTTTACAATCCCCCTTCCGAGAGCATCGGCGATCATCAGCATGTGTTCGTTCATTGCCGACCAGACCTGGGCCTCGGCTGCATAATCCTTCGCAGCGAAGGCTTCGATCTGCGCCATATGGTGCCCACCGTGGGCAAACAGCAGCGAGACGAGGGTCTCCTTGGGCAGGTTCGGGTTTGCTGAGCTCAGGAAACCGGCGATCTCGGTGGCATTCGCCTTGATCTTGTCAACCGCTGCATTCTTGCCTCCCTTGTCAGCCGCATAGGCTGCGACCATGTACTCTTTAACGGCCCCGTAGTGTCCGGCCAGGAGCCCGAAGAGCTTATCCGCCGCCGGCTTGCCATACACGGGGATGATTGCATCGGCGATTGCCCGGGCGTTCTTGACGACATTCTCCTCGGCGACCTTTGCGGCCCCCGTATCCCCCATCCGCGTGGCCAGGGCAACGTTGCGGACCCAGAAAACGTGACCGACCCACAGGTCACGGAGCGCTTCCCGCAGTTCGACCGACTTTGCCGATTCCTGCGTCATCATTTGCATGTCATGGGCCAGAGAAGGCGAGGCAGCCATGAAAAGCAGCGCAGAGATCAGCACCATTATTTTCACTATATGCCGTAGCATGATACTCTCCTTTCGTTTGCATGCCGGCACCGGCGCGGGCCGGCAGATGTTACGCCTTGCGGCGTTCCAGCTTCAGGAAGACCCCTGAGACGATCCGGTCGCAACGTGCACCGTCGAATGAAAACGCCTCGCCGGCAGAGGAGTCCACCAGACCGGACAGTTGCTCCCTGAGGATGTTCCGGGCCCGGTGGTAACGGGTTTTGACCGTGGCCGGCTCCACATCGAGACACTCGGCGGTTTCCGCAACGGACATCTCCTCGACACCGCAGAGGATGAAGGCCATGCGGTAGGCATCGGGGAGTGCATCAATGGCCGCTTCAAGCAGGTGACGCACTTCCCCCCGCACGGCGTTCTGCTCCGGGCTGGGGAGCGTGGAAATCATCGTGGCCATGTAATTCGCCTCCTCACTCTCCTCGGGATCATCGAATGAGATCTGGCTCCTGCTGCCCTCCGCGCCTCGCAGGCGCCCCAACGCCTCATTGAGGGCAATCTTTGCCAGCCAGGCCGAAAAGAGCCCTTTGCCCTCAAATCCGGGCAGATGTTCATAGGCCCGGAGGTAGGCATCCTGGACCACATCTTCCGCATCGGCTTCATTATGGAGTACCGAACGGGCAATCCGGTAGAGACGGCGGTTATATCGGCGCATGATCAGCTCGAAACTCGCCCTGTCGCCATCGAGGACGCGCTGGACAATCTCGCTGTCCGATGCCATGCCTGCCGCCCCGTGCCGGTTGTCAATCGAAATCATCATTTCGCTCCCCCATTCGTCCTGCTCTTACCTTGTAGATGCTTCCGGAGACCAAAAGGTTCCCATAATTTTTTGTACCAGGCGCAAAACAGGCAGGCTACCTTTCCCAACGTAGCCTGCCCGCTATCCACCTACCGAAATTCCGCCCTACCCCCCTGCGGTCCCCCTGTTTACGGCCGCCACAGGTACATGAAACTCCCGGCACTGAAGGGGTCCATCCCGGTGAACATCTCCAGTGCGCCACCCTTCTCGCCGGCATCGGCATAGATGCTCCCCTTGTACGCGCCGGGACGGTAGTAGCTCACCACACGGGCGGTGTCGTCCCCGGCCTGCTTCCTGACCGAGGCGATGACGTCGTCCAGGTAGCCGATCCGGTCGATCAGCTTTCCGTCCAGGGCCTGTCCGGCCGTATAGATGCGGCCGTCGGCCAGCCGGCGCAGTTCGTCCCGCGACAGCCTGTTGCCGGGGCGTGCCATGACTACGTCCAGGAACCGTGCATACAGCTGATCGATGATCTCCTGCCCCAGCTTGACCTCCTCCGGGGTCGCCCTGCGGAAGGGGGAGAGGATGTCCTTCTTGTCACCCGATTTGACGGTCTGCTCCTCAACGCCGACCTTCCCCATCAGCCCTGCCACGTTGAACTTCATCAGGATCACGCCGATGCTGCCGGTAATTGCCGTGGGGTGGGCGATGATCTCGTCCGCCGCTGACGCAATGTAGTAGCCGCCCGAGGCGCCCACACTCATGATGCAGGCCAGCACCGGCACCTGCTTGCGTTTCTTGAACCCGACGATGTCATGATGAATGATGTCGCTGGCGGTGACCGTCCCCCCCGGGGAGTTGATGCGCAGGATCAGGCCGACGATCCGGTCGTCTTTTTCCGCCTTCTGCAGCGACTCGCGGATCAGCGACACCATGGAGGGTGCCGACCGCCCCAGCAGACCACCGGACTGTTCCTGTTCGGAGATGGTGCCGCTGATATCGAGCAGCAGGATCTTACCGGCTCCGTCCCCTTCCAGCAGTTGCTCATCCAGTGGCTTTGGGGCCTGCACGAGCGGGACGTTGACGAAGGCACACCCCCCAAGGAACGCCACCAGCAGGAGCTGCATGACTACTGCACCCACTATTCTCACGACAGCCTACCTCCTCGAAACGGTGATGCGTTCTCCGTGGTTCCAGCGTCGAAACTGCAGACGGATTTTCTCTGCGGTCCATGGGGAAGGGTAGCGGCTAATGGCTACAAGTCAACCCCAGCGGGTTGCCTTCCGGCAGGCGAGTAGCCCTGCAAAAGATGCCGTTCCGGAAGATCCGAATAGCGGTAAAATTAATAAAAGGAATGCTGCGTGCCGTCCCGGGATGTACGTGACGACACGGGAAAGAGGTGGCTCGATATGCGTATTATTCTGATCGGCGGAACCGGCACGATCGGCCGGGAGGTGGCGAGGGCGCTGGCGAACAACGAGGTGGTGACCGCCAGCAGGAGCGGCGGGATGCTGCGGGTCGACATCTCCGATCCGGCGGGTGTGGAAGCGATGTTTCGCGAAGCCGGGTCATTCGATGCCGTTGTCTGTGCCGCCGGGAGCGCCCGGTTTGGCCCGCTGGACGATCTGGAGTACGATGACTTCCTGTTCAGCTTCAGGAACAAACTGATGGGGCAGGTGAACCTCGTCAGGATCGGCCGGAGGTATATCAACGATAACGGCTCGTTCACCCTCACCAGCGGCGTCCTCGCCAGGGAGCCGATGCCGGGGAGTTGTGCGGTCAGCATGGTGAACGCCGCTCTTGAGGGGTTTGTCCGCGCCGCGCAACTGGAGCTGGAGCGCGGGGTACGGGTGAACGTGGTCAGTCCGGTCTGGGTGCAGGAAACCCTGCTGGCCATGGGACGCACGACAGCAGAGGGGATGCCCGCCCCCCTGGTCGCGCGGGCCTACGTGGCGAGCGTCACCGGCACCATGAAAGGGGCGGTGCTGGATGTGAACGACTATGTCTAGGGATATCACTATGCAGGGGTGCAGGAAGGAGCGTCTGTCATGGCGGTCATCGAACTAAGTGCAAAGGAAATGACAACACTGATCAGCTCACTTGAATCGTATCTCCCCGACCTGGCCACGGAGCGGGTCGGCACTGACAACAGGGAATGGCATGCGGAACTCAAGGAGCGAGAGGCACTCCTCGACGAAATCCTGAAACGCCTCAGAGCCGTGAAGTTCTGAGGTCAGGACCATCTCCCGTCCTATCGGTGCCTCATCGCCAGTTATATGGCAGGCAGGAATGCGGCGCCGAGATGATCGCTGAACGGATTCACCGTGCCCGGCGCTTCTTATCCTTTGGGCCGGGCGCGGAGGCAACGGGCGTAAACTCAGGTTCATAGCCCACCACGAAGCTGGTGTCCATGCTGTTGCGCATGCTGAGGAAGTGCGCATTGTTTTTGTCAAACGGGCAGACGGGCAGGCTGCAAGGCTCGAACCCGAACTTTTTGTAATAACCGGGTGCGCCCAGAACAAACAGGGGCTGGCTTTTGATCGCCTCCTGCCGCAGGGCGAATTTGAGCAGTTCCGTCCCCACCCCCTGCCTTTGGAAGTCAGGGGCCACGGCCATGGGGGCTAGGTGCAGCCCGCAGATGGCGCTGGCGTTATAGGCGTTGGAAAAGGCGATGTAGGCGATGACCTTGCTGGTATGGATGCAGACCCACTCATGGATCGGCCGGCCGTTCTCGTGGAGTTTCTGCACCAGGCGGGCTTCGTACTCACTGCCGGGAAAGGCGCGCTGCAACAGCGCATAGACCTTCGGTCGGTTTTCGATCGTTACCTTCTGTATTTTCATCGTGGTCTCCCGGTTATCGGGACAAGCTACATGCCGCCGAAGCCCTGCCCTCAAAGTTATCGTTAACGATATACCGCGACATGGCTGCCGATGTCGATGAAAATGATCCCCTCTCTCCGGAATGCGCCCCCCTGCAA
>CAYSJJ010000004.1:71888-99614 GCA_964431365.1 uncultured Geobacter sp. | reverse complement strand
TCAGGGCTCAGGGCTCAGGGCTCAGGGCTCAGGGCTCAGGGCTCAGGGCTCAGGGGAAGCTAATCCTTTCGTCCAAAAAGTAAAGGCCGGATGGCATCGCCACCGGCCTTTCTTCTTTATCCTCGAACTCGATCCACGCTCCTGCCGTTAAAGCCCCGCCTTCTCCCTGATGATGGCGGCCTTGTCGGTCCGCTCCCAGGTGAACTCGGGCAGCTCACGGCCGAAGTGGCCGTAGGCGGCCGTCTTCTTGTAGATCGGGCGGAGCAGGTCCAGTTGCTCGATGATGGCACGGGGGCGAAGGTCGAACACCTCGCGGACGATTTCGGCGATCCGCTTGGAAGGGATCTTGCCGGTGCCGGCGGTATCCACCAGGACCGAGACCGGATCGGCCACGCCGATGGCGTAGGCGACCTGGACTTCACACTTCTCGCAGAGACCTGCGGCGACCAGGTTCTTGGCTACGTAGCGCCCCATGTAGGCTGCGGAACGGTCCACCTTGCTGGGGTCCTTGCCGGAAAAGGCTCCGCCGCCGTGGGCGCCATGGCCACCGTAGCTGTCGACGATGATCTTCCGGCCGGTCAGACCGCAGTCCCCCATCGGGCCGCCGATAACGAAGCGGCCGGTCGGGTTGATCAGGTAGCGGGTCTTGTCGGTCAACAGGTTGGCCGGAATGACCTTCTTGACGACCTCTTCGATGATCCCTTCCTTGATGGTCTCATAGGTGACTTCCGGGGTGTGCTGGGACGAGATGACCACCGTGTCCACATAGGCCGGCCGGCCATTCTGGTACTGGATGGATACCTGTGACTTGGAGTCGGGACGGAGGAAATTGAGTACGCCGCTCTTCCGCACGTCGGACAGCTTCTTGACCAGCTGATGGGAGAGAAGGATCGTCATCGGCATCAGCTCTTTGGTTTCGTCGCAGGCATAGCCGAACATCAGCCCCTGGTCACCGGCCCCCTGCTCCTTGTAGAGACCGTCACCCTCGTTCACCCCCTGGGCAATGTCCGGCGACTGCTTGTCGATGGAGACGAGCACTGCACAGGTCTCCCAATCAAACCCCATGGCCGAATCGTTGTAGCCAATCTCCTTGATGGTCTCACGGACTACCTTGGGATAATCGACAACGGCAGAGGTGGTTATTTCGCCGGCAATTACCGCCATACCGGTCGTCACCAGGGTCTCGCATGCCACGCGGGCCTTGGGGTCCTGCGCCAGAATGGCGTCAAGAATGGCGTCCGAGACCTGATCGGCTACCTTGTCCGGGTGCCCTTCGGACACCGACTCGGACGTAAAGATGTAATCGTCCATCTCCATCATCAGCACTTCCTCCCTCTGTTCACTCCGCAGTCGGAATGTTTGTATCTTTTACTGAAAGACTGCACTATATATCGCCTGCCAAACCCCATTGTCAAGCACGAAAACCAGTCATTACCCCATCATTGACAGTCGTAACTCCGCCGGTAACAATGGTATTTACGGCGGCCGGGAGTGCCCGGCCGGAAAGCGGTGACCACCATGCATGTCATCTCTCTGGTGCTTGAACTGGAACTCCCCAGCACCTCGCTTAAGGGTAAGCGAGGCATTGTCAAGAGCCTCCTCGCCCGGGCACGCAACCGCTTCAACGTGGCTGCGGCCGAAGTGGCCGA
The DNA here is from genome assembly GCA_964431365.1 of uncultured Geobacter sp. Lineage (GTDB taxonomy): Bacteria > Desulfobacterota > Desulfuromonadia > Geobacterales > DSM-12255 > Geomobilibacter. The sequence goes on along the minus strand of CAYSJJ010000004.1, from coordinate 97,965 downwards.
TCAGGACGTTTGGGGAACGGCGCTGGTTGCCTTTGTGACGGTGAGTGGCGACCGCGCCTACGCCCGCAGGCTCCTGGAGCAGGTGGAGGAGTGGATAGTCCGCGAACGGCCGGACCTGCCGATACGCTTTGTCGACTACGAAGAGCGGTAAAAAGTAAAGCTTTTGCTTGCAGTAAGGGCATTTGAGTCTATACTTTTAATCCAATGTGAACGTATTCACCTTAAATTAACAGTGGCAGCAAAAAAGGGAGGGACGTATGAAAAAGACCGTGATAGTGGCAGCATGCCTCTCGGCAGCTCTCGTGGGGGCGACGGCCCATGCGGCGAACAAGGCCGAAACATTCGTGATTTCGCCGTTTATCGGCGGATATACCTTCGATGGCAAACAGCACCTGGAAACCCAGCCGGTCTACGGCATCCGCGGCGGCTACAACTTCACCGATCACGTCGGTGCCGAAGCGGTGTTCGATTATGTCTCCACCGAATCGACCCGTGGGGGAGGCAATGCCGACGCCTACAACTACCGGTTGGAGGCGCTCTACCACTTTTTCCCCGAAGCGCGCCTGGTCCCCTACCTGGCGGCCGGCTACGGCGCCATCACCGTCGACCAGAACGATGTAAAAACCACACGAGGTGCCTTCAACTACGGCGCCGGCCTCAAGTATTTCCTGACCGACACGTTTGCGCTCCGTGGCGATGTCCGCCATCTCATCATGGACAAGGACCGAACCCTGCACAACCTTGAGTATACGGTAGGTGCGGCCATCTATTTCGGCGGGGCCCAACCTGCCCCCAAGGTCGTTGCGGCTGAACCGGCAGCGAAACCGGTTGTGCAGCCGACGCCGGTTGCTCCCGCCCCGGCTGCACCGACCGCTACGCTGTCGGCGCAACCCGGCACGATCACCCCGGGACAGACTGTCACGCTCAGCTGGAGTTCGCAGAACGCCAAGGACTGCACGCTGCAGCCTGATGGCAGCGCTGTCGGGCCGCGAGGCTCCAAGACCGTCACCCCTGCGGCCGCAACTTCCTACACCCTGACCTGTACCGGTGACGGCGGCTCGGCCACCAGCGCCGCAAATGTCGCGGTAACCCAACCGGCCGCACCAACCGCCGCCCTCACCGTTGCCCCGGCCACGGTGACAAAGGGAGAAGCGGCCACGCTCAGTTGGACATCGCAAAATGCCACGCGATGCGACATCCAGCCGGCCGTCGGCGCGGTTGAACCGAAGGGTTCGGTCAGCGTGAAGCCGACAGAGCCCACCGCCTACACCCTTACCTGCAACGGCGCGGGAGGCTCGGCAACCAGCACGGCGGACGTGGCGGTTTCGGAGAGAATCTGCATTACCCTGAAAGTCCTTTTCGACACCGACAAGGCGGTGATCAAGTCCAAGTACCATAACGAAATAAAGCAGGTAGGCGACTTCCTGAACAAGTATCCGAACGCCACCGGCGTCATCGAAGGTCATACGGACAACCAGGGCGGCGCGGAATACAACCTGAAGCTCTCCCAGAAGCGGGCAGATGCGGTCCGGGCATACGTCATCGACAAGTTCGGCATTGCTGCCGATCGCCTGACGGCGAAAGGGTACGGCCTGACCAAGCCGGTTGCCGACAACGCCACAGCAGAAGGGCGGGCGAAGAACCGCCGGATCGATGCCACCATCGACTGTGTCGTCACCATCAAGAAGTAGCAACCGTACGTCGCAGACAAAACAAAAAAGGCGTCCCCCTCGGTGGGACGCCTTTTTCGTTTCTCATCGTTATCACGGAATCAGTCGAAACTCTCCGCAAAGTGCGCTGCTATCTCGCCGTTCAGGAACGCCTCCACCTCGGTCGTGGAAGCGAAGGTCAGTGCGGTGGCGGTCAGGCGCTCGGCATCGGCCTTGGTACACCGACGCAGGATACTCTTGACACGGGGGATGGAGGGGGCGTTCATGGAGAGCTCATCAAATCCGAGTCCCAGCAGAATCGGCAGATAGGTCGGCTCGCCAGCCATCTCACCGCACATGCAGACCTCGATCCCCGCGTCATGCGCGGCATCGGCCACCATCTTCAGGGAGCGGATAACCGCGGGATGGAGCGGTTCGTATAGATGGGAAAGATGTTCGTTGGTCCGGTCTATGGCCAGAGAATACTGGATCAGATCGTTGGTGCCGATGCTGAAAAAATCCACCTCCCTGGCCAGCAGGTCTGCGATGATGACCGCCGACGGCACCTCGATCATGATGCCGACCGGGATCTTTGCGTCGAATGGAATCCCCTCCCGTCGGAGTTCCTCCGCCACCTCGGCCAGGATCCGTTTTACCGCCCGCACCTCGCCGATTCCAGAGATCATCGGAAAGAAGATCCTGACCGGACCGTGCGCACTTGCCCGCAGAATAGCCCGCAACTGCGGCCGGAGCGTTTCCGGGTGGCGCAACGAAAGCCTGACCGCCCTGAGTCCCAGTGCAGGGTTCAACTCGTCGCTCAGGTTCAGGCCGGGGACGAATTTATCCCCCCCCACGTCGAGGGTCCGAATGGTTACGGGCGCCGGTGACATCGCCTTGACCACCGCTGCGTAGGCCTGATACTGCTCCTCTTCCGTCGGCAGTTCGGTCCGGTTCATGAAGAGCATCTCGGTCCGGTAGAGGCCGATCCCTTCTCCACCATGCCCCTTGAGGGCGGCGATCTCTTCCGCAAACTCCACATTCCCCATCAGTTTGACCCGCTGCCCGTCGAGGGTCACGGCCGGGAGATCGCGCAGCTTGGACAATTCGTGTTCAACGTACTCGAAGTACTGCTTGCGGCGGAGGTACTCGCGGAAGGTATCCTCGTCGGGATTGACCACAACGATCCCGCTTGCGCCATCGACGATCAGGTGGTCGCCGGAAGCCACGGCAGCCGTCACCTGTTCCAGTCCGATTACCGCCGGGATCTCCAGGGCTCGCGCCAATATGGCCGAATGGGACGTCTTCCCGCCGAGGTCGGTGACGAAGCCGATCACCTTCGCCTTGTCGATCTGGAGGATATCCGCCGGGGAAAGGTCGTGGGCGACGATCACCACCTTGCCGTCGATCTCTTCCAACGACTCCTGTTCCTGGCCGACCATGTGGCGAAGGATCCGCTCCACGACGATCTCCACGTCGCTGCTCCGCTCGCGCAGGTATTCGTCCTCAATGGTGGCAAAGAATGAATGGAAGGTCTGGAGGGTCTTTTTGAGGGCTGCTTCGGCATTGATGAACGACGAAGCGATGATCCTTTCGGTTTCATCCGTCAGCATCGGGTCGTCGAGCATCATCAGGTGGGTATCGATTACGTAGAGGTGTTCGTGGCCACGTTCGGCGGCAAGCTTGTCCTTCAGTCGCAGCAGGTCGTTCCTGGTCCTGGAGAGAGCCTCCCGATACCGGACGATTTCGGCAGCTGCGGCTTCCGGTTCGATACTGGTCTCGGCAACGGCAACACGACTCCGGTCCGTCACCCTGGCCAAGCCGATGGCGATCCCCGGAGAGGCTGCCAACCCATTCAGAAGGCGATGTTCAGTCTTCGCCAAACCCATTACGTATGAGCTCTCCCAATACTGCCATGGCTTGCTCTTCGTCGTCACCCTCGGTCTTCACCCGAATGACCGAGCCTTTGGCAGCTGCCAGCATCATGATCCCCATGATGCTCTTGCCGTTCACTTCGACGTCGTCACGTCCCACCTTCACTTCCGACGAGAACTGGCTTGCCGTCTTGACGAAAAGAGCCGAGGCCCGCGCATGGAGCCCCAACTTATTAATAATGGTAAACTCTTCACTCTGCATATACGCATTACTCCAGATACAACCGGCGCCGATTCGGGTTCCCCGAAACGGTACCGACACTATTTCAGATAATCGCCGGCCACTGCCACGCTTTCGCGGCCACACCCCTTCAACTGGGCGGCAAGCTCTGCCACTCCGTAACGGCCCCGGTCCCCGGCAAATTTGATCAGCATGGGGAGATTGACGCCGGTCAGCACCTCCACCCGCCCGTCCTCAAGGAACGATAGGCTCATGTTTGAGGGGGTACCGCCGAACATGTCGGTCATGATGACGACCCCTTCGGCGCCAACCTTCTTGATGGCCCCGGCGATCGATTCCCGGATGGCTTCTACCGCATTGCCGGTCTCAATGCCGACAGCCTCGGCAAGGGTGATGGGACCAACTATCATTTCCGCTGCGTTGAGCAGTTCACGGGCAAGCCCCGCATGGGCAACCACAACCAGACCAATCATTTTTCATCCTTTTTCGATGTCGCGATGGAGTACCGTAAGAGCGCCCTTCCGTTCCCGGAGGGTTGCCGCCAACTCTTCGGCAATGGAGACCGATCGATGGCGTCCTCCGGTACAGCCTATGGCGATGGTCAGATAGGTCTTTCCCTCCCGCTCGTAGGCCGGAAGGAGAAAATCAATCAGATCTCGCAGTTTTTCCATAAAAGTAGCGGTAAGCGGGTGCTCCATGACGTAGCTGCGCACCCGCGGGTCCAGGCCTGTCAGAGGTTTCAGATCCGGGACGAAGTGGGGATTTGTCAGAAACCGCACGTCCAGCACCAGATCAGCCTCCAGGGGGATGCCGTACCGGTAGCCGAACGAGAGGAGCTGGATCGTCAGTCCCCGCAGGGTCCCTTCTCCGCGCGACCAGGCGACCACCTGCTCCTTGAGCTGATGTACATTGAGTTCAGAGGTGTCGATGACCGCTGTGGCGATCCGGCGCAAAGGCATCAGCTGTTCCCGCTCGAACCTGATGCCATCGGGAACCGATCCCCCTTCCAGGGCCGGGTGCCGCCGGCGAGTCTCGGAAAAACGCCGGATCAGGACGTCGTCGGTGGCATCGAAGAAGAGGACCTCAACAGTATGCCCCTGGGCGCGGAGCTCCTGCACCATGTTCTCCGGCCCCTTCAGGAAGTCCCGTCCCCGGATGTCGCTGACCAGGGCCACATCCCGAATCCGCTCCGTCGATTTGTCCACCAACTCCACAAAGGTGGCAAAGAGGGCGAGCGGCAGGTTGTCCAGACAGAAGAATCCTTCGTCTTCCAGCGCCTTGACGGCCGTGGACTTGCCGGAACCGGAAAGGCCGGTGATGATGACGATCCTGAGTTTATTCAACCTCGTCCCCCAGCGGCCGCACATCCAGCCGGGCCATCAGACGCTCGTGAAAGTCGCGGGCCGAATGGTATCCCATCCCCTTGAGCAGGTAGTTTCGGGCAGCCACTTCGATGATGGAGGTCAGGTTGCGGCCGGGGCGAACCGGGATCTTCAGGTGGGGAAGGTCGACCCCCAGTATGGAGTAGACCCGGTCGTCGATGCCGAGCCGCTCGTACTCCTGCTCCGGGTCCCAATCGACCAGTTCTAGGACCATATGGATGATCTTCTTCTCACGGATGGAGGAGACGCCGAAGAGATCCTTGATATTGATGATGCCGAGCCCGCGAATCTCCATGTGGTACTGGATCATCTCGGCAGCCTGGCCCACCAGCGAGGCGGGCATCTTCTTCTTCACGTGGATGATGTCGTCGGCGACCAGACGATGCCCCCTGATGACCAGATCGAGGGCACATTCGCTCTTGCCTATGCCGCTCTTCCCCAGCAGGAGCACCCCAACGCCAAGGACGTCAACGAGCACGCCATGGATGTGGGTGGTGGGGAGGAGACGCTCTTCCAGGAACTTGGTAATGAGGGAGATGAAGGTGGACGACTGCGTAGGGGTGACCAGGAGTGGAATCCCGGCCTTCTCGGCCTCGTTCTTGAGGAATTCGGGGGGATCGAGCCCCTTGGTGACGATGAAACAGGAGATGGGAAAGGAACAGAGCTTCTGGATGTAGCCGACCGCCTGGGGCTCCGGTATCTGACTGAGGTAGGAAATCTCCGTATTCCCGAGCACCTGGACCCGGTCTGGGTGCAGGTGCTCGGTGTATCCGGTCAGCGCGAGTCCAGGCTTCTGGATCCGCGAGCTGTAGAGACGATGCCCGAGTCCCGTTTCGCCGGTGATCAGACGAAGATCGAGCCCGTATTCCGCATCCTCGAGGAGGTCCTGGATGGCAAGGCTGATGGTGTTCAAAACCTGTTATCCTGTTCCTGGAAAACCCGGGAAATATCCACGGCTCCATCGGCAGCCATCAGCTTGGTGCGAATGGCAGGGTCCCGAAGAATCCGCGAAATACGGGCCAGTGCCTTCAGGTGGACAGCGGCGGCATTCTCGGGAGCGATCAGGAGAAAGAAGAGATGGACCGGACGTCCGTCCAGCGACTTGAAATCCACCCCTTCCATGCTTCTGCCGAAGGCGCAGACCAACTCCCCCACCTGCTTCAGCTTCCCGTGGGGGATCGCGATGCCGTCGCCAATACCGGTGCTGCCCAGTTTTTCCCGCTCGTTGAGGATCTGGATGAGGCTCTGGCTGTCGAGCGCCGGATAACGGTCGCTCACGTTCTGCGCCAGCTCCGCCAGAACCCCATCCTTATCCCTGGCAGAGAGTACCGGGATGATTGCCGCAGGCTGCAGGTCGTCAGTCAGCATAGGGCATACGCAGCACGATATGATCGACCACTGCCGCCACCGTTGCTCCCCTACCCCTTGGCCGGTTCGATGAGACCGTAGTTGCCGTCCTTACGACGATAAATGACATTGATCCCTTCGGTAGAGGCGTCGGTGAACACCAGAAAATCCTTGTGCATCAAGTCCATCTGCATGACCGCCTCGTCGACGGACATCGGCTTGATGGAGATCGGTTCGCTCCTGATGACCACCGGCTCCTGCTGCTGCTCGACGCTTTCGGCAGTGACGATGGTTTTCTGACCCTGGCGGCTCCGGTTGTCGGCAGACGGCTTGTGGTCCTTCAGGCGCTCCTTGTAGCGACGAAGCTGACGTTCCATCTTGTCCACGACCGCGTCGATGGCGGCATACATGTCGTTGGTCGCCTCAGACGCCTTGATGGTGATACCTCTGGCGTTCAGGGTAATTTCGACGATGTGGCGGATCTTTTCCACGGTCAGATATACCTGGGCAACAATCGGCTCATCGATATATTTTTTCACCCGCTCCAGCTTTTCCTCGGCATAGCTTTTCAGAGCGTCGCTCGGCTCCATGTGCCTGAATGTGGTTGCAATCTGCATAATCTCCTCCTTGAGTGACGGTGTGTGGATGTTTCCCTGCCCCGGAAGGTCAGGATCAAAAAAGCCTTTTGCGCTCCGATGACGAGCCGATGCGGAGCATCTCCCGATATTTGGTCACCGTGCGCCGGGCAATGTTGATATTACTGGCTGAAAGCAGTTCGGCCAAGGCTTGATCGCTGTAAGGCTTGCGAGGATCTTCCGCCTCGACAAGCTCCTTGATCTTGTTCTTCACGCTCTCCGACGCGACGAAATCACCGTCGCCGGTGGAAATGCCGCTGTTGAAGAAATATTTCAGTTCGAAAAGACCCTGCGGGGTGTGAATGTACTTGTTCGTGGTGACGCGGCTGATGGTCGATTCATGCATGCCGATGTCCTCGGCCACATCGCGCAGGACGAGGGGCTTCAGATACTGAATCCCCTTGTCCAGAAACTCCCGCTGGAACTTGACGATACTCTTGGCCGTCTTGTAAATGGTCCGCTGGCGCTGGTGGATGCTCTTGATGAGCCACATGGCGGAACGCATCTTGTCAGCCACATACTCTTCCGTCCCCGAGTTCCCCTTCCCTTTCGATTCGAGGTAAAGCGGGCTGATCCGCAGGTTCGGCAACCCCTCGTCGTTCAGGACCACGACGTAATCATCGGCAATCTTGTAGACGAAGATGTCCGGAGAAATGTACTGCACGTCCTCGGAACCGAAAATCCGCCCGGGCCGCGGGTCCATACCGGAGATGACCTTGGCAGCCAGCAGGATGTCATTGATCTCCACCCCCAGGACCTTGGCAATCTGCTTGTATTTGCGGGTCTCCAGGTCCTTCAGGTGGTCCCTCAGGATGGCATCGACCAGACTCCCGCCCATCCCCAGGTGGGTCACCTGGATCAGCAGACATTCCCGGAGATCCCTGGCACCGACACCGGGAGGATCCAGCTCCTGGACCTTGGTCAGCACCTGCGCCACGACATCTTCGGTGACCTGGCAGGAGTGGGCAACCTCTTCGAACGTTGCCCGGAAATAACCATCCTCGTCGATGTTCCCGACTATTTCGGCGCCGACCCGCATCTCCTGCTCATCCAGAGGGGAAAGGCTCAACTGCCAGATGAGATGGTCGAACAGCGACCCTTTCTTGGTCAGGAGGTTTTCGAAGGAGGGACGGTCTTCGTCGTCGTTGTACTGTTCGCCCGCGCTATAATTATACCCCTCCAGATAGGAATCCCAATCCATCTGCTTGAGGGTATCTTCACCGGCCGCTACCTCGACGAACGCATCCTTCTCCTCCAGGACCGGAGCCTCCTGCTCCTGCTGTTCAAGCTGCGTCTCCTTGGGCTCTTCCTGTTCGAGGGTTTCCTCCAGCACAGGGTTCTCTTCCAGTTCCTGGCGAACCACATCCTGCAACTCTAATCGGGAAAGCTGGAGCAGCTTGATTGCCTGCTGCAGCTGGGGGGTCATCACCAACTGCTGCGTCAGCTTCATCTGTTGGCGCATCTCAATGGCCATAGCGGAGGATCCCTTTTGTTACAATTTTATCAAGAATGTCGGTCTTTTGCCTTCGCCTGTGCTGTCAAAGACGAAATTTTTCTCCAAGATATATTTCCCGTGCCTTCCTGCTCCCGGCAATCACCTGGGGGTCGCCGAATTCGAGGACCTCACCGGCGTTGAGAATGTATGCCTTGTCGCATACGCCCAACGTCTCACGGACGTTGTGATCGGAGATCAGGACGCCGATCCCCCGCCCCTTCAATTCAACGATGAGACCCTGGATATCCATGACCGCGATCGGGTCGATCCCGGCAAACGGTTCGTCCAGCAGGATGAACGCGGGCGAGGTTGCCAGTGCCCTGGCGATCTCGACCCGCCGCCGCTCGCCGCCGGAGAGGGCATATCCTTTGCTCCGGGCGATATGGGTAATCCGGAAATCGGTCAGCAACTCCTCGGCACGGTGCAGACAGTCCAACCGGTCCAGCCCGAGAACCTCAAGTACCGCCAGCAGGTTCTCTTCCACCGTCAGCTGCCGGAATACGGACGGTTCCTGGGGTAGATAACTGATGCCGAGCCTGGCCCGCTCATACATGGGGAGGTCGGTGATTGCCCGGTCGTCCAGGTGGACTGCACCGCTGTCCGGCCTGCAGAGACCGACGACCATGTAAAAGGTGGTGGTCTTCCCGGCCCCGTTCGGCCCGAGCAGTCCGATCACCTCGCCGGAGCGAACCTCCAGATCGACGCCGTTCACCACCGGCCGTTTGCTGTAGAACTTGCGCAGGCTCTCCGCCCGCAGTGACCTGGCCGGTTGCTGAAAAACAGCCATCTCGCCGCCGTCCTCGAAAGCTTCCTTGTGCGGCGTAGCGATGCTACGCCTCCGCGGAGCTTCCTGCGGGTGCGACGATCCGTCCATTTTTGAGCAACCTGAGTTTTTCACCATACCGCTAGGGTCGTGCACCGCTCCCCGCCTTTTTGCCCCGGGGATGGATTATCGCATCGACGCGGCCGCCACCACTGCCGCCGCTCACTATGCTACGCCCCTCATCCACGTAGTAGGTGATCGTTTCCCCGGTAATGACGTTCTCCCCCTGTGAAACCGTGGGTGCCTGGTCCAGGACGATCGTCCCCTTCTGCGCGTCGTAGATGGCATGACCGGACTGGCCGATCCGGTCCCCCTGGACAATCCGGACCTTGCCGAAGAGCTCGGCCTGTCGGACCTCCTGCTCAGACTCGGCATAGGAGATCACCAGCTTGTCGCCGTAAATGGTCAGGTCCCCCTGGCGGGCGACCACATTCCCGGTGAACGTGGCGGTCTTCCTGGTACTATCGGCCAGCAGCTCATTGGACTTGATCTGAATGGGAAGGGCGGAACGGTTTTCGGCGCCATGGGCAATGGCCAGCAGCCCGACCACCAGCGCCGCGGCTCCCCACAACCGCAGGCAGGCAGCAATCATCGTTTCCCCTCAGGGCCGATCTGTGCCGTAACGTCCTTCATGATCCTGACATCCCTTCCCTGCACCGTACACTCCAGGCCGATCCCCTCCACACGCAGGTTCTCGTCCACAAGGGTGACCCGGTCGGTGGTTCGTATCACCCCCCGGGCGGCAACATATTCCAGCCGTTCGGACCGGAACTCGGCGCCGCTGGCCCCCTTGGCCAGCACCGCCCCGCTCAGACGGACGTCACGGGTCGCATTATCGTATTCGGCATCAGTCGCCGTCAGTATCATACCGTCCCGGGGCTTTTCGCCTACAAAAGCAACCCGCACCCTGGAGAGACGGGTCACGTTGCGCGCCCGGTCAAAGTCGCCGGTAGCGGCCGTAAGATCAACAACGTTCCGCCCCCCCTTCTCCTCCGTGAAGCGGACACCCTTGACCGTCACCTCGGCGCGGGGAGCCTGCTGGGTCTCGACATTCGCCGGTCCGGCCTGCCGTTGCCTCAGCACTATGTATACACTCAGGGAAAGAACGGCCAGAAGCAGCCCTACCCCGAAAAGACGCCTGATATTATTATTATTTGGCATATCCCAGCGGCGCAGTATACCACCAACACCGGAACCTGTAAAGGGCTTTATGGGGCGAACCGGCAGAGTTGGCACAAAGATTGAATTAATAAAAAATTAACACTCAAAATGACGGAACTCTCTGTCCAACAACAAGAAAGCCCGCCCCCTTCAATGCGGGGCGGGCTTTTCAGATCATACGGCAGACTTCTCAGTGGAGATTATATCGTTCCGTGACTGCGTCCCAGGTCCCCTGGACCTTGAGAAGGAAATCGCAGACCTCCCGCACCGCCCCCCAGCCTCCCCGGTTCCTGGTCACGAAATGGACGTGGGGAAGCACGTCCACAACGGCATCGGCAGGGGCGGCGGCGAAACCGACCCGGCGCATCACCGGAACATCCAGTATGTCGTCCCCCATGTAGGCGACCTCATGGTCCTGGAACCCCGTACTCTTCAGGATTTCCTCGAATGGACCGATCTTGTTCAGCGCCCGCTGGTACACCAGGGTGATCCCAAGCTCGGCTGCCCGATTGGTCACCACCGTCGACTCGCGACCGGAGATGATCCCCACCTGGACACCGCTCCGCTGCAGCATCTTGATGCCGTGGCCGTCCTTGACGTTGAAGAATTTCGACTCGACCCCATTGGCATCGTAAATGATCCGGCCATCGGTCATTACGCCGTCCACATCCAGGATGAGGAGCTTGATTGGCTTGAGCCGCTGTTCATCCATCAGGCAATCCCCGCTTTGAGCAGGTCGTGGAGGTGCAGAATCCCGACCGGCTCTGTTGTCTGATCGTCAGCAAAGACGAAGAGGGAGGTGATGGAAAACTCCTCCATCCGTTGAAGTGCGCTGGCAGCCAGTTCGCCACGGCCGATCCGCTTGGGGCGCCTGCTCATCAGGGCGGCCGCGGAGCTGCCCAGCAGATCCACACCCCGCTCCAGTGCCCGTCGCAGGTCCCCATCCGTGATCACCCCTACCAGCGACCCATCGGCGCCGGTAACACCGGTGATTCCCAGCCCCTTGGCGGTGATGACGAAGAGCGCCTCGCGCATGGGGGTCTCTTCAGCCACCAGCGGCAGGTCGTCGCCTGAGTGCATCAGGTCCTCCACGGTCAGGATGAGGCGCTTGCCGAGGGAGCCGCCGGGGTGGAAGAGGGCAAAGTCTTCGGCCCTGAAGCCCCGCTTGAGGAGGAGCGAGACGGCCAGTGCGTCCCCCATGGCAAGGGTCGCCGTGGTGGACGCGGTGGGCGCGAGACCGAGGGGGCAGGCCTCCTCCTTGACGGCGACCGTCAGGAAGACGTCACCGGCCTTGGCCAGGGTGGAGTCCGGGTTCCCGGCCATGCTGATCAGCTTGATGCCGAGGCGTTTGATGACCGGCAGGATGCGGAGCACCTCTTCGGTTTCGCCGCTGTTGGAGATGGCGATGACCACATCCCCCTTCATGATCATCCCCAGGTCGCCGTGCACCCCCTCGGCAGGATGGAGAAAGAAGGCCGGGGTACCGGTCGAGGCCATGGTGGAGGCAATCTTCTGACCGATCAGGCCGGATTTCCCCATGCCAGTGACCACTACCCGCCCGCTGCTGGCGAGGATCAGCTCCACGGCCCGGACAAACTCGCCGTCGATGGCCTCGCTGAGTGCATGCAACGCCTCCGCTTCCAGACGGATGACCCGCCGGGCCTCGGCAACGACGTCCACGCTATTCTGTTCCTGTCCGCTTCGCACCGTTATCTACCCCTTGCGTCCCTTCACGATGGCATCGATCGCCAGCAGTTGGCCGAGCAGGTCGGGGAGGTCGGCCAGGCGGACCGAATTGGGACCGTCGCAGAGCGCCTTGTCCGGATCGGCGTGCACCTCCATGAAGATGCCGTCGATGCCGGTGGCCACGGCGGCGCGGCCGAGGAACTCGACAAACTCCCGCTGCCCCCCCGACGAGCCCCCCTGCCCGCCCGGAAGCTGGACGCTGTGGGTCGCGTCGAATACCACCGGGCAGCCGGTACGGCGCATGATGGGGAGGCTCCGCATGTCCACCACCAGGTTGTTGTAGCCGAAGGAGGCGCCGCGCTCGGTCAGGGTGATCCGCTCGTTGCCGGTGGCGCGCAGCTTACCCACGACGTTTTCCATATCCCAGGGGGCGAGGAACTGCCCCTTCTTGACGTTGACCACCCGGCCGGTCTCGCCGGCAGCGACCACCAGGTCGGTCTGGCGGCAGAGGAACGCCGGGATCTGCAGCACGTCCAGCACCTCGGCCGCCGGAGCAACCTGCTCAAGGCCGTGTATGTCGGAGAGGACCGGCAGCTCCAGCTCCGACTTCACCTTGGCAAGGATCCGGAGTCCCTCGGCCATGCCCGGGCCACGGAAGGCGCTCACCGACGTCCGGTTCGCCTTGTCGTAGGAGGCCTTGAAGATAAGCTGCATGCCGAGCTGGCCGGCGATGGCCTTGAGCCGTTCGGCGGTCTGCAGGGTCGCAGCCTCATTTTCGATCACGCACGGCCCGGCGATGAGCACCAGGGGGCGGTTGCCGCCGATGGTTACGTTGCCGATGGATATTTCGTTGGTCACGTTGACTCCTGTAAAACCTGCAACGTGTAAGACGGAAGGACACCTATCAAGCGCCTTGCGTCTCACATCTTCGTATCCGGCGCCCTACGCCTTCCGGTTCTGCAGCGCCGCCGCGATGAAGGCGCGGAAGAGCGGGTGCGGATTGAGGGGCTTCGACTTGAACTCCGGGTGGAACTGGCAGCCGAGGAACCAGGGGTGATCGGCGATCTCCACCACCTCCACCAGGTCTCCGTCCTTGAAAATACCGGAGAGGACCAGGCCGTTCTTCGTCAGCACCTCGCGGTAGGCGTTGTTGAACTCGTAGCGATGGCGATGACGTTCATGGATATCCATGGCACCGTACGCCTTCTGGGCAAAGGTCCCCTTGGTCAGGGTGCAGGGATAGGCGCCGAGGCGCATGGTCCCCCCCTTGCGGATGACCCCCTTCTGCTCCTGCATCAGGTGAATGAGAGGGTTGGCGCAGTCGGCCTTGAACTCGCTGGACCAGGCGTCGGGGAGGCTGCAGACGTTGCGGCCGAACTCCACCACGGCCATCTGCATGCCGAGGCAGATGCCGAAGAAGGGGACCTTGCGGGTCCGGGCGAACTCGATCGCCTTGATCTTCCCCTCGGTCCCGCGCTCGCCGAAGCCGCCGGGAACGAGAATCCCGTCCGCGTTGTCCAGCACACCGTCGACCCCCTCCTGCTCGATCCGCTCGGCATCCACGAAATCCAGACGGACCCGGCAGTCGTTGGCGAGGCCGCCGTGGGTGAGGGCCTCGTTGAGGGACTTGTAGGAGTCGGCCAGGTTGACGTACTTGCCGACCACGGCGATCCGCACCTCGCCGTTGGGCGGATTGCGGAGCGTTGCCACCACCTCCTGCCAGGGGGTCAGATCAGGGGCCTTGGTCCAGATGTTCAGCTTGTCCACCACCTGCTCGTCGAGCCCCTCCCGGTTGAGGGCCAGCGGCACGGCATAGATGTGGTCGGCGTCGGCCGAGGTGATGACCGCCTTCTCCTCCACGTTGCAGAAGAGGGCGATCTTGGACTTCACCTCTTTCGGGAGGTCCTGCTCGCAACGACAGATCAGGATGTCGGGCTGGATACCGATCTCCTGCAGCTCCTTGACCGAATGCTGGGTCGGCTTCGACTTCAGCTCGCCGGCGGTCCGGATGTACGGGACCAGGGTGACATGGAGGTAGAGGACATTGCCCAGACCACGGTCGGCCTTGAACTGGCGGATCGCCTCCAGGAACGGCAGCGACTCGATATCGCCGACTGTGCCACCCACCTCGACGATGGCCACGTCGTGACCCTTGGCGTTCTCCAGGATCTTCAACTTGATCTCGTCGGTGATGTGGGGAATGACCTGCACGGTCCCCCCCAGATAGTCGCCGCGCCGCTCCTTCTCGATGACCGAGAAGTAGACCTGGCCGGTGGTGAAGTTGCTCTTCTTGGAGAGCTTGGCCGACGTGTACCGCTCGTAGTGCCCCAGGTCCAGGTCGGTCTCGGCGCCGTCGTCGGTGACGAAGACCTCGCCATGCTGGAACGGGGACATGGTGCCCGGGTCGACGTTGATGTACGGGTCGAGTTTCTGCAGGGTCACCCTGAGGCCCCGGGCCTCCAGAAGTGCCCCAAGGGAGGCTGCTGCCAGCCCTTTGCCGATGGAGGATACCACGCCGCCGGTCACGAAGATAAATTTGGTTTTCATCACATCTCTCCCAAAAGATGAAAGGTGAAGCGCAAAAAATGAAAAGAGCCGGTTCCGACCCCTTTCCTGTCACACAGTTCACCTTTCACTTGTTCACGTTTTACTTATTTTTAATTTTTTCCAATACCTTTTCCAGATCACCTGGGGTATCCACCCCAACGGAGGAATGCTCCGTCTCCACCACCCTGATCCGGTAACCGTTCTCCAACACCCTCAGCTGCTCGAGCTTCTCCGCCAGTTCCAGATAGGTGGGAGCCATCTGGGCGAACTGGAGCAGGAACTCACGGCGGTAGACATAGAGCCCCACATGCTTGTAGCAGAGGAGTTTGCCGGAAACGAACGCCTCGTCCTTCAGGTCGTTCCACTTGTCCCGAAAATTGGGGAGTGGCGACCGGGAAAAATAGAGAGCAAAGCCGTCCCAATCGGTAACCACCTTGACCACGTTGGGGCTCAGGAAATCGTGCAGGGTCATGATGCGGGACTTGAGGGTCCCCATGGGGATCGCCGGGTCGTCCAGAAGTGGCCGGATAGCCTCGTCGATCATGGCCGGCTCGATGAGCGGCTCGTCCCCCTGGACATTGACGATCAGATCGCTGTCCAACCCTGCCGCAACCTCTGCCAGACGGTCGGTGCCGGTCTCATGGCCGCTGCCGGTCATCACCACCCGCCCTCCGAACCCCTTGACCGCGCTGAAAATACGCTCGTCATCCGTGGCCACAATGACCTCGGAGACCAGGGATGCCCGGGAAGCGCGCTCGTAGACATGCTGAACCATCGGCTTCCCCACGATGTCGGCAAGGGCCTTCCCCTCGAATCGGGTTGAAGCAAAACGGGCAGGAATAATCGCTGTGATCTTCATTGCTCGGGGACCGTCCGGGATTCCTTTAACGATGCTGCGCTCATAGACGAAAGGGGGTGACATGGTGGGACGAAGAAAGGTACCCCAAAAGGGGAGGTGGTGTCAAGACGGGATTTCAGGCGAGCTCGGCCAGGTTATTGGTCCACTGGATCGCCTCCCGCTGGGCCGCCATCAGCACGTCCTCCTTGACTTTCAGCTGATCCAGCAGCAGCAGGACATCGGAGAACTTGTTCTCCTCGAGGCGCTCGGCCAGCATGAGCAGAAGCCCGAGGTAGCCGTTACGCCCCTGCAGGGCCTGGCGAACGTCGTCAGCGAGATTGAGCTGCCGCACGACATCGTCCATGGAGGTTTCGAACAGGACGTCGATAAGGGAGAGGACGCCGGTCATGAAGGCCCGCTCGGCAAACTCCCGGTCGATGCCGAGCTGCGCGTTCTTGGTGACCAGGAGCTCCATCAGCCGGCCACGCATGGCGGCGACCTCCAGGAGCGGGCTCATGATCGTCTCCCCCCCCTTGCCGGCATAGAGCGCCAGTTGCGCCCAACGCATCAACTGCTGTCGCCCGAGGACCACGATGGCATGGCGCAGGGTCTTGATCCGTTCGCGGAGCCCCATGGCAACCGAGTTTACCAGGCGAAGCAAGTTGTAGGCCATGCTCGGGTTCTTGCGGAAGGTCTCTTCGATATCGCGGATCTCGGCCTCGGCAATCACCTGGTTGATGAGCTTCAGGAGGGAGATGCCCGAAACATCCACTCGCCGCTTGTTGAGGACCACCGGCCGGGCAAAGTAGAAGCCCTGGAAGAGTTGGAATCCGAGCCCGTGACAGAGCTGGAACATCTCCATGTTTTCCACCTTTTCCGCCAGAAGCGTGAGAGGCCACGTACGGTACTGTGCCACCATCCCGGGCAGGGCCTCGGGGGTTGTCAGCAGGAGGTCGACCTTGACAATATCCACCACTTCGTAGAGCGGGACAAAGGAGGGGTCAAAGAGATTGTCGTCCAACGCGAGCGAAAACCCCTTCTGCTTCAGCTCCTTGCAGCGCCCGATGACCGTCTCGTCCGGTTCGATGGACTCCAGCAGTTCGATGACCACCTGATTGCGGGGAAGAAGCTCAAGGGCATCGTCCATCAGGAGTTCACGGCTGACGTTGAAAAAACCCTTGTAGCGGCCGAGCAGTTCGTGGAGCCCGAAATTGGATATGGCACTGTGGATGACGCTGGCGCTGGCGTGGGCGTAGTCGGTGACATTGGCCTGCTGCAGGCTTTCTGCGGAACGGAACAGCAGCTCGAAGGCGACCAGGGACTGGTCCCTGTCCAGGATCGGCTGGCGCCCCAGGAAGAGCGTGGTATCGGCGGGTGTTTCAGCCATGCAGGAGCCTCGCGAAGACAGGCTTTTGTCGCCGGTGGCAAGGGCGGCCGGTGCTGCCCGGAAGAGGCCTGCACCGGCAGTAAGAGACTATCATACTTTAACGAATCGGCATCCGGAAAAATGCCGTATGGTCTCGGATGAGACCCCATCAGTTCCGGTTCGGAAACGAATAGGACCGCTTCGGGACGGAAACTATCGGAACTGGGCATGGCGGGAGATGACGAACCCGCGGTCCTTGGCTTCCTTCAGGTGGCATTCGTAACAGTTCTTCACCGGATCAACGCTACTCGGGGTGCCGTCCCCGTTGAAACCTGCATACAGCCAGCCGCCGGTCTCCTGCTGTTTCTTATCCTTCTTCATCAGGACGATCATGTTCTTCTTTCCCTTGACCGGCTTGCCCCCCTCATCCCGGATATTGAAGTATTCGACGACGAACCGGCTCCCCTCGGGGTAGGGGCCGCCTGCCCGGTACGCCTTCATGGTCTTGGCATCCACGTAGATGTAGTGAATGCCGTAGAAGAGGGAGTTCTTGTCGGTCACGACCTTCTCGCCGCTCTTCTCCCATTTCTGGTAGCCCTTGGGAAGCGTGCTCTTCTCCGCCCCCCATGCAGTAGAGGCCACAAGGGCCAACAAGCCGAATGCACACAGAATTCTTTTCACAGGTTCCTCCTCGGTACGGGTTTTCGCGTCCGTACGTTAGCGAAACTTGCGGACGTTGTCACGAAAAAGCATGCAGAACTCCCCTGGCTCCCCAAATTGCCAGATGACATACGGAACTTTTTCGGTAAGATGCGTGCAGCGGAGAGCCCTGCCTTGTCCACTATCCCCACCGGAGGAGTCACCATGAGAAAGATACACCTGTTGGTCCTGCTGCTGTTCGGCGCGACACTTCTCGTTGCCTGTCAGGGCAAAGAGGAGAAAACGTCGGCCCGGAAGAAACTCTCGGTGGTCACCACGCTCTTCCCTTTGTACGACTTTGCCCGGACCATCGGTGGTGACAAGGCCGAGGTCACCCTGCTGCTCCCGCCGGGCGTAGAAGCGCATAGCTACGAGCCGCGGCCGGAGGCCCTGGTGAAAATCAGCAAGGCCGACCTCTTCGTCTTCACCAACGAACGAATGGAACCGTGGGCACTGAAGATCCTCAAGGGGGTGGCCCCGGAGTCTGAACTGGTGGTGGATGCCAGCAAGGGGACGAAGCTGCTGAAGACCGAAGGGGCGGAAGGCCACGACAGCGGAGAGAAGCATGACGGGGACCATGGCCACGCCGGCGGCCTGGATCCGCATATCTGGCTCGACTTCGCCAATGCCGGGATCATGGTGGACAACATTGCAGCGGCGATGGCGGCCAAAGACCCGGCCAACAAGGAGTACTACGCCGCCAGGGCCACGGCGTACAAGGCGGAACTGCAGAAACTCGACGACGCATTCAAGGCAGGGCTCAGCAACTGCGGCAAACGGGAATTCCTGCACGCCGGCCACTATGCCTTCGGCTACCTTGCCACGCGCTACGGCCTGACCTATCGATCCGCCCAGGCGGTGAATCCCGACGCCGAACCGAGCCCGGCCAGACTTGCCGCCCTGGTCAGGCAGATGCGTGAGCATGGGCTCAGGTACATCTACAGCGAAGAGCTGCTGGCGCCGCGCACCGCCGAGATGATCGCCAAGGAAACCGGCGCCAGGATTCTAAAGCTCCATGGTGCCCACAACATCAGCAAGGAGGACCTGGAGAAGGGCGCGACCTTCATCTCGCTGATGCGCAGGAACCTCGAGAATCTCCGGATCGGCCAGGAGTGCCGATAGGGAGAACGACAACGTTTCGACTCCAAAGTCATCCTGGACTTCACACAGCTCTCCACTTGCTCTCCCAACTGCACAGAAGAAAGCCCGCTCAGGCGGGCTTTCTGGCAGGAAACCGCCAGAGAACATGAAATTGGTCAAAGACCATGGAGCGGCTTACATGTTCCCGGTACAGGTGGTCATGTTCCCGCTCAGGGTGTTGTTTCCCTCATTTTCCTCCTTCATGGTGTCATACTGATCGGCTTTGGCGCAGAAGTAATAGCTACCCGGGGAGAGGCCGAGCGGCACGGTGACCCGGCTGCCGGCCGTGCTGGCCGCCCCGGCGGCCAGTCCGGTGACGTAGCGCGAGCCGAGGGAGATGTAACCGGTCGAGCAGGAGCTGTCGGCGGAGAGAAAGAGCTCCACGTAGAAGCCCGGGGCCGCCCCGGCGGTCGGTGACGCCTGTACGCTGCTCGTCACCTGGATCGCGCTCCCCCCCGTGATCGATGCGGGGCCGCTCACCCCGGTCACCAACAGGTCAGCCCCTACGTAGGTCGCGCTGTTTCCGGTCAGGGTGTTGTTCCCCTCGATTCCCTCCTTCACGGTATCATACTGGTCGGCCTTGGCGCAGAAGTAGTAGATCCCCGGGGAAAGTCCGAGCGGCACGGTGACCAGGCTACCGGCGGTATTGGTCGCCCCGGCGGCTAGTCCGGTGACGTAGCGCGAACCGAGTGAGATATAGCCGGTCGAACAGGAACTGCTGCCGGAAAGGAAGATGTCGATGTAGAAACCCGGGGCCGCACCGCCGGCCAGGGACGCCTGAACGCTGCTCGTCAACTGGATCACGCTCCCGCTCTTGATCGATGCAGGGCCGCTCACCCCGGTCATCACCAGGTCCGCCCCAACGCAGGTGGTATTGTTTCCGGCCAGGGTGTTGTTCCCCTCGCTTCCCTCCTTCACGGTGTCATACTGATCAGCCTTGGCGCAGAAGTAGTAGCTCCCCGGGGGGAGGCCGAGCGGTACTAAGACCTGGCTGCCGGCGGTGTTGGTCGACCCGGCAGCCAGGCCGCCGACGTAACGCGAGCCGAGTGAGATGTTGCCAGTCGAGCAGGAGCTGTTGGCGGAGAGAAAGAGCTCCACGTAAAAACCCGAAGCCGCCATACCGGTGGAGGATGCCTGCACGCTGCTCATCACCAGGATGGTGCTCCCGCCCGTGATCGTAGCAGGACCGCTCACCCCGGTCATCACCAGGTCCGCCCCGGCGTAGGTGGTGCTGTTTCCCACCACGGTATTGTTCCGCTCGTCCCCCTCCTTCACGGTGTCATACTGATCGGCCTTGGCGCAGAAGTAGTAGCTACCCGGAGAAAGGCCGAGCGGCACAGTGACCTGGCTGCCGGCCGTGCTGGTTTCCCCGGCGGCAAGTCCGAAGACGTAGCGCGAGCCGAGGGAGATGTAATCGGTCGCGCAGGAACTGGTGGTGGAGAGAAAAATGTCCACATAGAAACCCGGGGCCGCCATGCCGGTCGAGGACGCCTGAACGCTGCTCGTCACCAGGATCGCGCTCCCGCTCGTGATTGATGCGGGGCCGCTCACCCCGGTCATCACCAGGTCCGCCCCCACGTAGATCGTGCTGTTTCCGGTCAGGGTGTTGTTCTCCTCGATCGACTCGCTCACCGTGTTGTATGGATCGACAATGGCGCAGAAGTAGTAGCTACCCGGGGAGAGCCCGAGCGGCACGCTGACCTGGGTGCTGGCCGTGCTGATCGCCCCGGAGGCGAGTCCGGTGACGTAGCGTGCAGCGAGGAGGGTGTCGCCGCTCGTGCAGGAGCTATCGGCGGAGAGGAAAAGATGAATATAGAAACCCGAGGCCGCCCCGCCGATCGGGGACGCCTGCACGCTGCTCGTGACCGCCACCGACTCACCCCCCTTGATCGACGCGGGTCCGCTCACCCCGGTTACCAGCAGATCGGGGGCAGAGAGTCTCGTAACCGTGACGGTCGCCCTTGCACTGTTGCCGAGGGAGTCGAAAGCGGTGACCGTAAAGATGTTGATCCCTGCCTGCAACGGCTCGGTGAGGCTATAGTAGCCGTCGCTCGCTCGGTAGTCCGCTGCAGCCCCGTTGATCGCCACAGAGATAACACCGGACGGGTCTGTGCAGACCCCGGAGATGACGGTTGACGAATTGCCCGTCTGGCTCCCTTCCGTGGAGCCCGCGGTGAGATACGGAGGGAGACTACTGGTGGTGAACGTGAAATCAGGCCCTGAGGTCCTGTTCCCGGCTTCGTCCGTTCCGCTCGCACTGGCGTAATAGGTCGCAGCCTCCTTCAGGCCGGAAAGATTCACCAGATGCATCAGAGCCAGCCGCCCGTCGCCAATGGCTCCCCCCTTGTCCCTGTTGAGGCCGTACTTGAGGAGCGTGGTGGCCGGCTCATTCGTGCTCCAGTTCACGGTCGCTCCCGTGTCGCTTACGTCGCTCACTCTCGGCGTCGAGAGCAATGGCGCCACGTCGTCCACCGTCGCTTCGGCGGTCACTACGCCGCTCCGCCCCGACCCATCATCCGCGTCCTGGTAGATCGCCCTGACGGTGTCGCCGTTGACGACCCGCGCAACGGATTCCTCACCAGCACCTGTTCCTCGACGTTCAACCGGTCGGGATTCCCCCCTGCGACCGACACCCCGCCAACAAAGGAGTTGCCGAGGAAGATCGTGCCGTCCGGTGCGCTCACCGCCAGGTCGAGGTCGTTGACAAGCGCCCTGGCAGCGCCGGTGGCTCCGGGATAGTCGGTCCATGCCAGTGTCACCTTGAGGGGCTGGCTTCCGTCTACAAAGAAGGTCTGGCGCCAACTCTCGCCGGTGGTGAGCCCGAGGCTTTCGTCAGACACCTCAAGCGTGCGGGAGTCTCCCTGGAATACGAGTGTGTTGGCAAGGTTGATCCTGCCCCACCCCTGGCCGCTTGTCGGGATGGGGCCGTCGGTAAAGGCTCCGCTCATCTCCTGGGCGCTGTTGATCAGTGCGGCTTTGACGAGGGCCGCCGAGGGGACGATCGCCTGGGCTGGGTTTGCGACCCCGCCCGGACAGTAGCCTTGTGCAAAATACTGGCGAACAAGGGCGGCTGCTCCGGCTACGGCCGGTGTGGCCATGGAGGTTCCGCTCATGCTGGTTGTCCCACTGTTCAAACTCCCCTTGAGACCGTCCGAATCCGCAGATCTGATTGCGTATCCCGGCGCAATCACCGTAGGTTTGATGCGACCGTCGCTGGTGGGCCCGTTGCTGCTAAACGATGCAACATCTTCCGCGTCGCTCCCGTTGTAGGAGGCTCCCACACTCACGACGTTCTTGGCAGTGGCAGGATTGCCCGCCGTTCCCTCACCGGGGCCGGCATTGCCGATTGAGAAGAGTGAGAGGAATTCCTTGTGCTCCCAAAGGAAGCGGTCTGCGCTTGCTGCAGAGGGACCGTACGACGTGTCGACGTTTCCCCAGCTGTTCGTGTGAAGACGGGCACCCGCATCGAAGGCGACGCCGAAGAGACTCCCCAGGTCATTGGGAGGGTTGACGTAGTTGCTCCCCCCGACTGTAAGGTCCTGAATGAAGAGGCGGGAGCCGGGAGCCATGCCGCTGGCATCGGTCAGTCCGTCCACCGGCCGCCGGTCTCCCCCTGCCGTCCCTGCGACGTGGGTGCCGTGCCCGGGGCTGTTTGCATCGTAGTCATCCCCGTAGGTGGCATCGTAGCCGATGACCTTCCGGTGTTGCAGACCGATGGGGACGCCGGCCGGATCGCGGAACCACGGCATGTCGTAATCAAGTCCCGTGTCGCCGATCGCGATGACCTCTCCTTCGCCGCGAATCCCCTTGTCCCAGATCCTGGTATCTCCCGGAGTGTTGGTCTGTATCACCCAGCGGGAGGTATCGTTGTGGAGTTCCATAGGGAGGTCATCGTTGATCCAGACGACCTCTTCCCGGGCAGCCAGTGTCGGGAGAACCGCTTCATCGACGGCGACCCTGAGGGAGTCGCGCCCCACATCCAGCACCTGGCCACCTCCCCGCTGTACGACTGACAAGACGTTATGGAGACTCTCGGGACCATCGAGCTTCAGGTGAACCCCAACCTTCTCCCCCGTTGCCTGGAGAGACTTCCCCCCCCACTTCTCGCGGAGCCTGGCCGGCAGCTTGTGGTCAGGCTTGAACCGCACCACCTGACTGACGAAGGGGAGCTTCCCCACCTCCTTTCGAGCATTGTCGTCCATGGTCGCAACAAAGGCGAAGTCGGGAAGGTAGTCGTGGAGCACGCATCCCAGCTTTTCCATACGCTCCTTATCTTTTGCCTGGATCGGTCCGCTGAAACGGACCACCCATTTCCGCGGCCCACTCTCGGTCAGGGGAGTGGCCGCCTGCCCCTCCGCCCGTTCCACCTCTCCCTCCATTGCCAGTCCGTTGACCACCAAAGCCGATCCCGGCTCAACCGCTCCGGCTTCTCCTCCCAGAACAAGAAGAAGGAGCGGCGTCAAGGCAATGCTGCGTACCGGATACCGCATGCTGTCCTCCTTTCCGAACAGGAACCCGTTCAACAGAAACCGTATGGATCTCTATCCTAGGAGATAGGGCATTTTCGCCGGAAGGACAATACGTTGGGCGGTGTATTCTGGGGAGTATTCTTGTTCGGGGGTACGCGCTACCGATGACAACAGAACGGCAGCCAGGGGGAGGGACACGCGTGACCGTATGCGGGGATGATCAGCCCGGCCGCCTCTTCCGTCCTGGATTCTCCCGATGGCACCATGGGGAAGGATACGCGGTCTGTCCTAGGAAAGATGCCAGGAACGCGGGGGGGATACGCGGTTTGTACGACTACCTCTCCCCTTCCTGATCCGCCTTGTGGGGGAAGAGCGTATCGACCGCCCAGAGGGAGGCCGAGAGCCGGTTCGTCACCTTGATCTTCCGGAATACGTGACTCAGGTGGGTGCGTACGGTGTGGGGGCTGATGAAAAGCTTGCTGGCGATGACGTCATTGGTGGCACCAAGGGTCAGCATGCCAAGGATCTCCACCTCGCGGCGCGTGAGGCCGTTGGGATACTCCTGGCCGGGAAACTGCCTGAGCCGGTGGCTGTATCCGTTCTCCAGGATGATCTCAGCCATCTTGCGGCGGGAGAACCAAAATTCCCCGCCAAACATGGCTGCCAGTCCCTTGATGAGGGTCTCCACTGGCTCGTCCTGGTAGAAGACCCCATGCACGCCGCACTGCAGGGCCATCCCCTCGATGCCGGCCCGCCGGTCCAGGTTGAACATCGCCACGTGGCAGCCGTCGGGGACGTCGGAAAGCTGCTCGATGAATCCGGCCGCCTGTTCCTGGGCGTTCAATCCGAAGCAGTCGCACAGGACCACGGTGCGGCAGAAGTCCGGCCCCTCGCAGAGGAGACAGATGGCGGCCATGCTGTCGATGACCGCGCTCTTCCAGTTGCCGTGGGTCTCGAGATAGGCGGCAACCAGGGCGTTCTGGAAGTGATTCGGCCCCATGATGAACGCCCGTCCTTCGCAGACGCACGCATCGCAGGGTGTTCTGATATCTGCTTCAGCCATATGGAGTCCCGTCCCCAATAATTAGCGCATGCCAATAATATCACGGGCTCCACTCTCTGCAAGTCATGGCCTTGGCCCATGGTGCGGGGCTGGGTATTACCCACCTTTGCCGCAGACCGGGCACCCCTGCATGGCAAGGGGCTTCTCCAGGCGGCAGGCGGCGAGCAGCGCCTCGTCCCGGAAAATCTCGCGGGTCGGGCCGTCGGCCCTCACCTCCCCTTCGTGCAGCACGATGGTCCGCTCGCAGAGGTCGAGCACCATGTCCAGGTCGTGGCTGGTGAAAATCTTGGTGTGATGGAACTCCCGGAGGAGCCCCATGAGCTGCCGCCGGGCAAAGGGGTCGAGACCGCTGGTCGGTTCGTCCAGCACCAGGATGTCGGGCGCCATGGAGAGGACCGTGGCAATGGCCACCCGCTTTTTCTCCCCGCCGGAAAGGTGGTAGGGGGCCTTTTGCTGCAGGTGCGCCGCACCGACCCGTTCCAGGGCCGACCGGACCCGCTCTTCCACCTCTGCGGCCGGGAACCCCAGGTTGAGCGGCCCGAAGGCCACGTCGTCGTGGACCGTCGGCATGAAGAGCTGGTCGTCCGGGTCCTGGAAGACCATGCCGACCGTCCGCCGGATCTCCGGCAGGGTGGTCCGGGTGAGCGGGTAATCGCCGATCCGGATCTCCCCCGATGTGGCGGGAAGATATCCGTTCAGGTGCATGAGGAGGGTCGACTTCCCTGCCCCGTTGGCACCGATGACCGCCACCGACTCCCCATGGTGGATCAGAAACGACACGTCACGCAGGGCCTCGGTGCCGTCGGGATAGGTATGGCGGAGGTGCCTGACCTCCACGATATGATGGCTCATGGCAGCATTCCCGTAATAAATCCCCCCAGCAGCCGGGAGACGTTCTCCAGACGCAGGATGACAAAGAGTGCGGACCAGCCGGCGAGAAAGAGCAGCTCCGGCCGGCCGAACCTGGAGGCCCCGTGCGACCGGAACTCGCCGGTGAACCCCCGTGCCAGCATGGCCATATGGACCCGCTCGGCCCGTTGCCAGGTCCTGAGCAGCAGGTGACCGACCAGCGGGCCATAGGAGCCGATCCCCTGCCCCTTTTGTCCGAACGAGCGGAGCTCCCGCGCCCGCGAGGCCCTCGCCCCCTCCTCGGTGAGCACGAACAGATAGCGGTAGAGGAACAGGAGCTGTACCGCGAAGGCCCGTGGCATCCCCAGCCGCTCCATGGCCTGGCAGATGGCGGTGAAACCGGTCACCCCCACCAGGATCATCCCCCCCCCGACGGTCAGCATGGCCCGCACGACGAGAGACGCGAAAGAGAGCCAGCCGCCGCTGATCCCGAGCGGACCGAGGCGGACCATGATTTCGCGGTCGAACAGCGGGTTGAACATCCCCACCACGACGGCCACCGGGATGATCAGGGCGACCTTCCTGACGATATAGCCGGCCGGCAGAGCGCCCCGGGCGATCATGGCCGCCGGAAAGACGAAGAAGGGGAAGAGCGCCGTCAGTTCGTACTTCCCGAAGGAGACGACCGCAACGATGTAGGCGAGCGTCACCAGCACCTTGGCCCGCGGGTCGAGACGGTGGATCGCCGTGTCCCCGGCCGCAAGCCGGTCCAGGCGTTTGAGATCCAGCACTGCGCCTTCAATGGAAGCCATACTC
>CAYSJJ010000004.1:26273-71878 GCA_964431365.1 uncultured Geobacter sp. | reverse complement strand
AAGAGGGAGTGGCGTCGCCCCCTCCCTCGCGTTGACACTACGGAGTGATGGTCAGGCCGTGCCGGTCCGCCGTTTCAGGACAAGCCCGATCAGAAACGCCACCCCGAGGGTGATGACGCCCCCGACGATACCGGAAACGCTGGCGCCGAGCGTACTCCCTTCAGCCGACTTCTTCTCGTCCGCAGGTCTTGCCGTTTTGCCGGGAGACGTTTTCCTGAAGTCATACTCCGGCAGGAGTGAGGTCGCAGCCTGCAGCGCGGCCAACTGACCATGCACGCCCTGCAGCGGCCCCTTCACCCCCTCCCCCCCGGTCACCCTGGCGATGGCCCATTCCAGACCGTCCGGGTTTGTGGAGGCGAACCGGGAGAGCAGCCCCCCGGTCAGCACCGCGGCGACCAGCAGAGAGAGGACGACGGTACGGAGCGAACGGTTAGCGATGGGGCGTGTCTCCAGGGGCCCCCGGATGATGTCGGGCCGAGCCTGGCAGACGAACGAGACCACAGCCGCCGTCACGACCCCTTCGACCATGCCGATGGCCAGATGGATCGGCTGCATGAGGAGGACGAAGGTGGAAAAGGGGAGCGAGGAAATGCCGGACAGGGCGGTCTCCAGCACCACGCCGAACGCCCCCATCTGCAGGCCGGCAACGGCTGCCACGATGGCGCCGGCGGAGAGAGATGCCCGCGTCGGCTCGTTGCCGACGATACTCCGGTAGACAAGGGGATAGGCGACAAACGCGGGAAAAACGCCGAGGTTGAAGATGTTGCAGCCGAGAGCCAGCAGACCGCCGTCGGCAAAGAAGAGTGCCTGCACCACTAGGACCGAGGCGATGGTCAGGAAGGCGGCATGGGGGCCGAGGAGGACCGCCAGCAGGAGTCCCCCCCCGAGATGGCCGCTGGAACCGGTACCGGGAATGGTGAAGTTGATCATCTGGGCGGCGAAGAGGAACGCGCCGAGCACCCCCATGAGCGGCACCTTCCGGTCATCCAGCTCTGCACGGACCCTGGCGGAGCAGTAGGCGATGGCCCCGGCGGTGGCGGCCCACATGGTCCCCCCCACAGCCGGCGAAACAAGCGCATCCGCCATGTGCATGATCGTCCTCCCCCGGCATATGTCCGCCGGCAGCCAGTGTCACGACAATACAATTCGTAACACTCGACAGATACCTCACGTTATTTCGTATGTCAAGGCGCTTTTGGAGCAGAGCGCATATGGCTGGTTTATGGATTTACTGTAACAAATGTTGCAGTAGGGGTGTTTCGGGGATTCCCCGTCGTCGACAAGGGGGATGGGGCGGGAGTAGTGTCTGGAGTGTCCAGGGTTCCGATATCAGAAGGTCGCCTGCAGCTGCAGGTAGCCGTAGTTGACATCCTTGCCGCTGCCGGTGGCGTCCCTGTAGAACTGCCCGGTGAAGAACCGGTTGACGCTGGCGAGGATGCTGACCTGCTCGGTAAGCTTGCAGGTGACGATGAAATTGGTCTCGAAGCCGACGTCCTTGCTGATCCCGGCGGGGGTCTTGACGGCCCGGTAGTAGTGGCCGTCGAGGGAGACGTTGATCTTTTCCGTGACGTCCACCCCGCCGCCGGCGGTGATCAGGTGCAACCCGCTCGCGTGTACCGTGTTCCCTGCCGGACCGGTGGCCGAGACGCCGGAGAGGTCGCCGGCCACGCTGATGTCGCCGATGAGGGAGGTGTCGTTGTTCGGGTTGTGGAACTCCCTGAACGTCCCCCCGTCCGTCCCGCCGGAGCCGAAGGCATAGCTCAGGAGGGCTTTGCCGTGGTAGCGGCCGAGGTCCGGATCGACGGTCAGGTCCGCGTGACCGCCGAAGGCACTGATGTCGCGATGGGAGGAGGGTTCCACGTGCCGGCCGAACTGGTAGACCGGTTCGACTTCGAAGGCGGCACGCTTCCCCATCTTCCCGGCCAGCCGTGCCCCGACCGAGTAAGTTCTCTCGTCCTTCCCCTCGTGGATCAGCCCCTGGCCGCCGGTGTCGAGGAGGCCGTAGAGATCGACGGAGAGGTCGTCGTCAACCGTATAGACGCCGTAAATGCCGTACAGTTCGCCCGTGACCCCGCCGGAATTGTCCTTGGTGTACTTCCCGGCAAACAGGTCGACGCTGAGGGGTTTGACCGGCTTCAGGGAGAGCTTCACCGCGTCGAAGCTGAGCCCATCGAAGAAGGTGTCGTTGCCGATCATGAAGGTGCTGCCGTAGACCAGCTCCTGGCGGCCGACCCTCAGGCTCACCTTGCCGCCGGGAAGGGTCCCCTCCACAAAACCTTGATAGAGGCTGATCTTGTCGGAGTCGGTATTGCCGTTATGCCGGTACCACTGCCCCTCGACCCTGGCGGAGAGGTAGTCGGTCGGGGTGAACGACAGCGAGGGGCGCAGCCGCAGGAGCATCCGCTGATCGCCGTTTCCCGGCGTGAAGGTGAAGTCGGTGAAGCTGAAATTGCTGGCCGCTTCCCCCCTGAGCATGGCATCGAGCCCCAGCTTGAGGGGCCCGAACCGCAAGGGGTCCTTCCCCTCCGTTACGGGACCGCTCCCGTCCTGATGACTTGCGGTCGAATTGACACCCGGCTCTTCTTCACGGCTTTCCGCAGCGCCAGCGCTCCCCGCCCCGGCCAGCCCCAACAGGAGAACCAAAACGATCGTTTTGTGCATTGCCATGCCGCTCCAGTGCATGTTTCAGGGAGGGGGAGCGGACGGCTCCCGACCTCCCCATGGCCATCCAGCGCCGTTATTTCCGGACAAAGATCTCCCGCGCCAGTGCCGTATCGATGGCGAACTCGGAGAAACCGACCCGGAAGATGTAGGAAGGGAAACTCTGCATCAGGACGACCCGGTTCCCCGGGAGGACCCCCATGGCCATCAGCTTCTGCATCTTCCGGTTGTCCTCGGTCTGGATGTAGGCTATCTCCCCCTCTTCCCCGGACTTCAACTCCGTGAGGGGGACCACCCCCAGGTCGCCGGCGCGCCTCGCCTCGTCGCAGCACTCCCCCGGCGGGATCTGCTTGCCGTGGGGGCAGGTGGTGGGATGATTGAGCATGGTGCAGACCTTGGCGTCCACCCCCTCGTTCAGGAGGTGCTCGAACTGGCACGCCTTGTCCTCGGCGTTTTCCCCGCGGATATTGAGGACGTCCATCATCAGCCGCTCTGCCAGGCGGTGGCGGCGGATGGTCTTGCGCCCTTCGTCCCGCCCCTCGGGACGGAAGAATACCCTCCCCTCCTTCACCTCGACGAACGCCAGGGCGGTCAGCTCCTTCAGCGCCTCGTCACCGACGGAGAGCGAAAGGGTCTCCACATCGACAAACCCCTGCCCCTCTTCCTCGATGGCGCTCCACATGGTCTCCAGGATCTCTTCAGCCTTTTCCGTCAGTTTCATTGATTACTCCTTCTTGCCGAAGATCTTCCGGATCTTCTTCACTACCGCCGTCTCCGGCGGATTCTCGTAGTTGCAGCGGGGACATCGCACCATCTTGCAGCCGCCCGGCATGCCGCACTGGCCGCACCCCCGGATCCCCTCTTCCTCGCGGAACTCGTGTCCGCAGAAGCCGCAGCGGATCATACGATCCCCGTCGCCAGCAGCAGCCGGTTCAGCCCGAACCCGCACCCGAAGGCCACCAGGCTGACAAAGAGGCCGATGGCGAGGGCAACCAGCCACCCCCGCTCCTTCTTCATCATCAGGAACTGGGCCACGCAGGGGACGAAGAGGGTGAGCGTGACCGCTGCCACTGCCAGTTGCCTGGCGTCAAGTATACCCTTGGTCTGCAGGTCGTAAAGCCCGGCCGCACCGTAGTCGCGGCGGAAAAAGCCGAAGATGAAGGCGACCGCCACTTCCTTCGGCAGCCCGAGTGCGTGCATGGCCGGCGACATCCAGGCCACCAACTTCTCGAAGATCTGGAACATCTTGCCGAGCCAGAGGATGACCGAGGCGAGGATGAACAGCGGGAGTATCTCCAGGAAGTACCACTGCATCCGGGTGTAGGTCTTGGTCAGGATGTTGGAGAGTTGGGGAAGGCGCATGGGGGGGAGCTCCATGTAGAACATGGGGGCCTCGCCCGGCATGAGGCGCGCCGACAGGAAACCGACGACCAGGAAGATGATGGTCATGCAGCCCCCCCAGACCACGAGCGCCATGGGGAATTTCGCCAGCAGGGAGAGAATCACCCCCAACTGGGCCGAACAGGGGATGGCCAGGGCAAGGAGCATGGTGGCCAGGACCCGTTCCCGGACCGTCTCCAGGGTGCGGGTGACCATGGTGGCCATGGTGCTGCAGCCGAAGCCGAGGACCATCGGGATCACCGCCCGGCCGTTCAGGCCGATGCATTTGAAAACCCGGTCAACCAGAAGCGCAAGGCGGGGGAAGTAGCCGCTGTCTTCAAGCAGGGAGAAGAAGAGGAAGAAGGTGGCCACGATGGGAAGGATGATCCCCACCGCGTAGCGGAGCCCCAGGGTGATCACCCCGTACTCCCCCACCAGCAGCTCCTGGATCGCTACCCATGGCACGTACGCCTTCACTAGGCCGCTGGCCCAGGGGTTGAACAGCCCCTCGAAGAGACCGTGCTCCAGAAAGTCCACGAGGGTGCCGGCGCCGAAATCGCCGACAAACTTGTAGAGGCCGAAATAGAGCACCACCAGGAGCAGGGGGATGCCGGTCTGGGGCCGGACGGCCAACTGCGACAGCCGCTCGCCGGTGGTGATCCGGCGCCGGTCCGGCAGCCTGAGCACGCCGTCCAAGAGCCCCTTGACGATCCTCGTCCGCTCCAGGGAGAGGTCGAGATGGAACGATTCGCGACGCTCGAAGGCCCGCTCCCTGACGGCCGCCTCCACCGCCGGGAAGTGCTCCCCCTCCGCCTCCCGCACCAGGTCGGCAACCTCCTCATCCCGCTGCAGCAGCAGCAGTGCCACCGCGGTACGGGAGAGGCAGTAGTCCCCCTTCAGGAGCCCGGCAACGGCGGCGATGTCACCTTCCAGCCGGCGGGAGTACGGAAAGGCCAGCTGACAGCGCGGGGCATGGCCGCTGATCGCCTGCCGGATTTCGACAAGTCCCCGCTTCTTGGCCGTGGCGGCACCGATGACCGGGATCCCCAGCCGGTCGGCAAGGAGCTTGAGATCGATGGAGAGCCCGATCCGCTCGGCCTCGTCCATGATGTTCACCACCAGCACCAGGGGGAGCCCCGCCTCGATCAGCTGGAGGGTCATGGTCAGCATCCGCTCCAGGTTCCGGGCATCCAGGACATGGAACACCAGGTCGGGCCGCTCGTTCAGGAGTATCTCCCGGGCAACCCGCTCTTCCTCGGTGATGGGGAGGATGGAGTACATCCCGGGGGTATCAATGATCTCGCACGGAATCCCGTCGATGACGGTGTTCCCCCGGGAGACCTCCACCGACGTCCCGGGATAGTTGGAGACGGTCACGTAGGCCCCGGTGAGGGCATTAAACAGGACACTTTTCCCCACGTTGGGGTTCCCCACCAGCGCCACCTTGCGTGACGATGGCTGAACGGGTGCGACTTCGGCATTACTGGCAGACAGCGGCATTGTAAGTCTCTCCCAAACTGCTTTTGAAAATCATTTTCAACTGCACGGTAAAAAAATATGCTTACTTACAGCGCGAACAAAGCCCGTACAGCTCCAGGCGATGGTTGACGATCAGAAAACCGTGCTGGTCGGCAACCTGCGACTGCAGCTGCTCGATCGCCTCATTCTCGAACTCGACGATGGTGCCGCAGCGCGTACAGACCAGGTGGTCGTGGTGCTCGCCGGCGGTCACGTGCTCGTAGCGCGTCTGACCGTCGCCGAACTGGGTCTCCCGGGCGATGCCGGATTCGGCGAACAGCTTCAGGGTCCGGTAGACCGTGGCATAGCCGATGCCCGGGTTTTTGGCCCGCAGCTTGCGGTACAGCTCTTCGATGCTGATATGGCGATCTGCGGAGAGAAATGCGTCAAGGATGATATCCCGCTGCCGGGTGGAGCGGAGGCCCTTGGCATTGATGAATTCTCTGAAGACCAGCTTCTTGGCCCGCTTCACGGGACCTCCCCAATTGAAAGTGATTTTCACTATACAGAGCGGTAGCGAAGCTTGTCAATATCTTCTTTGCTGGAAACTTCAAACATGAGCGGGAATGGCCATCCGCAACCTCGGTAGTGATACTCCGGTTCCCGCAACCTATTGAATGTCTTCCTTGAGGTGATAGAATAAATTATTCAAAACTAATCAAACAAAAGGAAAGACCATGGACGAGGACCAGCAAAATCAGGCCGGGCTCGATCTGCCTGACCACGTTATCCTGGTCATAGACGATGATTACAACAGCCTGCAGATCGTGTCGGGCTTTCTGGAGGAGTGCCATTTTTCCATTCTCATTGCCGAAGATGGTGAGAGCGGGCTTAAAAGGGCCGCATATGCCGTGCCGGACCTCATCCTTCTCGATATCATGATGCCCGGCATTGACGGGTTTGAGACCTGTCGCAGGCTGAAGGAGATGGAGCGCACACGGGACATTCCCGTGATCTTCATGACGGCCCTGACGGACACGGAGCATAAGGTCAGGGGGTTTGCGGTCGGGGCCGTGGACTATGTCATCAAACCGGTTCAGCGGGAAGAAGTGATGGCCCGGGTCGGCGTGCATCTGCGCATCCGCGATCTGACCGCCAGGCTCCGGAAGGCGAACGAGGTGCTGGAACTGCGTATCCAGGAGCGCACCGCAGAACTACGGGACAACAACGAGAAACTGGCGATGGAACTGACCGAGCGTAACCGGGCGGAGGAGGCGCTTTCCCGACTCAATGAAGAACTGGAGCAGAGGGTCAGGGAACGCACCAGCGAGCTTGAACAGAGAAATCGAGAGCTTGAAGATATGAACAGGCTGTTTGTTGGGCGGGAACTGCGGATGTGCGAGTTGAAGGAAAGGATCAAGCTGTTGGAGAATGGAGCGATAAGACAGGACAATGCGTTACCCCGCGGACTCTGAGGCAAATGCTTTTCTAGGACAGATCACCCCGTTGTTCCCCGCGCCGCACCAACGGCATCATCAGCAACGTCAGGCCGAACAGTGCCGCGATCAGCAGCCAGATGTCGTTGCACGCCATCATCATCGACTCCCGCCGCACCAGCATTCCCACGAGCTTCGCCCCCCCCTGTCCGGCCCGCTCCAGATCCGGCACGAGCCCGTCAAAAGGGGCCTGGATCTGTTCGATGTATTCGCCGAACCGGACCGGATTGAGCGTCTCTGCCAGGCGATGGTAATGGAGCCGCGCCCGCTCGCCGACCAGGATGTTGATCACCGCAATGCCGATCCCGCCGCCGAGAAAACGGGTCAGACTGAACAGACCGCTGGCGTTGGGGAGCGACTCGGCCGGCAGACAACCGAGTGCAAGCTCGGTAATGGGCGACAGGCAGAACATCATGGCCAGCCCCCGCAGCGCCTGGGGCAAGAAGAGCTGCTCGAAGCCGACCTCCGTGCTGAACGCGCCGTTCAGCCAGACCGCCAGACCGAACATGACAAGCCCTGCGGCCAGGCAGCACCGATCGCCAAGCGTACGCCGGACCACTCTCACGAAAGGGAGGGAGACCATCATGGCCACCCCCGGCACCGCCATGACGTGACCGATTTGCTGGCTGTTGTAGCTCTTTACCGTACTCAGGAAGAGGGTCATCAGATAGCCGGAGCCGAAGAGCGCGGCGCCGACGACGAAACTGAGGATGCAGCCGGTGGAGAAGTTGCGGTCGCCAAAGGTGCGCAGGTCGATGACCGGATGGCGGAAGGTAAGTTCCCGCCAGACCAGCAGCAGGGCGGCGATGGCGGCGATGACGGCCAGAGATGCAATCATGCGCGACGCGAACCACTCCTCACGGGCGCCCTCGCCGAGCACGTATTCCAGGCAGCCGAGGAACAGGACGATCAGCACGACACCGACAACGTCGAACTGCCTGAGAAGGGCGAGCCGTGGCTGCTCACCACGCACCAGACCGCAGACGGTACCGGTCACCACGATGCCGGGGAGCAGGTTGATCAGAAAGAGCCAGCGCCAGGACCAGCTCTGGGTGATCCACCCCCCCAGGGTGGGGCCGACCACCGGGGCGAGCGAGATGATCAGCACGGCGAAGAGGGTCGCGCCGGGTCGGCGCTCCCGGGGGAAGAGCAGGTAGATCCCCTGATACAAGAGCGGGGTCATGACCCCGGCGCACCCCCCCTGGAAGACGCGGAGCACGACCATCGCGTCCATGGAGCAGGAAAAGGCGCAGGCAAGGCTGACCAGGGTGAACAGGGCGCTGGCCAGGGCGTAGAGCCAGCGGAGCGACAGCGAGCGGGTGAGCCAGCCGGCCAGCGGCATCATGACCACTTCCGCCATGAGGTAGGCGGTCTGCATCCAGGAGGCCTCCTCGATGGTGGCGCCGAGACCGGCACCGATCTCGGGGAGGGAGCCCGCGACGATCTGGGTATCCAGCACCGCCATGAAGGTGCCGCCGGACATGGCCAGGAAGCCGAGCACCGCACTCCGGTCCGTCATCAGACTTACCTCTTGGAAAGGGCGACCGGCCGGCCGCCACTTGGCACATTCCGCGTATCCAGGCTGACGACGACCGACATGCCGGAGCGGAGCTCCCCGAGCAGCGTCTGTCCGGCAGTGAGGCGGATGCGGACCGGGATCCGCTGGACCACCTTGGTAAAGTTCCCGGAGGCGTTCTCCGGCGGGATCAGGCTGAACTCGGCGCCGCTGGCCGGCGCCAGCGACTCCACCACGCCGGTGAGCGGCCGGCCGGGGAAGGTATCCACCTCGACGGAGACCTGCTGTCCCTCCCGCATCCGGGCCAGCTGCACCTCCTTGAAGTTCGCCTCCACCCAGAGCCCGTCGCGGGGGATCACCGCCATGAGCATCGTCCCCGGCTTGACGTACTGGCCAGGCCGGACCCGGCGGTTCCCCACCACCCCGGCACGCGGGGCACGGACCACCGTATCGTCAAGCTCCTGCGCCAGCAGTTTCAGCTCTTCCTCCTGCTGGCGGATCTCCCTCTCCAGCCGCTGCTCCTCGGCCGCCAGCACCTCCAGCTCCCGTTCCGCCATCTCCAGGTTGGCGCGGGCGCCTGCCGCCTCGGCCCGCCCCTTCTTCTCGGCCGTTGCCACGGCGTCGTAGTCGAGGGCGGAGACGATCCCGCCGGGAAGGAGGCTCTCGTAGCGGTGCAGGTCGCTGCTCCGCTTCCCCTGCTCTGCCTCGGCCACGGCCAGCTGCGCCCTGCAGGCATCGATGCGCGACTGCTGCTGCCTGGTCCTGGCCTGCGCGACCCGGCGGGCCGCGATCCGTTCCGTCAGCTTCTGGCGGCCGTTTTCCAGCCTGACCCTGGATTCCGCGTCCTCGATCCGCACCAGCACGTCGCCGCTGGCAACCGCACCGTTATCCTCCACCGGCACGGCCTTGACGTACCCCGACGCCTTGGCGCTGATCTGGGTGATCTCGGAGCGGATGTAGGCATTGTCGGTCTGCTCGATGAAGCGGCCGCAGGCGAACCAGTACCAGCCGAACCCGGCCCCGCCCGCCAGCAGGGCCATGAGGATGACAGGGGGGAGCAGGCGCTTCATGGGGCATCACCGCCATGCAGCGGGAAATGGCACGCCACCGCATGCCCCGGACCGATCTCCCGGAGCGCCGGCTGTTCCGCTGTGCAGCGGGCCTGGGCACGGGGACAGCGGGTCCGGAAGCGGCAACCGCTGGGCGGGTCGAGCGGAGACGGGAGTTCTCCGGGGAGCAGGCCGGTCTCCGGGGGGCGGTAGCCGGGGTCGGGTCGCGGCA
The DNA here is from genome assembly GCA_964431365.1 of uncultured Geobacter sp. Lineage (GTDB taxonomy): Bacteria > Desulfobacterota > Desulfuromonadia > Geobacterales > DSM-12255 > Geomobilibacter. The sequence goes on along the minus strand of CAYSJJ010000004.1, from coordinate 62,086 downwards.
CGGCGGCCAAGAGCGCCCTGGTGTAGGGGTGGCTAGGCGCCGCGTACAGGTTCTCGCAGGGTGCGACTTCGCACAGGCGGCCGAGATACATCACCGCCACCCGATCGGAGATATTCTTCACCACGGCCAGGTCGTGGGCGATGAAGAGGATGGCGAGGCCGTACGACCTCCTGATCTCGCGCAACAGGTTGACGATCTGGGCCTGCACCGAGACATCCAGGGAGGAGACCGGTTCGTCGCAGACCAGGAGATCGGGGCCGGTCATCAGGGCGCGGGCAATGCTGACCCGCTGGCACTGGCCGCCGGAGAGCTGATCCGGCCGCCGGTCGTAATGCCGGTCGGGGTCGAGGCCGACCGCCGCCATCATCTCCCGTGCCCGCCGGGTTCGTTCTGCCGGCCCGTCGTGCCCCATGGCGAGGAGCGGCGCCTCGATGCTTCGTCCCACCGGCCGGGACGGATTGAGAGAGGATACCGGGTCCTGGAAGATCATCTGGAACCGCCGGCGGAGGATGCGGAGACGCACCGGATCGACGGCAGTCAACTCCTCCCCGTCGAGAAGCACCCTGCCGGCGGTTGGGGCGGGGAGCTGCATGACTGCCCGGGCCAGGGACGACTTGCCGCACCCCGACTCGCCGACCAGGCCGAGGGTTTCCCCGCGGTCCAGGGTGAAGGAGACGCCGGAGACGGCATGCACCCGTCCCCCCCTGGCGGACGGGAATTCCACCACCAGGTCGGCGACCCGCAGCAGCGGTTCAGTCGTTGTTCTCCCTTGCCCGGTCACAGGCGTTCCCCTGCAGCCAGGGGGAACCAGCAGGCGTAGCGATGGTCCTCCCTCCCGTTTTCCATCAGCGGCGGCTCTTCGGCCCGGCAACGGTCCTGGGCATATCGGCAGCGGGGGGCGAACCGGCAGCCGCCCGGCAGCGTGGCCAGCTCGGGCGGGGCGCCGCCGATTGCCGTCAGTTCGGCATGGGGTGGGGCATCGACGCGGGGGATGGCATCGAAAAGCCCCCGCGTGTACGGCATCCGCATACGGGCGAACAGCTCCCTGGTCGGCGCCTGCTCGACGATCCTGCCGGCGTACATCACCAACGTGTCGTGGGCCATGCCAGCCACCACCCCCAGGTCGTGGGTCACCAGGATCATCGCCATGTTCCGCTCCCTCTGCAGCCTTGCCAGGAGGTTCAGGACCTCCGCCTGCACCGTCACGTCCAGGGCGGTGGTCGGCTCGTCGGCGATGAGGAGCTTCGGATCGCAGGCCAGTGCCATGGCGATGGCCACCCGCTGGCGCATCCCGCCGGAAAGCTGGTGCGGGTAAGAGGTGGCCTTTTCCGCCGGGCAGGGGATGCCGACCGCGGCCAGGAGTTCCAGGCTCCGCGCCGCCGCCTCAGCCCCGGACATCCCCAGGTGCCGCAGCATCGGCTCGGCGATCTGGCGCCCGATCTTCATGGTCGGGTTGAGCGAAGAGAGCGGGTTCTGCAGCACCACCCCGATCTCCCTCCCCCGCACCGTGTCCAACTCCCTGCGGCCAAGCTCCGAGAGCCTCGTCCCGGCAAAAAGCACCTCCCCCCCCCTGGCGGCGCCGGCCGGGAGGATGCCGAGGATGGCCCGGCAGAGCATGCTCTTGCCGCTCCCCGACTCCCCCACCACGGCCAGGGTCCTCCCCTGCTCCAGGGAGAACGAGACCTGTTCCACGACGCGCAGCTCCCCCCTCGTAGCGGGTATCCGTACCGACAGCGACTCAACCGCCAGCAGAGTGCTCTTCGACGGCGTCACAGGCGGCTCTCCCGGCCGTCCAGCCGCGCGCGCAGCTGGTCGCCGATCAGGTTGGCAGACAGGACGGTGAGGAACATCGCCAGGGTCGGGATGAGGCAGATGTGGGGCGCCTGGTCCAGCAGGTCCCGACCGCCGGCGATCATCCCGCCCCAGCTGGGTGCCGGCGCAGGGACGCTCAGACCGAGAAAGCTCAAGCCCCCTTCGGCAATGATCACATACCCGACGGTCAGGAGCATGTAGACCAGTAGCGGCGTCAGCAGGTTGGGGAGGATTTCGCGGATGATCAGGGAAAAATCGCTGGCGCCGATCCCCCTGGCGGCCAGCACGAACTCCCGCTCCGCGAACCTGATGGTGTTGGCCCTGGCCACCCTGGCGAAACGAGGGGCAGTGAGGATACCGAGGCCTATGGTGATGGTCGGCAGGCTCGCGCCGACGAGAAAGGTGAAGACCAGAAGGAAGATCAGGCCGGGAAAGGCGAGGAGTGTATCGAGGAGGAACAGGACGAACCGCTCGAAGCGCCCCCGGTAAAAACCGGCCGGGATCCCGAGCAGCGAGCCGAGCAGCATGCCGGTGAGGGGGGCGCAGAAGCCGACCACCAGGGAGACGCGGCTGCCGAAGAGGAGCCGCGCCCCGATGTCCCTCCCCATGCTGTCGGTGCCGAGCAGGTGGGCTGCGCCGGGAGGTGCGGCCAGGAGGTCCGGATCTATCCGGTCCGGCGGGGGAACCGGCCACCATGGGGCGGTAACGGCGGCAACGACCACGACGATCAGCCAGAGTGCGGCGAGGCGAAACGAGAGCCTACCCATGCGCCTCTCCCTGCCGTACCCTGGGATCAAGGAGCCCATAGCAGATATCCACCAGGAAATTCAGCCCCACATACGCCACGGCGATCAGCAGCACGCACCCCTGCACCACCGGGTAGTCCTGGGCGAATATGCCGGTCACCAGCAACCGCCCGACCCCGGGGAGCGAAAAGAGCAGCTCGATGATCACTCCACCGCCGATCAGGCTGGCAGCCTGCATGCCGAAGAGGGTAATCAGGGTGAAGCAGGAAGGGCGCAGGGCATGACCGACGAGGATCTGCCGGTCGGAAAGTCCCTTGCAGCGGGCCAGCAGGATGAAATCCTCCTGCAGGGTGGCGATCAGGTCGCTGCGCAGCACGCGCATCAGGGGGACCCACTCCACCAGGGCGATGGAGAGCGCGGGGAGGACGAACCCTTTCAGGTTGGGCCAGACCCCGGCGGAAAGCGGCGTGTAGCCGGTGGCCGGAAAGAGTCCGAACCGCAGCGCCAGGAGGATGATCAGTCCGATGGCCACGGCAAAGGCGGGGAGCGAGGCGAACCCGAAGGCGATGGTCCGCACCACCCGATCCAGCCTCGAACCGGCTTTCCAGGCGGAGACGACCGCCAGGGGAAGCGCCAGCAGCAGGGCGAAGCCCTGGGCGAGGCTGACCAGCTCCAGGGTAACGGGGAGATGGGAACGGATCGCCTCCCCCACGGGCTGGCCGCTGGCGAACGATTTCCCCAGGTCACCCCTGGCGGCTCCAGCCAGCCAGTGGCCGTAACGCACGGCCAGCGGCCTGTTCAGCCCCAGCTCCTCCCGCACCGCGGCCAGATCCGCGCTGGAGGCGCCATACCCGGCCACCTCGGCGGCGACATCCATCGGCAGCCGGTCGAGCATCACAAAGGTCAGGAGCGTCACAGCCAGGACGACCAGGACAAGGTGGATGGATTTGGTCCAGAAGAAGCGCATGGGTTACACCTCGGCCGGCAACACTACCTGACGTTTGTCCCACCGGCGTCCAGCCACGCGTCGCTGACCCGGATGACGCCGTGCCGGACGTTCTCGATCCCCTTGACCCCTGTCTTGGCAATGACATGAAAACGCCGGCCGCCGCCGTAGAGAAAGACCGCCTCCTGGTTGATCATCCTGGCCACGCCGCAGAGGGCTGTCTCACGCGCCTTTCGGTCACTGCTCAGCTGCTGGGTCGTCAGCAGCTCATCCATCTTCGGATTCCGGTACCTGCCGAAGTTCTGCGTGCTGTCGGAGTACAGATTGGCCATGAGAAACGGTCCCATGTCGTCAAAATCCATCATCTTCCAGCCGGCGATCTGGTAGTCGCCGGCGATCCCCCGCTTTGCCAGCTGCCCTTCGGCCAGAGGGGTAAGCCGTAAGGTCACGCCGACCTCCTTGAAGAGCCGCTGCATGATCTCGCCCGCCTCCTTCCCCCGCGGCGTATTGGTGTGGATCATCTCCAGGCTGACCGGCTTGCCGTAGTCGGCCAGCAGTTTCCTGGCCTTGGCCGGGTCGTACCCCCGGTAGGCGGCATCGCCGCAGGAGAGCAACCCGCCGAACGGTTCCTTCGCCAAGGGGAGGGTACTCTTGTAATCCGCCTTGAGCAGGAGATCCTGGTTCCAGGCATGGGCAAGCGCCTGGCGAACACGGCTATCGTCCAGCGGTGGCCTGGAGGTGTTGAAGATGAAATTGTACGCCCCGGCGGCTTCACTGGTGTAGATCCTGAGGGAGCGGTCCTCGCGGGCCTGCAGTATGCTGGCGCCCCGGTCGGTCTGGATCACGTCGCTCTCCCCTGACTGCAGGCTGGCGAACCGCGCCTGCATGTCCGGCATGGGACGAAAGACCACGCTCTCCAGGTGCCCCTTTCCCTTGCGCCAGTAGTTGGGGTTTCTGACCACCACCAGTCGGTCGTTGGCACGCCACTCCTTGAACATGTACGGTCCTGTCCCCACCGGCGCCCGGTTTTGGGAGTCATCTTTCAGCGCCTTGGGTGAGGGGATGTACGCCGCAATGGCTTGGGGAGCGGACAGGGCGCTTTTGAACGCGGCCCAGGGGTGCTTCAGGTTGAAGCGGACGGTGAACTGGTCCACCTTCTGCACCGATTCGATCGGACTGAAGGCGGTACGGGCAAAGAACCTGTTCTTCGGATCGAGGAGCCGCTGCCAGTGGCCGACCACCGCATCGGCATCGAACAGGGTACCGTCATGGAAGCGGACCCCCTTGCGGAGCTTGAGGGTCCAGCTCTTGCCGTCCCGGCCCGGCTTGGCGGACAGGGCCAGCTCCGGCACCAGGTTCCCCTTAGCGTCCAGGTCGAAGAGCCGCTCTTCCACCGCCATGGCCACACTCCGGTCGGCAAGACCCAGAAAATTCGCCTTCAGGGGATCGAACCCGCGGAATTCCAGTTCCATCCCGACCGTCAGGCTCCCCCCGGAACGGGGAGGAGCAGGGGCGGACTCGCCGCGACCCGCCAGAACAACCAGCGCGACCACGCAGAGCCATCCCATGAAGAGTGTTCGTTTCACCGCACAATACGAGCCCATGATCATTGTTCCCCCCTCAGGCATTTGCCAGCCACAATCAACCCTGTTCACGGAACTGCAGTACAAACCCGTCGTAGATCGCCTTACTGCTCCGGCGGATGAACTCCTCGGTTTCGATCCCCTTGTCCTTCAGGAAATCCTTGTCGCGGTTCAGCCAGAACGCCAGACGCTGGGCGAACATCATCCGCGACAGTCTGATCATCTTGAACTCCATCTCGTTCAGGCCGGCAAAGAGCGGGTAATCGGCCAGCAGGTCGTCGATATAGTTCACCAGCCCCATGCCGAGATCCTTTTGCTGCTCGATATTCCTGCCGTCACCCAGACAACGGAAGAGATGCGTTTCTTCCATGGCAAATCGGACATAGCTGATCGCCTGGTCGATCCATCTGTCGCCGGTTCTCTCTTCCAGGAGCCGCGTTTTCAGGAGCTCCATCGCCCGTACGCAGACCTCGTCCTCCAACTCCCGGACATTGGCGAACTGGGAATAGATCGGCATGGTGGACGAGTTGATGGCCTTGGCCACCGCCTGCACGGAAAAACCGTTCCATCCGTGTTCCCTCACCAGCTGAAACGCCGCGCCAACAATATCTTCCCTGCTGAACTGGGTATTCCTGGGAGACATTTTTTCGACCTCGCCAATTTTATAAATTATTTATATAAAGCCTTTATATAATATCGTTATATATTGTCAAGAAAAAAAACGCATCACTCTGGATGCGGCTTCTAATGGTTTGTTCAGCAGGGGATCAGCCCGGATCGTATGGACGACAATCAAGAACCGTCTTCGAGGAACGGCGCCATGGCCGCCTGGGGGGCAGCCGTCTCCTGGACGGCCGGCTGTTCCGCGGTTGCCGGTGCTGCTGGCGGTTCACTCGGCACTCCCGCCTGAACCGCCTGGAACGGCGGGGCAGTGGCTTCGCGTTCCTGCCGGCGGCCGTCACCCTTTTTCTGCCGGCTGTCGCTGGCGACGATCCCCTGCAGCTGCCTGAAGACCAGTTGCGCGTACCGGTCACGCTTTTCCGGGGTCTGGCTGTTGTAGCAGCCGATCGCCTTCCAGCTGTAGCCGTACTTGCTCATGCAGGTGGCCAGGATCCAGCTGCCGGTCATGGTATTGAAACAGGCGTCCCCCAGGGAGTTCCAGCGCTCCTTCCCCAGGACCGACGCCCAGCTGGAGTTGATCTGCATGAGGCCGAAATCGTAGGTGCCGTTGGTGTTCCGGTGGAGCGCTGCGGGGTTGTTGTTCGATTCGACCTTGGCGATGGCGCGCAGGATCAATGGATTGATGCCGTACATCGAGCCCGCCTCGTCGAAGCAGAAGGCCGATGCGCCGGTGACCAGCGCAAGGAGCAGCAGGGCCGTGAGACCGAGACAGCGGATGTATGTAATGGTGCGTGAGATCAAGGCCCTACCCCGTAGCCACAAACGGTCGTTTGCGTCGCTTCGGAAACTATACAGGGAAAAGGGGTCGGCCGGCGACCCCTTTTTGACTGCCGGGTGAACGGGCGGTCAGCGCCCCCCGCCGTAGCTGTGCAGGCCGGAGAGGAAGAGGTTGACCCCCAGGTAGCAGAAGATGGTGGCGGCAAAGCCGATGACGGAGAGCCAGGCGGCGCGCCTCCCCACCCAGCCGCGCGTGATGCGGGCATGGAGGAATGCGGCATAGATGAACCAGACGATGAGTGACCAGGTCTCCTTCGGGTCCCAGCTCCAGTAGGTCCCCCAGGCGTAGTTGGCCCAGGCTGCGCCGGTGACGATCCCCAGCGTTAGGAGCGGGAAGCCGACCATGATCGCCCGGTAGTTCAGGTCGTCCAGGATCCGGCTGGTCGGGAAGGTGGCGACGATGCCGTCGGCGGCGCCGTCCCCCTGGTCATGCCGGTCCCGGATCAGGTACATGATCGAGATGCCGCAGGCCACGGCAAAGGCGGCATACCCGAGGAAACAGGTGATGACGTGGTAGAGGAGCCAATTGCTCTGCAGGGCCGGCACCAGGGGCTCGATGCCGCTGTGGAGCCCCAGTTGCGCCCACGCCATCCCCAAGAGGGCGAACGGCATGACGAACGCCCCGATCACCCGGTAGCGGTATTTGAGATCCAGCAGCAGGTAGATGAGGACGATGGTCCAGGAAAAAAAGACCACGGACTCGTAGAGGTTCGACAGCGGGGCGTGCCCGACGCCGAGGGTGTACGACTCCTTCCAGCGGAGGCCTATGGCGGCGGTCTGCAGCAGCAGGCCGGCGACGGCGGCGAGACTGCCGGCCATCCCGGCAGCGGCGGCACGGCTGGCGAGAAAGGCGAAAAAGACCAGGGTGGAGACGAGGTAGGCGATGGTGGTGATATTGAACAGAAGCGAACTGGTCATTGTTTTCCTCCCGAAGCAAGCTGAGCCGCGAGCTTTCCCGCCAGCCGTTCGAAGGCCAGTTGGAAGCCGCTCTGGTTTTTGTTGCTGTTGCCGCCGACGGTGACTTCACCGTCCTTCACCCGGATCCAGATCCGGCGGTGGGAGATGAAGAAGGCCGCGTAAATCCCGACGACCATCAGGAGGCAACCGAGCCAGACGATCCAGACACCGGGGTCCCTGGCGACCTGGAGACCGGTGTAGAAACGGTCGGTCCCCCCAAGATAGGTGAAGAGGGGCGTGCCGTACTTTTTGGCGGCCGCGGCGTTCAGTTCCGGGTGGTTGGCCAAGACGATGAACGCCTTGGTCTCCCCCTGCGGGGTATGTATCTCGACGCGGGCGGCCGGGCCGCTGTATCCGGGCTGATAGGCGGCTATATCGGGGGTCGACTCCAGCACATGCATGCTGCTGCCGTCGGGGAGTTTGGCCGACTCTTCGCCTCCCACGGTCAGGGGGACAGGGTTCCTACCGTCCGGATCGCTCACCGTGAAGCGGTGCTCGCCGGCTTTGCCGTAGCTGGACTGGTAGAAGGTTATCCCCTTGTAGCTCAAGGGATCGTTGACGATGACCGGCACCTGGGCGTAGCCCGGCACGGACTGCCCGTTCTCCAGCACGGTCAGGATGCTCTTGAACTCTTTCGGGGCGCCGGTCTTGTAATAGCTGACGCTGAACTTCTCGCACCCTATGGCGAACCCGAGGGGGATCTCCTTGCCCGTGCGGGTGGAGATGACCGAGGTGACCGACTCACCTTCGAGGATGTTGACGAACGCCTTGTAGCCGAACAGGGAACCGACGATCGCCCCGATGAAGATGACCACCACGCTCAGATGGACGACATACACGGCGAGCCGGCTCCAGGGGGCCTTCTCGGCATACAGGTGAAACGCGCCGGCCTCCTCGGTGATCCGCGGCGCGGCGAACTCGGCGGTAAGAAGCGGCACCACTGCATCCTTCAGGGTTGCGGCGTCGCCGGGGGCCTGCACGGTCGTCGCGTTTGCCAGCGTCTTCTCAAGGCTGTCGTCCATGACGGTGACGGGCCTGGTGATCAGCTTCCAGATATGGGGAAGCCGCTTTATGGAGCAGGCGATCAGGTTTGCGGTCAGGAGCGCGAGGAGGAGAATGAACCACCATGAGTGGTACATGTCGAAAAAACCGAGCGCTTTGTAGAGCTTCAACTTGTTCTCGGTTATGGTCCGCAGGTACTCCTCCGGCGGCACCCCCTGCGGGATGACTGTCCCGATGATCGAGGTGACGGCAAGAGAAATAAGCAGGAACATGGTGAGCTTCAGGGAGCAGAGATGATCCCATAGTGACTGGGACAACGATCGTTCGGCGGTATTCACAAAAGACTCCTTGGTCTGGCCGAACCGGATACGGCCGACAGACGGCGGCCGGTACCGGCATTTCGGCAGGGCGCAGACAAGCTTGAGATGATCGGTGGCACGTGGGTGAGGTCAGAGGCGGTTTTGCGGGGGGACGAAGATCGGGAGGTAGACCTGGGGGAGCGTCTGGAACCGCTCGAACGGGATCATGGAGGTGACCACAGGGATAAAATCGATGGTGACCCCCTGCGGCAGCGGCGCAAAACAGGAACAGCAGGAGCAGGAGGCATCGCAGCCGCCGGCACCGTGCTCCCCGTCACTGCAGGGGCAGTCGGGGCAGTGGTCCTTGGCGGCCTCGATTTTCACCGGGAGGGTATCCGTCTGACCGGCGGCCGGGGCAAACGGCTGGAACTGGGCAAAGCCGTCCATTGGCAGAAACAGATAGGCGAGAACCAGGCAGAGGGCGATGAGGCGTCGGCAATCCATTGTATTCCTGAATCGTTATCGGTTAGGGACCAATGAATCGTAAGAAAGTGCGGGGCCGTTGTCAATGGGAATTGCTAGCGTAGAGGTCACGGCAGGGTGAAATAGAACGACGCCCCCCCGTCGACCACCCCTTCCGCCCAGACCCGGCCGCCGTGGCGGTGGATAATCCGTTGCACGATGGCGAGCCCGACGCCGGTCCCCTCGAACTCGCTGCCGGCGTGCAGACGCTCGAACACGCCAAAGAGCTTGGCCGCATGCGCCATATCGAATCCGGCACCGTTATCTCTGACGTGATACACGGTCTCCCCCTCTTCGCGATGGCTGCCGATCTCGATAATGGCGGGGAGGCGCTGGCGGGAGAACTTCAGGGCATTACCCAGGAGGTTGATATAGACCTGGCGCAACAGAGTGGGGTCTGCCTGGCACGACGGCAGGTCGCCGATGCGAATGTCCAGTTGCCGCCCCGACCGTTCGGTCTCAAGGGCGGCGAGGGCCTCGGTCACCAGCATGCGGGGATTTACGGTGGCCTTGGTCAGTTGCTGGCGGTTGAGGCGGGCAAAACTGAGCAGGTCTTCGATCAGCGTCCCCATCTTGCGGACGTTACGGGATATCTTCTCCAGGTACTCACGATGTTCGGGAGAGAGCGATGCACCGGCCTCTTCGGCAAGGATATGCACATAGCCGTCCACCCCCCTGAGCGGGGCACGCAGGTCGTGGGAGACCGAATAACTGAACGATTCAAGGTCACTGTTGGCGACTTCGAGGGCTCGCCCACGGCGGAGCAGGTCCTCGTTCAGCAAGGAGATCTCGTTCTGGGCCTCCTGCCGCTGCCTGTTTTCCTCCATAAGCGCCGCGTTGGCACTCTGCAGTTGGGCAGTCCGCTCGTCAACACGCTGCTCCAGTTCGGCATTGATCGCCCGATACCGCTCCTCGCTGGCGTGCAGCGCCTGCTCCCGCTCCGCAAGCGACCTGGCCATGGCATCGAAGGTATCGGCAAGCTCGCCAAGCTCGCCGCCTATAACATGATTGGCGACCTTGACGGTCAGGTCCCCATTGGCGATCTGCTGGGAGGCTTTCTGCAGTTGGGCTACCCGGTCGATAATTGCGCGCTTGCCGATCGTCCAGGCGAGACAGAGACCGGAGAGGAGGAACAGGGTGACAATCGACAGGTTTTTGTAGATGCCCCTGTTGGCCTCGGACAACGCCGTCTTGACCGGAATGCTGGCGCGGACATACATGTAGGGAGAGAGTTCGCCGGGAATGCGCAGCTTCCGGTAGGCGAAGATCCGCTCCACGCCGTTGTCATCGACAGCCTGGAAGATCCCGATGTCGGGGCCGCCGGCCATCCGCTCGAAGAGGTCTTTCTGGTCCGGCTTACCCACGTACGAGACCGTGGATTCGAGCCCCCGTTGCAGCACCGTCCCCTTATGGTCGGTAATGATGAATGACGAACCGGGAGGGAGGTTGGCCTGCTTCAGCACCTGCTTCGAATAACGGAGATCGATGCCCATGCCGATGACATCGGTGATCCGCCCCTCACGGTCCTTGATCGGGTACCCGAAATTGATGATCGGCCGCCCGCTCGTCCTGCTCACGACAAATTCCCCGGCCGAGAACCGGCCGGTTTTCAACGCATTGCCGAAAAAACGACGATCAGCCAGCGAAATGGAGTTCCCGGTATGGAAGGCATTCGCCCAGACCTCTCCGCTCGCATACTCGATGTGAAGCGCACCATACAGGGGATTATCGGCGATGAAACGTCGGAAGAGAGTTTCGACGGGCTCTACGTTGCGGCTCTTGATGTCGTCCAACTGAGAGGCTGTTTCGATAAAGTGCCGCCCCAGGTTGACCAGCAGCTCCTGCTCCTTGGCAAGGTCGCCGGCCAGTTTCTCCACTTCCTGAACAGCTTCCCGGTAGGCATCTTGTCGGATGTCGAGGCCTGTGTTGATCAGCAGGGCAATGGACGGAATCCAGAGGACAAGAACGAGGGCCAGCAGGTAGGCGCGTATCGATCCGGAGAACAGACGGGACATCTATCGCTCCGTCACCGGAGAGCTAGGCATTAGCGAATCCCCTCAAGCATTTCAGCGACCTGGTGAGTTCGTCGAATTCGCCGTGCAAGCCTGCAACCTTTTCCAGCAACTCTCTTTCGCTGAGAGCAATCAGGCTGTTACAGGCTGAACAGGTGACGTAGGGTGACTTCTGCAGCCGGCCGACCAGTTCGAACACCTCCTGACCGCAGTTGCAGATCACGTCCACGGGAAGCAGATCATAAATCGTTCGCATAACACCCCCCACCTAGGGTTTCCTGTTCATGAGTCACTGTTTTCGGCATTGTTTGGGTATTCTTTAATTTCCTGTGCATTTCCAACCCCACTCCGTGCCATTTCCCACGATTCATGGGGGTTGCCCTGCAGCCGGAGCGAGTGAAGCCCAACAACGATATTGTGACTAGTCGAAACGGTGTGGCCCGCCTCGGCGTTGCCAGCCGTCCACTGACAGCGTCAGGAGCAAAGAGAGTATATTGTTTTTGGAATATATGTTATTTTGCTGCAGGAGGTGCACCCATGGGAGAGAGTTTGCTGTTGGTCGGCGTGGTGGCGGGGTGGTACGTGCTGAATCGCTACATCCTGCCCAAGATGGGGATTCAGACCTGAATGTCCGATGCGTGCTCCCTCGAGGATCGAGGGAAAAGAAGCGAAAAGCATGCTGCAGGGGAAGCGTCTAACGAAGCGGCTCCTCCAGAACCACCAGGTAACCATCGGGATCGAAGCACCAGAGCTCCTTCAGACCGTACGGCTTGACCTCCAATGGATAGAGGACTTCCAGTTCCTCCTCCAGGATGGCGTCATAGATACCGGCCAGGTCTTTGACCCGGAAGTGGATGGTGATCCCGATGCCCCGCGGACAGGTGGCGAACCGTTCGGCAAGGATCGGGTGATTCTGGAGAACCGCCTCCTCCTGGACAAAGATCAGTTCAAGGCCATCCGTCGACAGGATCAGGTGTTCGGGTGCGCCGGGTGACGTCAACGCCCGCTGGACCGGAAGTTCGAGAATCCCCCCGTAGAAGGCCTCGGTCGTATCCAGGTCAGTCACTGTCAGTTGCATCTCGCTGTGACGTCCCATGAAAGCCCTCGCTTACTCCGTAAAGCGCATGAAATACCGCTGCACCAGCGACAGGGAATTGGAGAAGATGAGGATACCGACCACCACCAGGAAGAGGCCGGTGACAATCTCCATGAGCCGAATATGCTTCTTGAACCGGTTGAAAAAGATCATGAACTGGTGCATGGCCAGGCTGGCGAGGAAGAAGGGGATGGCGAGCCCCAGCGAGTATACCAGGAGCAGCGCGATCCCCTGATATACGGTATCCTCGGTGGCGGCAACCATCAGGATGGAGGCGAGGATCGGCCCGATACAGGGGGTCCAGCCGGCGGCAAAGGCGAGTCCCACCAGGAAACTCCCCAGGAAGCCGGCCGGCTTTCGATGAATGGTGACCCGTTTTTCTCCCAGCAGCAGGTGAATCGGCACCAGACCGCTCACATGGATGCCGAAGACGATGATCAGGATGCCGCCGACACGACGGATCGCGGACATGTGCTCCTGGAGAAAGCCGCCGATGAAGGTCGCCGACGCCCCCAGCAGGACAAAGACCACCGTGAAGCCGGCGATAAACATGAGGGTGTGGATGATGGTCTGCTGACGCACCTTGTGGGTGGGGTGCTCGGCCTGCAGGTCGGCAAAGGAAAGCCCGGTGATGTAGGTGATGAAGGAGGGGATCAGCGGAAGAACGCAAGGGGATAGAAACGACAGGAGGCCGGCGATGAATGCTCCGAAATAGCTGATGTTTCCTTCCACGCCGCCTCCCGTTTCGTTTCGTCTCTTACTGCCCCATCAGACCGTTCAGGTAGCCGATCACCTCGGTGGAACTCCAGTCCATGCCGCCGACGACCTTTTTGAGTATAACACCCTTCTTGTCCACCACAAAGGTCTCCGGTACTCCGGTGATCCCATAGCGGCCGGCCACCTTCTGCTCACCGTCAAGATAGGCCGGCAGGGTCAGGCCGCTCTTGGCGAAAAACTGCTCGATTGCCCCCTTCCCCCCTTCGTCGATGGAGAGGGCGATCATCTGGAAGGGCTTGCCGGCCATGGCCTGATTCAGCTTCATCATGGAAGGTATCTCCTCACGACAGGGGGGGCACCAGGTGGCCCAGAAATTGACGAGCACCACCTTGCCCCGCAGGTCGGACAGTTTCACTTCCTTGCCGGTCAGGTCTTTCGCCTCGAAGTCGGGAGCCATGGTCCCCTCGACGACCTTTGCCGCCGTCGCCTTCTCTGTGCCTTTTTCTTCTTTCTTGCTGCAGCCGGCAACCACAAAAACCAGCATCAACAGCAACAATACGATCAGTCGCTTCATATCTGACGTTCCTCCTGGGTTGGTTTGTTTCCGTTCATTCATAGGGGAAGGCGGCAGCAATGATCGGGAGATAATGCGGCCGTAGCAGGATATCGTGGAAAGCTGGAGTGTGAAAGGGGGTGATGTAACGGAAAAAGCACGATGCCACTAATAGTATGGGCGAACAAAAGAGTGAGCATGACCGGTCCCGGCAACATGGGACACTAGTATGCCAATTCCCCTATGAATGCAAGGACCTTTTCCGACCGAAGGGAGTCCTTGCGGTCAGGAGTTTCCTCCCTGGCTGCTGTCGATCCCCTTGAACGCCTTCATCACCCGACGGGAACTGATCGCCAGCGGAAGCAGGCTCTCATGCTTGGCCAGCACGTCTTCCAGCGAGTCACCGTCGTTGATGATGTCGTCGTTTTCAAAACGGGTCTTGGCGACGTGGCGACCGTCAGCCCGACAGAAAACCGTGACCGTATAGCGATCACCATTCATCTCGATCTCTGTTTGATGAACGAGCTCCAGCTCTTCCATCCGCGTTCCCCAGTGAAACGATTGGTATTGTTTAGCTTGACTATTTTAATAAGCAAATTCTATACCGCGCAAAAAGATGCCTGACATTCAGTATACGGGATACTAGGAGCTCAAAAAGGGGGGGCTATTTGGCGGAAAGGAACTGCTATTTAACGTTCCCGGTTGACCACGTACTCTGCGAGGCGAAAAAGGGCGTCTTTGGCCGGCGAGGAGGGGAACCCGACCAGACACTCCTTGGCAGAGGCCACATAGTCGCCTGCCCGCTGCACGGTGTAGTCGATCCCGCCATAGGCGTGGACAAGGGCAAAAACGTCGTCGAAATCCTCATCCTCCAAGGTATCCTTGACGATCACCTCGCCGATCCGATCACGCTCGTCCGGCGCACAGTGGCGCAACGCATGGATCAGGGGGAGGGTCAGCTTCCCTTCCTCCAGATCGTGGCCGATGCTCTTGCCGAACGCCTCTTCTTTGGCCACGTAATCGAGGGTATCGTCCATGAGCTGGAACGCTATCCCGAGCTTCATGCCGAAGTCGGCAAGGGCGGCTTCCTGTTCAGGGGGGACAGCACCCAGAATGGCCCCGGACTGGCAGGCAGCGGCGAGGAGGATTGCGGTCTTGCACTCCACCACTTCGATGTAACGCTCTTCGGTCATCTCCAGATCGCTGGTGCAGACGAGCTGAAGCACCTCTCCCTCGGCGATGCGGGTCGTGGCGGCGGAGAGAATCCGGAGGATGTTCAGATCGCCGTCGGCGACCATCAGCGAAAAGGACTTGGAGAAGAGGAAATCGCCGACCAGCACCGACGCCTCATTTCCCCAGAGGCTGTTGGCCGAGGCGATACCGCGACGCAGGTTGGCGCTGTCGACCACGTCATCGTGGAGGAGCGTGGCAGTGTGGATGAATTCTATGACGCTGGCAAGAGGTACGGAGCGGTCGCCATGGTAGTCGCACAGGCGGGCCGCCAGCAGGAGAAGGGCGGGCCGGATACGCTTGCCGCCACTGGAGAGGACGTACTCCCCGACCTTGCGGATAAGGGGGACGTTGGAATCCAGATCCTTCCTGAAC
Organism: uncultured Geobacter sp.; assembly: GCA_964431365.1. Taxonomy (GTDB): domain Bacteria; phylum Desulfobacterota; class Desulfuromonadia; order Geobacterales; family DSM-12255; genus Geomobilibacter. Next base: position 46,778 of record CAYSJJ010000004.1, on the reverse strand, counting down.
TGCTGCTCCACATTCTTCAGGTCTTCCCCGATCAGGGCAAGAGCCGCTTCCATTCCGTAACCTCGCTTAATTTTGGGCCATACTAAAAGAATGTCAGACGCTTTGTCAAAGCATTTCTCGGAACCTGAGCGCTTGCACTCCCGCTGAAGAGAGGATAAGCTGCGGGTTTTGGGAACGGGAGGACGATCTCGATGAGAGCATTTGCCAACTATCGGAAACTGGTTGAGAGCGTAGACACCCTCTGCGAAAGGATCGCCAGCGCACACGGCAGCCATCTGGCCTGTACCCGCGGCTGCGACGGCTGCTGCCGTCACATCTCCGTCTTCCCGGTGGAGGCTTACGCCCTGGCAACGGCGTTCAGCGAACTTCCCGACCAGTTGCGCTCCGAACTGCGGGGCCGGGCTCACGATACGCCTCCCGAGGCCCCCTGCCCTCTCCTGCGGGACGGGATATGCCTGCTCTACCCCGCCAGGCCGATCATCTGCCGCACCCACGGCCTCCCCATCCTCCTGGAGACGCCGGACGGCATGCGCGTGGACCACTGTCCCCGCAACTTCAGGGGGGTCGACTCGCTGCCGGGGAGCGCAGTCATCCAGCTGGAACGGCTCAACGAGACCCTTGCCGCCGTCAATGCCCTGTTCGTGCAAAGCCTCGGCAGACCGCTGCCGGAGGGAGAAGAGCGCCTGACCATTGCCAGGGCGCTCCTTCTCGACCCGCTCCGGAACGATTGACACGAAATACGCTTCACGGTACAACAGCATCGCCAGGAGGAACTGACCATGAGCCTGCTCGATAGCGTCCTGGAGGCGAACCGCACGTTCGTCCATCCCGGGGCCTTCCCACCGCTCCCCAAAAACCCGAAGAAACAGTTCGCCATATTCACCTGCATGGATACCCGCCTGGTCGAGTTCCTGGAACCGGCCATGGGGATTCGGCGCGGTGACGCGAAGGTCATCAAGAACGCCGGCAATACCCTGGTCGACCCCCTCCACGGAGGGGTCATCAGAAGCCTCGTGGCTGCGATCTTCATGCTGGGGGTGGAGGAGGTCTTCGTCATCGGCCATGAGGACTGCGGCATGGCGAGCGTCGATCCGGAGCGGCTCAAGGCGGACATGATCGCCCGGGGCATCGATCCCCAGGCCATCGAGACCCATGTCCCCGACCTGGCCCAGTGGATCGGCGCCTTTGGCTGCCCGCAGGAAAACGTCGGCGACGTTGTGGAAAAGATCCGTTCGAACCCGCTCATCCCCGCGGACGTGCCGATTCACGGCCTCATCTTCTGCCCGAACGACGGGCACCTGGAGGTGGTGGTCAACGGCTATGGCGGGGTGAAGAGCGGCGCAGCGCCTGGAGTTTCACCGTGCAGGCCATGATCAACGGCATAATGATGGCCTATGACGACGTGGGGAGCGGCACCCCCGTCCTCCTGATCCACGGGTTTCCCCTCTGCCGCAGGATGTGGCAGCCCCAGATCTCGGCCCTTGCCGCGGCCGGCTTCCGGGTGATCGCGCCGGACCTCCGGGGGTTCGGAGAGAGTGACGCCCCGGACGGTCCCTACAGCATCGAGCTTTTCGTGGATGACATCCTGGAGCTGCTGGATCACCTGGAGATCGACAGTGCCGTGATCGGCGGCATGTCCATGGGGGGGTACATCCTCCTCCGCCTCCTGCTGCAGGCCCCCGAGCGGGTGAGGGCCGCCATGTTCATCACCACCCGGAGCACTGCCGACGACGAGGTAGGCAGAGCCCGGCGCCTGGCCCTGGCCAAGGACGTGATGAAGTTCGGACCGCAGGTCATCACCGACGCCTTCACCCAGGTCCTTTTCGCACCCGGCACACCGGATGAAAAGCCGGAGCTGGCCGGGGAGGCCTATTCCTGGATGGCGGGAACCAGCTCCCGCGGCCTGGCCGGAGGGCTCCTGGCCATGCGCGAACGCCCCGACTTCACGCCGCTCCTCCCGACCATACGACAACCGGCCCTGGTGGTCAGCGCTGCCCAGGATCAGGCCGCCCCGCCGGCGACCGCCGAAACCTTCCGGCAGGGACTCCCCAACTGCACCGCCCGCCTGCTCCCCCGTGGTGGACACCTGGTCAACCTGGAAGAGCCGGGGCTCTTCAACAGCGTCCTGCTGGAGTTTCTCAACTCACTCCCCGCATAAAGAAACGGGGCGGCCTGGCGGCCGCCCCGTTCTCAATCTCCCGTTACACCCGTTCAGCCGCTGTACGGATCCCGTTCCTCTCCGCCGGCCGCCGCCGGCTCCCTGAGCGGCGTTCGGTCCCTGACGGCAAACACCTCTATTCCCGCCTTACCCTCCAGCGGACAGACGTTTTCGCAGATGCCGCAGCCGTTGCAAAGGTCATCCACCACGTAGGGGAGCTGCAGTTCCGTTTCCCGGCCGGCCGCATCCTTCGTCCGCACCCTCTCGGAACGGATCGCCTTGGTCGGAATGGGGCAGTGCTCCTCGCAGACGATGCAGTTGGTCTTCTTCGCAAACGGGAGACAGTGGTTCTTGTCGAAGACCGCCTTGCCGATGACCGCCCGACGCTTCTCCGGAAGCGGGAGGCGGGGGATGGCGCCGGTCGGACAGACCTGACCACAGAGGGTACAGTTGTATTCGCAGTAGCCAAGACGGGGAATGGCCACCGGCGTAAAGAGCCCTTCGACTCCGGCCTGACCGACAGCCGGATAGAGGGCGCTCTTCAGACAGACCTTCAGGCACTCCCCGCACCGGACGCAGGCGGCGAGAAACTCCCGCTCGTCACGTACCCCCGGCGGCCTGAGCAGTCGCGCATTGGCCACGGGATCCCTGAAACGGAAGAGCCGCGCCAGGAACAGGCCGGAAATCATGCCGCCTACGAGCGCCCTCCGCTCCGGGAGATACCCGTCGCCACGGTCAATCCGGCCGGCCAGACGGAAGACCACCCGCCCCTTCGGGCACCCCTCCTGGCAGGCGAAGCAGCGGATGCACTCCTCGGTGTTGAGCAACTCCTGGTCGAACGACGTGGGGCAGAGCTCCCGGCACCCCTGGCAGTCGCCGCAGAGCCGGATGGGACTCCTCCTGACAAGGGAGAATCGTGAGACCAAGCCGAGCAGCGTACCGAGGGGGCAGAGACGGCGGCACCAGGCCCGGCTCTCGGTCGCCTCCAGGGCGATGACAGCCGACAGCATGGCAAAGGAGGCAAAGGCCAGGGGGTAGAAGGTATCCCTAAACGGGAGGAGGTTGTCCCGGATCAACCTGAACGCCGGATCGAGCAGATCCCGGCGATCGCCGACAACTCCGTAGAGCCCGGCCCATCCCTGCCGGACCCCATCCCCGAGAATCGGATAGAGCGAGAGGGAGAGACCTCTCAGGAGTATGGCGAGGGGATCGAGGATGCCGGAGAGGTTCACCCCGCAGAGGGCGGCGCCAAGGAGAGGGAGCAGTACCCAGTATTTGGCGTTTCCCTGGATGAGCCTGAGCGGTCCGCGCCTGCGGATCCGGCCGGCCACCAGGTCCAGGACGGTCCCGAGGGGGCAGATCCAGCCGCAGAAGAACCGGCCGAGGAGAACGGTCGCCACAAGCAGCAACAGGCCGGGGAGGATCAGCCAGTTCCAGGCCTTGGCAGCCAGGAGGTAGCTGACCGCCACCAGGGTGTCGGCCCGGAAAAAGCTGTTCACCGCCGCTGACAACTCGTCGCGCCCCCGGTACTCTGTCCGGACGAAAAGCACCAGGAATATCGCGAGAAAGATGAGTTGCGAGAAGCGGGCTGCGGAGATCTTCTTCATGGCATACCCCAAAAAGGGACCGCTGAAAGACGCAAAAAAAGACCGGCTACGCTCCCATGCGTATGCCGGCGGGTCTGCGATCTACGTTCACTGCTTGTGCCGGCTACACCCTCACGATGCGGATCCTGTCCAGATTCATCTCTCCAAGCCCCCGCTTGTGGGCCGCAACCGTCACGGCAATGTCGGCCGGCTTCATGCCGAACAGGGTGGTGGCAAACGCATCGGCAGCGACCACATCGGTGGAGGCGACAATCGTGTTCAGGACCTTCACGTCCTTCAGGTTCCCCCCCTGGGGTCCATGGGCGGTGAGGATGCGGGTGGCGTCGATGAGGGTCAGGTGCGGACGAAAAAAGGCGTTGACGTCCGTCAGCGCCTGGTCCAGGTATTTATGGATCGAACCGCGGTTACCCCCCATGATCCCCATCACGTTCTTGAGGCCGAGGGTAAGCTTGCTGAGGCCGTGGTGCTTGGCCACCGGCACGTTTATGTACACATCCGCGGAGAGCGCCTCGCCATACAGCTCCCACTCCTTCAGCACCCTGCCGTTGAGCGCGACCTTCTTGAAACGCTCATCCTCCACGTGCTTTACGTCTACCCCCTTCATCCCTTTCAGGGCAGGCTCTATCCCGCTGTTCACGTAACAGCGTCGCTCGTCGTTGCAGCTCCGGTCAAAGACCTTGACCCGCTTCGCCCCGGCCGCCAGGCACTCCTCCACAATGGCCTTCACCACCAGCGGGTGGGTATTGGCGCCGTACTCCGCTCCCCGGTCCCACCCCATGTTCGGCTTGACCACCACGGTGCTGCCGCTCTTCACGAAGCGCCTGATGCCGCCAAGCGCATTGATCGCCCGACGGGTGATAGCCGGGTAGTCGGCCCCTTCAGCCACCGCCACCACCGGCTGCTGAGCGGCCAGGGCATTTCGGACCAACCACCCGGAGCAGAGTGGGGCGACTCCCAGCAGAGTCAGGAAATTCCGCCGTTTCATGGCTCCCTCCTTCAGGGATTCTTCCCTTTCAGAAATACCACCACCGCCCCATCCCCTCCCAGATTGCGGGGGGCCAGGGCAAACTCGGCCACGAAGTGCCGGCCATCGCCCCGGAGCCAGCCGGTCACAGCCCGCTGCAGAACCGGCTCGCCCGGCGAGTTGTTCCCCCGGCCGGTGATGACCAGCACCGCCTGCTGCCCGCGGTTGAAGGCGCCGCCGATGAATCGGCCGAGGGCCTCCAGGGCTTCGTCGCGGGTAAGCCCATGGAGGTCCAGTTCATAGTCGATCCGGATCGTCCCGCGCCGGAGCTGGCGCATCCGGTTGACGGCCAGCGGTACAACCGCGCCGTCGTCCTCGTCGTTTGCACTCTCCTGGAAGGTGACGTCCAGTTTCAGCCCCTTCAGGGTGTCCAGAAACAGCTGCCGATCCTCTTCGTCGATCCGCCGCACCACCGGCCGGCTCTCCGCCGGGGGGGGAGAGCCCTTGTCGCTCTTCGCGGCCGGCGTACCCAGTCGGCGTACATCGGCCATGGCCCGGAGGAACAGGTCGCTTTCCTCCGCGACCGGAACGGGCGGTTTTACCGGCAGGACCGGTGCCTTGGCCGCCGGAGCCGGCGGCGTTACGGGATGGACCCCTTTCAGGGCCGCGAACGGCTTGGCGGCAAACTCCTTCGGCTTCGGTTCCTGATGTTTCGCTTTCTTCATAGGGCAATCAATCTTTCGGCACCAGGATGATCTCGATCCTCCGGTTCTTTGCCTTCCCCTCGTCCGTGTCGTTCGGCGCCACCGGCTTGTACTCGCCATAGGCAACGGCGGCGAGGAGCGCCGGGTCGAGCCCCTGCAGCTGCAGATAACGCGCGACGTTGATCGCCCTGGCTGCCGACAGTTCCCAGTTGGTCGGGAAACGCTTGGTAAGGTTGCCGACTATCTGGACGTTGTCCGTGTGCCCCTCGATCCTGATCGCCTTATCCTGCACGGTTTTCAGGATGTCGACCACCTTCTGGAGCACCTCCAGCCCCTCCTTCTTGACCTCCGCCTTCCCCGAATCGAAGAGGATGGCATCGACCATATTCACCGTCAGCTTCCCCTTCAGCTCGGAGATGGTCACCTGCCCCTGGGATATCTCGCTCTTCATCTTGTCCAGAAGCTGTTCGTAGGTCTTGCTCACCTCCTGGACCTTCTCTTCCTTGGCCTTCTGGAGCGTGGCGATATCCTGCTTCAGCTTGCCGTTCTCCGTTTCCAGGTCGCCGATCTTCTGGCGAAGCTCGCCGATCCGCTGGAGCGATTCGTTCTTGGACGACTTGAGGTCGCTGTCCAGGGCCTTCTTGTCCGCCAGCAGCTTGTTCTTGTCGGTGGTCAGGCCCGCCACCTGCCCGTTCAGCTTTTCCACGTCCGACTTGAGGTTGCGATTCTCGCTCGTCAGGTCATCATACCGCTTCTGGAGGCCGGCCAGATTCCTGGCCAGGTCGTCCGCCTCCTCCACCTTTTTCAGGTATTTCCCCTCGCCGACCAGGCAGCCGGAGAGTGTTGTCGCACAAACTGCCAACAGGGCCGCCCGGAGTATGAACTTCATCATAAGAAACCTCCTTCACGCTTGGATATTCCGGCCCGGAGTCACTCTACACGGACTCAGAGCGCCCGGACCTGGTGGCAAGCTTACCAGCGGGGGGGAGCAAAGTCAAACCGGAGCCTCCCTGAACGCCCCCCTGCGCAGCCTGCGCCTTCGACTATTTGCCGTTGACAAACAGCCGCCCCCTCTCGTATTCTGAGGCGCACAATTGAATAGCAGCACGTCTTATCGAGAGTGGTGGAGGGAAAGGCCCTGCGAAGCCACAGCAACCGGTTTCTCCGTGAGAAACGCCAGGTGCTAAATCCTGCCCGAAACGGGCACAGATGAGATGGGAGCACGAGACCGCCAGCGTCGCACCGCCCCTTCTCATCATCTATCGAGAAGGGGCGGTTTTCGTTTCATGTCCGTCGGCATCGTTGAAGAAAAATCCATCACGTTCGACGTCGACCTCCGCCTGGAGAGCGGCCGCATCCTCGGTCCGATCACCCTGGCGTACGAGACTTACGGCGAGCTGAACGCCGACCGGTCGAACGCTATCCTGGTGGCCCACGCCTGGACCGGCGACGCCCATCTGGCCGGGAAGCGCCGTGAAGACGACCCCAAGCCGGGGTGGTGGGACGTGATCGTCGGCCCCGGCCGGCTCCTGGACACCGACCGGTACTGCGTCATCTGCTCCAACGTCATCGGCTCCTGCTATGGCTCCACCGGCCCCACCAGCATCAACCCCAAGACCGGCAAGCGCTACAACCTTACCTTCCCCGTCATCACCGTGCGGGACATGGTCCGCGCCCAGAAACTCCTCATCGACCACCTGGGGATCGACAGGCTCCTCACCGTTCTGGGGGGGAGCATGGGGGGGATGCAGGCCCTGGAGTGGGCGACCCAGTTTCCCGACCGGATTGCCTCCATCGTTGCCCTGGCCACCACCCCGGCCCCGTCCCCCCAGGCGATCAGCCTGAACGCCGTGGCCCGCTGGGCCATCTTCAACGACCCGACCTGGAAGAAGGGGGAGTACCGCAAAAATCCCAAGGACGGGCTGGCACTGGCCCGCGGCATCGGCCACATCACCTTCCTCTCGGACGAGTCGATGCAGGCCAAGTTCGGCCGCCGCTTTTCCGCCAGGGACGGCCTGTTCGACTTCTTCGGCCAGTTCGAGGTGGAGCGCTACCTCTCCTACAACGGCTACAACTTTGTCGACCGCTTCGACGCCAACTCGTTCCTCTATCTGGCCAAGGCCCTGGACCTCTACGATGTGGCGTGGGGGTACGAATCGCTTCAGGAGGCCCTGTCGCAGATCACCGCCAAGGTACAGCTCTTCGCCTTCACCACCGACTGGCTCTACCCCGCCCACCAGACCGAAGAGATGGCCAGGAGCTTCCGTGAACTGGGGAAGGATGTGGAGTACCACCTGATCCCCTCAAGCTACGGCCACGACTCCTTCCTTCTGGAGCACGAGACCTTCTCCCCCATGGTCCGCGCCTTCCTGGAACGGGTGACCGCGGAGGTCTGACCGCAACCGCCCGCCTGGAAACCGCTTCGCCGCCCCCCTTGCCTCCGGTCCGACGCCCATGCTATGGTGGGCCATCTTTGCCAGGGAACATACCATGAACGTCATCATCCTCGGCAGCGGCACCTCCACCGGTGTCCCGATGGTCGGCTGCCACTGCCGGGTCTGCACCTCCAGCGACCCGCTCGACAAGCGGACCCGGGCGTCACTCCTCGTGGAACACGACGGGCGCTACATCCTGGTGGACACGTCGACCGACCTCAGAAAGCAGGCGATCCGCGAGGGAATCCCCCGCATCGACGCGGTCCTCTTCACCCACCCCCATGCCGACCACATCCACGGCATCGACGACCTGCGCGGCTTCCACTTCATCCACCAGGAGGTTGTCCCCTGCTTCGGCGACCCGGAGACCATGGCCGACATCGGGCGAAAGTTCTCCTATATTTTCGAGGGGCGCACCGATGCCGGCTACGCCCCGCTCCTCTCCGCCCATACGGTTGAGGGTCCGTTCGTCCTCTACGGGCTGGAAATCATACCGATCCCCCTTTTCCACGGGCGGATGCGGGCCACCGGCTACCGTTTCGGCAACACGGCCTACCTGACCGACTGCAGCAGTATCCCGGACGACTCCCTGAAGCTCCTGCAGGGGCTGGAGGTCCTGATCATCGATGCCCTGCGCTACACTCCGCACCCGCACCATTTCAACATCCCGGCAGCAGTGGAGGTGGCGCGCCTCCTCAACCCCGGCCGGACCATCCTGACCCACCTGACCCATGAAGTGCTCCACGCCGACGAGGATAAGCTCCCGGAAGGGGTCGCATTCGCCTACGACGGGATGTCGATCCCGTCCCCGGCGTGAACAGGGACTCATGGGTACCGTATAGACTTAACAGGTTGCCGAGTACCCCTTTCTCGTGTAGCCTTGTCTGAACGCACCGGCCGGTGCCATCCTTTGCCAACGGGAAGAACTCCATGTACCGCGACATACGCCTGCACGGCTTCGTGGACAGACTGATCGAATACTATGCCATAGCTGCCGGCAGGGACACGCATCAGCGCTATTTTTTCACCTCGGAGCAGGGGGATGACGGCGCACTGCGCTTCTTTTCCCCGGGCAACGAATTCATTCTCGGCAGCGGGGGGATCGAACACCGGGGAAACGGCGGCTCCTTCTGCGAATACATGTTCGGGGTGGATCAGCCGGTGTCCGACCTGGCCAAGGGGGACGTGATCAACCGGCTGGTGATGTATGGCACCCATTATGACTACCGGACCGGCCACCTCACGATCGGCGAACGTACCGATGGCGCCATCACCTTTGAAAAAATCTTTTTTGACGGCAACGCGGTCTGCAACTACTTCTTCTTCATTCACGACGAGACGCTGGGGAAGAGCCTCAAGACCCAGCAGGAAGAGCTCCTGCGCCGGTTCGGCAAGGTCCTGAAACGCTCCACCGCCATTGCCAGCGGCGACGACAACCAGATCATCGCCGCCCTGTTCGGCATATTGAACAGCCCCCACGCCCAGCTCTTCCTCTTCAAGCTGATCCATACCCCCCACCGGGAATACAGCGACCTGTTCCGCTCCTTTTACCTCCGGAGCAAACGGATCGTCGACGAGGATTTTGCCACGCTCACTGCCCTGGCCGCCCGGCACAACATCGACCGTTACCAGCAGGAGCGGATCAGGATCGATGTCATGTACAAACACCCGGACAACCGGCGGATCGTCGACGAATACCGGAACATCCTGATCGCCGGCAACCGGAAGGGGGAGATCAGCAAGCTGGACAACGCCCGCCTGACCCGTCTCAAAACCCTTTCGGTGCGGAACAAGATCCCCGGCGCCCTCTTCTACACCCTGGACGAACTCCTGCGCAAGGAGCGGCACCTGGTGGAGGTCGAGGAGGCGGACTACATCGCCGAGACCCGCCAGATCCTGGAAGGGCTATTCCTCGGTCACCGCGATATCGAGAGCCGGATCGACCGGGACGACCTCCTGAAACTCCTGAACGCCAAGAAAAAGGCAACGGAGCACCGCAACCACGGCTTCGAGGAGGTCCTGCTGGAGGTGAGCAAATCGTGCGACGAGAACATCCGGGACGGCGCCGACATCTCGCTGCTGGAGGAATTTTCCGCAGTCATCACCTACCTGGACCGTTACGACGCCACCTCCCAGGCTCTCAACCAGCTCGCCTTCATGGAAAATGTCCGTGTTACGGAGGAGATACTCCGGAGTATCCTCGGCAACATGCACGAGTTCGACGGCCTCAAACCGGGACTCTTCCGGGAACTCTTCATCGACGGCATCCTGGATAACAAGTACCTGGGAAATTACGGCAGGAAGAAGATCACGACCCTTCTCCAGGGGCTCTGCCAGATCGAGAAGGAGCAGCTCACCATCTCCGATCTGCTGGCGCAGCTCCTGGCGGTGGACGGCGAGGAGCGGCTCTACCTGCTGCTGCTCAGACATGTCCGTGACCGGATCAGGAACTTCTACTCCAAGTACGCCACCAAGGCGGATCAGGAGATCCTCAAGCGCGAGGTGGCCGACGAACTCAGGGCCAAGAAGCTCCTCAAGGGGGAGATCCCGGCCGACCTTTTCCACGAAACCGTCCTCACCATCAAGAAGGAAGCGATCTACCTCCACAACCTCCTCCCCCAGATCATCGCGGAAACGGCGACGGGCCTCAGGGAGGACTTTCTGGAGAACTCCGGTCTCGACCGTTTCTACGTGGAAGAGCTGGAGCGGGAGTACGTGGAGCTGAACAACATCCCGCGCGACGTGCTCTACCAGATCCGGCAGGGACTGAACTAGAGATGGTCGGTTGCTGAAAAATAGCCATCTCGCCGCCGTCCTCGCTCGCTACCTTGTGCGGCGTAGCGCTGCTACGCCTCCGCGGAGCTCGCTGTGGGTGCGACGATCTGACTATTTTTGAGCAACCTGTATTAGACAACATTCTTCCACTCCTTGGTCCCCAGTCCCGCCTTTCCCCACTTGACTTTCCCCACCCCCGGCCATAGACTGCTCACTTGAGTAACAAACCTACTCAGGAGCCGTTATGGAACAGATACAACAGACCCTTGACGAACTCAGGGAAAAGATCGCCGCCTTTGGCAAGGAAAACCTGGAGGAGATGCTCCACACCTTGGCCGGCGGGATCACCGCCCTGGCCCCGTCATGCACGGTCAGGATCTACCTGGAGGACCTCACCCGCGGCGCCCTCTCCTGCACCTACTGCACCGGACCGCATCAGCCGGTGATCCGGGAGATCACCTTCCCGATCAACGCCGGCGACATCCTGGTCTCCACCGTTTTCGTCTCCCAACAGCCTACAGAGCTGAGGGAAGCGGGCAAACAGCTCCGCGACGCGGATCTGGAGTTCGTCTCCCGCTTCGGCATCGTGGCCTCCTCCCTCTTCCCCATCACCAGCTTCGGCAAGTCCCTGGGGGTCCTCTGCTGCGACCGCCAGGCGCCGGGGGAGATCTTCGACGGCCGGGTCAAGGGGCTCATCGGCCAGTTCCTGGTGGATATCGCGGACCGGCTGGACCAGGCCCGCAAGTACCACCAGCAGCTCCTCCTCTCCCGCCGCGTGGACGAATACAAAAAACGGGAGGCCGCCGGCTTCATGGTCAGGTCCGCCGTCCGCCTGATCGACAAGGTTTCGCTGGCATCGGTACTCGTCCCTTCAGGCACCGGCAAACTGGAGATCCTGGCCTGCCATGCCGACAAGCCGGAGCTGAAGGCCAAGTACGAAGCCCTCGGCGCCATCGGCCTTGCCAAGGGGCAGTCGCTTCTCTCCCGCTATATGGACAACGAGGCGATCATCACGGACGAGCGGCTGCTCCGCCCCCTCTCGTTCCTCAACCTGGCCCAGCAGACCCTCCAGAAACAGGCGCTCACCGAACAGCTGGCGCTTCGCTCCCTCTACGTAGTCCCCCGATTCGACCCAACCACCCGCAAGGTGATCTGCCTGGTCACCTATTACACCCGCGAGGTCTACCGGTTCTCGGACTTCGAGATGGGGCTCCTCCAGACCCACGCCGAAATGGTGGAGAGGGTCATCGAGGAGATCGGCGGCGAGCACCTGGAGGTGCGGGTCCTTGCCGAAATCTCCGACCTGCTCCGGGAGCGGAATGAGCAGGTCCAGCCGTTCCTCACCAGGGTCCTTTCCAAGGCGACCGAACTGATCGGCGCCGATACCGGAAGCATCGCCATCGTCGAGGAGCGGGAGGAGGGGAAGTGGCTGGTGGTGGAGGATGACCAGGGAACGATCGTCGGGGCCAAGAACAAGGCCTGGCTGAAGCAGCACATCCCCCCGTTCCCGGTCGGCGGCCCTGATCTCCCCCCCGAGGAGCGGAGCCTGACCGGCTACGTGGCCTGGGCCAAGGAGCCGAAGATCATCCGGAGCATCGAGGAGGAGCAGCAGCGGGGCGGCTTCCACCGCTCCATGCACGAGGAGATCAAGAGCGAGATCGCCGTGCCGGTCATCTGCGACGACGAGGTGATCGCCGTCATCTGCCTCAACTCCCTGCGGCCGGCCTATTTCACCGAAGAGCACAAGCGGATCCTGCAGATCATCGACCGGCTGACGGCCCGGCACATCTCGGACATCCAGCAGATCGAGTCCCTGCAGGGTGAGGTAACCAAACTGCAGCGGGACGTGGCCTACAAGGACCCGCACGTCTCCTCCTACCGGCTCGGGAACATCATCGGCAACAGCCGCAAGGCGCAGGAGATCGTGGAGTTCATCAACACCGTCTCCCCACCGCTCCACAACCGGATCGCCCTCTGGAGCAAAAACGTCCTCCAGGAGGCGACCATCGGCCTCCCGTCGATCCTGGTGCTGGGGCAGACCGGCTCGGGCAAGGAGTTCTTCTTCAACAACCTCTACAACAAGCTGAACGAGATGTACCGGGAGCGGATCAACCCGAACGGCGAACTGCCGGTGAAGAAGACCAATATCGCCGCCTACAGCGGGGAGCTGACCTACTCCGAGCTCTTCGGCCACAAGAAGGGGGCCTTCACCGGTGCCTACAGCGACCGGAAAGGGATACTGGAAGAGGCGGGAGGGGGGATCGTCTTCCTGGACGAGATCGGCGATGCCGACCCCAAGACCCAGGTGCAGTTGCTACGGTTTCTGGACAATGGCGGCTTCATCCGCCTGGGGGACAACCAGCAGCGCTTCAGCCGGGTCCTCCTGGTGGCGGCCACCAACAAGGACCTGCAGGCGGAGATCAGGAAGGGGAACTTTCGGGAAGACCTGTATCACCGGCTGGCCGAACTCTCGGTGACGGTTCCGTCCCTGAACGAACGGCGGGAGGACATCCCCGACCTGGCGACCCACTTCCTGGGGAAGCTCTACCGGACCTACCGCGGCGAGGACGACCCGGCCGACCAGCCCCCCGGCCTCTCCCAGGAGGCCAAGCAGGTACTGGTGACCCATAACTACCAGGGGAATATCCGGGAGCTCAGGAGTATCCTCCTCCGCGCCCTCTTCTTCCGAACCGGCAATCTGATCAGCGGCGACAACATCCGCCGGGCCATGCGGGGAGGGCTGTCTGAGCCGGAGAGCAGGCCGGCGGCGGCCCTGGCGGGCCAACTGGCGGCCGAGATCCTCACTTCCATCGCCGGGGGGGGCGATTTCTGGTCAGCAGTGTACGAACCCTACTCGTCCAACAGGATCTCCCGCGACGTGGTGCGGCTGGTGGTGGAGACAGCCCGGGAGTCGGCCGGCCGGGGTATGCCCCAGGTGGCCCACTTCCTCAAGGCAGTCACCGGCGACGTCACGGGCGACCCTGAAGAGCGGCGCAGATTCTTCAAGTTCAAGAATTTTTTATACAAGACAGTGAAGATCAGCTAGCTTCCAACACTCCGGAATTGCCGCATCATCGCACCTTGACCGCTAATTTAGCGGTCTTTTTTTATCCCCGTAATCCACTTCAGCCGCCACATAGTATTGGCCAACCACCATTAAAATATGCTATAAAGCGCCATTTCCCCGCTTTATCACTCATTGGGCGTTGAGGAGGATCGTATGCATCCTGCATCTGGCCAGAGCCGCGGCGCACTCGCATTTCCACTGCTCATCTTCCTGACCCTGCTTCTCCTGAGTTTCCCGGCCACTCTTTGGGCCATCGGCCACCCCTTCGCCGTCAAGGAGATCAATCCCGGCGGCAATGCCATCGATCCGTACCTGATCAATCCCTTTGCGACCATCGGCGGACGCATACTGTTCGCGGCCAACGACGGCACAAGCGGCACCGAACTCTGGGTGAGCGACGGCAGCGCCAGCGGGACCGCGCTGTTGAAGGAGATCAACCCCGGTACGGCCGGTTCATCCCCCCAACTCCTGACACCTCTCATCGGCAAAGTGATTTTCCGGGCGACCGAACCGGCCACGGGGACGGAGTTGTGGGTGAGCGACGGGACCGCGGCCGGTACGCAACTGCTGGCCGACATCTATCCCGGCACAGCCGGCTCTACGCCGCAAAAATTCGCCCAGGCCGGCAACGTGCTCTATTTTGTCGCCTCCACCGCCACTGGCAACCAGCTCTGGAAAACCGACGGAACCCCGGCCGGGACGACCGTGGCAACGGAATTCACCCCCACCACTTATTCCTACATCGACTCGGTCACGGCCGACAACGGCAAGCTGCTGGTGGTGACATGCACGTCCAGCATGACGATCTCGTGGGATCTCTGGCGGGTCGACCCCGTGACCGGCACCACCGTCCGGGTGACGACCCTCCTCAGACAGCCGAAAAACGTGACCTCCTGTGGCGGTAAGATGTTCTTCTCGCTGGTATCCGGCACCTACGGCGACGAACTCTGGCTGACGGATGGTACCGAGAGCGGCACCACCCTGGTGAAAGACATCGACCCGGCCGGTTCCTCCACCCCCAGCCAACTGCTCTGCCTTGACAGCACGCTCTACTTCCGCGCCAGCGAACCGACCACCGGCATCGAATTATGGAAGAGCGACGGCACGCCGTCCGGGACCCTCCTGGTAAAGGATATCAACCCCGGCGCCGCCAGTTCCTACCCATGGGGGCTGAAAGCGTTCAACGGCAGGCTGCTGTTGCAGGCGTCAGACGGTACCACCGGCGGGGAGCTCTGGATCTCCGACGGTTCAACCGCCGGTACCGTGCTGGTGAAGGATATCAATCCCGGCAGCGGCGGGTATGTGACGACCGACGATCTTGCCGTTGCCGGCACGCTGGCCATCTTTTCCGCCATTGACGGCGTGCATGGCGATGAGGTCTGGGTGACGGACGGCACCAGCGCGACCACCTTCCTGCTGGCAGACCTGCAGCCGGGCAGCAGCTACTCCTCGCCCGGCAATTTTACCGTCAGCGGCAGCACCCTCTTTTTCAGCGCCTATGACCAGAATACGCATTACACGCTTTTTGCCGCCCAGCTGACACCGGCGCCCCATTCGCTGATTACCTCTCCCCTCACCGGCACGGTCGTCTCATCACCAAGCCTCAGCCTCTCCGGCGAGGCGCACAGCGACACCGGGTCGCCGGTTTCGCTGGTCGAAGTTTCGGTGGACGGGGGCAACACCTATCAGCCGGCTACCGGTACGGCAGTGTGGAGCTTCACCGCAACCCTGCCGGCAGACGGGATCTATACCATCCGTGCCCGGGCCACCGACAGGGTCGGGACCCAGGAGTTGCCCTTTCCCGCCGAGAGCATCCAGGTGACCCTCGACAGCGCCCCCCCCAGCGGATTCGTCCGGATCAACAGCGGGGCCGAAACGACGGCCTCCACCCAGGTGACCCTCGAGGTGACCGCGTCGGCGGTGGACCCCGGAGTGACCTGCACGTATGTCACCCCCCCCTACATCTGCGGCACGCTCTCCGCGCGCTACAGCAACAGCGGCACCAGTTGGTCGGCCTGGGAAGCGGCCAGCGCCCACAAAAGCTGGTCCCTGCTCACCGGCGACGGCGCAAAGACCGTCTATGTCGAATTGAAGGACCGGGCCGGCAACACCGCCAGCATCAACGCAACCATCACGCTCGATACCAGCCAGGTTCCGAGCTCCACCATCAGCAGCCCGGCAACCGGCTTTGCCACGAGCGGCAGCAGCGTGGCCGTTAGCGGGACGGCAGCACCGGGCCCCGGCGGGGACCCGGTCACCCTGGTGGAGGTCTCGGCCAATGGCGGCTCTACCTGGCAGGCGGCTTCCGGAACCACAGCCTGGAACATTACCCTCGCCTTGCCCACGACCGGCACCTACACCATCAAGAGCCGCGCCAGCACCGGTTCCCTGCAGGAGCCCCCGGCAGCAGGCATCACGGTCACCGTCGACCGGACCCCTCCATCCGGCACCCTGACCTTCTACTACGGGGAATGGACCCTGAACGCCACCGATGGCGGGATTTGCGTTCTGGTCTACCCCTACATCTGCGGCGCGATCGACATGTCACTGAACGGGACGAGTTGGCTCCCGGCGACCACCAGGCCGGGAACCGGCGGTCCGCTCTGGCTGCGCGACAAGGCCGGCAACGCCTCCTACCTGGCAGGAGGAAGCTATGCCAGCACCGTAGGGGGGCCGATTCAGCTGCCCCATGCCACCCCGGTCTACTACAGTCTCCTGCAGCACGCCTACGATGCGGCACTGGACGGTGATCTGATCAAGCTTACTGCCGGGTTGACGGAGAACCTGACCCTGGCCCGGGGCACAACCGTGACCATTCGCGGCGGCTATGACAGCGGCTTCACCGCGGCAACCGGCACCACCCCGCTTTCGGGCAGCCTGACCGTGCAGGCGGGTGCAGCAGCTCTCGAGAATATGACCGTCCAGGGGACGATGACGATCAGCGCCGGTGAGGTGACGGCAAACGGCCTGTCCCTTCTGTAGTCTCCTCTGCGGTCAGTTGGCCGCAGACATTTCGATGAATCCCGTCTCCCGGATGCACGCCTGGCAGGGCAGCACCCGGGAGACGCCCCCCCATGCCTGTCCGTATCAGCCTTGATATTCCTCCTGGGAACGCTACCATTTGACACGCGGCAGGCTTCAACGGCTCCCCGCACGTATCTACCTGAGCGTTACAACTGCGCCATATCACGACCAGTGGAAAAAATTCCCCAAAGAGTCGCTGAAAAGATCTTGAGTTTTTCGCCATTGCGGCGAAAGACATTACAATGATTTCATGCTGACTCCCTGCGGGGAGATGGCAACCACAGGCGGAGGGAATGCCACGTTGAATAAGATCAGGGTACTTATAGTCGATGATTCGTACCTCGTCTGCAAGGCGCTGAGCGAGATCCTCTCCTCGGACCCCCAGATAGAGGTGATGGCTACTGCCGGCGACCCGATCACGGCCGCCAACAAGATCCGCGATGACGTCCCCGATGTCATGATCCTCGACGTGGAGATGCCCCGGATGGATGGCCTCACCTTTCTCCAGATGATCATGGCGCTCAAGCCGCTCCCGGTGGTCATGTGCTCAAGCCACATCGAGCAGGGGTCGAAAAGCGCGTTCAAGGCCCTCGAATACGGCGCAGTGGATATCATCCACAAACCGCGCCTCGGGGTCAGGCAGTTCATCGAAGAGTCGAAAATCAGGATCTGCGATGCGGTAAAAGCGGCAGCCATGGCGAAGCGGAAACCGGTCCGTCCCTTCCCCCAGCTGATGGAGGCAGAACCTAAACTGACCGCCGACGTGATGATCGACAAGCCGCTCCCCTCCCTGCAGCCGCATACCAGGGAAAAGGTGATCGTGGTCGGCGCGTCCACAGGCGGGATCGAGGCCCTTCGCGCCTTTCTCCAGGAATTGCCGGTGAACGCGCCGGGGATCGTTATCGTCCAGCATCTCCCTGAACATTTCACCCGGGATTTTGCCGCCCGGCTCGACACCCTCTGCAGGATTTCCGTCAAGGAGGCCGAGAACAACGACCAGGTGGTCAGTGGGCGCGCCCTGATCGCCCCGGGCAACCGGCACACACTCCTGAAGGAGAGTGGCGGCACCTATTTCGTCGAGGTGAAGGACGGACCGCTCGTCTCGCGGCACCGGCCATCGGTGGACGTGCTGTTCCGCTCCGCAGCCCGCTATGCCGGCAAGAATGCAGTGGGGGTGATCATGACCGGGATGGGAGACGACGGAGCGGCCGGCATGAAGGAGATGAAGGATGCCGGTGCGGCGACCATCGCCCAGGACGAGGCGACCTGTGCCGTCTTCGGCATGCCCAAGGAGGCCATTGCCCACGGCGGGGTTGATGTCGTCGTGCCGTTGGAGAGGATCGCCCGGGAGGTTCTGCACCTCTGTACTGTTTAGCCTGAACTAGGACGGCTCCCCACACTAATTCACGGAGATGAACCTGATGCCAGAACTGGAAAGAATGTCCGAAACGTGCCGTCAGTGCGGCTTCGACTTCGCGCGGATCGACACGGAACGGTGGCACGACAACAGCTCCCGCCGCGCCATGTGCCCGGTCTGCGGTTGGACCCGCTACGAGGAGTACCAGTGGCGTGACGGCACCCCCCTGCTGGTAAAGAAGAACGAGAGCCACGGCTTCGGCGCGTACCGCCTGGTGCCGCCGGGCGGCTATTCGGGATACAACGCCTTCCACTCCGTCCCGGGCGAAGGGGTGATCGACCATATCAGGGAACTCCTCTCCACCAAGGGATGGAAAGGATATCTCACCCTCTGGGACGACAGCGCCGGCCGCCCCCGACTGATCGCCGGCAGCCCGCTGCAGAAGTACGATGCCATAGAACAGGAGTGAATCAGCCTTGGCAGTTGGAACACCAATAGGTTGACCGACCACCCAGTCGGCTCAGCTTGACGGCCGAGCCGCACGTCGGGCAGGGCTCCCCTGCCCGGCCATAGACCGCCAGCTTGAGCCGGAAATAACCGGGACGCTCGTCGTTGACGAGAAACGATTCCAGCGATGTCCCCCCCTGCGCGATCGCCTCTTCCAGGACCGATCGTACCGCCGCCACCAGCGTGTCACACTCCCGGCCGGACAGGGTCCCGGCCGGCCGGGCAGGATCGATGCCCGCCCTGAACAGCGCCTCGTTGGCGTAGATGTTCCCCACCCCCACCACCACGCGGCTCTCCATCAGGAACGGCTTCACCGCCACCCGTCTGCCGCGGCTATTCAAACAGAGGTACGCACCGTCGAAACCGCTCTCCAGAGGCTCCGGTCCCAGCGAAGCCAGCAGCGGATGCCGCAGCGGCTCATCGGTGGTCCAGAGGAGCGTCCCGAATTTACGCGGATCGGTCAGCCGGAGCAGCAGACCGTTGTCCAGCGCCAGCTCCACGTGGTCATGGGGGCCGACCGGGGCGTCTGCCGGCACCACCCGCAGGTGTCCGGTCATTCCCAGGTGGATGACGAGGGTCCCGGCGCCGCAGCGAACCAGCAGGTACTTGCCGCGCCTCGCAATCTCCTCGACCCGCTGGCCGACAAGCTGCCAGGAAAGGTCAGCCGGCAGCGGCAGCCGCAGCTTCGCTACCCGGGCCGTGAAGGCGGTTATGGTCCGTCCGACCAGGTGCGGCTCGATGCCGCGCCGCGTGGTCTCAACTTCAGGTAATTCAGGCATGATGCTCCTCGTTAAATACGATTGTTAAGGATTATTTAAGTTGTCTCCCTCAGTCGGTCGTGCTATCAGCCAACGATTATCAAGAGAACCAGAACGGGGCGTACATGATCCACCTCTCCAATATCGTTAAACAGCACGGCTCGCAACTCCTTTTCCGCGACGCCAGCTTCCAGATCCTTCCGGGCACGCGGACCGGCCTGGTCGGCCCCAACGGCGCCGGCAAGACCACGATCTTCCGGATCATCACCGGCGAGGAAGAGGTGGACGGCGGCGAGATCACCTGCGCCAAGAAGACCACCATCGGCTATTTCTCCCAGGATGTGGGGGAAATGGCCGGGCGCTCGGCCCTGGAGGAGGTCATGGCCGGCGCCGGCGATACGGTCAGGCTCGGGGCCGAACTGAAGGCCATGGAAGAAGCCATGTCCCAGCCGATGGGGGATGACGAGATGGCGGCCCTCCTGGAGCGGTACGGCAGCGCCATGGAGGAGTTCGAGCACAAGGGGGGATACGACCTGGATTCCCGCGCCCAGACAGTGCTGACCGGTCTCGGCATCGGCCCGGACCGGTTCAACCACCCGGTGGAGTCGTTCAGCGGCGGCTGGAAGATGCGGATCGCCCTAGCCAAGATCCTGACCCTGAAACCGGACGTGATCCTCCTGGACGAGCCGACCAACCACCTGGACGTGGAGTCGATCATCTGGCTGGAGGAGTGGCTGGCAACCGAGTTCGACGGCAGCCTCCTGATGACCAGCCACGACCGCGACTTCATGAACCGGGTCGTCTCCCGGATCATCGAGGTGGCCAACAAGACCGTCACCACCTACGGCGGCAACTACGACTTCTACGAACGGGAGCGGGACATCCGCCGCGAGCAGCTCATCGCCAGCCACAAGCGACAGCAGGAGATGCTGGCCAAGGAAGAGGAGTTCATCGCCCGCTTCGCCGCCCGGGCCTCCCACGCGGCCCAGGTGCAGTCTCGGGTGAAGAAGCTGGAAAAGATCGATCGGATCGAGATCCCGGCCGAGGAGCGGGCCATCCGCTTCGAGTTCAACGATCCCCCCCGCAGCGGCGAGGATGTGGTGGCGATGGAGGGGCTGGGGAAGAGCTGGCAGACCCCGGACGGTTGCG
>CAYSJJ010000004.1:0-26263 GCA_964431365.1 uncultured Geobacter sp. | reverse complement strand
TCTTTTCCGGCATCTCCGGCATCATCCGCCGTCAGAGCAAGATCGCCGTGGTCGGGGTGAACGGGGCGGGGAAATCGACCCTCCTCAAGATCCTGGCCGGCCAGACCGACCCCACCGAGGGGAGCGTCACCATCGGGGCCAACGTGGAGCTGGGCTATTTCAGCCAGCATGCCATGGAGGTCCTGGACCCGGCCAAGACCGTCTTCGAAACGGTACAGGAGGCGATGCCGATGGCGAGCATCGGCGTGATCAGGAACCTCTTGGGCGCCTTCCTCTTTTCCGGCGATGCGGTGGACAAACGGGTCGCCAACCTCTCCGGCGGGGAGAAGAGCCGGGTCGTGCTCGCCACCCTCCTGGCGCGGCCGGTGAACTTCCTGGTCCTGGACGAGCCGACCAACCACCTGGACATCAGGTCGCGTGAGATCCTGCTGGAGGCGCTCCGGTCATTCACCGGCACGGTGGTGCTGGTCAGTCACGACCGCCACTTCCTGCGCCTCCTGGTGGACCGGGTCTTCGAGATAGACCACGCGGAGATGCGGGTCTACGAGGGGAGTTACGACTACTATCTGGGCAAGGTGCATGAGCGGGATAACGCCTGACCCCGGGCGGCTGCTGTAAAAAATTCCACGACGCGCCGCAAAACGCCTGTGGTGCGCCGTTCCCACGAGATAGTCCTTGACACACAGGTTGCTCAAAAATAGTCAGATCGGCGCATCCGCAGCAGGCTCCGCGGAGGCGTAGCAGCGCTACGCCGCACAAGGAAGCCCGCGAGGACGGCGGCGAGATGGCTGTTTTTCAGCAACCGGCCACGTAGATAGTCCTTGACACACCGTTATTTTCTCGTTACTCTAGCCCGCCTAACTCATTGGATTGCGTAGGGTTTTTCAGCCCCGCCAAATCCGTTTTTACCTGCAATTAATTTATCTGTTTCCCCGAGGAGGGTACCGGCGTGACCTTTCAGGATCTGATCCTCTCCCTGCAGGGCTACTGGGCCAGGCAGGGGTGCGTTATTCAGCAGCCCTATGACACCGAAAAGGGGGCCGGGACCTTCAACCCCGCCACCTTCCTGCGCGTGCTCGGACCCGAGCCGTGGAAGGTCGCCTATGTGGAGCCGTCCCGCCGGCCGACCGACGGCCGCTACGGCGAGAACCCGAACCGGCTTCAGCATTACTACCAGTTCCAGGTCATCATGAAGCCGTCCCCCACCAACATCCTCGACCTCTACCTGGATAGCTTGCGCGCCTTCGGCATCGATCCGAACAAGCACGACATCCGTTTCGTGGAAGACGACTGGGAATCGCCGACCCTGGGGGCCTGGGGCCTCGGTTGGGAGGTCTGGCTGGACGGGATGGAGATCACCCAGTTCACCTACTTCCAGCAGGCCGGCGGCATCGACCTGAAGCCGGTCTCCGGCGAGATCACCTACGGCTGCGAACGGATCGCCATGTACCTGCAGGGGGTGGACAACGTCTACGACCTGGAGTGGGTCAAGGGGGTGAAGTACGGCGACATCCACCACGAGAGCGAGGTGGAGTTCTCCCGCTTCAACTTCGAGGAGGCTGACGTGGCGCTCCTCCTCGATCTGTTCGGCAAGTACGAGAAGGAGTGCATCCGGCTGGCGGAGAAGGAGCTGGTCCTGCCGGCCTACGACTATGTCATGAAGTGCTCCCACACCTTCAACCTGCTGGACGCCCGCGGCGCCATCTCGGTCACCGAGCGGGCCTCCTACATCGGGCGGGTCCGGAACGTGGCCCGCATCTGCGCCGAGGGGTACCTGCGGATGCGTGAACGCCTGGGCTTCCCGCTCCTGAAAGGAGGTGCCGCCTGATGAGCACGAAAGAGCTGTTCCTCGAAATAGGCACCGAAGAGATCCCGGCCGGCTTCCTTCCCAAGGCGATGGCCGATATGGAAGCGCTCATCCGGAAGGAACTGGAGAACGCCCGCCTTTCCTTCGGCGAGATAAAGACCCTGGCGACCCCGCGCCGTCTGGCCCTCTCGGTCAAGGGGATCCCGGCGATCCAGCCCGATGCGGAGATCACCGCCATGGGGCCGGCAAAGAACATCGCCTTCGGCGCCGACGGCAAGCCGACCAAGGCTGCCGAAGGGTTCGCCCGCGGCCAGGGGGTCGACGTTGCCTCGCTGCAGCTGATTGCCACCGACAAGGGTGAGTACGTGGCCGCCGTGAAGAAGGAGACCGGCCGGCCGACCCCTGAGCTGCTCTCCGAGATCCTCCCCCGCCTCATCGCCAACATTCCGTTCAAGAAGTCGATGCGCTGGGCCGACCTGGATGTCCGCTTCGCCCGGCCGATCCACTGGATTGTGGCCCTGTTCGACCGGATCGTGGTGCCGTTCACGTTCGGCCCGATCACCAGCGGCGACATCTCCCGCGGCCACCGGTTCATGGCCAACCAGCCGTTCCCGGTCCGCGACTTTGCTCACTACGTCGAAGAGTGCGAGCGCCACTTCGTCATCCCCGACCCTGAGCAGCGCAAAGAGACCATCCGCAGGGAGATCCACCGGGTGGCCAAGGCTGCCGGCGGCCACCTCCTCCCGGACGAGGGGCTGCTGGACGAGGTGACCTACCTGGTGGAGTACCCGAGCGTGGTGCACGGCACCTTCCCGGCCGACTTCCTCCAGGTCCCCAAGGAGGTGCTGATCACCTCCATGCGGAGCCACCAGCGCTACTTCTCCATCGTGGACGAGAGCGGCAAGCTCCTTCCCGGCTTCATCACCATCAACAACACCCTGACCGAAGACCCCAGCGTGGTGGTGAAGGGGAACGAGCGGGTACTCCGTGCCCGCCTCTCCGATGCCCGCTTCTTCTTCGAGGAGGACCGGAAGGTCAGACTCGAAGTTCGCGTGGAGTCGCTCAAATCGGTTGTGTACCAGCAGAAGCTCGGCACCTCCTTCGAGAAGATGGAGCGGTTCCGTGCCCTTGCGGAGGGGCTGGCCGACCGGCTGAACCCCGGGGTGAAGGCCAAGGTCTCCCGGGCCGCCTTCCTCTGCAAGGCCGACCTGGTCAGCGGCATGGTGGGCGAGTTCCCCGAGGTCCAGGGAATCATGGGGCGCGAATACGCGCTGCATGAGGGAGAGGACGCGGAGGTGGCCATTGCCATTGCCGAGCACTACCTCCCCACCCAGGCAGGGGGCGAGCTCCCGGCCTCGGACATCGGCGCCTTCGTCTCCATTGCCGACAAGCTGGACACCATCTGCGGCTGCTTCTCCGTCGGCCTGATCCCCACCGGCTCCGCCGACCCCTACGCCCTGCGCCGCTCGGCCCTGGGGATCATCAACATCATCCTCGACCGGGAGTACCGGCTCTCCCTGGAGGCGCTGGTGGATAGCGCCCTTGGGCTCCTGGCCGCCAAGCTGACCCGCCCGGCGGCCGACGTGAAGAGCGATGTGCTGGAATTCTTCAAAGGCCGCTTCGTCAACCTCCTGGCCGACCGCTACCCCACCGACGCCGTCGATGCGGCGGTTAGCGCCGGCTGCGACGACCTGGTGGACGCTGCCGCCCGGATCGGTGCCCTTGCCGCCTTCAAGGGGCGTGACGACTTCGAGCCGCTGGCCGTGGCCTTCAAGCGGGTCGGCAACATCGTCAAGGAAGGGACCGATATCGCCATTGAAGCGCCCCTCTTCCAGGACGCCGTCGAAGGAGAGCTGCACGCAGCCTTCCTGGAAGTGCAGGACAAGGTCGCCACCGCCGTTAGCGGCCGCGACTATGTTGCTGCCCTGGCAGAGATCGCCACCCTGCGCGGTCCGGTGGACGCCTTCTTCGACAAGGTCATGGTCATGGCCGAGGACGAACGGGTCAGGAACAACCGGCTGGCTCTGCTAACGAGCATAGCCAGACTGTTCGGCGGACTGGCCGACTTCTCACGCATCACCACCTGACACGAAAGCCGCCCACTGGGCGGCTTTTTTGTTTGTTGATTTTATTGACGCTAAAGCGGCTTGAGTTTCATTAAACCTGTTTTAATATTCTTAAAACAGACTTCAGCAGCAGTAAATATGAAGGAGGCATAACATGGCAGCGAAGTACGTCTACTTCTTCGGCAACGGAAAGGCCGAAGGAAACGCGGAGATGAAGAATCTCCTCGGCGGCAAGGGAGCCAACCTGGCGGAGATGACCAGCATAGGACTGCCGGTCCCCCCCGGCTTCACCATCTCCACCGAAGTCTGCACCGAGTTCTACAAGAACGACAGCCAGTATCCGACCGGCCTCAAGGCAGAGGTGGAGACACACCTGCGGAAGGTTGAGGAGTTGATGGGGCGGAAATTCGGCGATGCGAAGAACCCGCTCCTGGTTTCGGTCCGCTCCGGCGCCCGGGCCTCCATGCCCGGCATGATGGACACCATCCTCAACCTGGGACTCAACGACACCACGGTCCAGGGGATCATCGCCCAGAGCGGCGACGAGCGCTTCGCCTACGACGCCTACCGCCGCTTCGTGCAGATGTACTCCGACGTGGTCATGGGTATGGAGAAGGATATCCTGGAACACCTGCTGGAGCAGAAGAAGGACGAGAAACAGGTCCATCTGGACACCGACCTCACCGCCGCCGACTGGCGTGACCTGGTGACCAAGTTCAAGACAAAGATCAAGGAGACCCTCGGCAAGCCGTTCCCCGACGATCCGGAGGAGCAGCTCTGGGGGGCGATCGGTGCCGTTTTCGGCTCCTGGATGAACCAGCGGGCCATCACCTACCGGAGACTGAATAATATCCCGGCTGACTGGGGGACTGCCGTCAACGTCCAGTCCATGGTCTTCGGCAACATGGGTGACGACTGCGCCACCGGCGTCGCCTTCACCCGCGACCCCTCCACGGGCGACAACTACTTCTACGGCGAATACCTGGTCAACGCCCAGGGCGAAGACGTGGTGGCCGGTATCCGCACCCCGCAGCCGATCAACAACCACCAGAAGAAACCGGGCGACCTCCCCTCCATGGAGGAGGTGCTCCCCGAGTGCTACGCCCAGTTGGCGAACATCCGTCAGATCCTGGAGAAGCACTACAAGGACATGCAGGACATCGAGTTCACCATCGAGAAGGGGAAACTCTTCATGCTCCAGACGAGGAACGGCAAGCGGACCGCCAATGCGGCCATCAAGGTTGCCGTTGACATGGTGAAGGAAGGTCTGATCGACGAGAAGACCGCCGTGCTCCGCGTCCAGCCGTCGCAGCTCGACCAGCTCCTCCACCCCTCCCTCGACCCGAAGGCGGAGAAGAAGATCATCGCCAAGGGTCTCCCCGCTTCTCCGGGTGCTGCCAGCGGTGCCGTGATCTTCACCGCCGACGAGGCGGAAGCTGCCGCCAAGATCGGCCTCAAGGTGATCCTGGTGCGGGTGGAGACCAGCCCGGAGGACATCCACGGCATGCACGCCGCCCAGGGGATCCTCACCGCCCGCGGCGGGATGACCTCCCACGCGGCGGTCGTTGCCCGCGGCATGGGCAAGTGTTGCGTCGCCGGCTGCGGCGACATCAAGGTCGACTACGCCAACGACTCCTTCACCGCCAAGGGTGGCGTGGTGGTCAAGAAGGGTGACGTCATCACCCTGGACGGCTCCACCGGCGAAGTCATGCTGGGCCAGGTGCCGACCGTACCGCCCCAGCTGACCGGCGACTTCGGCGTTCTGATGGGATGGGTCGACGGGATCCGGAAACTGAAGGTCAGGACCAACGCCGACACCCCCAACGACTCGCGGGTGGCCCGTGAGTTCGGAGCCGAGGGGATCGGCCTCTGCCGCACCGAGCATATGTTCTTCGAGGCCGACCGGATCGCCGCGGTCCGGGAGATGATCCTGTCCGACGAACTGGAAGGGCGTAAAAAGGCGCTGGCCAAGATCCTCCCGATGCAGAAGGGGGACTTCATCGGCATCTTCCGTGAGATGAAGGGGCTGCCGGTCACCATCCGCCTCCTGGATCCGCCGCTGCACGAGTTCCTCCCCCAGGAGGACAAGGACATCGAGGCGCTCTCCCGCACCATGGGGGTCTCGGCCCAGCAGCTGAAGCACAAGGTGGAGTTCCTGCACGAGTTCAACCCGATGCTCGGCCACCGCGGCTGCCGGCTGGGTCTCACCTACCCGGAGATCTACGACATGCAGGTCCAGGCCATCATGGAAGCGGCCTGCGAACTGGTGAAGAACGAAGGGTTCTCCATCGTCCCGGAGATCATGATCCCGCTCATCGCCACGGTGAGCGAGCTGAAGGTGCTCCGGGCCAATGCCATCCGTATCTGCGACGAGGTCATTGCCCGCTACGGTGTCAAGGTGGAGTACCTGATCGGCACCATGATCGAGCTGCCGCGGGCGGCCCTCACCGCCGACGAGATCGCCACCGAGGCGGAGTTCTTCTCCTTCGGCACCAACGACCTGACCCAGACCACCTTCGGCCTCTCCCGCGACGACGCCGGCCGGTTCCTCCCCTTCTATGTGGAGAGCAACCTGCTGCCCGAAGACCCGTTCGTCTCGCTGGACCAGAACGGCGTCGGCAAGCTGGTGAAGATGGCCTGCGAACTTGGCCGCTCCACCCGCCCGAACATCAAGCTCGGCATCTGCGGCGAGCACGGCGGCGACCCGGCGTCGGTGATCTTCTGCCACAACGTCGGCCTGGATTATGTCTCCTGCTCACCCTTCCGGGTGCCTATCGCCCGGCTGGCCGCAGCCCACGCGGCGCTTGCCAAGTAGGTTCTTGAAATATTCAGCACCTGGGGGGAGCGGCTATGCCGCTCCCCCTTCTTACTTCCAGGCAGGTAGCCATCCGCTTCGTCTTGATGTATGATGTGATCCCATGAAAAACGTCATCCCGTTGATCCTGATGCTCTCCCTCCTCGCCGGCTGCGGCGACTTCCAGTGGCTGCCGGAGAGCCAGCCGGTCCCCCCCACGCCGACAACGCCGGCCGGCACCGTCGTGAAGACCATCTCCTTCCCCGCCGGGGTCAGTCGAGTCATCGACCTCGCCTCGGACAGGACCGGCACGACCCTCTGGCTCCTCGTCGGCACCAGCAGTTCGGCGACCGCACTGGTCCAGGTGAACAGCTCCACCGGCCAGGTGGGCACAACGCTCCCGGCCAACAACTGGCCTCTGTTCATCAACCAGAACAGCTCGCTGGCCTTCGACGGCCAACGGTTCTGGGCCACCAGCTACGGCTTCCAGAACAACATCCCCCAGAGCTTCGTCTACGAACTGGACGGGGTGACAGCCCAGGTCATCGCCACCTTTCAGTGCCCCGCCACCACCACCGGCTTCTGCCAGGGGCTGGCCTGGGACGGGACCACATTCTGGACCGCCGGTTCCGACAACGCCACCCTGACCAAATTCCAGGTGGTAGGAACCGCTATCAGTTCGCAAAACTTCAACAATCTCTGGGACAGTGTCGGGGTGACCGACGTCGCCTTCGATACCGGCACGAACCAGGCCCTCATCATGAAAAACCAGCTCCTTTTCTTCTCCCCCCAGCAGGCGGGCGTCGTCGCGAAGCAGAGCCTTCCCCAGACCGGCCCCGGCGACTGGGACGGCAGCCTCCTCTGGGTGATCGACAACGCGAATCTGAAGATCCTGGGCATGACCGTTCGGTAAGCCCGCAGCCATGCTGCTGGTCCGTTCGCAGCCCCTTTTGCCGGGCGATGGAAAAATCGCCTTGACACATTAATCCGTGCTGGTTAAATTCTCTTTACATTTTCGGGCACCGGGGACAGCCCACGGCTCACAACCAGCGGAAGGCAACAGGGGGTGCAGTAATGGCTAACGGCGTAGTGAAATGGTTCAACGATCGGAAGGGGTTTGGCTTTATCGAGCAGGAGGGGGGCGATGACGTGTTCGTTCATTTCTCCTCGATCCAGGGGGATGGCTTCAAGTCCCTGGCTGAAGGCCAGCCGGTCAGTTTCGAGGTCATCAAGGGGAACAAAGGGCTGCAGGCCGCCAACGTGACCAAACTCTGACAGGTGACCACTGAAACCAAAAGCCCCGGAGAGTCGCTCCGGGGCTTTTTTTATGAAGGAGACAAACTGATGATGAAACGTCCATTGGCAGCACTGATGCTGGCACTCTCCCTGGCCCTGTACGGCTGCAGCGGCGACAAGGGGAAGGAACTGTTCGACACCGCCCAGTTCGAGGAGAAGCAGAACAACCGGGAACACGCGGCAAAGCTCTACGAGGAGATCGTGAAGAAGTATCCCGACTCCCCGCTGGCCGCCAAGGCAAAGGAGCGGCTGAACGCTCTGAAGTGAAACGCGCTCGGGGCTCAGGGTTCGGACAGGCTTTCCTGAGCCCCGACCCCCGAGCCCCGAGCGCCTTGTTTATCTCACCAGCTTGGACAGCTTCTTGAACTCGTCGGTTCCTGCGACCCGGAGCAGTTGGAAGAGGGCCGCCTCGGTGGAGGTGACGACCGCGCCGGCGTCCCGCATCGCCTCAAGCCCGACGAACCAGTTGTCCTTGCGACGGCTCATGACCGCATCCCGGACCACATGCACGACAAAGCCGGCGTCGAGGAGTTGCAGGACCGTCTGGAGCACGCAGACATGGGTCTCCATGCCGGTGATGATCACCTGCCTGCGGCCGAGCGACTTCAGCGTGCCGACAAAGGTATCGTCGCCGCAGCAGCTGAAGGTCATCTTCTCCAGTGCCGGGTCCGTCAGCCGCTCCTTCAGGACCGGCAGCGTCTCCCCCAGCCCCTTCACGTACTGTTCGGTGGCCACCATCGGCAATCCCAGTTCGCGGGCCGTCTCCTGGAGGATGACGACATTGTTGTTCAACCGCTCCAGGATCTTCTCGTCCATTGCCCGGCAGAGCTTTTCCTGCACATCGATCACCACCAGCACCGCCTGGCTTCTCTCCAGCATGAACTTGTCCGCTACGCCCATCCGATTCTCCTTTCGCAAACCCCTCTAAATCTCCCCTTATCAGGGGAGACTTCAAGGCTTCCCCCCTGATAAGAGGGGAATGAGGGGGGTTAGTTCGACGCTAATCCTTCTTCACCGGTATCCCCAGCTCCATGATCCTCTTACGCAGGGTATTCCGGTTGATGCCGAGGATCGAGGCCGCCCGGACCTGGTTTCCCCGTGTCTTCTCCAGCACGAACCTGATGAGCGGCCGCTCCACCTGCTCCAGAACCATGGCGTGCACATCGCCGCTCTCCAGCTTGTCCAGGTTGGTAAGGCAGCTCCTGAGCTTGATCTCCACCAGGCTTTCCAGAGAAAGGTCCTCACTGGCAGGCTGGCTCCCCCCCTTTTCGCGACGGAGTCCCGGGAAATCGGCCACGGTCAGGAGCGGATCGGCGGAGAGGATAACCGCTCGCTTGATGGTGTTCTCCAGTTCCCGGACGTTGCCGGGCCAGGAATAGCCGGTCAGGAGCCGCATCGCCTCGGCGTCGATCTGCTTGAGCGGTATCTCCAGTTCGGCGGAGGTCTTTTTCAGGAAGAAGTCGGCCAGGAGCGGGATGTCTTCGGCGCGCTCCCGGAGCGGCACCAGCTGGATCGGCACCACGTTGAGGCGATAGTAGAGATCCTCCCGGAAGGCCTTTTCCCGCACCAGTTGCTCCAGCTCCTGGTTGGTCGCCGCAACGATCCGGACGTCCACCCTGAGGCTCTGGTTACCGCCGGTCCTGGTTACCTCCCGCTCCTGCAGGACCCGAAGGATCTTGGCCTGCAGATCCAGCGGCATGTCGCCGATCTCGTCCAGGAAGATGGTGCCGCCGTTGGCCTGCTCGAACTTGCCCAGTTTCCGCTCGGAGGCGCCGGTGAACGCCCCCTTCTCGAAGCCGAAGAGTTCGCTCTCCAGGAGCTCCTTGGGGATGGCGGCACAGTTGAGGGCGATGAACGGCTTGCCGAGCCGCTTGGAGTTGAAGTGGACGGCCCGGGCGATCAGTTCCTTGCCGGTCCCCGACTCCCCCTGGATCAGGATGGTCATGTCGCTGGGGGCCACCTTGCCGATGGTCTTGTAGATGTCCCGCATGGCCGCGGAGTTGCCGATGATGTTCTTCTCAAGCTGATAGCGGTCCTTCAGCTCCTCCTTGAGAACCTCCACCTGGCTGGTCATCTCCCGCGCCCGGCTCACCTTTTCGATGAGGGCGTCGATCACGTCCAGGTCGAACGGCTTGGTGAGATAGTCGTAGGCACCACGCTTCATCGCCTCCACGGCGTTGCGCATGCTCGCCTCGGCGGTCATGATCACCATCAGGAGGTCGCTCCTGATCTCCCTGACCTTGTCCAGAAGATCGAGGCCGGAGATGCCGGGCATCTTGATGTCGAGGATGGCAAGGTCGTAGCTTTGCGACTGGATCAGACGCAGGGCCTCTTCTCCGTCCCTGGCCAGATCGACCGTATAGCCCTTTTTCCGGAGCGCCTTGGAAAGGACCCAGCGCATGCTCTCTTCGTCGTCGGCAACCAGAATTCTGTTTATCATGTCAACTCCGGGCACAGGGCACAAGACAGAAGGCGCGAGATACATCAGGTTGTCTCGTGCCTTGTAGCTTGTGCCTCGCGCCTACTGTATTAATGGCAGCATCACCGTCACGGTCGTCCCCCTGCCGGGATCGGACTCGACCTTCATCATCCCCCGGTGCTCGGCAACTATCTTCTGGCAGATCGCCAGGCCGAGCCCGGTGCCGCGCGCCTTGGTGGTGAAGAAGGGGGTAAAGAGGTTGCTCAGCACCTCGGGCGGGATACCCGGCCCGTTGTCGCTCACGTCCAGGGCCACCATCCGCGAACGCCCCTCACCTTTCTGGGTCATGCTGTAATCGGCTACGATCCGGCTGGTGATCTTGATCATCCCCTCCTCGTCAAGGGCCTCCACGGCGTTCTTGATCAGGTTCAGGAAGAGCTGGGTGATCAACCCCTCGTCCACCAGGATGGGGGGGATACTCGGATCCAGGTGCTGCTGGAAGACGATGCTCCGGTCCGCGGCAGCCCGCTTCTGGAGGAGCACCAGGTCGCCGAGCACCTTGTGGATGTTGACCCGGGAGAGCTCCAGCTTGCGGGGCGTGGCCAGGTGCAGGAGCTCCTCGACGATCCGGTTGACCCTCTTCACCTCTTTCAGCACCACCCGGATATGTTCCTGAAGCTCCGAGTCGTCCGGCAGCTCCATCTCCAGGAGCTGAGCCGCCCCCTTGATCCCCCCCAGCGGATTCTTGATCTCGTGGGCAAGTCCGGCGGCCAGGGTGCCCAGCGATGAAAGCCGGTCGGCGTGGCGGACCGCCGCCTCAAGCTCCCGGACACTGGTCAGGTCACGCAGCACCACGATGGTCCCGACCCTCTCGCCGCCGCTCAAGAGGAGCGGCGAGGTGATGACGCTCACCGGCGTCATCCGTCCCAGCTTGCGCAGCACCACGTTCTCGTGGTCGGAAACGCTCATCCCGGTGTCGTTGGTCTTCGTGACCATCTCCAGCAGCGCCTCCTCCCCCTTGAACAGGGCGGTGAAGGGTGCCCCCTGGGCCTGCCGCCGGGAGACCCCGGCAATCTCCTCCGCTGCCGGGTTCATGAGTGTCACCAACCCGTCGCGGTCGACGACTACGACGCCGTCCCCCACGCTGTCGATGACGTTGGAGTAAAACTCCTGCGTTGCGTTGACCCGTTCTGTCATCCTGAATCCCGGCAGTTGGCGTTATCCGCGGGGGGCCATCGGGCAATTTCGCGATGGCCCCGCAGGTTGAATCATTGGCCGAAAAACTCCTCCATGGCCGCGATCAGCGCCCCGGTCCCCTCGATCCGGTTCACCCGGTCCCGGAACTGGGCCGCGCCCGGAATCCCCTTGGCATACCAGGCCGCGTGCTTGCGCATCTCCCGGACAGCAATCCGTTCACCCGACGTTGCGGCGAACAGCTCCAGATGACGACGGGCTGCCGCAAGCCGCTCGGCAGGGGTCGGCGGGATCGGCTCGTCTCCCCGGAGCAGCGCCAGCGTCTGCCGGAAAAGCCAGGGATTCCCCAGCCCCCCCCGGGCGATCATCACCCCGTCGCAGCCGGTTTCCGTCATCATGGCCGCCACGTCGGCCGGCCGGAACAGGTCGCCGCTCCCGAGCACCGGAATGGTTAACGCCTCCTTCAGCTCCCGCAGGCGGCTCCAGTCGGCGTGTCCCTCGAACATCTGGGCGCGGCTTCGGGGATGCAGGGTCACGGCGTCGCACCCCTCTTCTTCGGCAATCCGGCCGATTTCCAGAAAGGTCGGTTCGTCGCAGGTCCAGCCGGTCCGGATCTTGATGGTCAGGGGGAGCCTCGTGGCGCCCCTTACCGCCCTCAGGATCGCCCGCACCTTGGCCGGCTCCCGCAGCAGGGCGCTGCCGGCGCCGCTGCCGACCACCTTGCGCACCGGACAGCCCATATTGATGTCGAGCAGGTCGCCGTACCCCTCTGCGAGCCGGGCCCCCTCGGCCAGGAGTTCAGGGTCGTCGCCGAAAATCTGTATCCCCAGAGGCCGGTCCTCGGGAGAACTGGCCATGAGGGAGAACGTCTTCACCCCTTCCCGGACCAGGCCGTTGACGCTCACCATCTCGGTGAAGCAGAGCGCCGCCCCTTCCTGCCGGGCGATGAGCCGGAATGGGAGGTTGGTGATCCCGGCCATGGGGGCGAGCAGCAACGGGTTGGTCAGGATAAGGGAACCGATTTTGAGTGAATGGAGCATGGAGCAGGGTAAACCTAAGCAGGCGGTTGGAGAGAGCGGCAAAAAGCCCCCTTCAACTGCCGAATCCGGAATAAAAGAGAGGTGGGGCTCCGTCGCTGCGGCGCCCCACCTGCTTAATTTTTGGGCATACTACCACACCAAAGAAAAAAGGCAAGCGTTTTCTCCGGCTGGTGGCCAAAGAGAAAGATGTTGTAAATCAGATGATTGGCAGGGTCAACGGCGACGGCGGAAATAGGTGAGGAACTCGTCCTGGCTGAGTTCCTTCTTCCGCACCAGGTGCTCCACCTCGCGACTCATGGCAAGCCGCTCCCCCTCTTTCATGGCATCCTTCAGCAGCACGAAATAGGGGATCTTCCGGGTCTGGGGGAAGAGGGAAAAGCGCTCCAGGAGCTCGAAGGCGGACATGTCGGGGAGCATGAGCGCGGAAAAGACGAGGTAGGGGTGGGTGGTGGTGGCAAGGGCGACCCCTTCCTTGCCGGTATAGCCGTTCACCACGCTGAAGCCGAGGCGGTCCAGTGCGTGACTGACCTTCTCCTCTCCCTTCCGGGTGACGACCAGGGTCTGGAGATCGTAGTCTTCGGTATCCTCGGTGAGGCCGAAGACCGCCAGCCGCTCGGCCAGATACTCCTCGTCCATGGGGAGGAGGAAGAAGCCGGCAACGGGGAAGACCCCGCCCACCTTCCCCTTTTCGCTGAGAAAGACCGGGAGGACCGGGATGTTGCGGGTCTCGGGATTCCCCTTGAGCGCCAGGAGCGTTCCCCAGCCGTCGGCGGAGTGGGGCGACAGGTCGAGAATGACCCCCAGCGGGCGCGCCTCGGCCATCTCCTCGATCCGGGCGGTCCGAGCCCGGTATCCACCCTCGGCCAGATAGCTGCAGATCAGCGCGCCGCGATCGATCTGCTCTCCCAGCCCCATCACCCAAAGTTCCCGCTCGTTAACGGTATCCATCATAGCGGCTTTCGCCCTCCATCATCGCAGTTAATGATCGTTTATCATATTTTCGGCCAACCGCAACCGAACTTGACCCGTGAGCCGTTGAAAATTGGCCTTTTGTATGATAGCGTCCTCCGTACACCCCGTTACGGAAGATCAGGAAGGAGCACCTCGATGTCGAACAAGGTCTTTTTCGCCGACCTGCGGGCCGGCCACAAGGAAAACCTCTTTGGCAAGATCGGCCGGCTGATGAAGAGCTGCGACCTTTCGAACCGCATTGCAGCCGGCGACCTGGTGGCCATAAAGGTCCACTTCGGCGAGCGGGGGAATCATACCTTCATCCGCCCCATCTTCATCCGCAGGGTGGTGGACGAGATCAAGGGGGCCGGCGGCAAGCCGTTCCTCACCGACTCCTCCACCCTCTATCCCGGCGAGCGGAAGGAGGCGGTTTCCGCCCTAGCCTGCGCCATCGAGAACGGCTTTGCCTACGCCGTGGTCAACGCGCCGCTGGTGATGTGCGACGGGCTCAAGGGGCACACCGCCGTCGACGTGCCGGTGCATGGGGAGATCCTCAAGAGCGTGAGCATCGGCGCCGAGATCGTGGAGGCGGACGCCCTGGTAGCGGTCTCCCACTTCAAGTGCCACGAACTGACCGGCTTCGGCGGCACCCTCAAGAACCTGGGAATGGGGTGTTCCAGCCGGACCGGCAAGATGCAGCAGCACTCCACCGTGGCCCCGACCGTGGCGGCCAAGTACTGCAACGGCTGCGGCGCCTGCATCAAGGCGTGCGCCCACAACGCCATCGCCATCATCGAAGGGAAGGCGGTGCTCAACCCGGTCGACTGCGTCGGCTGCGGCCGCTGCATCACCGCCTGCCCCCAGAAGGCGATCAACGTCCAGTGGAACGAGAGCGCCTCCCTGGTCATGAAAAAAATGGCGGAGTACGCCACCGGTGCCGTCTCCGGCAAAGGGAAGAAGACCCTGTTCCTGAACTTCATCACCCAGGTGTCGCCGGCCTGCGACTGCTACGGCCATGCCGACGCGCCGATCGTGAACGACATCGGGATCTGCGCCTCCACCGATCCGGTGGCCCTGGACCAGGCGTGCGCCGACCTGGTGAACGCGGCCCCGGGCAACGCCAACACGGCACTTGCCACCGGTCACGAACCAGGGGGGGACAAGTTCCGGGGGGTCCATCCCGAGATCGACTGGGAGGTCCAGTTGGAGCATGCGGAGAAGATGGGGCTCGGAACGCGGAAGTACATGCTGGTGATGATCTGACCCCCAGGGAAGCGAGGTGACCGTGAAACCGGAGATGAGCGAGATCGAGCAGGTCCTGGCCGAGGCAGACCTCCTCTTCACCCCCGACGAGGTGGAGAGCGCACTGGACCGGATGGCAGCCGCCATCACGGAGCGCCTGGCCGGCTCCGACCCGGTGGTCCTCTGCGTAATGCACGGCGGGCTGATCGTGACCGGCCGGCTCCTCCCGAAGCTGTCCTTTCCCCTGGAGAGCGGCTACCTGCACGCCACCCGCTACGGCCACGAGTTCTGCGGCAGCCACCTGGACTGGCGGGTCAGGCCGACCGAGGACCTGCGCGGCCGGTGCGTGCTCCTGGTGGACGACATCCTGGACGAGGGGACGACACTGGCGGCCATCATCGATTACTGCCGCGAAGAAGGGGCCAAAGAGGTGCTCTCAGCAGTCCTGATCGACAAGGAGCATGACCGCAAGGCGAGGCCCGGCCTCTCTGCCGACTTCGTCGGGCTGGTCTCGCCCGACCGCTTCCTCTTCGGCTGCGGCATGGATTACCGCGGGTACTGGCGGAATGCCCCCGGCATCTATGCCGTGAAGGGGCTCTAGATGGACAACGAAAACACGGGGATGAATACCGACGAAGCGGCAATTGCTGCAGGTCTGAAGGCGCTGCGGAAGAGGCGGTGGTTCCTCTGGGGGGTGATTCTGATCTATGTGCCGGCAATCTGGCTCTCCCTCGCCCTGACCGGGTCGGACCGGAAAACCGGCTACGTCTTCTGCGTCTGGCTCGTCCTCGTCTGCGTCGCCGTCTTCCGGGCCGCCTTCGCCCGCTGCCCCCGCTGCGGCAACACCTTCCACATGCACGGCTTCATCCCCCTGTACCTGCGCCAGTGTCTGCACTGCCAGCTTCATGTCTGCGCTGACAAGAAGGGCCGGAAATAGGCAGACGACAAAACCAAGGATGCGTCAGTTGAACGAAATCCACGTTCGCTCCGATTCCCCTTCAGCTGTGGCTCTAAGGCTCATTTCGCTGCAGCCGGAAACTCGCCCTGCGGGCTCAAACAATCCGGCTGCTTAACGCTCCATTTCGCCAAGAGCCACGACGCTTCGGGGAAAGTCGCTCTCTCTGGACCCCGTTCGACTGCCGGATCTACTATAACCACTTCTTCCTCTTGAAAAAGTTGAGCATTCCCAAGGTGACCGCCGCCATCAGGAGCAGCACCGCCGGATACCCCCACGTCAGCTCCAGTTCGGGCATGTGCTTGAAGTTCATCCCGTACAGGCCGGCAATGAAGGTGAGCGGCATGAAGATGGTGGCGATGATGGTCAGCACCTTCATGATGCCGTTCATCCGGTTGCTGACGCTGGAGAGGTAGATGTCCAGCATCCCGGAAACCATCTCCCGCAGCGTCTCCAGGGTCTCCACCACCTGGATGGTATGGTCGTACAGGTCGCGGAGATAGACGATGGTGGTGTCCCTGACAAAGGGGGACTCGCGGCGGATAAGGCTGTTCACCACCTCCCGCAGGGGCCAGACCGAACGGTGCAGGAAGAGGAGCTCCCGCTTCAGCCGGTAGACCTCCCGAAGCGTCGCCGGGGTCGGCGAGACGATCACCTCCTCTTCCAGCCTCTCGATCCGCTCGCCTAGAGTTTCCAGGACCAGGAAATAGTTGTCCACGATCGTGTCCAGGAGACGATAGGCCAGGTAGTCGGCACCCTGGCTCCGCAGGCGCCCTTTACCGCTCCGAAGCCGCTCCCTGAGCGGTCCGAACGGGTCGCCATCCAGCCCCTCCTGGAAGGAGAGCAGGTAGTCGGGGCCCAGCACCAGACTCATCTGTTCGAAAGCGGTCCCGCCGCCAGGCCGCAGCCTGAGCATCGTCACCACGATGTACAGGTAGGCGTCGTACTCCTCCGCCTTGGGCCGCTGGTCGGTGTTGACGATGTCCTCCACCACCAGGGGATGGATACCGAAGCAGTCGGCGATCCGCTGCAGGAGCGGCACCTCCCCCACCCCCTCGACATTTACCCAGGTGACTTGGGAGACCTGGGGGCAGACGGCAGCAAGCTCATCCTCGGCGAGCGTCCGCTCGGCCAACTGCTCGGCGTTGTAGTCGAATACCGTGATCTCCGGCCGCTCCTGCCTCGTCTCGCCGATGTGCACCGGCGTACCCGGCGGCAGGCCGATCTTCCTCGATCTCGCCTTCAGCACTCTTGCCATAAATATCCCTCGAACCTGAAAAGCGTTTACCGCAGAGTACACAGAATAACGCAGGGTAAAATCGAGAGGTCATAACAGCTTCAAACCATGTAGGTCCTCTGCGAACCTCTGCGTCCCCTGCGGTTCAATGGTTGTTTTGCTTAAACAACCTTTTAGTGGGCCTCGCTCCAGTTCCTGCCGTAGCTCATATCCACCTTCAGCGGCACCCGGAGCGCTACGGCGTGCTCCATTTCATGGGCCACCAGCTGCTCCATGGCTATCAGCTCGTTCTCCGGTACCTCGAAGACCAGTTCGTCGTGGACCTGCATGATGAGCCGGCTCTTGAGCCCATCCCGCCGGAGCCGTGCCGCAATGTTCACCATCGCCTGCTTGATGATGTCCGCCGCCGACCCCTGGATCGGGTAGTTGATGGCGTTTCGCTGGGCAAAGGCCCGGACGTTGTGGTTGCTGCTCTTGATGTCGGGGATCGGGAGCCGCCGCCCGAGCAGGGTGGTGACGAACCCCTGCTCCGCCGCCAGATGGATGCAGCGGTCGAGGAAGGCGATGGCGCCGCTGTGGCGGGCCTTGTAGCTGTCGATGAACTCCTCGGCCACCCGACGCGCCACCCCCAGCTGCTTGGCCAAGCTGAAGGCCCCCTGGCCGTAGATGACGCCGAAGTTGATGGTCTTGGCCTGGCGGCGCATCTCCGGGGTGACCATCTCGGGAAAGAGACCGAACACCTCGCTGGCGGTCCGGCTGTGGATGTCCTCGTCCCGGGCAAAGGCCTCGCAGAAGACCCGGTCCTCGGAGAGGTGGGCCAGGACCCGGAGCTCGATCTGGGAGTAGTCGGCGGAGAGGAGCAGGTGCCCCGGCTCGGCGATGAAGGCGTGGCGGATCAGCCGCCCCTCTTCGGTGCGGACCGGGATGTTCTGCAGGTTCGGCTCGGACGAAGAGAGGCGGCCGGTGGCGGTGACGGTCTGGTTGTAGGAGGTATGGACCCTCCCGGTGGCAGGATCGACCATCTTGGGGAGGGCATCGGTGTAGGTGGACTTCAGCTTGGACATGCTCCGGTACTGGAGGATCTGGCGGGCAATCTCGTGCCCCGCCTCGGCCAGCCGCTCCAGCTCCTCCACATTGGTGGACCAGCCGGTCTTGGTCTTGGTCTTCTTGCCGGTGGGGAGCCCCAGACGCTCAAAGAGCACCTCCCCGAGCTGTTTGGGGGAGTTGATGTTGAAGGAGTCGCCGGCCAGGGCGCAGATCGCCTCTTCCAGGCGGGCCAGTTCTCCCCCGAAGCGGGCCGACAGTTCCCCGAGGAGCTCCAGGTCGAGCCGGACACCGGCAAGTTCCATCTCCGCCAGGATCGTCACCAGCGGCATCTCCAGCTCCCGGAAGAGCCCGGTCATCCCCTCTTTCTCCAGCATGGGGAGGAAGAGCCGGTGCAACAGGAAGGTGGCGTCCGCGTCCTCGCAGGCATAGCGACTGGCCGCGGCCACCGCCACGTCGGCGAAGTTCTTCTGCTCCTTCCCCTTGCCGGTCACCTCGGCATAGCTGATCATCTTGTGGTCCAGGAACTCCACGGAGAGCGAGTCGAGCCCCTGGCTCTGGCGGGACGGGTTGTGCAGGTAGGCGGCCACCATGGTGTCGCTGAAAACCCCGGCCAGGGTGACGCCGGCGCGGCGGAGCACCTGGTAGTCGTACTTGATGTTCTGCCCGACGATCCGGCGCTCGGGGTCGGTGAAGAGCGGGCTGAAGGCGTCGAGGACCGGGGCGAGGGGGAGCTGTTCACCGGCGCCGGCCCCACGGTGGCCCACCGGTATATAGTATGCCTCGTGCTCCCGGTGACTGAAGGAGAGGCCGACGATATCGGCCTCCAACGGGTTCAGGCTGGTGGTCTCCAGGTCGAAGGCGAACTCCGCCGCGCCGGTCAACTCCGCCACCAGCCGCTCCAGTTCCGCAGTCGTCGTGACGGTCCGGTACTCCTCCGTGGAGAGGGTCGCCTGGCTGGTCAGCTCCCGCATGAGGGTGGTGAAGCCGTACTCCTTGAAGAGCTCTGCCAGTCGCCGGTTGTCCGGCGCCGAGGCCGCGAAGTCGGCTAGGGCGAAGTCGATGGGGGTATGATCGTCGATGGTGGCCAGCTGCCGGGAGAGCCGCGCCTGGTCGGCGAACTCACGCAGCCGCTCACCGGTCTTTCCCTTCACCTCGCCGGCCCTGGCGAGGAGCTCGTCCAGGGAGCCGAACTCCTGCAGCAGCTTCATGGCGGTCTTCTCGCCGACGCCGGGGACGCCGGGGATATTGTCCGAACTGTCGCCGGCCAGACCGAGGACGTCGATGACCCGCTCCGGGCCGACGCCGAACCGCTCCACCACCTCGGGGGGGCCGCTCTCCTTCTCCTTCATGGTGTCCAGCAGCCGGACCGAATCGGTGACGATCTGCATCAGGTCCTTGTCCCCGGTCACCACCATCACCGCCAGTCCTTCCTCCCTGCAGACCCGGGCAATGGTGCCGATGATGTCGTCCGCCTCGAAGCCGGGGAGTTCCAGCGCCGGGATGTTGAAGGCCCGCACCATCTCCTTGATGGGGGCGATCTGGGGGACCAAGTCGTCGGGCATGGAAGCCCGGTTGGCCTTGTAGTCGGGATAGAGGGCGTTGCGGAAGGTCTCTCGGCCGGCGTCGAAGACCACGGCCACGTACTCGGGCCGGCGCTCTTTCAGCACCTTGAGGAGCATCTGGGTGAAGCCGTAGAGGGCATTGGTCGGAAAACCGCTGGGCGAGGAGAGGTGGCGGATCGCGTAGTAGGCCCGGTAGATGTAGGAGGAGCCGTCGATCAGGTAGAGGGTGGGGCGCTCTGTCATCTACTCCCCCTCTTCCGTGGTGAAGAGGACAAAGGCCATGGAGGGCCGTTTCTGGGACTCGCGCATGGCGAAATGGATGCCGTCGAAACGCCACCCCTTGGCGGTCCACTCGTTCAGAATCTCTTCCAGGATATCCTCGGAAACCGTGTTCACCTCCACCACCTTGTAGCGCAGCATCTTTCCCCCTCGTCCCCCATGATGCGGCCATAGTAGCCGAGTTACCCCTACCCTTCAAGGGGATTCGTAGCCGGTTGCATCCATCCAGCCGTATGGTATCGTTTGTTCACCGCCATTATTTGCGGACAACCATGGCGAAAAGGAGTGTGCGTATGACCGAGAAGGAATTTGCGGCACTGGAGCGGTTGGCAGAGGAGAAGGAACTGGTGCTGGAAAGCGATTGCACCCGGAGGGACCTGAAGGAACGGCGGGGATTAGCCAAGACCATGCTCTACGATGGCTCCAAGAAACTCAAACACAGCGTCCCGAAAGGGAAGAAGATCTGATCAGCGTACGGCAACTCCTACACTCCATCAAGGCGGGGGCAGAACAACTGCTCCCGCCTTGACTTTTCCGATCCCGTGATTATGTTACTGAACAGAAGCACCTAGTGATACCGCAGAAGGAGGCACGACCCATGGCAATCGTCAAATACAATCCGTTTCGGGACCTCAGGGCCATGCAGGAGCAGATGAACCGGCTGCTGGACATGGCGTGGAACCGTGAGGGGGGTGAAGAGCTTCGGGAGGGGATCTGGCAGCCGCCGGTGGACATCTACGAAGACGAGAACTCGGTGGTGATCAAGGCGGAGGTCCCTGGCGTGGACCAGAAGGAGATCGACATCCGGATCGAGGAGAACACCCTGACCATCCGGGGGGAGAGGAAGCACAGCCAGGAGGTGAAGAAGGAGAACTACCACCGGGTCGAACGCTTTTACGGCACCTTCCAGCGGAGCTTCTCGCTCCCGCACACCATCAACCAGGAGCAGGTGAAGGCGACCTGCGAGCATGGCGTGCTGACCATCACCCTGCCGAAGCGGGAAGAGAAGAAACCGAAGCAGATCAACGTGGAAGTGAAGTAAACTGGCGCAAGGCACAGGGCACAAGGCAGGGACAAGAACCCAGTGCCAAGAAGACTCAGGTTGCTCAAAAATAGTCAGATCGTCGCACCCGCAGCAAGCTCCGCGGAGGCCTAGCCGCGCTACGCCGCACAAGGAAGCGAGCGAGGACGGCGGCGAGATGGCTGTTTTTCAGCAACCGCCGCTCAGTTCATACTCCCGGTCCGGTACCCCTCCAGGTCCAGCGCAACGTACTTGAAGCCGGCCGCCTTGAATGCCCCGACCACCTCGTTCCGCAGCTCCGGGTCCAGAAGGCGCCCCATCTCGCCGGGAGCCAGCTCGATACGGGCGGTCTCGCCATGGTAGCGGACCCGGTAGACCGCGAAACCCCGCTCCCGCAGGAATTCCTCGCCCTTCCCCACCATGTCGAGCCGTTCCGGGGTAATGGCCGTCCCATAGGGAAAACGGCTGGAGAGGCAGGCAAACGGCTGTTTGTTCCAGGTGGGGAGTCCCATCTCCCGGCTCAGCGCCCTGATGTCAGCCTTGCCGAGCCCGGCCTCCAGCAAGGGGCTCCTGACGGCCAGCTCCCCTGCCGCCGTGCGGCCGGGCCGGTAGTCGCCGAGATCGTCCGTATTGCTGCCGTCGGCTACCCAGTCAAGTTCCAGTTCATCGGCCTTGGCCCGGCAGAGAGTAAAGAGCTCCTTCTTGCAGTGATAGCAGCGATCCCGGGGGTTGTCCGCGAAGCCCGGGATCTCCAGTTCATTGGATTCGATCACCACCTGCCGCACCCCGGTCTGAGCCGCCAGTGTCACCGCCTCCCTGAACTCGTGCTCAGGGTAGGTGGGTGAGGTGGCGGTCATCGCCACCACGCTGTCGCCGAGGACCTGGTGGGCCACGGCGACGAGAAAGGTCGAGTCGACACCGCCGGAAAAGGCCACCAGCACCGACCCCATCTCCTTGATGATCGCCTTGAGTTTGCCAAGTTTCGCCTGTAGTTCGTCCATTGGATATCCCCGCAAAAAAAGAAGGCCCGCCGAGGCGGGCCGCTGAAACGCTGGTGACGGATCAGATGTAGTAGACGAAGCGGTGATCCTGTTCCCTCGCCACCCCCATGGCCACCCCGCGGTCGCAGAGGGTTTTCAGGGTGATTTCGGAGAAGTAGCCGTTCAACAGGGTGCTCGCCTCCTGCCAGACCGTCTGGGTGACGCAGGCGCCGTCAAAGGTGCACTCACCCTTCTTCTTTCTTTTTGCGCTGTTGCACTCCACCAGCACCAACTCCCCCTCAGTGGCATGAATGATCTCCTTCAGGGTAATGGCCTCCGGGCTTTTCGCCAGCATGTACCCCCCCTGGGGACCACGCTTGCTCTTCAGGATGCCCGCCTTTTTCAACGACTGGAATATCTGCTCCAGATAGCGCGGTGAAATCTGCTGCCGCCTGGATATGTCCTGGATCTGGGCCGGCAGGGTCCCGGAGTTGTAGGCAATGTCGAAAAGCGCCCGCAGACCGTAACGACTCTTGGTGGAAAGACGCATTCTTTACTCCTCATGCGATAGGATACATCACTATAAGAAACTCTAGCGCAATTGTCAAAAATAACCTTTTGGATTACCCACTACCCCACGCGGTACCCGCCGGCTATATCTGATGACAGGCAAGACAGAGGGTGCTCTGCGTCATACCGACCGGCAGGTGCCATCGTTCCCGGTTTTCAAGTTCGTGGCAGGTCTGGCAGGTAACCTCGCCGTTTTGCACCGTGATCCCCTTCGCCGCCAGCTGCCGCGGCGGGGGGAAGTGCTCTTCCTTCCCCGCCGGCGGATAGGGAATCCCTGAAGGGTGATGACGGGCGGTCTCGAAGTTATGACACTCGACGCAGACCGCCTGCCGCGTCATCCCGGCCAGGGGACGTCCGTGATGCTCCGGGCCAGTGATGCCCGGTGACGTGGCGCATGCCGTCAACAGCACCAACGGTATCCCGACAACCGCCATTCGCACTCCCACCATGATCGCCTCCCCCATTCACTCTCCTGCCCGGAACGCGGGCATCACTCTGCCGGCTCTTCGCTCGCCCGCCCCAACCGCACGATCTCGCCGTTCTCCACCCGGAAACGGTCGCCGAACTCGTTGGTCCAGCGGTCCCCCTCGTCCAGCGGATAGGGAACCTCCCTGCGGCCGAGAAATACCTCCTCGTCACCGATAAAGGCAAACCAGTCCAGGTTGCCGGTCATCCACATCTTGTTCTGTATCGCCATGGTTCCCCCTGAAAGCTTTTTGGTCTAAGAAGCTATTGAAACACAAACTCTCCAGGGGTTCAAGAAGGTCCTGTTTTTGCTTGTTGACCGACGGCAATTTTGTTATGTATTTACCCTCTCACCGCAGCTCTCCCGAAGGAAGCCGGCGAGTCGATCCCCCCTGTGCCAAAGGAGCCAGACCGATGAAATTCACCAAGATGCATGGTGCCGGCAACGATTATGTCTATGTGAACTGTTTTGCAGAACCGGTAGAAAATCCCGCCGAGGTTGCCATCAAGGTCTCCAACCGCAACTTCGGCATCGGCTCGGACGGCCTGATCCTGATCCTCCCCTCGGACAAGGCGGACGTGCGTATGCGGATGTTCAACAGCGACGGCTCGGAGTCGGAAATGTGCGGCAACGGTATCCGC
Organism: uncultured Geobacter sp.; assembly: GCA_964431365.1. Taxonomy (GTDB): domain Bacteria; phylum Desulfobacterota; class Desulfuromonadia; order Geobacterales; family DSM-12255; genus Geomobilibacter. Next base: position 2,696 of record CAYSJJ010000004.1, on the reverse strand, counting down.
TGCGTGGCCAAGTATGCCTATGACCACGGCATCGTGACCAAGAAGGAGATCACCGCCGAGACCGGCGCCGGTATCCTGACCCTGCAGCTCTTCACCGCTGGCAACAACAAGGTGGAGCGGGTACGGGTGAACATGGGCAAACCGCGCCTCACCAAGGCGGAGATACCGATGCTGGGCGATGCGCAGGGTGAAAAGACCGTCAGCCAGCCGCTGAACATCCTTCATACCACCTTCAACATCACCACGGTCTCCATGGGGAACCCGCACTGCGTCATCTTCGTGGACGATGTGGAGAATTTCCAGGTGGAGAAGTACGGCTCGCTCATCGAAAACCACGACCTCTTCCCCCGGCGGACCAACGTAGAGTTCGTCCAGATCATCTCTCGCACGGAAGTGCGCCAGCGGACCTGGGAGCGGGGGGCCGGCGAGACCCTGGCCTGCGGAACCGGCGCCAGCGCCGTCTGCGTGGCCGGCGCACTCAACGGCCTGACCGAGAAGCGAATCCTCAACCACCTCTCCGGCGGCGACCTGGAGCTGGAATGGGCGGACGACGGCCACCTCTACATGACCGGCCCGGCAACGGAGGTCTTTTCCGGCGAGATCGACCTGAGCACGCTGTAACCCCTGTCACGAACCGATCGAAAAGGGCTAAAGGCACCCTCCTTTAGCCCTTTTCATTTACCAGGACTCGTCAGGCGGAGTCATCCTCCGTTCGCCAACAGCCCTGTTTCTATGGCTCTAAGGCTCATTACGCGCAGTCGATCAACTCGCCCTGCGGGCTCAGACACGATCGACCGCTGATGCTTCATTTCGCCTTGAGCCATCACGAAACAGTGCTGAAACGCTCTCTACGGATGATTCCACCTGTCGGGTTTCAGGAGAGACTTCGATGACCGACTGCCAGATGTGCCGCAAATGGGACGACGACGCCGATCTCAGGATCGTCGAGCTTGCACAGTGCTATGTCCTTCTCAACCGGGACCAGTTCTTCCCCGGCTATACCTTCGTTTTTGCCAAAGGGCATGTCACTGAACTGTTCCACCTGGACCAGCCCACCCGCATGGCCGTCATGGAGGAGGTCTCCGCCGTTGCGGCGGTCCTGTACAACGTCTTCCGGCCTGATAAAATCAACTACGAACTGCTCGGCAACATGGTTCCTCACATGCACTGGCACCTGGTCCCCAGGTTCGCCGGCGACCCGCTCTGGCCCCGTCCGATCTGGAGCGAGCCCCACGAACCGGTGATCCTGCCGGCAGAGGCATACGCCGAGCGGATCGGCGCGATACAAAAAGAACTGAGGAGCAGATGAACGATTACCTCGGCGCACACATGTCTATTGCCGGCGGCCTCCACCTCGCCGTAGAGCGGGGCAAAAAGGGTGGCTGCGGGGTGATCCAGGTATTCACCCAGAACTCCAACCAGTGGCGGGGAAAGATGCCGACCGATTCGGACGTCTCGCTCTTCCGGGATGCGTGGGCGGCATCCGGGATTCACGACATCGTCAGCCACGACATCTACCTGATCAACCTGGCCGCCGCGCCCGGCGAGGTGCTGGACAAGAGCCTGGCCTCCTTCAGGGAAGAGATGGAGCGCTGCGCCCGCCTTGGTATCCGCAAGATCGTCATGCATCCGGGCTCGCACCTGGGAGCCGGCGAAGAGACCGGCATCAAGCGGATCTGCGAGGCGTTCAACCAGCTGATCGCCGCCACACCCGACTACACGGGAACGATACTCCTGGAAACCACCGCCGGCCAGGGGACCAACCTGGGATACACCTTCGGGCATCTGCGGGCCATCATCGACGGCACCGACTTTCCCGACCGCTTCGGCGTCTGCTACGACACCTGCCACACCTTTGCCGCCGGCTACGACATCACCACCGAAGCGGGATACCGGGCGGTCTTCAACGAATTCGACCGGGTCATCGGCATTGATCGGCTGCACTGCTTCCACATCAACGACTCCAAGAAGGGGCTGGGGTGCCGGGTTGACCGCCACGATCACATCGGCCAGGGAGAAATGGGGCTGGACGGCTTCCGGTTCCTGATGAACGACCCGCGCTTCAGCACGACCCCCAAGATCCTGGAGACCCCCAAGGGGGACAACGACGAGATGGATGCCATCAACCTGGCGCTGCTGCGCGGCCTGAGGGCCTGAGCGCCTTGCCGGCCGCCGGCCCGGGGGAGGAGCCATGAACGAGAAGATCGAGATCATCCGGACAGACATCACCACGCTGGCCGTGGATGCCATCGTCAACGCGGCCAACAGCTCGCTGCTGGGTGGGGGGGGCGTGGATGGGGCGATCCACCGGGCAGCCGGCCCGGAGCTCCTGGCGGAATGCCGAAGGCTGAACGGCTGCGCCACCGGTGACGCCAAGATCACCAAGGGATACCGGCTCCCGGCCAGGCACGTCATCCACACGGTCGGCCCGGTCTGGCACGGCGGCGACCGCGGCGAGCCGGGGCTCCTGAGGAGCTGCTACCGGCGCTGTTTTGAGATCGCCCACGAGCACGCTCTCCGGACCATTGCGTTTCCGGCCATCAGCTGCGGGGTCTACGGCTACCCGCTGGACCGGGCGTGCGCCATTGCCCTGGACGAGGCCCGTGCGGCCCTTGCCGACTACCCGGAACTGGAACGGGTGATATTCGCCCTGTTCGGCGACGAGGCCCTTGCCGTCTATCGCGAACGGATGCGGG
>CAYSJJ010000003.1:89064-104897 GCA_964431365.1 uncultured Geobacter sp. | reverse complement strand
TCGAAGGGGAGAGCAAGCCGGCGTGTGTGGCCGACCAACTCTTCCGGCTCTATCCGTAGAGTCAAGCAAACCTGAACTGCAATTCAACGCTGATGGACGCGGATCTGTGCGGATTTGAAAAGACCTTTTCAGGCCCTGGTTTATCCGCGTCGATCCTCTTTCAATCAGATTTTGATCCGCGTTGAATTGCCTTTGATTCCTGCTACACAGGCTTATGGAGGCGTTCCATGGCATTCACCGTTTCCCACCTGATCCGCGATGTTCACTTCCCCCCCATTTCCGAGGTGCAGGGGTGGGTCGCCGAGAGCACGTTCCCGGAGGACCGGCCGCTGGTCGACCTCTGCCAGGCGGTTCCCGACTACCCGCCCGCTGCCGAGCTGGTGGAGCACCTGAAGGTCTGCCTGGACGACCCGCTCACCGCCCGCTACTCGCCGGACGAGGGGCTGCCCGTGGTGCGGGAGGCGCTCTGCGCCCACTATGAACGAAGTTACGGGGCGAGCCTCACGCCACGCCAACTCTGCCTCACCATCGGCGCCAGCCAGGCCTTCTGGCTCGCCATGGTCACCCTCTGCCGGGCCGGCGACGAGGTGATCGTCCAGGTCCCCTACTACTTCGACCACGACATGGCCCTGGCCATGCTCGGAATCTCCCGGGTCTACGCCCCGTTCACCGAGGAGAGCGGCGGACTCCCCGATCTTGCGGCGATCGAGCGCCTGATCACGCCCCGGACCCGGGCGCTGCTCCTGGTCACCCCCAGCAACCCGACCGGCGCCATCATCCCCCCTGCGACGGTCCGGGAGCTGTTCGACCTGGCCGCCCGTCGCGGCATCGCCCTGGTACTGGATGAGACCTACGCAGCGTTTCTTCCCGGCGGCGGCCGCCCGCACGACCTGTTCACCGACCAGGCCTGGGGCGATCACTTCGTCCACCTCATGTCGTTCGGAAAGACCTACGCCCTGACCGGCTTCCGGGCCGGCGCCCTGGTGGCGGGGGAGGAGTTCATCCACCACGCCCTCAAGGCCCAGGACACCATGGCGGTCTGCCAGCCCCGCATCACCCAGCACGCCATCCGCTTCGGCACGGAGCAGTTGGACGGCTGGGTGGCGGGGAACCGGGAGATGATGGCCCGGCGTCATGACCGGTTCCGGGCCGAGTTCACCCGACCGGGCAACGCGTTCTCCCTGGTGGCGAGCGGCGCCTTCTTCGGCTGGGTTCGCCACCCGTTCCCCGGCCGGACCGGCCGGGAAGTGGCAAGACGCCTGGTCAGGGAGGCAGGACTCCTCACCCTTCCCGGCGAGGTCTTCGGCCCGGGGCTGGAGGGGTATCTGCGGCTCGCCTTCGGCAACATCGGCGAGGCGATGATCCCCGAGGCGTGCAGGCGATTCCGGGAATTCCCGGCGTGAAGCGGGCGGAACGTTCGAAGGGAGCTGGCTGGATAGTTCCCTCTTATCCCTCTTCCATGCTGAGCCGGTCGTCGGCTTCGCTGGCCAGGAGCGGCCGAGGGACCAGGTGTTCCGGGAGGCGCAGCAGCCGCGTTCCCGGCGGCAGCTCCAGCTCACGGTAGAGTCCGGCGCTCTTTCCCAGGTAGCTTTTGGAAAGGTGCATGGGGAGCAGGCAGGCGGGACGGATATCGGCTACGAGCCGGCTCAGGTCGGACGTGCAGAGGTGCCAGGAATTCCTGGCCTTCTCCTCCTCTCCGGCAAGGAACGAGCATTCGCAGACCAGCAGGGTCACCCCCCGCAGCAGGTCGACGATCAGCTCCCGGTTCTTCCGGGAGAAACCGACGTCGGTCAGGTAGCCGATGCTGGCCGGGGTGTGCTCCCGGCGGATGGAGTCGTAGAGGAGGGCTGCGTCGCTGATCTCCCCTTCGCTGACGGCGTCGCCCTCCCTCCGGAGGACAGGGAGTGCTGCTCCGGCAAGTTCCCCTCTGCAGAACCGCCTCTTCAGCTCCCGCAGCCAGGAGCCGTTCGCCAGGCCGGCGGCGGCCAGCAGCCCCTGGTCAACGGTGAAGTCGGGACGTTCCGTCACCCGGAAGAAGAGAACCGGTATCTTGTGGTCGGCCAGTTCCGCTTCCACGCTGAGGAACGGATTCGTATAGATGATCCGGTCGCTGCGCAGCTCTTCGCCGTGAGGGATGGAGAGAAACCCGTCAGCCCCCGGCAGCCGGAAGGTCACCCGTCGGCCGGCATGGATCTCATGGACCAGGAAGGTGCACCAGTACGGCTCGGTCAGGTTCCAGTCGAAGCCGGCCAGGATGCTGGCCATCTTGGCGGCAATCCCGGGCGGACCGAAGATCTGGATGGTGCGCGGTGAGGCATGAAGATGGCGGACCAGGGTGGCGATCCCCATGAAATGGTCCATGTGGGCATGGGTGATGAAGACGGCATCGATGGCCTTCATGATCCGTTTGGCCAGGTGGGTGATCTGGCCGCAGTCGAAGAGAAGACTTCGCCCCAGCGGCCTGATGTGGATCCAGAGGAGCGGGTCGTCCAGCAGGCCGGCAAAGAAGGTCGGCTCGAGATAGCGGAATTTGCACGGCAGACGCATGGTCCCCCCGCGGCAGTCATGATCAGTCCATACCGATAGTGTAGCAGCGTTCAGCAGGTTTTCAGAGGGGATATGACGGAAGAGACGGTAGAGATACCCATCGACGGCGTGCTGGACCTCCACCACTTCTACCCTGGCGAGGTGAAGCTCCTGGTCCCCGCCTACCTGGCCGAGTGCCGCAGCCGCGGCATCCTGCAGGTGCGGATCATCCACGGCAAGGGAACAGGCACCCTGAAGCGGACCGTGGCTGCGCTCCTGGCCCGCCAGCCGGGGATCGTCGCGGTCAGCCCGGCCGATGAGAGCGCCGGTGGCTGGGGGGCGACCCTGGTCACCCTGGCACCCGAAGAAATCCCCCTCATGCATCCGTGACGGCTGCCGCGCTGCGGAGCGACTCTGCCCGAGCGCCAGCCGCTCTAGGCAAAATGAAGCGTACAGCGGCGGTGCGAGCGGCACGCGGAGCGAAGTGGTGCGGTAGCCGTCACGAATCCATGCAAAAAAGGCCCCCGGTTTCCCGAGGGCCTTTCTGTTACGTCTATCGGCAGAACGTCAGGTTGCTCAAAAATAGTCAGATCGTCGCACCCTCAGCATGCTCCGCGGAGAGATAGCTTGCGAGGACGGCGGCGAGATGCTGCTCTTCAGCAACCGCCTAGAAGTTGCCGCTCTTCAGTAGCCTGGCCACTTCCTTGGCGTGGTAGGTGAGGATCAGGTCGGCGCCGGCCCGTTTGAACGACATCATGGTTTCCATGATGACCCGCTCCTCGTCGATCCAGCCGTTCTGGGCAGCGGCCTTGATCATGCTGTATTCGCCGGAGACGTTGTAGGCGGCCACCGGCAGGTTGAAGCTGTTCCGCACCTCCCGGATGATGTCCAGGTAGGGGAGCCCCGGTTTGACCATGAGGATGTCGGCCCCCTCCTCCACGTCCATCTCGGCCTCCCGGATCGCTTCCAGGCGGTTTGCCGGGTCCATCTGGTAGGAACGGCGATCGCCGAACTGCGGTGTCGACTCGGCAGCCTCCCGGAACGGGCCGTAGTAGCCCGAGGCGTACTTGACCGCGTAGCTCATGACCGGGATATGCTCGAAGCAGTTCTCGTCCAGGATCTCGCGGATGGCAGCCACCCGGCCGTCCATCATGTCCGACGGGGCGACCATGTCGGCGCCGGCCCGGGCGTGGGAGAGCGCTTCCCTGGCCAGGAGCTCCAGGGTGGCGTCGTTGTCCACGTCGCCGTCCTTAATGATGCCGCAGTGGCCATGGTCGGTGTATTCGCACATGCAGACGTCGGTGATGACCGCCAGCCCCGGCACCTGCTTCTTAAGCGCCCGGATCGTCTCCTGGATGATGCCGTGTTCGGCGTAGGCGTCGCTCCCCACATCGTCCTTCTTTTCCGGGATGCCGAAGAGGATCACGGCCGGCACCCCGAGCTCATGGACCTCCTGGGCCTCGGCAACGATATGCTCGATGGACTGCTGATAGATCCCCGGCATGGAGGAGATCTCTTTCTTGATCCCCTCGCCGAAGGCGGAAAACATCGGGTAGATCAGGTCATTGGCCGAGAGGGACGTCTCCCGGACCATTCTGCGGAAGACCTCTTTGCCGCGGATGCGGCGGGCACGGAACTGGGGGAAGAACATGAGGTTTCTCCTTTTCTTTCATCGCCAGGAATGCGGAGCATCGTCGTGAGAGGTGAAGAGAGACTTCGCAGGCGGCGTATCACTCTTTGGTCTGGTAATACTGTACTATTTCGCCGGTCATGGCCGCAAGGGTATATTCCCGCGGCTCGATGACCACGTTCAGTCCCAGCTCCCGGCAGGTACCGGCGGTGACCGGGCCGATGGCAGCCACGGCCACCCCTTCCAGGAGCCCGAGGAGCCGGTTGACCCCCAGGACCTTGGCCAGGTTGTCGACGGTGGAGGAGGAGGTAAAGGTGATGCAGTCGATCCGCCGCTCCTCAAGTGCCCTGATGGCGTCGGCCGGGAGTTCGTCGGGCACCACGTTCCGATAGGCGACCGGGGCAATCACGTTCGCCCCCATCCGCGTCAGCGCAGCGGGGATCACGTCGCGGGCCCGGTCGGCCCGGGGGAAGAGGACCCGCACGCCGGCGAGCTGGAACCTGGCGAACTCGGCCACCACCCCTTCGGCCTTGTAGTCCGCCGGCACCAGATCGGGACGGATGCCGTAGGGGAGGAGCGAAGCGGCGGTCTTGGGGCCGACGGCAACGACCCTGCAGTTTCCGAGGGCACGGCTGTCCTTCCCCAGTTCGGCGAGGCGGGTGAAGAAGTACTTTACCGCGTTGATCGAGGTGAAGACGACCCAGCCGCAGGAGGAGAGGTCGGCGATGGCGGCATCCAACTCATCCCACGACTCGGGGGGGACGATGGCGATGGTGGGGCACTCGTAGACCCTTGCTCCCAGGGTCTGGAGCATGTCGCCGAATTCGCCCGCCTGATCGGCGGCGCGGGTAACCAGCATACCCCGGCCGAAGAGGGGGCGGTTGTCGAACCACCGGAGCCGCTCCCGGAGGCGGACCACTTCTCCCACCACGGTGATGGCCGGCGCCTTGAAGCCGATCTGCCTGGCCCGGTCGGCGATATCGGCCAGGGTCCCCTCCAGCACCTCCTGCTCCGGATGGGTCCCCCAGCGGACCAGCACCACCGGGGTCTCCGGCGGACGGCCGTGGGCGATCATATTGGCGGTGATCTGGGGGAGATTTTTCATCCCCATATAGAAAACCACCGTGCCGCTCCCCAGGGAGAGGCGCTCCCAGTCGATCTCCGAGGTCTCTTTGGCCGGGTTTTCGTGGCCGGTGACAAAGGCGACCGACGTGGTTACCTGCCGATGGGTGAGAGGAATCCCGGCATAGGCGGCGGCGCCGATGCCGGCGGTGACGCCCGGGACGATCTCGAAGGGAATGCCGGCCTCGACAAGGGCCTCGCACTCCTCGCCACCGCGGCCGAAGACGAACGGGTCCCCCCCCTTCAGGCGGGCCACCACGTTCCCTTCCCGTGCCTTCTGCACGAGGAGTTCGTTGATCTGGTGCTGCTCGCGGTTGTGGGCTCCCCCCACCTTGCCGGAGTAGATCAGCTCCGCGTCCGGCCGGGCATGTGCGAGGAGCCGCTGGTTGGCGAGGTAGTCGTACAGCACCACGTCGGCCCGGGCAATGCAGTCGCGCCCCTTGACCGTGATGAGGCCGGGGTCGCCGGGACCGGCACCGATGAGATAGACCTTACCTTGTGGGATAGTAGTTGTGGGCATGGAGTACATAGGGAAGAAAAAACGCCGCGCCAGGGGGCCGAACCCCCACGGCGCGGCATGCAGGTTGCCGGATCAGGGGGTAGAGGGCATTTCGATCCCTTGGGAGAGCTCACACTGGTAAACCTCTTCCAGGATCTCCTTGCCGCCGTTGCGCAGCAGCCGTTCGGCCAGCTCGCAGCCGAGGTGTTCGCACGACTCCACCGGCCCGATGATGCTCTCCTTGAGGGTGCGGGTGCCGTCCACCGAGGCGATGAAGCCGGTCAGTTTCAGCTGGTCGCCATCAACCTCGCCGAACGCGGCTATCGGCACCTGGCAGCCCCCTTCGCACCGCTTCAGCAGCGCCCGTTCGGCGCGCACGGCATAGCTGGTGTCGGCATGGTTGAAGAAGGCGATGGTCTCCTTGACCGCTTCGTTGCTCAAATCGCATTCGATCCCCAGCGCCCCCTGGCCGATGGCCGGCAGGGAGAGGTCAGTGGGAAGCAGTTCGGTAATCCGGTCCACAAAGCCGAGACGGTTGAGGCCGGCAGCGGCCAGGATGACCGCGTCGAGCCCTTCGGTATCCAGCTTGTTCATCCGGGTCTCCACGTTGCCGCGGATCACCACCATCTCAAGATCCGGGCGGGCCTTGAGCAGCTGGGCCTGGCGGCGCAGGGCGCTAGTGCCGATCCTGGCCCCTTTGGGGAGATCGGCGAACTTCACCCCTTTGGAGATCACCGCATCCCGCGGGTCTTCCCGTTCGGTGATGCAGTGAAGGCCGAGCCCTTCCGGAAAGAAGGTCGGGACATCCTTCATGCTGTGCACGGCGATGTCGATCTCGCCACGCAGCATCGCTTCCTCGATCTCCTTGACAAAGAGCCCTTTGCCCCCCACCTGTGCCAGGGGGACATCCAGAATCTTGTCACCGATGGTCTTGATCTTGACCAGGGTCACTTCCATGTCCGGGTAACGCTTCTCCAACTCGGACTTGACCCAGTTGGCCTGCCAGAGTGCCAGTTGGCTCGCCCGGGTCCCTATTCTCAATTGCTTCAATGCCATATCGTATATCTCCTTGATAAGGCGCAAGGCGCAAGGAGCACGGCGCAAGATGCTCCTTGTGCCCCGTGCCTTGTGCCTTGTGCCGGTTAGTTATTCTTCCAACTCCCCCAGCTCCTCTCCCCCCTGCTCATCCAGGTTCAGCTCGAACAGAGCGCGAAGGGCATCCACGTAGAGGTCGGTCCGTCCCCCCTGGCCGGCACGTTTCAGGAGGCTGGTCGGCGGGTGGAGCAGCTTGTTCATGACGGCGTTGGTCAGTGCTTCCAGCCGTTTCTGACCTTCCGGCGTCAGCTCTTTCCAGCCGGCAACGGTCTTCTCCAGTTCGGCCCGCCGGATCTCGTCGAACTTGGTCCGGAGGGCCACGATGGTGGGTGTCACCTCAAGGGAGGAGAGCCACTTGAAGAACTGGCCGATCTCCTGGTTCACGATATCTTCGGCCTTCTTTGCCTCCTCTGACCGCTGCTGGAGGTTGGCCGCCACCACCTCCTGCAGGTCGTCCACGGTATAGAGGTAGACGTTCTCCACGTCGTTAACCCCGGGGTCGATGTCCCGCGGGATGGCGATATCGATGAAGAACATCGGCTTCAGTTTGCGGCGACGCATAACGTCGTCCAGGTCCTTCGCACCGATAATGGTATGGGGGGCACCGGTGGAAGAGAGGATGATGTCGGCCCTGTGGAGCTGGTCGAACAGGGCCTCGAAGCGGATCGCCGCGCCGTCGAACTCCTCGGCTAGCTTCTCTGCCCGCTCGAAGGTCCGGTTGGTGACCATCAGCCCGCGCACCCCGCTGTTCAGAAAGTGCTTTGCCGCCAGTTCGCACATCTCGCCGGCACCGATCAGCATGACCGTCTTGTCGGAGAGGTCGTTGAAGATCTTCTTGGCCAGCTCCACTGCGGCAAAGGCGACCGACACGGCCGACGAGGCGATCTTGGTCTCGGTCCGGACCCGCTTGGCCACTGAAAAGGCCTTATGGAGGAACCGGTTGAGGATGATGCCGGACGACTTGAACTCCGCGGCGTAGCCATAGGCGGTCTTGATCTGGCCAAGGATCTGGGGCTCGCCGACCACCATGGAATCGAGGCTGGCTGCAACCCGGAAGACGTGGCGGATCGCCTCTTCGCCGTGGTGGGTGTAGAGGTGCGGCTCCAGGCTCTCCAGCGGAAAGTTGTGATAGTCGGAGAGGAATCGCTTGATCCGGGCGATGCCGCCGGCGATGTCCCGGGTGCAGGCGTAGATCTCCACCCGGTTGCAGGTGGAAACGATGATCGCCTCGGTGACGTCCGGAATAGCCACCAGTTGGTGGAGCGGCTTATCCATCTGGGTCGGGGCGAAGGCTACTTTCTCGCGTATCTGGACCGGAGCTGTCTTGTGGGAAAGCCCCACCACAATAATATTCATCTCTGCGCGGCCTCTTCTCTATTTGTAACTGTGCAGCCCCGACATGAGCAAGTTGACGCCGAGGAAGGTGAATAACATGACAAAAAAGCCGACAATGGAAAGGATCGCGGCCTTGCGACCGCGCCAGCCGGTGGTGAGGCGCCCGTGGAGCAGGGCGGCATAGACGAACCAGGTGATCAGCGACCAGGTCTCCTTGGGATCCCAGCTCCAGTAGGTACCCCAGGCCGTTTCCGCCCAGATCGCGCCGGAGATGATCGCGATGGTCAGGAGGGGGAATCCCAGGGTCAGGCAGCGGTAGTTGATGTCGTCAAGGGTGTTGAGCGACGGAAGTCGTTGGAAAAGCCCACCGAGTTTCTTCCGTTTCAGGAATCGCTCCTGAATGAGGTACATGATCGCAGCACCAAAGGCGACGGCAAAGCTGGCGTACCCGACAAAGGCCACAATGGTGTGGACTGCCAGCCACTTGCTCTTCAACGCCGGGTTGAGAGGGGTAATCCCCATGGGAAACAGGGTGGAGAGCAGCAGGAGCAACAACGCCAGCGGCGAGATAAACGAGCCGAGGATGAACATCTTGAACTTGCGCTCGAAAAAGATGAATACCCCGACCACCGACAGGCTGAAGAACGAAAGGGATTCATGCAGGTTGGTAATGGGCGTGTGGCCGTCCTGAAAAAAGCGGAGCAGAGTGAAGGAGGCGTGCAGGACGAAACCGGCGGTGATCAGCCAGCGGGAGGCTGTCCCCGTCACCGGCTGTGGCTTGACCAGATAGACGAGGTAGCAGACAGTGGCGGCGAGATAGAGCAGAATCGTTACATAGAATAGCAAGGCAGTCATGGGTAATCCTTTTCGGGCAGTCCCAGGGTGACCAGGGTGAAACCGGGCCCACAGCGCGTCGCCAGGATATTGTCGATCCCTGCGAAGTCCCGGTTGCGAAACAGGTCCGGCAGATCGGCGTCAGCCAACTCCTTTAAAATCCGTTTATTGTACGCGTTGGCCTTATTGGCCGTCAACAGCTTTTCACGCACAGCGCCGAGGAGCCGAACAGTCTCCCCATAGGCGGGATCAAATCGGTCCTCCAACTCGCGGCGCACCGCGCCAGCCAATGCCGGGGCCAGGCCTCCCGTGCCGACGGCGATGGTGAAATCCCCGCGGGCAACCACGGCCGGTGTCGTGAAATCTCCGCGATCCGGCTCACTGCAGACCTCCACCAGAACCCCGGCGGCATGGGCTTCTTCGGCGACGGCCCGGTTCACTGCCGGCCGATCGGTTGCGGCATAGGCGAGAAACGCCCCTGACAGGTCGCCCGACTCATAGGCTCGCGCCAGATGATGAAACGCACCGGCATCGGCAAGTTCCTGCAATGCCGGCGCCAGTTCGGGAGAGACTACCGTCAGCCGGGCGCCGCTGGTCCTGAGCAGGAGGCACTTACGTGCGGCAACCTCGCCGCCGCCGACAACGACCACCCTCTTTCCCCGCACATCCAGATTGATCGGCAGATAGCGCATGCTGGTACGTTATGCCGCTATCCGCGGCAACTGTCAAGAGCAGGGGCGGGACGGACGTTTTGCGCCTTGATTTTTTCGCGCGCTTGGCTATAGTTGCTGCATCATAAAGCTGGAGAAAAGGAGATCCCCATGGCAAGTGAGAAGGTTCACACCTTTACCGACAATACGTTCGATGCTGACGTTCTGAAGGCCGATACCCCCGTGCTGGTCGATTTTTGGGCCACCTGGTGCGCTCCGTGCAAGATGCTCGCCCCGACCATCGATGCCATAGCCGACGAATTCGAGGGCACGCTGAAGGTCGGCAAGGTGAACGTGGACGACAATCCCGGAACCCCCGGGACCTACGGCGTTCGCGGAATCCCGACGGTGATCCTCTTCAAGGGGGGCAAGGTCGTCGATCAGGTTGTCGGCAACGTGCCCAAATCCCAGTTGGAAGCGCTGATCAAAAAGGCTCTGTGACCTTCATGCCGATGCGATCGCTACGCAAAACTGCAACCGCGCTACTGGCCTCAGCGCTAATGCTGGCGAGCGCCATCCCTGCATCGGCAATCCTCCAGAAGGGACAGTCGGCACCTCCGCTGCAGGGGACGACGTTGTCCGGGGAGCGGTTATCCCTTGCCACCTACCGCGGCCAGGTGCTTGTGGTCGACTTCTTCGCGACCTGGTGCGGTCCCTGCAAGACGACTATTCCGCACCTGATAGACCTCAAGGAGCGATTCGGCAGGCAGGGGGTGCAGGTACTCGGTCTGGCCGTTGATGACACGCCAAAGGCGTTACGTGAGTTCATCGCGGCAAAGCGGATCAACTACCCTGTAGCACAGTCGTCCGAGGACCTGGAAACCGAGTACGGCGTCCGCTCCCTCCCCACCCTGTTCGTTATCACCAAAAAGGGGGTCGTTGCCGGGCGGTTCCAGGGGATATCCGATCAGACCATGCGGCAGGTGGAGGACCTGATCAAGCGATCGCTGGCTGAATAGCCGTCGCGATATGAGAAAACGGCAAGCCTTCGGGCTTGCCGTTACTTTTTCAGCAACACAAAAGGGGAGGCGCCGCAAGGCCCCTCCCCTTTTGTGTTGCTCACGGTGAGCAGGGCTTACATCATGCCGCCCATGCCACCCATGCCGCCCATACCGCCCGGCATTGCCGGCATTGCGCCTTCTTCCTTCGGCTTGTCGGCGATCAGCGCCTCGGTGGTCAGCATGAGGCCGGCCACGGAAGCAGCATTCTGCAGGGCACAACGGGAGACCTTGGTCGGGTCGATGATCCCGGCCTGGAGCATGTCGGTGTACTCGTCTTCTGCGGCGTTGTAACCGAACGCATCCTTGCCGTTCTTCACCTTGTCCACCACGATGGAGCCGTCCACGCCGGCGTTCTGGGCGATCTGGCGGATCGGCTCTTCCAGGGAACGCTTGATGACGTTGACGCCGAACTGCTGCTCGGTGGCGAGTGACAGGCCGTCGAGGACGGAGAGGGCACGGATGTAGGCAACGCCGCCGCCAGGGACGATCCCTTCGTCAACCGCAGCGCGGGTGGCGTGGAGTGCGTCTTCGACGCGGGCCTTCTTCTCCTTCATCTCGGTTTCGGTGGCAGCACCGACCTTGATCACGGCAACCCCGCCAACGAGCTTGGCCAGACGCTCCTGGAGCTTCTCGCGGTCGTAGTCGCTGCTGGTCTCTTCGATCTGGGCGCGGATCTGCTTGACGCGACCGGCGATGTCGGCTTCCTTGCCGGCGCCGTCGATGATGGTGGTGTTGTCCTTGTCGATGGTGATCCGCTTGGCGGTGCCGAGCTGGTCAAAGGTAGTCTGCTCGAGCTTGAAGCCGAGCTCTTCGGAAATCACCGTACCACCGGTGAGGATGGCGATGTCTTCCAGCATGGCTTTGCGGCGGTCGCCGAAGCCCGGGGCCTTGACGGCGCAGATGTTGAGGACGCCGCGCAGCTTGTTCACCACCAGGGTGGCCAGCGCTTCGCCTTCGATGTCCTCGGCGATGATCAGCAGCGGACGGCCGGACTTGGCGGTCTGCTCCAGAACCGGGAGGAGGTCCTTCATGTTGGAGATCTTCTTGTCGTGGATCAGGATGTTGGCGTTCTCGATATTGACTTCCATCCGCTCCGGATCGGTGACGAAGTAGGGGGAGAGGTAGCCGCGGTCGAACTGCATACCTTCCACGGTTTCCAGCGAGGTTTCCATTGCCTTGGCTTCCTCGACGGTGATGACCCCTTCCTTGCCGACCTTCTCCATTGCCTGGGCAATGATGTCGCCGATGGTCTTGTCGTTGTTGGCAGAGATGGTGCCGACCTGGGCGATCTCCTTGTGGTCCTTGATCGGCTTGGAAATCTTGACGAGCTCGCCGACGATGGTCTCCACCGCCTTGTCGATGCCCCGCTTGATCTCCATCGGGTTGTGGCCGGCAGCAACCAGCTTGGAGCCCTGGCGGTAGATGGCCTGGGCGAGGACCGTGGCGGTGGTGGTACCGTCACCGGCCACGTCGGAGGTCTTGGAGGCGACCTCTTTCACCAGCTGAGCGCCCATGTTTTCGAACTTGTCCTCCAGTTCGATCTCCTTGGCAACCGTGACGCCGTCCTTGGTGATGAGCGGGGAACCGAAGGACTTCTCGATAACCACGTTGCGGCCTTTCGGTCCGAGGGTAACCTTAACTGCGTCAGCGAGGGTGTTCACGCCCTTGAGGATGGCGTTGCGACCTTCCTGATCAAACTTGATAATCTTAGCTCCCATGTCTATGCATCCTCCTTGAATAGTTGAGTTCGGTACTGCGTCCTGCACGCTGCGAAGGGCCTATGGACGTGGTGCGACCAATACGCCGAACGCAGCACGTTCGCTTATTACTCCATGATGCCGAGGATGTCGTCCTCACGCATGATGAGGAACTCCTCGCCGTCGATCTTGATCTCGGTGCCGGCATACTTGCCGAAGAGAACCTTGTCGCCAGCCTTCACATCGATGGGGAGCACCTTGCCGTCCTCGGTCTTCTTGCCATTCCCGACGGCGACGACTTCGCCGCGCTGGGGCTTTTCCTTGGCGGTTTCAGGAATGAAAATCCCCCCGGCGGTCTTGCTCTCTTCTTCGAGCCTCTTCACGATGATGCGGTCCTGCAACGGTCTCAGTTTCATGTTTTAGATCTCCTTTCCCTTGATTGAATTGATGGATTGTCGAGAAAAAAATTAGCACTCACGACTGTTGAGTGCTAATCACGGTCTCAATATAAACAGGGCTTGGGCAAAAATCAAGGGCGTTGGCAAAAAAAATTAGAGGGTAATCTGGCGGGTTATTGGGGAGTGGCGGGAGTCCCGCTTTTCAGGGCGCCGAGGATCTGGTCTGCCATCGCCCTGGAAAGACGCATGGCAAGGCGGTTCCGCTCCACGGCCAGGGTGGATCGGTCATGCTCGAAAAAACTGGTCAGCGGGATTTCGGCCTCGAACAGCTGTTCCTGTGTCCCGGCCTGCAGCACCCGAACCCTGGCCTTGACCTGCAACTCGGTGGAACAGCAGCCGGAGTTTTCGATGTAGCTCCAGAGTTCGCCGGCGACATACAGGTGGTCCGGGGGAAGGGCCTTGGCAACCTCCTGCAGATCGTCCTTGATGATCGAAAACCATTTGATGGAGGTTTGGGCGTGATTGTCGTTGAGGATGTCCACACAGTTGTCGAAAACGGTGGTGGAAAATGACTCGGGAACCAGGGTGCCGGCAAAGGGGAGAATCGGCAACACTTCCTGGGTGCTCGGAACGGTAAAGGACTTGGCGGTCAGCACCTTGTTCCCGCCCGCACAACCGCCGGACACAACGAGCAACAGCATGACCAGAAGTGCCCGCACAATCCTTCCGTTGCTCAACTGTTTCAACAGCAGGGTCACCATTTCCGTCTTGCAGCCTCTTCCTGATAGAATTTGCGGTACAGGATCTCCCACTCGCGACTTCCGGGGACCTTGGCCTGCGAGTAGGAGGCGAGCTTCTTGCGCACGGCCTCGTCGATCTCCTCGGAAACCGCGAAGAAGGCCGCGATCGAATCCTTTACTCGCAGGAGTGCACGAGGCTCATCGCCGAAATCGGCGAGATCGTCGCGCCACAGCTTCTCGATGACGCGATGGGCCAGATGGGAGATACGGTCTTCGGAGATGTGCATATGGATACCTATGAAGTCGGGTTGGGAGAGCGTTCAGTGCATCAGAGGACGATCTTTCGCTCCTTGGCCAGCTTTTCCTTGATCATCCTGAGCATCTTGTGGCGGTCGATACCGGCCCCGCCCCCCATGGCGGCGAGACTCTGCTCCAGGAGGCGCTCGGCGTCCCGCTCAAGGCTCTCTTCACCCTTCTGGTCGGCGGCAAGGGCCTCCCTGATGGCCTGAACGAGCTTTCCCCGCTCCTTTTTCACCGTGATCAGCCTGTTGGTGACCAGGTCTTCGAGAACTTTTTCGGCGAGACGGGCAATCTGGTCATCTTTAAGGTGCACGATGTATTCTCCGTAAGGAACCGCTGCGGGTTCTCATTCTACTCGAAAGCTCCGGTTTTGCAAGATCGTTTCTGGGGGCGCCGGTTGACCCGCAGGCCATGTGCTGGTATGTTTGGGCAAGATCGATCGTCAGCGGGGAGGATTCATGCTCATCGTCATGCACCACAAGGCTGGGACCAGGCAGATCGAGGCCGTCACCAAGGCGATAGCGGCCTTGGGACTCACTGCGGCCCCCATACCGGGAAGCGAGCGGACCGCCATAGGGGTCCTGGGGAACAAGGGGTACGTGGACGACTCGACCATCCGCGATCTCCCCGGGGTCCAGGAAGTGATCCATGTCTCGAAGCCATACAAGCTGGTTTCACGGGATTTCCACCCCCGACCGACGATCGTGCGGGTGAAGGATGTGGAAATCGGCGAGGGGCGCCGGCCGGTTGTTGCTGCAGGCCCCTGCGCCGTGGAGAGCGAGGACCAGATACTGAAGACCGCCCGGGCCGTGAAGAAGGCCGGCGCTGACCTCCTGCGGGGTGGAGCGTTCAAACCCCGCACCGGCCCCCACACCTTCCAGGGGCTCAGGGAAGAAGGGTTGAGGCTCCTGGCGCTGGCGGGCAAGGAGACCGGCCTCCCGATAGTGACCGAGGTGATGAGTCCCGACACCGTGGGGTTGGTGGCCGAACATGCCGACCTGCTCCAGATAGGCGCCCGCAACATGCAGAACTTCGACCTCCTTCGCGAAGTGGGCCGCTGCAAGAAGCCGGTTCTCCTCAAAAGGGGGATGAGCGCCACCCTGGAGGAATTTCTCGCTGCCGCGGAATACATCCTTGCCGAAGGGAATCATCAGGTGATCCTCTGCGAGCGAGGGATCCGTACCTTTGAAACCGCCACCCGCAACACCCTGGATCTGGCGATTGTTCCGCTCATCAAGGAATTCTCACACCTCCCGATCATGGTCGACCCCTCACATGCCACCGGCAAACGGAGCCTGGTCGCTCCCATGTCCAAGGCATCGCTGGTGGCAGGCGCCCACGGCATCCTCGTCGAGGTCCACCCTGAGCCTGAGAAGGCCTTGTCCGACGGACCACAATCACTTACGTTCCAAGGGTTTGCCCAAATGATGGTTGAAGTCGCACGGATCAAGGAATTCCTCGCCACGGCGTGATGAAAAAGCCCTTGATTTCCCCCAGGCCCGGGAATAGTATAGGAACCAGCTTTAGATCTCTCTGCGGTACTCGTGAGGCTGCTGAACCCAGGCGGAACATTTACAAAAAAGGAAACCTTTTCCAGTCGTGGTGTGCTGCCCCATTACGTGGGATTTGCCTGAAGCGGCTTAAAGGTTTCCACCTAGTAGGGAACTCGCTGAGAGGTCCTTGAGTCCACGGTGCAGCGGAGAGATTGAAACAAAGAGGCCGACAAACGTCGGCCTCTTTGTATTTGGTACCTGCAGTGGATGGTTTCAGAGCATTGGCTTCGAAACGATATCCTTTGCGGAGAGCAGCTCCTTCTTCAGGGTCTCCCCTTCCTTCACAAGCTTGCGGGCTCGCCATTCATTCCTGGCGTAAGGGGCGAGCAGGTTGAGCGCATGGCTGATCTTCTGGCTGGTCACCACCCTCTCCCGGTAGTCGTCGAGGAATCC
>CAYSJJ010000003.1:0-89054 GCA_964431365.1 uncultured Geobacter sp. | reverse complement strand
GTCAACTCCTTTTTCACGCTGGCAAACTCGCCTTCAAAGTAGGCGATGACCTTCTCGAACAAAGATTCTTCCATATCCATGATTGCTCAATCCCATGTAGGCGCGACGTTATTTCAAGCGAAACGGACTGAATCACCGGCAATGAGAATCTGTTCGACATTGTCGCCATTTTCTTAAAATTATTTTGTAGTTATCGACACCCCTTTCTCGGCCGGGAGGAACTGACTCCAAAAAAAAGTTGCGCGAGCCCGTGTCATCTGATATAAAACGAGTTCCTGAAAAGGAACGAGCGCTTGTAGCTCAGCTGGATAGAGCAACGGACTACGAATCCGTAGGTCGGGAGTTCGAATCTCTCCAAGCGCGCCACTAAATCAAAGGGTTACGGCTTTGCCGTAACCCTTTTGTCATTATACCCCTCGAGCTTCTCATCATTGACGACTTCGGGCTGGAATTCTCCCGGGGCCCGTCTCCGTCATACTTGGTCTATCGTGCGGACAGCAACGAACCCAGCAGCAGTCCCAGTTCCGTTATGTTGTATGGCTTGGCGAGCGCAGCGCTGAAACCGAAGGTAGCGAAATCGGACATGACCGGATCTTTTGAATAGCCGCTCGACACGATCAGGCAGGCCTTCTGATCAATGGCCAGGATGTGCCGTGATGCGTCCGCTCCCCCCATCCCGCCCGGTATGGTCAGATCCAGAATGACGGCTGCATACGGTTTTCCCGACTCCCAGGCCGCCTGATACCGCTCCACCGCCTCGGCGCCATCCCCACAGGTTGTCACCCGATACCCCAGATAGCCCAGAGCATCGGTCAAAATGTCCCGAATGATCTCCTCGTCATCCATCACAAGAATGGCACCCCCCGCATGAACAGCGTCAGCCGGCGTGGCAGGGGCAACGCATTGTGGCACGTCTGCCTCGTCGATGGCCGGCAGGTGGATGATGAAGGTGGTACCGTTGGCGGGCATCGACCTGACACCGATATGACCTCCATGCCTGTTCACGATGGAGTGGGCCATAGAAAGCCCGAGCCCGTTCCCTGACGACTTGGTCGTAAAATAGGGGTCAAAGATCCGCTTCAGGTCGGCATCGCTGATGCCGCTCCCCTGGTCGGCGAAGGCAATCTTGACATAGCTGCCAGCCGGAAGGGAAAAGGCATTGCCGCTGTCCAGCGTTTCGTTGCGTGCGGTAACAGTCAGGTTCCCGCCCCCCGGCATCGCCTGGGCGGCGTTGATGATGATGTTGTGGAATACCTGGTTCAGCTGTCCTTCATCCGCCTCGATCACATGGATTGAATCGGGGGCATCGATGGTCCCCTTGACGTTTGAGCCGCTCAGAACAAACGAGGTGGTTTCGTTGAGCAGTTGCGGGAGATACACCGGTTTCTTGATCGGTTCGCCGCCGCGGGCAAAGGTGAGGAGTTGGCGGGCGAGTTCTCCGGCCCGCACTGCTGCCTTTTCGGCCTCTGCCAGTGGCTTGTACGATTGGTGCGCGGCGTCGAGGAACATCTGGGCAAAGGTTATGTTGCCCATGATGCCGGTCAGGATATTGTTGAAATCATGGGCAATGCCTCCGGCGAGAACACCCAGAGACTCCAGCTTTTCAAACTGCAGCAGCTCTTTTTCGCGCTCTCTGCGATCGGTTATCTCCCTGGTTATGCCGTAGAAACCGACAATGGCGCCGTCCGCGTCGCGCTCAGGCGTGGAGCTTATTTCCGCCCATAACCAGCGGCCGTCCTTGCAGCGGTGCCGTGCTTCGAAAACCATGGTGCCTGACTGCTCCCCCTGCTGTTCCAGTTCGTGACGCTTTCTGGTCATCTTGGTGAGGGTCGCGATCCCTTCTTCATCGAACAGATCAAAAACATGATGGCCGAGCACCTCATCGGCCCGGTATCCCCTCAGCCGCTCATCAGCCGGGCTGATATAGGTGAACAGGTAATCGCGGTCCACCTTCCAGACCACATCGGAGGCATTTTCCGTCAGCAGGCGGTAGTGGGCCTCCTTCTCCCGCAGAGCCTCCTCGGTCAGCTTCTGCTCGGCAAGCGCCTTCGACAGTTCCTGATTTGCCCGCTGCAGCTTTTCGTTTGCCTCGGAAAGCTGCGTCGTCCGTTCTTCCACCAGCTTTTCCAGAAACTGGTTGCGTTCGGTCAGCTCCTGCAGCGGGTAGACCTCCCCCTGACGAACCAGACTGTAGGGGATAGAAATGCCGCTGTGCACAATCTTCCAGCCGCCGGATTCCTTATGGAAGATCAGTACCAGGCGCGCGGTTTCCCGGGAGAGGATATGGTCTTCAATGGGGAGATGGATGATGAAGAAGCCGGTCGTGACGGCGACCGTATCGGACAGAGACTGGATTGCCAGGTCCTTGAGCTCGATGCGGATCGGATCGGGTACCTGGGCGAAGTCCTGCCGGGTGATCGCGACCCATTCATCGCGGTCTTTGACCAGGAAATCACCACCTCCGGTAAAGCCGGAAAAGTTTTCGCTGAACCAGGACGTGAGGTTATCGTCGCGGGAGGCATACAACCGCAGATAGGTGTCGAACAACTCGCGGAGCTTCTGATAATCGCTGGTGTCCATGGATTGAATCCGATGTTATGCCGAAAAGTCAGAGTGTACCGTGAGTCGGAGTCGATGGTGACCAGAGTGCTTGCGATTTTTGAGCATAGCAGTTTCCTCGACCCTGTCAAACACCGGCGCCGACATTTCCGAGGGGTGGCATGGGGTAGAGTCAATAGAGCAGCAACTGACCGTCACCATCGGCCTCGTAAGCCGTCTCCTCCCAGAGTCGAACCGGCGCCGGCGTGGTAGGGACGACCGGCAACGGAGGAATGACCTTCTCCGCCTCTTTACACTCCCCTGCCTGTTGCAGCGCGCGCATCCCCGTCTCTGCCGCCCGTTTTGCCAGCCTGTCGCAGCGCTCATTGAAGGGATGTCCGTCATGACCGCGCACCCATTCCCAACTGATCTCATGGCTGGCGGAGAGCGCTGCCAGTCGTTGCCAGAGATCCTGATTCTTGAGGGCGTCCGGGGTCTCCAGGCGACCGGTGCGAATCCACCCCTTGAGCCATTCGCTCATTCCCCGCACCAGGTACTGTGAATCGCTGAAGACGCGCACCCTTCTCCGGTTCTGCAACGCTTCCAGCCCCTTGATCGCCGCCGTCAGTTCCATCCGCTGGGACGTTGAGGTCGCCTCAAAACCGCTCAACTCTTTTTCGTACTCCCCGTAGCGCAGGATCACCCCATACCCGCCGGGGCCGGAGTCCCTGCCCGAGCCATCGCAGTAGATCTCGACCACGCCGGGCGGCGGCGGGGTAAATGCTACCTCCAGCGCCGCAAATTCGAGCTCACGCAGCAAAGGGATCAGCTCCGGGAGATTCGGCGTCTGGCGCCGCAGTGCGGCAAGAGGGAGATCCAGAGGGACGTCATAGCGGACGGTGGCCAGGACCTTCGAGAGCCTCGCCTGGTCGGCATGGGCGTAGAGACTTTCCCGCCGCTTCCTGCCATTCACCAGGCTTTTCCACTTGAAGACCCCTTCCAGGGAGCCGAACCGCCGGACCAGCCCGGCAGCGGTCTTCTCCCCGATCCCGGGAACACCCGGGATATTGTCCGAGGAATCGCCGGCCAGCCCGAGCAGATCCGGCACCAGCTCCGGCGGGACACCGAAGCGGTCGAGGACCTCCTGGGGCCCGGAGCGCAGGTCCTTCATGGTATCCAGGAGATCGATTCCGTCACCAACAACCTGCAGCAGATCCTTGTCGCCGGTGACGACCGTGACCTGAACTCCTTCCGCGGCATGGCGGCGGGCCAGGGTGGCGATGACATCGTCGGCCTCGAAGCCGGGAACTTCCAGGGCCGGGATATTGAGGGCCTGCAGGACTCTCCTGATGTACGGCAGCTGGGGCACGAGGTCCGCGGGCATGGCGTCCCGATGCGCTTTGTAGGCGGGAAAGAGCTCGCGGCGAAAGGTCTCTTCCCGGGGGGGATCGAAAATGACGGCGAAATAATCGGGGCGGTTCTCCTGCAGGAGGCCGAGGAGCATCCGGGTGAAGCCGAACACGGCGTTGGTCGGCATGCCGCCGGAGGTGGCACCCTCCCGGACGCCATAATAGGCGCGGTAGATGTAGCCGGACCCGTCCAGCAGATAAAGCTGCGGCGCTGCGTTCACATGCTCTCCAGATGTGGGTGATCGCCGGTGCATTCCACTCTCCGCCGACCGGGTCAGAATCGCACATTCTGATGATTAAGCAAAATCTTTTTACCCGGACAACCAAGGCTGCCAATTGGCCCCTTTCGAGTTACAAATACTCCCCTCATAACTCCATACTTTCAAAGAGTTGTTGCGCCGCAACCGTCGAAAATGCTACATAGATGTGTCCATCTCTCCACATGGTCCGGAGGGGATGGGAGAATAGGAATTCACATCACATTTATGGGGTTGAAACAATGACGATGAAACACTTCGGTCCGACGAAACTGGACGCAACGCTCATCCCGAAAATAGCCCAGCAGTGGGGAACACCGGTCTATCTGCACGATCAGGAATACATCGAACGGAGCTGTGAACAGCTGCTGAGCATGCCTAATGCGTACGGCCTGCATGTCCGCTACGCCATGAAGGCCAACTCGGATCGCACCGTCCTGCGGGTCGTCACCAACAAGGGGCTGGATCTGGATTGCTCGTCGCTGGACGAAGCGGCCCGTGCTCATGCTGCCGGCATTCCCTACAGCCGGATGATGCTGACCACCCAGGAGGTGCCGACCGGTGAGGAGCGCGCCGAACTGGAGGAGATGATCCGGGCCGGCCTGAAATACAATGTCTGCTCCATGCTGCAGTATCAGCTGATTGCCGACTTTGCCAAGAAGAACGCCATCGACCTCTCCATGAGGGTCCATCCGGGAGCCGCCGGCGGCGGTGAAAGCACGACCCGCGACACCGGCAGCGAATATTCCTGCTTCGGCGTCCACCTGAACGACGTCCCCAAGGTAAAGGCCCTGGCCGACCAGCAGGGACTCCGCTTCACCCAGGTCCATGTCCATATCGGTTCAGGGGGCGACCCGGAAAAATGGCGGGAGAACATCGACCGTGAGCTGGGTTTTGTGAAGGCCTATTTCCCGGACGCCACCACGGTCAGCTTCGGCGGCGGGCTCAAGGTCGCCAGGATGCCAGGGGAAAAGCAGGCCGACATCGCGGCGCTGGGAGCCTATGCGAAGCAGCGAATCACGGAGTTCCAGGCGGCGACCGGACGCGAACTGCAGATGGAGATCGAGCCGGGAACCTTTGTGGTGGCCAACTCGGGCCATATCATCACCAGGATCATCGACAAGAAGCTGACCAACGAGCTGAACTTCCTGATCGTCGACGGCGGCATGGAGCTGCTGACGCGCCCGCTTTTGTACGGCTCCGAGCACCCCATTGCCATCGTGCGCCAGGACGGTACGCTCTTGTCCAGCGAGTATGACCAGACACCGGCAGACGGGCTGAAATCGTTCGGGATTGTTGGGCGCTGCTGCGAAAGCGGCGATTCGGTGCGGCTGGACGGTGACGGCAACATCGTGCCGGTGCTGATTGTTGAACCGGAAATCGGCGACTATGTCGTCATCGGCGGCACAGGGGCCTATTCCGAGAGTATGTCGCCGGAAAACTACAACTCGCACCGCAAGCCGCCGGCAGTCATGAGGACGCGCAGTTCCGAACTGGTTCTGATCAGGAAGAAGCAGGTTCGTGAGCAGTTGGTCCAGAATGAGCTGGATGTGAAACTGTAATCAAGCACACATCAGCCGCAGACAGAAGAGGCCAAGGGGCATGTCCCTTGGCCTCTTTTCATTTGGGTTCGGCGGAGTCCTCACTGAGAGGTATACTTTACTTAACGGCAGGCACGAACCGGGTGCCGCCTGACACGAGATACGAGGAGCCATGCTCATGAAGATACTAATGGTACTGACATCGCACGACCAACTCGGCAACACCGGCCGGAAGACCGGTTTCTGGCTGGAGGAGTTTGCCGCCCCCTACTACGTCTTCAAGGATGCGGGGGCCGAGATCACCCTGGCATCACCCAAAGGGGGACAACCGCCGCTGGACCCGAAGAGTGAGGACAAGGATTTCCAGACCCCGGCCACCGAGCGTTTCAACAACGACCCGGCTGCACAGGCGGCCCTGGCCCATACGGTGCCGCTCACGACGGTCTCGGCCGCCGATTACGACGCGATCTTCTATCCCGGCGGCCACGGTCCGCTGTGGGACCTGGCAGATGACCGCGATTCCATCGCCCTGATCGAGGCCATGTATACCCGAGGGAAACCGGTCGCCGCCGTATGTCACGCCCCCTGCGTGCTGCTCCATGCCCGTTCCAGCGATGGCGCGCCGCTGGTAAAGGGGAAGGAGGTCACCGGTTTTGCCAACAGCGAGGAGGAAGCGGTCGGCCTGACCGAGGTCGTGCCGTTCCTGGTTGAAGATGAGCTGCGCAAGGCTGGCGGGACGTATTCCAAAGGGGCGGACTGGCAGCCATACGTGGTCAGTGTGGGCAACCTGATCACCGGCCAGAACCCCGCCTCGTCGGAACCTGCGGCCCGGGCGGTTCTGAAGCTGCTCTGACGATCAGTAGTGCGCAGCGCTAATAAACTTTACGTCGCTAAAATTTATTAGCCAAGAGCACTATGAAGCGGAAACTGTTTTCGTTTCTTAGCGGGCTGGAAGGGCATAAAGCAAAGGCGGCCGCCTTCTTTCATGGATCAAATGCGGTGTCGCCGTATGTTGCTCGGTTATTGTTGCGGCCTTGTCGCGGGTGCGAAGGTCTTGAGATACATGATGAGCGATTTGAGATCGGTCGAGTCGGCCGCAAGCGGCTTCCCTTTGAGCGGCTTCGTTATGCACTGGTTGATGATTACGGCGAGTTCGTCGTCCTTGTAGCCGGCTGCCTCTTCGAGCTTTTTCCCGCCAGGATGGCAGCTCGCGCAGCTCTTGCCGCTCGTCCCCAGTTGCGTGCTGTTGAAGAGTTCTTCTCCCCGCTTGAGGGAAGGTTGTTCAGTAGCCAGTCCCCATGCTGCGGCCGCAAGCACCAGAATGAGTACCATCCCCGCTTTCTTCATGACCGTTTCTCCCTCGTGAAATATCGGATGTGCTCTTTTTGAAGACTATCCAACAGCGGCACTTTGTCAAAAGCATAAACGCACAGAAGAATGTCACGTTTAGCGCCGAAAGACCTGGCGGTGCTGGCCGCCTTTTGAAACGATCCGGGAGGGATGCAGGTGGGGTGGGGAGGTTGACCCGGAATGCGGTAGACTATGGATACACGACGTGAAGGGAGAGGCCGTGACTACCATCCGCGAACTGCTCAACCGCATCCGCTGGGACCAGGAGTATGGCCGGGGAGAGTTCGCCGTCGGCTACTTCGACCGCTACGAGCAGCGGATCGTCCTGGTCCCGCTGGGGGAAGTACGGTTTCAGCCGGACGATCATGCCCTGCTCCTGTACGATGCTGCCGGGGAACCGATGGCCATCCCTCTGCACCGGATCTACGAGGTCTATCGAAACGGAGAGCTCATCTGGCACCGCGAGGTGCGGGAGGGGCAGAGGTGAGGTGGCAGGGTGTGATGAGAAAAGAGCTGCTCGCCGCCTTTGGCTTTCACAACTATACACAACATCAGCTAGTTATCGAATGAAGTCGCAGGATGGCAGGCCAATTCACCGCTGGCCCGTTTCCTCCGCGACGAACCGCAGGCGCATCCTGCCGGCCGCTATTTCCGTCACTCGGCAGTCTATCCGCCGCGCATCATCCTGCAGATGAAGCACGCACGCCTCGCCGTGGCTGGTCCCCCTCAGGAAACCGGTGCAGTTCACCGCCGCGCCGGTACGCGTGATGCCGTCGAGCCGGCACTGATGCCGATAGCCGCCCAGATCGACCTCGCATTGCCCCTGCTCGCTCTTGTCCGCCCCAAACAGTGCCATGACCGTCTCCTCCCGGGCTGATTCCTGATTCTTCAAAATCATTATACGCCTTTAGCGCCGGAACGGTACGCTGCCAGTGGTACAATAGCCATAGATGCAGGGCACTAATTCTCCGTGAGCACAAAGGGTGAGGCAATGGTAAACCCGTCCACGACCATCAGCGTGCAGATTGCCCGGGAACCGGCAGCGGTCTATGCCTACGTCGCCGACCTGAACAATCTCCCCACGTGGGCAACAACCTTTTGCCGGTCGATCCGGTGCGAGGGGGAGGAGTGGGTAATTGAAACCTCTCTGGGGACCATGGCGATCCGGCTCGCCCGGGAGAACGACCTTGGGGTTCTGGACCACTACCTGACGCCGCCCGGCGGCGAGACGCTCTACGTCCCGATGCGGGTGGTGTCCAACGGCTCGGGGAGCGAGGTCATTTTCACCCTGTTCCGGCTCCCCGGCGTGAGCGACGAGACCTATACGGCTGATGCCGCCCTGGTCAGGCTGGATCTGGACAGATTGAAGGGGTTGTTGGAGCTGTAGAACGAAGGTGGCAGAGGAATTATTACGGGCTCGTTACACTGACCGCTCACTACCGACACCTTTTTCAGAGCGGCACATCACGAAGGAGAAGTGACATGGCAACGCATGCAAAGAACACAATTTGCCTCTGGTATGACCGCGACGCCGAGGAGGCGGCGCGATTCTACGCCCAGACCTTTCCTGATTCATCCGTTGACGCAGTACATCTCGCACCGGGGGACTACCCGTCCGGCAAGAAAGGGGATGTGTTGACGGTGGAGTTTACCGTGATGGGCATCCCCTGCCTCGGGCTTAATGGCGGCCCCGAGGTCAAGCACAACTGGGCATTCTCGTTTCAGGTTGCAACCGTTGATCAGGAAGAAACGGATCGCTACTGGAACGCCATTGTCGGCAACGGCGGCGAAGAGAGTGCCTGCGGCTGGTGCAGGGACAAATGGGGCCTGTCCTGGCAGATCACGCCGATCGCCCTGACTGAGGCGATAACCGACCCCGACCCCGCCGCCGCCAAGCGAGCGTTTGATGCGATGATGCAGATGAAGAAGATCGACATCTCTGCAATAGAAGCGGCGCGCCGCGGTTGATGTTGCGTTCAAACCAAAGGCGGCCGATTGGCCGCCTTTTGAATTAAGAAGTCCCGGCGTTTAACCGGTACAAACGTCACGGCAAATTCGAGTGTTCCTAAACTTCTACATCCCAGTACATAGCAACCACCTTCGTCTTCTTAACTTTCATAATATCTCCCCTACGCCGCCAGGCTGATCTCCGCCACAACTTTGTCCCACGGCGCCGAGAGCCGCTTGTCAGCCGTCCGGGATATCAACCCCACCCGCTCCAAGGCCTGCACGTCGTGGTACACGTTCTTGTAATCACGGGCAAGCTTTTTGGCCAGCCCGCGCACGCTTTCCGGTCCGCCATCGTGGAGTCTCCTGAGCAGTTCGAGGCGGCGTGGCGTCAGCGCCTGGAGAAGCGTTCCCAGGTCCTGGAAATAGAGCCGTTCAGTCGGTATCTCCGCTGGTTCGCCGGCTTCGGCCCGGCGCCAAGCCTTGATAAATTCCTGGGCAGATTCTTCCGCATCCCTTATTTCAACCTTGATATCCTTGTCCATCGCTACTCTCCCCGAATACGCCTGATATCTGCCAGAAAATCTGCAACGAGGGTATCGACATCAATGAATTGATACGATTGTTCACCATCAAGGCCATGACGGTGATCCCCCTTGCCCCGTTCATTGTCATACCGTACCAGGCAGCTTCCTTCGCCATCCCCGTAATAGAGACGGTACTTCAAACCGTTCGGATGGTGAATGGTGCGTGGCACCTGCCAGAGAACCATTTCACGGAGCCCACCATCGGTATACACATAGCGGGAACGATGAAGGAGTATTGCAGCCATATGGCACACTATACCATCAGACCAAAATGAAGCAATCACGAAAATGGTGTCCGAAAATAAGAAAGGCGACCTTGCGGGCCGCCTTTCTATCTACTTCAAATTCTTCTTTATCCTCTCCACCGCCTCGATCACATTCTCGCGGTGGCCGAAGGCCGAGAGGCGGAAGTAACCTTCCCCGCTGGGGCCGAAGCCTGAACCGGGGGTCCCGACCACGTTGCACTCGGTGAGGAGCTTGTCGAAGAAATCCCAGGAGCTCATGCCGCCGGGCGTCTTGAGCCAGATGTAGGGGGCGTCCACCCCGCCGTAGCAGGTAACGCCGGCAGCGGCCAAACCTTCCCGGATGATCCGGGCGTTCTCCATGTAGTAGTCGATGATCTCTTTCGTCTGCTTCCACCCCTCGTCGGAGTAGACCGCGGCGGCGGCGCGCTGGACCGGGTAGGAGGCGCCGTTGAACTTGGTAGTGGTGCGGCGCAGCCAAAGCTTGTTGAAGCTGTACCGCTCGCCCGTGGATGTCGTCCCCATCACCTCTTCCGGCACGACCACCAGGCCGCAGCGGACGCCGGTGAAGCCGGCGGTCTTACTGAAGGAGCGGAACTCGATGGCGCACTTTTTCGCCCCTTCGATCTCGTAGATGGAGTGGGGAATGTCAGGGTTGGTGATGAACGCCTCGTAGGCGGCGTCGAAGAAGATCACGGCGTCGTTGGCGTTGGCGTAGTCGACCCACTTCTTCAGCTCGGCCTTGGAGGCGACAGTGCCGGTCGGGTTGTTGGGGAAGCAGAGATAGATGATGTCCACCTTCTCGGTCGGGAGTGACGGGATGAAGCCGTTCGCCTCGGTGCAGGGGAGATAGACGATCCCCTTGTAGTATCCCTTGTCGTCGGCGTCGCCGGTGCGGCCGATCATGACGTTGGTGTCGTTGTAGACCGGGTAGACCGGGTCGCCGATGGCCACCACGTTGTCCAGGGCGAAGATGTCCAGGATGTTGGCGCAGTCGCACTTGGAGCCGTCGGAGATGAACATCTCCTCGGTCTTGAGGGAAACGCCGAGCGGCTTGTACGACTTCTCGATGATGGCGTTGATCAGCCAGTCATACCCCTGCTCCGGGCCGTAGCCGGCGAACTGGTCGGTGGTGGCCAGATCGTCCACGGCGTCGTGGAACGCCTTCAGGACTGCCGGGGCCAGGGGGCGGGTCACGTCGCCGATCCCCAGGCGGATCACCTTGGCGGACGGGTTGGCGGCGCTGAACTCGCGCACGCGGCGGCCGATCTCCGGGAAGAGGTAGCCGGCCTTCAGTTTCAGGTAGTTGTCGTTGATTTTTGCCATTACAACAGTTCCTCCAAACGTTAGTGTATAAAGTTAGGGCGGCCAGGGCCGCCCATCATTTTGCCTATTTCAGCCCGAGTACATCCTGCATGTCGTACAGCCCGGGCGCCTTCCCCACGACCCACTGGGCCGCCCTCACGCTGCCGCGGGAGAACATGTCGCGGCTCATGGCCCGGTGGGAGATCTCGATCCTCTCCCCCATGCCGATGAAGTAGACCGTGTGCTCGCCGACGATGTCGCCGCCGCGGACGGTCTGCATGCCGATCTCTTCCCTGGTCCGCTCGCCGCAGATCCCCTCGCGGTGGTAGTTGGCCACCTTGTTGTAATCGCGGCCGAGCGCCTCGGCCACCACCTCGCCCATCCGGACGGCGGTGCCGCTGGGGGAGTCCTTCTTCTTGTTGTGGTGCAGCTCGACGATCTCCACGTCGAAGTTGTCACCCAGGGTCTTGGCCACATCCTTCAGGACCTTGAAGCAGACGTTGACCCCGACCGACATGTTCGGGGCGAGCACCGCCGGGATCTCCCTGGCCAGCTCGGCGGCAAGAAGCCGCTCTTCCGGGGTGAAGCCGGTGGAGCCGATGACGATGGACTTCTTCTTCAGGGAGCAGACCTCCAGGTTCTTCAGCGACACCTTGGGGGTGGTGAAGTCGATCAGGACGTCGCAGCCGTCCACCACCGTGTTCAGGTCGTCGGAGATGGCGACGCCGATGGCGCCGAGGCCGGCATTGAACCCGGCGTCCTGGCCGACCATCGGGTGGCCGGGACGCTCAAGGGCACCGGAGAGCTCGACACCCTCGGCTTCCTTGATGGCAGCGATGATGCGCCCGCCCATCCTTCCGGCAGCGCCACAGACAGCAATCTTAATCATAAAAACCTCGATAGGCCGAGGGCTCAGGGCTCAGGGCTCAGGGCAAAAGAAAAAGACATTACCCCGAACCCCGAGCCCCGAGCCCCGAGCGTTCTTGTTATATGAGCTTGTATTCCCTCATGATGGCCGCGAGCTTCTCCTTGTTGGCCGCGCCCATGGGGCAGAGCGGCAGGCGGAGCTCGTCGGAACACTTGCCCATGAGGCCCAGCGCCGTCTTCACCGGGATCGGGTTCGACTCGATGAACATGGCGTTGCCGATCTTGAGCGTATCAAGGTGGAGCTGACGCGCCTTGGCCAGGTCGCCGGCAACGAAGGCGTCGACGAGGCTAGCCACGGTGTTCGGCATGATGTTGGCCAGGACCGAGATGACCCCTTTGGCGCCGCAGGCCATCATCGGGAAGGTGATGAAGTCGTCGCCGGAAAGGACGTCGATCTGGTCTCCGCAGAGGGAGATGACCTCGGACGCCTGCTGGAGCGAGCCGGTCGCCTCTTTGATCGCCACGATGTTCTTGTGGGGCGCCAGGCGGGCAACGGTCTCGGGGAGCATGTTGACGCCGGTGCGGCCCGGTACGTTGTAGAGGATCTGGGGCAGGGCCACGGCGTCGGCTATGGCCGTGTAGTGGCGCACCAGACCTTCCTGGGTCGGCTTGTTGTAGTAGGGGGTCACCAGCAGCACGCCGTCGGCGCCCGCCTCCTTGGCCTTCTGGGAAAGCTCGATGGCCTCGGCCGTGGAGTTGGAGCCGGTGCCGGCGATGACCGGGACCCGCCGCTTTACCTGGTCGATGACGGTCTTGACCACGTCCATGTGCTCGTCGTAGTCGAGGGTCGAGGCCTCGCCGGTGGTGCCGCACGGCACGATGGCGTCGGTGCCGCCGGCGATCTGGAACTCCACCAGCTCGCGCAGCTTCTCATAATCAACCTGGCCGTTGTTGAACGGGGTAACGATGGCGACAATGCTTCCTTTGAACATATCCTTTTCCTCCCTGGTTGGAG
Source organism: uncultured Geobacter sp. (assembly GCA_964431365.1). GTDB lineage: Bacteria > Desulfobacterota > Desulfuromonadia > Geobacterales > DSM-12255 > Geomobilibacter. The sequence continues at coordinate 75,996 of CAYSJJ010000003.1, read as the reverse complement.
TTTAATTTACAGAAACGACGCGGCCTGCTCGCGTTTGACGAGTTCTTCGACGGTTTCGCGCTCGCGAACCACTTCGAACTGGTCCCCCTCTGCCAACACCTCGGCTACTCCGGGCCGGAGCTGCTCATGGTTCATTTCGTCCAATCCTCCGTTGCGATAACAATGGCTGCAAAACAGCCAAACCTTGTTTTGGGTAAAGTGTTTCTACCTAACACAGGAGAGGACAAAAGTCAAAAGATTCACTCGGGTAGGAAGGAGAGTGGCACTGTTTTTCAAGGGGAGGGGCATACCGTTCAACGGAGATCAAGAGGGGCGAGGGAGGCATCCACCTCGTTGGATGGTCCGCTCTCCACCTCTTCCCCGTCGACGCGGACCACGGCTGTGACGGTATAGCGATAGTTGACGTTGCGATCGAGCTGCTGATCGGTGAAGGTGGGGCCGGGGACCGGCGCCGGTGTGAGAGGGGCGGCGGGCGCAGGCTCGCCGGAGCGCTGGCGGTAGACGTTGAAACCGACCCGGGAGCTGCCCGGGGGGGGGATGGCAACGAATTCCAGGGTGACGGCGGTGGGGGACGGGACAGCCTGGAGGATCGGGGGGAACGGTGCGGATACCTTCTTCCTCGGCTCGCCGAAGGCCGGCCGCCCGACCGCGCCCCGCCGGCTCGCGGCCGTGACGCTGTAGCGGTAGGAGGTGCCGCTCTTGACGTCGCGGTCCACGCAGAAGAAGCGGTCGCCGCTCCGCTGCACGTCGCGCAGATACTCCAGGTCGATGTTCCTGACCAGCAGCCAGCTCTCCGGGCAGGCAAGGCAATCCTCCCCCGGTTGGAGCACTTCGTGGCGATAGAGCCGGAAGCCGGCCAGGTCGCGCAGCGGGCGCCCCCGCTCCTCCTTGCCGGGCGCCGTCCAGGAGATACGGAACCCGTCCCCCTGCTGCCGCACCTGCAGATCGGTCGCCGGAGCCGGCACCAGCGCCTCGGGCGGCACCAGCGCCCCCTTCTTTCCGCAGGCGGAAACGGATACTGCTGCCGCCAGCAGAAAGAATAGCACCGTTGTTCTTATGACTCGCCTCATAGCTTGACCGGACAAGGATCAAGGATCGAGGTTAAAGGATCGAGGACAAACCAAGGCATAAGTTCCGTTTATCCTCGAACCTCGTTCCTTTAGCCTTGCTCCTTACCTTCCCGATTTTACCCGTTCGATCTCCGCCTTGACCCGCTCCAGCGCCGTTCCGCCGGTGGCGGCCCGGGCATTGACGCTCGCCTCCAGGGTGATGGCGTCGTAGATATCCTCGCCGATCTTGTCGGAAAATGCCTGCCACTCCTCGATGGTCAGCTCCGGCAGGTCCTTGCCGTGGTTCAGGCAGTAGGCCACCGACTTCCCCACCACCTCATGGGCGTCCCTGAACGGCATACCCTTGCGGACCAGGTAGTCGGCCACGTCGGTGGCGGTGGAGAACCCCTTGGCCGCCGCCTGACGCATGGTGCCGGCGTTCACCCGCATCTCCCGGATCATGTCGGCGAAGATCTTGAGGGAACCCTTGACCGTGTCGATGGTGTCGAACAGCGGCTCCTTGTCCTCCTGCATATCCTTGTTGTAGGCGAGCGGCAGCCCCTTCATCACCGTCAGGAGCGCCATAAGGTTGCCGTAGACCCGGCCGGTCTTGCCGCGGACCAGTTCGGGCACGTCCGGGTTCTTCTTCTGGGGCATGATGGAGGAGCCGGTGCAGAAGCCGTCGGAGAGGTCGATGAACCGGAACTCGCTGGTGGACCAGAGGATCAGCTCCTCGGAGAAGCGCGACAGGTGCATCATCAGGATGGAGGAGGCGGAGATGAACTCCAGGGCGAAGTCCCGGTCCGAGACCGAATCGAGGGAGTTCCGGGTCACCTCCGGGAAATCGAGGAGCTCGGCCACATGCTCCCGGTCGATGGGGAAGGTGGTGCCGGCCAGGGCGCCGGCCCCCAGCGGCAGGACGTTGACCCGGCGCAGGCAATCCTCCATCCGCCCCTTGTCCCGCTTGAACATCTCCACGTAGGCGAGCATGTGGTGGCTGAAGAGGATCGGCTGGGCCGTCTGCAGGTGGGTGTACCCCGGCATGATGACCTCAAGGTTGTTCTCGGCCTGGAAGATCAGGGAATCGATGAGCATCTCCAGGTAGGCGGAGACCTCCACGATCTCGTCCCTGAGGTAGAGGCGGATGTCCAGGGCCACCTGGTCGTTGCGGGAGCGGCCGGTATGGAGCCTCTTCCCCGCCTCGCCGATCTTTGCGGAGAGCCGCGCCTCGATGTTCATGTGGATGTCTTCCAGGGCGACGGAGAAGTCGAAATGGCCGGCCTCGATCTGCTCCAGGATATGCTGCAGGCCGTTGACGATCGCCTCCACGTCGGCCAGGGGGATGATCCCCTGCTTCCCGAGCATCCGGGCATGGGCGATGGAGCCACGGATATCCTGATGGTAGAGGCGCTTGTCAAAGTCGATGGAGGCGGTGAACTCCTCGACGAATTTGTTGGTGGGCTGGGCGAAACGTCCCCCCCAGAGTTTGTCTTTGGACATGATGAATCTCCTTTTATCAGTTCGAGGTGCGAGGGACGAGGACCGAGGGAATCCTCGAACCCCGAACCTCGCTCCTCGTTCCTCTACAATTCCGCCAGTTTCTCCCAGCGGCCATCTTCCGTCCACTGCATGATGCTGTGGACCTTGAGAGGGACCCGCGAGGTGCGGGGGTCGAGCTCATGGTGCTGCGGCAGGTTGAAGTAGCAGAGCCGGGTACCCGGGCCGAAACGGAGCCGGCAGACCGGCGCCCCGCCAAAGTCGTCGGTCACGAACTCCCGTTGCTGCACCTTCCCCAGCTTGTGGTGACGGTTGATGACCACGTAGGAGTAGCCGTGGGCCGGCCGGCCGTCGGAAAACCCCTCGACGAAGGTCTCGTCCGAGGTGTTGCCGAAGACCGTCACCGACTCCCGCACACCGGGAAAGTCCTCCAGGTATTCGCCGTAAAAACCGCTGATCACGTCCCGGTAGCTCTGGTGTTCCGGCTTCGGGTTGCACTGGATGACGAAGAGGGCATCCAGCCCCTGGCGGGTGTTGAAATAGAGCCGGTTGGCGTGGTCGATGATCTGCTTGATGTTGGAGGCGTACAGGTCCCGGTAGAGGTAGTCGAGGCAGACGAGCGTCATGAAATTGAAGCAGGAGGGACGGCTGCGGAAAAGATAGAAGTGCCGCCCCCGATAGAGGTCATGGTACTTGTCCAGGAACTCCTCGCCGTGGAACGGGTGGGACTTGGCCTCCAGAAAGACCCGCAGCCTGCCGTCCGCCTCCTTGACCGCTATACAGCACCAGTTGACCGGCATCTCCAGGATGTCGCCGGAGTTCAGATCCCTGTCCACCAGCCCGATCGCCTCGGCGTTGTCCTCCCTGAAGCGCTCCAGGAGCTCCCGGTAGGTCTTGAGCGGTACATGCTCGATGCCGAACATGGTCACCGAATTGGGGCGAAAACCCTGGGCGATGGCGGCCAGCATCTCGTCGAAGCGGGCAAAGGGGATGCTGCTCTCGGGGAACATGAGGAAGTGGAGCTTCTTCAGGTTCCCCTCGCCGGCAGCCACCAGGTCGAGGATCGCCCGTACCTGTCGCCACTTGTCGTCCGGATCGGTGATGCCGTAGCCGCTCTCCGTCCGGCGCAGCCGGTTGGGAAGCTGGGCGATCAGACAGTGGAGATGGTGACCGAGCGGGAACTCCAGGTTGACCTTCGTATCAATGATCTGGACCATGGGATTAAGTCTTTCACCGCAGAGGACGCAGATGTTCGCAGAGTAAAAGCTGATTTACGGGAAATTATTCGTGAGCCATGGACGCCGCATCCCTTTGCATACAACTACGAGGTTGCTCAAAAATAGCCAGATCGTCGCACCCGCAGCAAGCTTCGAGGGAGGCGTAGTACCCAACGATCGGGCCTACGCCGCACAAGGATGCGTGCGAGGACGGCGGCGAGATGGCTGTTTTTCAGCAACCTGTTATTTCACCGCAGCCGTGCACTTGGGGCAGATCGTCGGATGCTCGCTCTCCGTCCCGAGCTCTTCGCTGTAACACCAGCAGCGCTCGCACTTCACGCCCGGCGCGGCTGTCACCTGCAGCTGCAGGCCGGCGATCCCCTCGGCGGCGTAGCTGTCGCCGGAGAGGGCGTCGGTCAGGGTCACGCGGGAGACGATGAAGATGGCCGGCAGTTCTGCAGCGTACTCGCCGAGGAAGGCGAGCAGTTCCGGCTCGGCGGCGATTGCGACGGCCGCGTCCAGGGAGTGGCCGATGGTCTTGGCCACCCTCGCCTGCTCCAGGGCCTTGGAGACCTCGGCCCGCACCTTCATGATCCGCTCCCACCGCTCCACCAGCCGGTCGTCCTTCCATTCGGGGTTGAGGGCCGGGAACTGTGCCAGGTGCACGCTCGTCTCCCGCGTCCCCGGCATGTACCCCCAGACCTCGTCGCTGGTGAAGGAGAGGACCGGCGCCACCAGCCGCACCAGGGAGTCGAGGATCAGGTACATGACGGTCTGGGCGCTCCGGCGTTCCAGGGAATCCTTCCTGCTGGTGTAGACCCGGTCCTTCAGGATATCCAGGTAGAAGGCGCTCATCTCCACGGTGCAGAAGCCGTTCACCGCGTGGTAGAGGACGTGGAACTCATAGTCGCCGTAGCATTTCAGCACCTTCTCCTTGAGGAGCTCCAGCTGGTGCAGGGCCCAGCGGTCCAGCTCCGGCATCTTGTCGAAGGGGACCGAATCACTGGCCGGGTCGAAGTCGCTGATATTCCCGAGGATGTAACGGCAGGTGTTCCTGATGCGGCGATACGCCTCGGAGAGACGGGTCAGGATCTCCTGGGAGATCCGGATGTCGTCACGGTAGTCCTGGGCCGCGACCCAGAGGCGGAGGATCTCGCCGCCGTACTTCTTGATCACCTCTTCCGGCGCGACCACGTTCCCCACCGACTTGCTCATCTTGCGCCCCTGGCCGTCAACCACGAAGCCGTGGGTCAGGACGTTTTTGTAGGGGGCGCGGCCGCGGGTGCCGACGCTCTCCAGGAGCGAGGAGTGGAACCAGCCGCGGTGCTGGTCGCTCCCCTCCAGGTACATGTCCGCGGGGGAGGAGAGTTTCGGGTTCGGTTCCAACACGGCGGCGTGGGAGACGCCGGAGTCGAACCAGACGTCCAGGATGTCCATCTCCTTGCTGAAGGTGGAGGCGCCGCACTGGGGGCACTTGGTGCCGGCGGGGAGGAGCTTGTCCGCCTCCCATTCGAACCAGGCATCGGCGCTCTGTTCCTTGAAGATGGCGGCCACATGGTCCATGAGGGCGCCGTCGGCCAGGTACTCGCCGCAGGCGGTGCAGGAGAAGGCGGTGATCGGGACCCCCCAGGTACGCTGGCGGGAGATGCACCAGTCCGGGCGGTTCTCGATCATGCCGAAAATCCGCTCCTTGCCCCATTTGGGGATCCACTGCACCTGCTCGATCGCCTCCAGCGACTGCTTGCGGAGCCCGTTAGCCTCCATGGAGATGAACCACTGCTCGGTGGCCCGGAAGATGATCGGCTTCTTGCAGCGCCAGCAGTGCGGGTAGGAGTGGCTCACCTGGCCGGCCCCGACCAGGGCGCCGACCTCCTGCAGCTTCTCGATCACCAGGGGGTTGGCAGCAAAAACGAACTGGCCGCCGAAGAACTCCAGATTCGAGAGGTACTTGCCGTGGTTGTCCACCGGGTTATAGATCTCCAGCCCTTCCTTCAGGGCCAGTTCGTAGTCCTCCTGGCCGTGGCCCGGCGCAGTGTGGACGCAGCCGGTGCCTGCCTCCAGGGTCACGTGCTCCCCCAGTAGCACGATGGAGTCGCGGTCGTAGAACGGGTGCTTGCAGCGCTTCCGCTCCAGCACCGATGCCTGGAAGGTGGCCAGGACCCGACCCTCCAGCTTGTTGGCAGCCAGGAAGGCGTCGTTCAGCCCTTCGGCAACGATGAGGACCTCGCCGTTCACCTCCAGGGCGACGTAGGCGAATTCCGGGTGCATGGCGATGGCCAGGTTGGCCGGGATGGTCCAGGGGGTGGTGGTCCAGATCACCACGGAGACCTTCTTGCCGGCCAGGGCCGGCACGGCGGCCGCGATGTCGTCCTGCAGCGCGAACTTGACGTAGATGGAGGGGGAGGTGTGGTCGGCATACTCCACCTCGGCCTCGGCCAGGGCCGTGACGCAGGAGGAGCACCAGTGGACCGGCTTCTTCCCCCGGTAGAGGCCGCCGTTGTGGGCGAACTTGGCCAGTTCCAGAGCGGTCTGCCCCTCGTACTCGTAGTTCATGGTGAGATAGGGGTTCTCCCAGTCTCCCAGAACGCCGAGCCGCTTGAATTCGTCCCGCTGGATGTCAATGAACTTCTCGGCATATTTCCGGCATTCACGGCGCATCTCCAGCTTGGAGATCTCGTGCTTCTTCGATCCCAGGTTCTTCTCCACCTGCAACTCGATGGGGAGCCCGTGGCAGTCCCACCCCGGGACGTAGGGGGCGTTGAACCCCTCCATCCGCTTCCCCTTGAGGATCACGTCCTTGAGGATCTTGTTCAGGGCGTGGCCGATATGGATATGGCCGTTGGCGTAGGGAGGACCGTCATGGAGAATGTAATTCGGCCGCCCGGCGCCGCGGGCCTCGATCTGGGCATAGAGCCCGGCTTCATCCCACTTTTTGAGGATCTCCGGCTCCCGCTGGTTCAGGTTGGCCTTCATGGGGAAATCGGTGACAGGCAGGTTGAGGGTGTCTTTATACTCCATGGGAATTCCTCCGTAATGATCGCCAAATAAGCGAAATAAACTAGCCGGAACCCATTGAAAAGTCAAGAATAAAGGGGTTGTCCAGTGGCAGGCCGGCCCGGAGCGGGGGGAAATTGCCCTGCGTCAGGCGTCCTCCCCCCGCCGGCCGGGCGGCCTGCCCGGGAAAGATTATTGATATTGGACCTGACAAGGAGTATAAGAACGGAAATTTCAGCCGAGATCCGCTCCCTGAAGCGGATGCGGGGGACCCGAGCAACAGGGGCGCATTCCGGCCGGTGCCGGATAGGGAACTTCCACTCCCGAGCCCGTCAGCTAACCTCGTAGGCATCTGGAAGGGCACGAACGCGGTCACTGGCCGTCGGCGATTGCCGGCGGCCTTCATTTTCGCGCTCAGCCCTGCACGCGACGTGCGGGAGACAACATGAAGCAACACGAAGCAGATTCCTTCTGGGGCGGCATCGTCAAGTCCATGGGGCTGGTGTTCGGCGACATCGGGACGAGCCCCATCTATACCCTGACCGTTATCGTCACCCTCACCAAACCTTCCCAGGAAAGCATCTACGGCATCATCTCCCTGATCGTCTGGACTCTGATTCTCCTGGTCTCCGTGGAATACGCCTGGCTCGCCATGAGCCTGGGGCGCAAGGGGGAGGGGGGGACCATCGTCCTCAAGGAGATCCTGGTCCGCCTCCTCAAGCCGGGCCGGCAGCTCGCCTTTGTCTCGTTCCTCTCCTATGTAGGGGTCTGCCTGCTCCTGGGGGACGGCGTCATCACCCCGGCCATCTCCATCCTCTCCGCCGTGGAGGGTATGGAACTGATCCCGGGCCTGGAGCATACGCCCCAGGCGCTTCTGATCTGCCTCGCTGCGGCCATTGCCGTCGGCCTCTTCATCTTCCAGTTCAAGGGAACCGACAAGGTGGCCAAGGCCTTCGGCCCCCTGATGGTCATCTGGTTCGTGGCCCTTACCCTCTCCGGCGCCATCTCCGTTGCCGGCCATCCTGAGGTACTCAAGTCGGTCAGCCCCTGGTACGCGGTCAGGTTCCTCTCCCATAACGGTCTGGCCGGTTTCTTCGTCCTCTCCGAGGTCATCCTCTGCGCCACCGGTGGCGAGGCCCTTTACGCCGACATGGGACACCTTGGCAGGAAACCGATCATCCGGGCATGGTGGTTCGTCTTCGTCGCCCTGGTGATCAACTACCTGGGGCAGGGTGCCTTCATCATCACCCATCCCAAGGCTACCAACATCCTCTTCGGCATGGTCCAGTGGGAAGCACCCATTCTCTACATCCCGTTCCTGATCCTCACGGTCATCGCCACGGTCATCGCCTCCCAGGCGCTGATCAGCGGCGTTTTCTCCATTGTCTACCAGGGGATCACCACCCGGATAATGCCGCTCATGAAGGTGGACTACACCTCCAGCCACCTGAAGTCCCAGATCTACATAGGCTCGGTGAACTGGTTCCTGATGCTGCTGGTCATCTTCATCATGCTCCTCTTCAAGAAGTCGGAGAACCTGGCCGCGGCCTACGGTCTGGCCGTTACCGGGACCATGACCATCACCGGGGTCATGATGGTCATGATCTTTGCCCGCACGACCAAGAAATGGAAGGTCCCCCTCGCCCTGCTCGTGACCCTGGTGGACCTGGTCTTCCTCATCTCCAACCTGAACAAGCTTCCCCACGGCGGCTACTGGTCCATCATCCTGGCGGCGATCCCCTTTGCGGTCATCCTGATCTGGACCAAAGGGCAGCGGGCACTCTACCGGGCGCTGCGCCCACTGGACATCGATACGTTTCTCCTTGCCTATGAGCAGATCTACGCCAAGGGAAAAAATATTCCCGGTACCGGCCTCTTTTTCACCAAGGAGTGGGAGGTGGTGCCGCCGTATGTGGTGCACTGCATCATCCGGAGCAATATCATCTACGAGCGGAACATCTTCATCTCCATAGTTCGGACCGACGAACCGTTCGGCATCTGTTCCCGCCTGGACCGTGACGGCGGCACCGGCCTCGACTCGTTCACCATCCAGGCAGGCTACATGGAGAGGATGGATATCGAGACACTGCTCAAGGAAAACGGTATTCATGAGAAGGTCATCTTTTACGGGATCGAGGACATCGCAACGCCGAACCCGATCTGGAAGATCTTTTCGGCCATCAAGAAGCTCACCCCCAACTTCGTGCAGTTCAACAAACTGCCGGCAAGCAAGCTGCAGGGTGTGGTGACGCGAGTGGAGATGTAGGGGTGGCCCTCTACCTCAAGGTACCATTCAAGATTTTCCAGCTCCCCGCCGATGTGAGAGTGAACTAACGCTCATCATTCACTTCAGGAGGAACTATACATGCGCAAGCTTTCCCTATTCATAGGCAGCGGCCTGGCCCTGGCGGCTTCGACCGCCGTGGCCGCCGATTTCCAGCCCATCGGCAGCGCCCTCGGCATGGGGGGTGCCGGCGTTGCCCGCACCTATGACGCCTATGCCCCGTACTACAACCCGGCCGGCCTCGCTTTCAAGGAGCAGGCCTTTTCCAGCCGCCTCAACGCCGGCGTCGGCCTGCGGGTCAACTCCTCCATGGCCGAGAACGTCGACCGGCTCGGCAAGCTGGATGTGAACAACCTGGCAGACCTGAACCTCTCCGTGACCAACAGTGCCGCCCAGAACCTGGGGCTGGTCAGCCAGGCGACCCAGTTTGTCGGCGTCCTCGACGACCTGAACCGGCATGACGGCACCCTGACGGCCAACGCCAATGCCGTGCTCGGCTTCCAGTACCAGAACTTCGCCATCGGCGGCTTCTCCACCATGGAACTGGCCTCCTTCCCGACCACCGACGCAAGCCGGGTCGCCCTCGGTGGCGTGAGCCAGGCGAACTTCGCCACAGCCATCGGTGCGGCAACGGCCACGCCCGGGACATTCTTCACCACCACCCAGCGCAGTCAAATCGCTGCCGCGTTCAGCAACAACGCCGGCGTGGCCAACGCCATCGACCGATATTTCACCGACAACAGGCCGGTGACCAACCAGACGCCGGAACAGTTGAAGGACGCCCTGGTCAAGATCGGGACCGCCATGACGAACAGCACCGGCAGCCTGGAAAACAACCAGTCGACCCTGGAGTACAGGGGGCTCATCACCACCGACGTGCCGATCTCCTACGGCCATCCCATCAAGCTGGGAAGCCTGGGGACGCTGGGGGTCGGCGCCTCCCTGAAGGTGATCTGGGGCCGGGCCTTCATCGGCGAGAGCCAGATCGTCAAGGTCAAGGATTCGGGGGATATCGTCAAGAACATCACCGACCACTACCAGGACACCACCACGTTCGGCATCGACCTGGGCGCCCTCTGGCGCTACAGCGACTGGCTGAACGTGGGGATCGTGGCCAAGAACCTGAACTCGCCCGAGTTCGACTCGCCGGCCGTCGCCTCCATCCAGGGGACGACCCTGAAGGAGACCTTCCGCCTCAAACCCCAGGTCCGGACCGGGGTCTCGGTCGACCCACTTTCCTGGCTCTCGGTTGCCGCCGACCTGGACCTGACCAAAAACGACACCATCCTGATCGGCAGGCAGAGCCAGTACTTCGGCGGTGGCGTCGACATCCACCCCCTGACCTGGCTGAAGCTGCGGGGTGGCTTCTACAAGAACCTGAGCGAGGGAGAGATCGGCGTGGTGCCGACCTTCGGCCTGACCGTCGGCAGCAAGTGGGTCAATCTGGAACTGGACGGCGCCATGGCCCTGGAGAACGCCAGATTCAAGGACACGGAGTACCCGAAAGAGGCCCGCGCCCAGTTTAGCCTGAATGTGCAGTTTTAAGGAGCAATCACCATGAAACAACTACGTATCGCCGCTCTGGCGCTCCTGGCCATGACCCTGCTCGCGGCCTGCGGTTCTACCACCAGGGTCGCCAGGGACCTGCTCATCACCTCCGAACCGGCCGGCGCCACCATCTTCCTGGACGGCGACAAGGTGGGGGAGACACCGCTCAAGGTGAAGACCTTTTTCACCTGGAACCAGTCTGAGATCTACGATTCGCTCCTGCGCCGCGTCGTCCAGGTGAAGAAGGAGGGGTACGAATCCCAGACCAGGGATCTCTACCCCATCGACATGCCGACGCTCCATTTCCTTCTCAACCGCGAGAACCCGGGTGGAGGGAAGCCGTGAAGCGCGGGCTCGCCGGTGTTCTTTTCCTGACGTTGCTGGCCGGCTGCGGCACCTCCGGCCAGTACATCGTCAAATCCAAACCGACGGGGGCGGAGATCCTGGTGGACGGCGAGTGTGTCGGCAAGACCCCTTCCACCATCTCGGTCCCCTTCCCGGAAAACAGGCAGCTGATCCGGGAGAAACGGCTCATCACCCTGCGCCTGAAAGGGTACCGGGAGGCCAAGGAGGTGCTCTGCTATGAAGGGGAGCAGGCCCGGGTGCTCAGCTTTGAACTCGAGCCGGAACGGAACTGACCCATGACCATTTGCCCATGGAAATCGGCCGGCCGGGCCGGCGCCATTACGCTCTCCCTCCTCACCCTGGCAGCGGCTCCCGCCCTGGCCTCGGGGATCGACCCGTTCCCCACCTCCAACCAGAGCCCGCTGGTCCAGATATTCGGCCTCCCTTCGGCGGGATCGGCGTCGGTCCTCCCGACCGGGAACTATACCCTGGACGTCAGCGAGGATATCGCCAGCAACTTCGCCCACGACGAGACCGGCAGTGAAAACATCCTTCTGGACGGCGAGAGCTACCGGACCACCCTGAGCCTCCGCCGGGGGTTCGGCCACGACCTTGAGGCGGGAGTGGAACTCCCGGTCGTGGGGCATGGCGGCGGCGTCTTCGACGGCTTTATCGAGGGGTGGCACGACACCTTCAACCTCCCCCAGGGGGGCCGGAAGAGCGCCACGAAAAACCGGCTTCTCTACCGCTACGAAAAGGACGGCAAGGTTCGGCTCCTGCTGGACAACTCGGGATTCGGGCTCGGCGATATCCGCCTGACCGCCGGCTGGCAGCTCTATCGGGGGACGTCAGGCGCGGCCCGGAATGCCGTCGCCCTCCGCGGCAGCCTGAAGCTCCCCACCGGCAGCAGCGCCTGGCTCCGGGGGAGCGGCAGCACCGACCTCGCCCTCTGGCTCACGGCCAACAGCACCTTCACCCTCCCGGACCCGTGGGGTGAGCTGGGGTTCTACGGCGCCGGCGGCGGGATGGTCATGACGCGGGGCGACGTCCTTCCCGACCAGCAGCGGCATGCGGCCGGGTTCGGCGTCGCCGGCTTCGGCTACGCGCCGGTCGACTGGATCACCCTCAAACTGCAGCTGGACGGCCACACTCCCCTCTACGGCAGCAGCAGCCTGCGGGAACTGAGCAAGTCCGCCCTGGAGATCAGGATGGGGGGGGACATCAATTTCTCCTCCGCCACGTCGCTCTCCATTGCGGTTTCGGAAGACCTGGCCGTCTACACCGCGCCGGACGTCACCCTGCACCTCTCCCTCTCCCACCGCTTCTAAGCCCTTCTCCCCCCCCTTTTCCCTTCAACGGAGCAGACGCTACTGCTCCGTCCGCAGATTGTGCCCGGCAAAAAGCGGGGTACACTGTCACCAGGAAAGACTAATTGCCACCTACTTGCAGGAGGTTACCATGAAGGTTCTGGTTCTGTATTACTCCATGTACGGCCACATCCACAGGATGGCCGAAGCGGTTGCCGCGGGTGTGAACGAAATAGCCGGTGCCGAGGCGGTCCTGCGGCGGGTGCCGGAAACCCTGCCGACCGAGGTGCTGGAAAAGATGGGGGCCGTTGAGGCGCAGAAGGCCATGGCCCACGTACCGGTCGCCACGGTGGACGAGCTTCCGGGCTACGACGCCATCATCTTCGGCACGCCGACCCGATTCGGCAACATGTGCGGCCAGATGCGGCAGTTCTTGGACGCCACCGGCCAGCTCTGGCTGAAGGGGTCGCTGATCGGCAAGCCGGCCGGGGTCTTCGCCAGCTCCGCCACCCAGCACGGCGGCCAGGAGTCGACGATCCTCAGCTTCATGATCACCCTGCTCCACCAGGGGATGGTGGTCGTCGGCCTCCCTTACTCCTTTGCCGGCCAGATGGGGGTCACCGAGATCACCGGCTGCTCCCCCTATGGCGCCTCCACCATCGCCGGCGGCCAGGGGGAACGGCTGCCGAGCGAGAACGAGCTGGCGGGCGCCCGCTTCCAGGGGCGGCATGTCGCGACGATTGCGGCAAAGCTGGCGGCATGAGGGGTTGACGGAAAGGGGGTCGGCGACAATGGCGACCATCACCTGTGAAGAGCTGAAGGGAAAGGTGCGGGAAGGGGCGGTGCTCCTGGACGTGCTCACGCCCGAGGAGTATGCGAGGCGTCATCTCCCCGGCGCGCTCAACGCCTGCATCTACGAAGTCGTGTTCATGGAAACGGTGGGAAAACTGCTGCCGGACCGGTCGACACCAGTCGTGGTCTACGACGCCACCGGCTCGACCCGCGCCGCCCCGCTGGCCCGGGAACGGCTGCTCAAGGCGGGCTACCGCGACGTCTCGGTGCTCGAAGGGGGGATTGCCGCCTGGGCAGCTGCCGGCAATCCGCTGGAACCGGCAGCGGGAGACGAACCGAGCGAGCCGCACCTCCTGGACCGGACGTACCGCCTGGACCCGGAACAGAGCGTCCTGGAATGGACCGGCAGGAACATCAACAACCGCCACTACGGCCGGATCGCCCTTGCAGGTGGAGAGATCGTCATCCGGGCAGGGGGGCTGGTGTCAGGGTCCATCACCCTTGATATGGGATCGATCAGCAACCTGGATCTCCGGGACGAGGGGTACCGGCTGGGGCTCATCGCCCATCTCACGTCGGAGGACTTCTTCGACGTCGCCCGCTTCCCGACCGCCGTCGTCACCCTCACCGGCTGGGAGGCGATAGCCGGCGCCACCCCCGGGACCCCCAACTACCTGGTGCAGGGAGAGCTCACCCTCAAGGGTGTTTCCCGTGGGATCCGCTTCCCGGCCGTCATCGCCCCCCAGGAGGACGGCAGCCTGAAGGCCCAGGCAGCCATCGACTTCGACCGGACCCTCTGGAACGTCGCCTATGGCTCGGGCAAACTGTTCGAGAGGCTTGGCATGCACCTGGTCAACGACCTGGTAAGCGTCGAGCTGTTCATCGTGGCGCGCTGAAAAAAGGGGTAGGCAAGGCGGCCCGTTTTGGGCAGTATGGGGAGATCATTTTCCGAGGAGTGCTGCATGGAACTGCACGAAAACCTGAAGGCCCTTGGCCAGGGGGTTACCAACTACCGTTACGACGAGCCGGACGCCGGGCTCCTGGAATCGTTTCCCAGCCCGTTCGCCATGCCGGAACGGAACCCGGCCGGTGCGGTGGGGACCGTCCATATCGAGTGCCCCGAGTTCACCTCCCTCTGCCCCCTGACCGGGCAGCCCGACTTCGCCAAGATCGTCATCGACTACCAGCCGGACCGGCTCTGCGTGGAGAGCAAGAGCCTGAAGCTCTATCTCGGCTCCTTCAGGATGCACGGAGAATTTCACGAATCGTGCGTGAACCGGATCTGCAACGACCTGGTCAAGCTCCTTTCGCCGGTCTGGCTGACGGTGCGGGGCGAATTCACCCCCCGGGGGGGGATCCCCTTCTGGCCCACCGCCGAATACCGACGCAAGGAATAGTCACACACTTCAGGGAACGGGACAGACCACCTCTTTGACCCGGCCGGGGATGGTGCCCGGTGTAATCGGCGTGAACTGGTCGCTCAGGCGGTAGCGGTGCATGACATCGTCATCCCGGTCGTGGATGACGACCAGTGTGTACCGATAGAGGTTGCGGCCGCAGTCGACCTCCATGGTGTCGAGGGAGTAGGCCCGCTCCCCGTGCGGCTCCCGGAAGAGCCGCTTGAGCCTGACCTCCCTGCTCCCCGCGGTGGATCGGGCCGCTGCCCCCTTCTCCATGAAATGGACCATCCGGCTCTCTTCGGCGAGCCGGAGCCATGGCCCGTCGTTTCCCCACAGGAGAGGGGGGAGGAGGAGCGGGATCAGGAGAGCCGCCGCTACCAACCGGCCGCCACCCCTTCGCGCCCTTTTTCCTTGCCACGGATCACGACTGCTGGCTGCCGCTGGTTCCGCCATCCCCGTGACCGGTCAGTGCTTGCCCGGCTCCAGCTTGACCCCGCGCCGTTCCCAGTGGATGTAGGCCTCCAGGGCGACCATTCGCGGATCGTCGGCAAGGAGCGGCACCCCTTCCTGCGGGTTCTGGATGCACCAGTTGATCATGTCCCTGAGGCCCACCACCTTGCCGATCTGCTTCTGGAACTTGGGGTATGTTTCCGGATGGGTGTTGGATGCGTTCGGGTGGCACATGTCGCAGGAGACACTGTTCTTCCCTAATGTGCCGCTGTGGAAGATCTTCTCCCCCTCCTTCATGACGGTCTGGAAGGCGGTATCCCACTTCTTCAGGTCATCCTTGGTGAACTCGTCGGCCCGGGCCGACGCGGCAGTCAGCAGCAGGGCACACATCACGGCAACGGCGCCGTTCAAGAATCTCGACATAGGTATCCTCCTTATGAGAGCCGCAGCACAAGGGCGCGTGCAGCGGGAACAGGGTTCCACGGCTCACGCATGCAGCCCTCTCAGTAGTGTTTCTGAGGTGTGATCCGTTTTTTCGGGTCCTGGTAGGCCTCGTCGGCCGGCTGCTTTTTGCCCGGCTCCTTCCGCACGGTACGGGGAGTGTTCTCCCAGAGCTCGTAGTGATGGGCAACGCCCCCTCCGGCGGCGAGGTCGATCTTCCCCCAGCCGGTGCCGTCCCGCTCCTTGAACGGGTCGGCCCGGTTCATGAACACGGTGATGTCCGGCACCTTGTTGGGAAGCTGGGCATAGGTAACCGGGTAGGGCCAGGGCCAGGCAGTGGCCATGAAGGCATTGAAGGAGATGTTGCCGATCTGGTTGTAGAGCACCTGGTGGACATGCCCGTGCAGCACCTGCACCGACTTGAACGGCTTCAAAAGCGCCTGCACCTTTTCCGCATCGTCGGTCCAGAAGTTCCACGGCTTGAAGACCTTGTAGAGCGGCGAATGGGAGAGGACCACCAGCTTGGTCTCCTTCTTCACCTTGGCCAGATCCTGTTTAAGCCAGGCGATCTGCTCGTCCTTGACCATGAACGGGGAGCCGTCAGGGTTGTCCAGGCGGGCCATCTGGTGCATCCGCTCCTCGGGGGTCGGCCAGCGCTTGTGGGTCCAGTGGTCGTCGGTCAGGATACTGTTAAGGACCACGAAGTGGACCCCCTTGTGGTCGAAGCTGTAGTGGAGCGGGCTCACCTTTTCCTGCCAGTATTTCCCCAGGTCCAGGTAGTAGTCGTGCTCCCCGATCACCCATTTCACCGGCACGGTCAGCTCCTTCAGTATCTCCAGACCGTGGTCGATCTCCTCCTTCTTGCCGAGCTGGGCCAGGTCGCCGCCGAAGACCACGAAGTCGGGCTTCGGGTCCATGAAGTTTACTTCCAGCACCGCCTTCTGCAGCCCCTTGTCAAAATTCTTCACGAACTGCGCCCCGCTGATCTGGGTGATGTGGGCGTCGGAGATGTAGGCAAAGGTGAACGTCTCCCCGGGCTTCTTCCCCCAGGCCACCTCCACCAGTCCCACCGGGAGCGCCGCAGCCGCGGCAAGGGCTCCCGCCCCCTTCAGAAACGTCCTTCGATCCATTCCTTTTTTCATCGGTCACTCCTTTCCGGCTGTCGCGGGTTTCTGCGCGAATTGCGGACTGGTCAGGGCCTTCATGAACTCCACGAGATCGGCCTTCTCCTGGGGGGTCAGGTTGAGTTGGCGGATACCGCTGTCCAGGAGCGGATTCTTCTCCCCCCCCTTGTCGTAAAGATCCACCACCTCTTCCAGGGTCTTGAGGCTGCCGTCGTGCATGTACGGGGCGGTCACCGCCACGTTGCGCAGGGTCGGCGTCTTGAAGGCGCCGATGTCGGCAGGCTTCAGGGTCACGCTGAAACGCCCCAGCTCCGACGCCTCCTGGCTGGTCAGGACGCTCTCGTCGACGTTCTTGCCCGCCTCCTTCGCCTTCCTGAAGGCGGTGGCGATCGGCATGAACTTACCCTCGATCCGCTTGAAGCCGACCCCCAGGTTGTGGAACTTGTTGTCGGTGAAGGTCGACTCGGTCTGGCCGATGGTGTGACAGTCCTGACAGCGCCCCTTGACCCGGTAGATCTCCAGGCCGCGGATGGCAGCAGGCGACATGGCCCCCTTGTCGCCGCCGAAGAGATAGCGGTCGAACGGGGAGTCGCCGGCCACGACGGTCCGCTCGAAAGCGGCAATGGCCTTCACCACGTGGTCGATGGTGATCGCTCCCGCTGCGACGCCGAAGACCTTCCTGAATTCGGCCGGGTAGGTAGGGTCGCTGCGGATGGTGGCGAGGATCGGCGCATGGCTCTTGAGGCCGTGCTCGATCGGGTTCAGGAACGGGTCCTTGGCCTGTTCCTCCAGGGATGGCCGCCGGCCGTCCCAGAACTGGGTCGTGTAGTAGGCGGCATTGATCACCGTGGGGGAGTTGCGGGTCCCCTTCTGCTTGCCGATCCCCTCGGCCACCGCTAGGCCGTCGGTAAAGGCCTTGGCTGGGTCGTGGCAGGTGGCGCAGGCAACGGTGCCGTCGCCGCTGAACCGCTTCTCCTCGTAGAGCCGCTTACCCAGGGCTGCCTTCTCAGGGGTCTGGGGATTGCCGGCGGGTACCGGCACCGCCGGCAATCCCAGGGGAGGAGTCGCGGCAAGAAGTGGTGCGGTCATGACGGCAACAAGCGCGACCGTACCGATCAGGATGCGTTGCTTCATCATCGTCACCTCCGTGGTTCTCTGCAGGGTTTAGCCCTGTCAGGTGAAGGGAAGCGCAAGTTGTCGAAGGGGAACAGCTGCCGCCGGGGAGGCGGGGGCGTTCGAGCCGGAGGAGTGCGTGGCTCGCTCAGAGAAATCTATACAGCCTATTCGGGAAAAAGCAAGGGAACGGGAGAGATGCCAGAGGGAGGGTCAGGGCGCCGCCCCTTCCCCATCGGCTTCCGGGCCAAGCGCCGGTGCAGGGTGGAGGGTGGCGGCCCCCATCCCCCCCAGGAGCGCCACGAAGGAGGCGAGGAGGAGGGCCGGGGCGAACGAACCGGCGCTGTCGGCGATGATCCCGGCCACACTCGGGCCAATCGCCTGGCCGATGCCGAAGAAGAGGGTGATGAACCCGAGAGCTGCCGGGGCGAGCCGCGGGCCGAGAATGTCGCCGCAGGCAGCGGCCATGATGGCGGGGATGCTCCAGGCGGTCACGCCATAGAGAAGCGCCGACAGGGTGAACCCCACCGGGGTTGTCCAGAGGCCGAAGAGGGCGAACGACAGGCTGTGGATCAGGTAGACGATGACCAGGGTCCGTTTGCGGCCGATCCGGTCGGAGACGCTTCCCCAGAAGAGGCCGCAGATCAGGCTCGCCCACCCCATGACCATGAACAGGGAGCCGGCGTCGGCCCGGCTGTAGCCGCCGGCCGCCATCAGGTGCTTGACGAAGAAGGTCATGTAGATGATGTAGGAAAAACCGAAGGCGACGTAGACCAGACCGAGGTGCCAGACCGGCCGGGAGCGGTAGACAGCCCCCCACCCCGTGCCGCCGCGTGGGGCAGGATTCTTCTCCCTGCCGCCGTAGGCAGCGGAGAGATCAACGGCCGCCGCACCCGCCCGGTTCCTGATCAGGAGCAGACAGACAACGGCGATGACCAGCGTGGCGGCGCCGAACAGGTACCAGCACTCCCGCCAGCCGCTGCTCCCCTGCAGAGAAAGGAGGCGGGGGACAACGGGGCCCAGCGTGATGATGGCGACGGAAGAACCGGTCACGGCGATCCCGGTCGCCAGCCCCCGCCTGCTGGCCGGAAACCAGGCGGTCAGCATCCCCATGGCGCCGATGTTGGCGGCGCCGCTGCCGAGCCCGGTCAGACAGCGCCAGACGGCGACCATGAAAAAACTGTCGGCCGTGCCGGTGAGGAGCATCCCCGCGCCGGCAACTGCCAGGCCGGCGACGATCACGAGCCGCGATCCCAGGCGGGAGGCGAGCGCGCCGCCGATGGCAGCGAGGGCGAGGTACCCGGCCAGATTGGCCGTTGCCAGCGCCCCGGCCCGGGTGTTGTCGAAACCGAGCCCCGCCTGCATGGCCGGCAGGACCACAGTGTAGCCGTAGCGGGCAAGGCCCAGCGCCCCGAACACCGCCAGGGTGCCGGCGGCGAGGACCACCCAGCAGTAGTTGGGCCGGTTGGCGAGGCTCACTGCCCACCTCCCGGGAACAGCTCTCCTGACGTGGCGCCTGCCCGGTTCTCATGGTCATGGTAAGGGCATGACGGGCAGTTCGCCACCCGCCCCCGCAACGCGCTCAACTCACTGAGCGCCTGCTGAAGCGCCTCGTTCAGGCGGATCTCGTTGACCAGCATCTGCCGAATCCTTGAGATGGTGAGCGCCGTGGTCAGGAACGAGATCAGGCGCATGAACATCTCCCAGTAGATGAAATACGCCCTGGAATAGGGGTGGTGGGTGTAGAGATCGGACAGATACCAGCATACTGCGGAGGCGAAGGCGATAACGAGCCCCGGCTTCTTCCCCGCGAACCAGGCCGCGATGGAGACCGGGATGAAATAGAAGATGAAGAAACCGAACTCGTAGCCGGTGATGTAATCGAGCCAGCCGATCAGGAGGAGGATGCAGAGACTGGCGAGGCAGATGGCGCGGGTCCGCGCCGGAGAAAGGTGCATCATTCCGGGCGCTCCGGTAAACGTCGTCAGCCATGGAGGGGGAGGCATCCATCTCTCCTTGTTACGATGGAGGGGTATTTTCAAGGTCGATCACAGCAGTTTCCGCAGGAACTGCCCGGTGTACGACCGGGTCACCAGCGCCACCTCCTCGGGGGTGCCGGCGGCGACGATCTCCCCCCCCCGGTCGCCACCCTCGGGGCCGAGGTCGATGAGCCAGTCGGCGGTCTTGATCACGTCCAGGTTGTGCTCGATGATGACGATGGTGTTCCCCCCCTCCACCAGCCTCTGCAGCACCTCCAGCAGCTTGGCGATGTCGGCGAAGTGGAGCCCGGTGGTCGGCTCGTCCAGGATGTAGATGGTCCGGCCGGTGGCCCGCTTGGAGAGCTCCTTGGCCAGCTTGACCCGCTGGGCCTCGCCGCCGGAGAGGGTGGTGGCGGCCTGGCCGAGTCTGATGTAGCCGAGCCCGACCTCTTCCAGGGTCTGCAGCTTGTTCCTGATCCGGGGGATTGCCCCCATGAACTCCACCGCCTGGGAGACGGTCATGTCCAGGACCTCGGCGATGGTCTTCCCCTTGTAGCGCACCTCCAGGGTCTCCCGGTTGTAGCGGGCCCCCTTGCAGATTTCGCACTGGACGTAGACGTCGGGCAGGAAATGCATCTCGATCTTGATGATCCCGTCGCCGCTGCACGCCTCGCAGCGCCCCCCCTTGACGTTGAAGGAGTAGCGCCCCGGCTTGTAGCCGCGGAGCTTGGACTCGGGGAGCTGGGCAAAGAGGTCGCGGATATCGGCGAAGACCCCGGTGTAGGTGGCCGGGTTGGAGCGGGGGGTCCGGCCGATGGGGGACTGGTCGATGTTGATCACCTTGTCCAGGAGCTCCAGCCCCACTACGTCCCGCACCGCCCCGGCCCGCTCCCGGCTCCGGTAGAGCCGCTGGCCGAGCACCTTGTGCAGGGTGTCGATCACCAGGGTCGACTTGCCCGAACCGGAGACGCCGGTGACGCAGGTCATCACGCCGAGGGGGATCTCCACGGTGACGTCCTTCAGGTTGTTCTCGGTCGCGCCGACGATCTTAAGGTGCTTGCTCGCCTTGCGCCGCTTCTTCGGCACCGCTATGGTCAGTTCGCCCGAGAGGTACCGGCCGGTGAGCGATGCCGGGTCCTTCATGATCTCGGCCGGCGTCCCCTGGGCCACCACCTCGCCGCCGTGGACACCGGCGCCCGGCCCCATGTCGATGACGTGGTCCGCCTCCAGGATGGTCTCCTCGTCGTGCTCCACCACCAGCACCGTGTTGCCGATGTCCCGCAGATGCTTCAAGGTGGCGAGCAGGCGGGAGTTGTCCCGCTGGTGCAGGCCGATGGAGGGCTCGTCCAGGATATAGAGGACCCCCACCAGGGAGGAGCCGATCTGGGTGGCGAGCCGGATCCGCTGCCCCTCGCCGCCAGAGAGGGTGCCGGCGGTCCGGTCGAGGGAGAGGTAGTCGAGCCCCACGTTCACCAGGAAGTTGAGCCGCTCGCGGATCTCCTTCAGGATCCGGCGGGCGATCTCCGCCTCCTTTTCCGTGAACTCCAGCCCGGCGAAGAAGGCGAGGCAGTCGCGGATGGCAAGGGCGGTCACCTCACGGATGTTCCGCTCCCCCACCCGGATGAAGAGGGATTCCTTCTTGAGCCGCGCCCCTTCGCAGGTGGGACACGGCATGACGTTCATGTACTTCTCCAGCTCCTCCCGCACATGCTCGGAATCGCTCTCCCGGTAGCGCCGTTCCAGGTTGTTCAAGACCCCCTCGAACTCCTTCTCGTAGGTGTGGCGCCGGCCGCCGTCCTCCTCCCACCAGAATTCGACCTTCTTCCCCTTGGAGCCGCGCAGGATGACCTCCTGCACCGACTCGGGGAGCTTCTTGAACGGCGTGCGGATGTCGAACGAAAAGGCCTTGGCCAGCGCCTCCAGGGTCTGGTGGTACCAGCCGGAAAGCCGCTTTTCCCACGGGGCGATGGCCCCTTCCCGAATGGAGAGGTCCGGGTTCGGGACCACCAGGTCGGCGTCGAAGTACATCCTGGTCCCGAGGCCGGTGCAGTCGGGGCAGGCGCCGTAGGGGTTGTTGAAGGAGAACATGCGGGGGGTCATCTCCGGGTAGGAGATGCCGCAGTCGATGCAGGCCAGGGCCTCGGAGAAGAGGATCGTCTCGCCGTCGACGATGGCCACCTTGGTCACCCCTTCGGCGTGGTGCAGGGCGGTCTCGAAGGAGTCGGCCAGCCGCCGCTCGATGCCGGGCTTGACCACCAGCCGGTCCACCACGATGTCGATGTCGTGCTTCTTGTTCTTGTCCAGCGGGATCTCTTCGGCCAGCTCGTACTGGACGCCGTCGACGATGACCCGGGTGAATCCCTCCTTGCGCAGGTGGAGCAGCTCCTTCTTGTACTCACCCTTGCGGCCGCGGATCATGGGGGAGAGGAGCTGGATCTTGGTTCCCTCGGGGAGCGCCATGACCTGGTCCACCATCTGGGAGACGGTCTGGGAGGCGATCAGCTTGCCGCACTGGTAGCAGTACGGCTTGCCGACCCGGGCGAAGAGGAGGCGGAGGTAGTCGTAGATCTCGGTGACCGTGCCGACCGTGGAGCGGGGGTTCTTGCTCGTGGTCTTCTGCTCGATGGAGATGGCAGGCGAGAGTCCCTCGATGGACTCCACATCCGGCTTCTCCATCTGCTCCAGGAACTGGCGGGCGTAGGCGGAGAGGGACTCCACGTAGCGGCGCTGCCCTTCGGCGTAGATGGTGTCGAAGGCGAGGGTGGACTTACCCGAGCCGGAGATGCCGGTGATGACCACCAGCTGGTCCCGGGGGATCTCGACGTCGATACACTTCAGATTGTGCTCGCAGGCACCCTTGATGATGATGGTGTCATGGGCCATGGCGGTAGACTGCTCTCTATGGGGAGGATTGCGTCACGTGGCGGGCGCTCGAAAAACTATACACCATGCCGGTGGCAAAATCAGCCATCTCTTTGGTGTTGAATGTGAAGGAGGAGCGGAGCGAGTGAGGCGTCGTTAACTGCCGAATTCCGTTTGATTGCCGAGGGTGAAGTAGATGGTTGCCCCCTTGCCGGGGCTGGCCTCCGCCCAGATCTGCCCGCAGTGCCGCTCGACGATCCGCTGCACGGTGGCGAGGCCGATGCCGCTGCCGGCGAATTCGTCGTCGTTGTGCAGGCGGGAGAACGGCTGGAAGAGCTTGTTAGCAAAGGCCATGTCGAAACCGGCGCCGTTGTCCCTGACGAAATAGACCGGATCGCCTGAGCTCTGGACCACCCCGAACTCGATAACCGGCTGAGCGGTCTTGCCGGTGTATTTCACCGCGTTCTCCAGGAGGTTTTGCAGGCAGATCCCGAGCATCCGGCGATCGCCCCGGACGACGACATCCGGGGTGATGGAGACCCGCAGCAGCCGGGTCGGATCCCTGTCCAGAAGTCCCTCCATTGCCTGGCTGGCGATGTCGGAAAGGTTCACCGGTTCGACATGCATGTCTGCCCGGCCGAGGCGGTGGATCGACAGCAGAGCATCGATCACCGCCCGAATCCGCTGGCTGGAATTACCGAGACGCTCGGCACAGTGACGCACCCCCTTCTGGTCGTCGTGCTCCAGGCATTCATCCAGCAGATTGCAGAAACCTTCGATGCGGGCGATGGGTGCCCGCAATTCGTGGGAAACAGAGTGGCAGAAGCTCTCCATCTCCTTGAGGGAGGACTCCAACTCACTGGTCCGCGCCAGGACCCGTTTCTCCAGTTCATCATTGAGCTGCTGCAGTTTCTGCTCGGATTCCTTCCGCTCCGTGATGTCCACATGGGTACCGAGCATCCGCTGTGCCTTGCCGCCGGCATCCCTGCTCACCACCTTGCCCCGGCCAAGGACCCACACGCACTGGCCGGACTTGTGCTTCATGCGGAACGTCGCCACAAACGAGTCGGTTCTGTTTTCCATGCAGGCAGTTTTGGCCATGACCGTACGATCGCGATCTTCCGGATGGATAAAGTCGAGCCAGACCGGGATCGTCATGACGAACTCGTCAGGCTCGTATCCCAGCATCCTGTAGCAGCCCGGACTGAAGTAACCGGTACCGGCCTGGACGTCCCAGTCCCACAGTCCGTCGCTGGTTACCTCCATGGCGAGGCGGAAACGCTCCTCGCTCTCTTGGAGTGCCTTTTCCACACGCTGACGCCGGGAGATGTCCACATCCAGGCAGAACAACTCCGGTTCCCGGCCCGGCATCTGCACAACGGCATGACTGGAGAATACCGGCACGCGCCTGCCACCTTTTCCCATCAGGACGAGTTCGGACGCTGGCGGCATTTCGCCGGTCCTTGCGCCGCGCTGGATAGCCGTTTCCATTTCGTCGCGCATTTCCGGGGGAATGATGAGATCGAGGATGTTCCGGCCAAGGGCTTCGGCCTCGGGATAGCCGTAGAACGCTTCGTTCGCCCTGTTCCAGTAGTGGATCGTCCCGTCGGGACCATATCCCTGGATGGCGACGTTGGTCAGGGAGTCGAGCAGGATCCGGAAGCGGGTCTCGCTCAACCGCATCGCCGCCTCTACCCTTGTCCGGTCCGTAACGTCGCGGATGATCATGCTGGTGAGCTCGTTGCCGTCAGCATCCAGAAAAACGGAGCTGGTAGCTTCGCCGATGAATCGCGAGCCGTCAGGCCGGATGAAGGTCAGCTCGGCCGTGGCAAGGCCATTGCGGGCACGTTCCTCCAGCGCGGCCGTCAGCCGGGGATCGCTGGCATCGACCACCCCTCCCCTGCCGAGCGAGATCAGATCCTCTTCACTCCTGCCGAACAGGCTGCACGCCGCCGGGTTGGCCGCCAGGATGCTCCCGTCCGGCCTGGTGAGCAGGGCGGCATCCATAGTATGCAAAAAGATCTGGCAGCATGTACCGATTCCGCGTACACCCTTTGCAACGGATTCCTTTATGCTGTGAGGAAAAGTTGCCATGGCTTCCCCAACCGGATTGACTACAACACTTTTCCGCGTCCTTGATCCTTTCTTGGATCGCGCGGGCGTTCCTGCAATGCTGATAATTGCTGGATAATTATACTGCCAATCCGACAACAGGCAAGTTATCGGTGCTGTCCCAGAGCTGGACGATGTGCGTTTCCCGGGTATGATAGAGTCGTTCGTGACGGCACTCTTTGGGGGACCCCCGGATGTTGAACATTCCAAACAGCCTGACGATACTCCGCATGCTGCTTGTTCCGACCATCGCTTTCTCCCTGCTGCGCGAATACTATGGCACCGCCCTGGTAATCGTCCTGTTCGCAGGGGCGACCGACGGGCTGGACGGTTTCATCGCCCGCCGCTTCGACCTCTGCACCCCTCTCGGCGCTCTCCTTGATCCGCTGGCGGACAAACTGCTGATTGTATCGTCCTCGGCGGTCCTTGGCTGGCTCGGCAGCATCCCCTGGTGGCTGGCGCTGACCATCGTCGGCCGCGACCTGGTCATCGTGGGGGGAGCCACCGCCTACTATCTGCGCAGCGGCCACCTGGAGATGGAGCCGAGCCTCCTCAGCAAGGTGAATACCTTTGTGCAGATCAGCCTGATCCTGGCAGTACTGGCCAATGGCGCAGGCATCATTGCGGCTGCAAGGTGGCTGCCGGTACTGTTCGTCGTGACACTTCTCCTGACGCTCGCGTCGGGTGGACAGTACGTCGTGGTATGGAGCAGGAGGGCTGCCTTCCGGTAGAGATGAAGGTGGTGCAGGGACTCACGCAAGGGGCTCTCCTGACAGGGGCAGCCCCTTTTTTCATGGGGTTGTCGGCCCGGGAACGGACTCTCTGGTCGACGAGCCCTGGTGTCGCAGTGAGCTGACAGGTACCCGAGCGTGTATTGCGGTTTATCCATAAGAGACTAAAATTATCCTATAGCCCTTCGATATCAGGTGGTCGTGAGGGGGTGTTTTCATGAAACCGTTCATGTCGAGTCTGAATGCAGAGTGTTACGCGCTGATGCGCATCGTCGTCGGCTTTCTTTTCCTCTGGCACGGCGCCCAGAAGCTGTTCGGTATTCCCAGTGCGATCCCGGTCAGCGTTCCGGCGTTCATTACCTACGTCGCCGGGCCTATCGAACTGATCGGAGGGCTCCTGGTCATGATCGGGCTGTTCACCCGCTGGGCAGCCTTCATTACCAGCGGCCAGATGGCCTTTGCCTACTGGATCGGTCACGGAACCAAGGCGTTGCTGCCGATCCAGAACAACGGCGAACTGGCGGTGCTCTACTGTTTCGTTTTCCTGTTCATCGCCACCCAGGGAGGCGGAATCTGGAGCGCCGATGCGGCGCAGAAGCGACGATAGCTATGCTGTTCCCGGGTTGAGGCGAGGCGATCCGCTGAACGTCAAGCGTACCTTGACGCGACGGCCATAATCCCGTACCGTTTGCCACAGACTTTTCAACCCATTACTCCGTCGCGAGATTGCCATGCCCCACCGCCTCCACTTAGAGCGGTTCGGCCCGGTCCACGCCCTGCCGGTGCTCCACTACCGGATGGAATTCGCCCATCTGGTGCGCCAGGCCGTCGACCGGATCGAACCGGACTGCATCGCCATCGAACTGCCGCCTACCCTTGAGGCGCGGTTCTGCAAGGGGGTGACGCGCCTTCCGGAAATATCGGTCCTCTGGTACGAGATACCCGCTGCCGGCTCCGCCCGTCAGACCGTCTACCTCCTGATCGAGCCGGCAGACCCGCTGGTGGAGGCGGCCCGCCTCGCCCAGGAGAAAGGGATACCGCTCCGGCTGATCGACGTGGACGTGGACCACTACCCGGCCCACAGCGATCCGCTCCCCGACTCCTACGCCGTCCAGAGGATCGGCCTCGGCCGCTACTACGAGGAATTCGTCCGGGCGGCCGCCAGCGCCGAACCGGAGCTCGTCGACCGGCGGCGCGAGCAGGGGATGGCGTTCAGGCTGCAGGAACTCGCCGGCCAGTTCCAGCGGATACTCTTCGTCGGCGGCATGGCCCACGTGGAGCGGATCAAGGAGTTGTTCCCGCACTCCCAGGCCGCCCCGCTGGAAAGGGTGCGCCGGGAAGGAATCTACCTCGCGAATCTCCATCCAGACTCCTGCCGGGAGATCCTGGGGGAGTTCCCCTTCCTCTCCGCCATCTACGAGCTTCGGCGGGGAGAACTCCCCCCCGAGCCGGCGGTCGACGGGCTCACGCTCCGCAAACGCTTCAACGCCTTCGAACTCCTCGCCGGCGGCCAGAGGGAGATACCGGAGGCCGAACTCCTCCGGGCCGCCATCACCGCATCGGCCCGCCACGTAGGGGGTAAAGGGGAGATGCCGGACCGGCAACGGATCATCTTCCGCCTCTTTCAGGAAGCGGCCCGCCACTACCGGCAGGAGACCGGGGAACCTGTCCACCTCTGGCAGAAACGGGCCTTTTTCCGCTTTGCCCGCAACTATGCAACGATCAGCGGTCAACTCCTCCCCGATCTGTTCCAGCTCCTGGCCACGGCCCGCGGCTGCGTGGACGACAACTTCGCCTACGCCTTCTGCCGCCTGGCCACCTGCTACCCCTGGCAGCGGGACGATACCGAGCTCCCGACCCTGCGCCTCACCCCCGAGGATATCAGCGGCGGCAGCCGGCAGATCCGTTTCCGTCCCCGCCAGCCTGGCCGGGGAAAAGGGCTCACACCACTCCAGTTCCTCAAACGCCGGCGGGAAAAGCGCCCCGGCGAGTGGCTGGAGGGGTTCGACAACCCTTCCCTCTGCTCCTATCCGCCCGAGGACCTGCAGATTGAGGAGTACGGGCGTTTTCTGAAGAAGAAAGGGGCCAAGCAGCTCTCGGAGGAGCAGTTTCGGTGCGAGCCGTTCACCTCCTCGCTCCTGGACGGCATCGACCTGCGGGAGACGTTGCGCAACCTGCACGAAGGAAGGCTTTATGTCCGGGAACAGCAGCGGGTGACCGGCGGGGTGGGTAGTGTGGTGGTAATCTTCGACGAGGATCGGGGGGGTGATCGTTTTCCCTACTGCATGACCTGGCTCGGGGAGCACGAGCAGGAGTCGGACATGGGCTTCTACGCCACGCTGCCGGCCGACAACATCGTCGGTCCCGGCATCTGCCGCTGCGAGTACGGCGGTTTCGTCCTCTCCTTCCCGCCACGACGGATGCTGGATATCTGGAGCGATCCGGACTACGCCTTTGCCAGTAAGAAGCACGAGCGGCTACTCCTGGCGGCCCTGGACTACTCGCGTGAGAAGCATGTGGTCTATGCCGCGCCGCGCCCACCGCGAAGCATGTTCCGTCAGCTCGCCGCCCGTATGGGCAAGAAGATCGTCTATCTGCCGCTCGGCTCCCTCTCGCCGGTGAAGCTGAAGGGGCTCAGGGTGCTCCACATTCTCTACGGTCACGATAAGCGCGAGATCGCCAAGGAGTATGTCTGGTAGGGGAACAGGGGGAGGTGACTAGATTCTTGAGGAAGCGGCTAAGCCAACCCATTTCGATTTGATGGAGATGATTGGCGAGTATCGTTTGCTATTTTTTGGCTCTCAACGTGGCCTTGAATACTTGGCTATATATCAGACTTCAGCGGTTTCCACTGTTCTTGCAACTACAAGGCATAACTCCCTTCTGAATCTTCTGCTTTTCCGCCATCTTGGCACTCAATTCGTTTTGAACATCTACCTTCTCAGTGACAACCATACAACTACCTATATAGCCGGCAAATTTTCCATACTCAGTGTAAAAAGGGGTTCCTTGATCAAATATCCATTTATATACGCCGTCGTGTCGTTTCAGTCGATACTCAATTTCAAAACTCTCACGTTTCTCGAATGCATCCAGGTATGTCTTAAGACAACGATCAATGTCATCAGGATGAATGCCTTCAGTCCAGCCATTTCCATACTCTTCTTCCAGGGAACGCCCCCTGAATGATAACCAACGTTCGTTAAAGTAGACACAGAGCGCTTCGGTATTAGCCCTCCAACTTAAGATGGGGGATTGTTCTACCAACGTTTCATAGTCCTTCAAGGTAACTATGGTTTTACTCATGGTGAATCACCTCTTCATAACCTTGGTTTCAGGCACCCATTGCTGGCAAAACGTGAACTGCCGCATTCGTTTAGCAAATGTCGTTCCACCAGACCCAAAAGAAATCAAAAAATTTGAAGGGCCGCCCGGACGACAGTGCCGCAAGGCCTCGCAGGCTCATTAAAAGATTGGCGGCGAGGAAATGTGCCGATCTTTTCGGAAGATCAGCTGGTTGAAAACACAAAACGAACCCGGCTAAATCACGGGGGGGTCACGGTCTATGCACGGCATCACGCTGCCATACCCGGCCTTGGAAAATCTCGTGGCCGAATACTCCCAAATCTCTCCAAATACAGGTTTCATGCCAACAAAATAACGCCATGATTTTAGCAGGTTACTTGGGAGACAAAAGGCAGGTGTAACAAAATGAACTGTAACAAAATGTTACACCTGCGACCGCAAAGAACTGTCCATTGCGGGTTTACAGATCAGGTGTAACAAAATGTTACAGTAGGGGGTAGTACGTGGGTGGGGGACCTCTGGAAAGGAGAAGGTCCCCTCTCCGAGCTGGAGAGGGGACGGATTAGTCGCGCGGAATGGCGATCATCCGGTCCAGCGCCCTCTTGGCCGGGACACGGATATCATCGGACACGGTGACTACCGGTTTCATGGTCTGGAGCGAGGCCAGGATGTCTTCCAGGGAGGTGAGTTTCATGTTGGGGCAAATCAGGGCCGGTGAGGCGAGGATGAACTCCTTGTCCGGGTTCTCCAGCTTCAGGCGGTAGAGGATGCCCGCCTCGGTACCGACGATGAACGAGCGGGCCGGGTTCGTGCGGCAGAAATCATACATCCCGGAGGTGGAGCAGACGTGGTCGGCCAGGGCCACCACTGCAGGGTTGCATTCGGGATGGCAGATGAAGAGCGCGTCCGGGTGCTGCACCTTGAGCGCCTGCACCGACTCGGGCTTCAAGCGTTCGTGGGTCGGGCAGTAGCCGTCCCAGAAATGGAAGGTCTTGTCGCTTGAGCGGGCAACGTAGCGGCCTAGGTTACGGTCCGGCACGAAGATCACCTCCCGGTCCGGCAGGGAGTTGACCACCTTGACGGCATTGGCCGAGGTGCAGCAGATGTCGCTCTCGGCCTTGACCGCGGCCGACGAGTTCACGTAGGTAACGACCGGGACGCCGGGGTGCTGCGCCTTCATCGCCTTCAGCCCTTCGACGGTCACCATGTCTGCCATGGGGCAGCCGGCGTCAAGGCGGGGAAGAATAACCCTCTTCCCCGGCGAGAGGATCGCGGCCGATTCGGCCATGAAGTGGACGCCGCAGAAAACGATCACGTCGGCGTCGGTCTTGGCCGCCTCCTGGGAAAGGCCGAGGGAATCGCCGGTGATGTCGGCAATCTCCTGGACCTCGTCACGCATGTAATTGTGGGCGAGCAACAGGGCGTTGCGCTCTTTCAGGAGGGCACGGATAGTCTGCTTGATATCGTCAGCCGGCATGCAAGCCTCGCAGCGGAGAATTCCCGTCTACCGTATACGGTACGGGACAGGCGGGATGGTAGTCCATCTGGCGTCGTCTTGTCAAATCCTTTGCCCCTCCCCGCCCCCATTCCTTGACACTACCGGCGAAATCCTCTAATATTTCCCTAATTTCCACCAGGCAGCCATCAGACAGCCTGAAGAGAGGTACCCCATGTTTGGCATCGGCATGCCCGAATTGATCGTCATTCTCGTAATCGCCCTCATCGTCATCGGCCCCCAGAAGCTTCCCGAACTGGCGCGCTCCCTCGGCAAGGGGCTTGCCGAGTTCAAGAAGGCGACCGACGACTTCAAGCAGAATGTGGCTGAAGAGGCCAGGGCGCTGGAAGAAAAGGAGCGGATCGCCAAGGAGGTGGCCGAGAAGGAGGCTGCCGAGAAGAGCGCCGCTGAAAAGGCCACTGCCGACTACGCGGCTGCCGAAGCCGAAAAGGCCGGGGCCAAGCCGGCAGAGAAGGAAACGGCAAAGGTCTGAGCCGGCAACATCCCCTGTAATAAAAACTGGAAAAGGCGGGAGCGATCCCGCCTTTCGTCATTAAGGTCTATTCGTCAGTACCTCTACTTCATCTCCTTCAGCTTCTCCTTGGCCGGTCCCGCCTCTTCGGACAGAGGGAAGTCCTCGACGATCTTCTTCAGGATGAACCGGGCGCTCTTGGTGTCACCCAGTTCCCGGAAGGCGAGCGCCTGCTTCAGCATGGCCGCCGGGACCTTTTCCTTGCCCGGGTGTTCCTTGATCACCTTCTGGTACTCGAGGATAGCCTGCTCGTAATTCTTCTCGCTGTACCAGGTTTCTCCCAGCCAGTAACGGGCATTGGCCGCCAGCTCGTGGGAGGGGTACTTCTCCAGGAACGCGGTGAAGGCCTCGCGGGATTTGGCCAGGTCCCCGGCCTTGTAGGCGTCGCGCCCCTGCTGGTACAGGCCGTCAGGCGTTGCCAGGGCCTTGGCGGCCGCTTCGGCTGCCTGCTTGCGGGACTCGTCCACCCCTTTTTCAAGCTTGCCGAGCCGTTCTTCCAGGGAGGTTATGCGCCGGCCCGTATCCTCCCGCAGCAGCGACAGCTCCTCTGCCGGCTTCTTTCCCGCCAGGGAGAGATCGTCCACCTTCCCGGCCAGCACCTGCATATCCACTTTTGCGCTGTCCAGTGACGCCTGCAGGTCGGCGACAATTTTCCGCTGGCTTTCGACCTCCTTCAGGAGCCCCTGGGTGCTCTTTTCCAGCCCCTCCTTGGTCTCGGTCTTCACGCCGCCGACCTCCTTCTCCACGGAGAGGAGCCGCCCCTTCATCTCCTCCAGGTCTCGCATGGCCGAATCCATGTCGCTCCTGGTGGCGCACCCGGCCAGGAGTGAGACGCCGACGGCCAGGGTAAGCATACTGCTGCGTTTCATTTCATACCTCCATGGCAGATAGCAAAAAGGAGCCGCTGACGGCTCCTTTTTGCTGCAATGATCGTATCCCCTACTTCACGATGACGAATTCGGCGCGGCGATTCTTTGCCCAGGCAGCCTCGTCGTGACCGGGATCGGCCGGTTTCTCCTTGCCGTAGCTGATGAAGGTGAGGCGGTCGGCCGGCACCCCCAGGGTCGTCAGGTAGTTCAGTGCCGCCTTGGCCCGCTTCTCACCCAGGGCCAGGTTGTACTCGTCGGAACCACGCTCGTCGCAGTGCCCCTCGACCTGAATCTTGCCGTTGTACTTCTTCAGGAGGTACTCGGCATTGCTGTAAAGGGTATCCCGGGACGCCTGAGTAAGGACGTAGGAATCGAAATCGTAATAGACCGTCTGGAGTTTGACTTCCGGAGCCTGGGCAACCGCCTGGCTATCCGCGACGACCCCTTCGACGGCGGTGCTCCCCTTGACCGGCTGACTCTGCACCGGCTCGGTCGGTACCGGCGCCTGGGCCGGCTGCTTGGTCGGCTGGGTTACCGGCGCCAGGGAAGGTGCCACCGGCTCATCCTTCTTCACCAGTTCCTCTTTAGCACAACCGCCGGCAATCAGCATGCCGACACAGAGCACCACTGCCAGACCGAACACTCCCTTGCGCATTGTCTCCTCCTTGATAGTTGAAAAAATTCATTAGCTGACCTCAGCAGGCCGAATTATACACCAGCAACCTCTCATTTCAAGTAGATATCATACACCCGGCTACATTCCTACCAGCGGACCGACCAGGTGGGATGGGAGTCGCTCGCCTTCCCCCTGGAAACCCGTGTCTGGCCACTCCCGTCGGCTCGCATCACGTAGATCGCCTCGCGGCCGTCGCGGGTGGAGCTGAAGATGATGAACCGGCCGTCCGGCGACCAGCGGGGGTGCTCGTTCCCCCCCTGGGAGGTGAGCTGGACATCGCCGCTACCGTCGGCATTGATCGAGTGGATCTGGAACTCCCCCTGCTGCCGGCAGTAGACGATCCGGTCTCCCTTGGGCGACCAGCGGGGACTGACATTGTAGGCCCCCTCGGTGGTCAGGCGGCGCACGTTGCTCCCGTCCGCGTTCATCACGAAGACCTGCGGCTTGCCCAGCCGGTCGGAGACAAAAGCGATCTGGCGCCCGTTCGGCGACCAGGCCGGCGAGACGTCGATGGCCGGGTTGTTGGTAAGACGGGTCGGCTGCTTGCCGTCCCGGTTGATCAGGTAGATCTCGGAATTGCCGTCCTTGCTCAGGGCCAGGGCGATCTTTTTGCCATCCGGCGACCAGGTGCCGGTGACGTTGATGCCCCGGCTGGAGGAGGTGCGCGCCTCGGCGCCGGTGAACAGCTCCCGGCGGTAGAGGTCGGGATTCCCCTTCTTGTAGGAGGTATAGATCAGCTCCCGACCATCGGGGGAAAAGTCGGGGTTCAGGTTGATGGAGCCGTTTTTGGTGAGGCGCTGGAGATTGAACCCGTCATAATCCATCAGGTAGAGTTCCTTGTTCCCTGTCGCCTTGGAGACAAAGGCAACCTTGCCGGTGAAGGGACCGCGCTCTCCCGTGGCGATCAGCAGCACGTCGTCGCTGAAGGTGTGCGCCATCCGGCGGAGCTCCTTCATGGTTCCGGAGTAGCGCTTGGCCAGCAGCTCCCGCTCGCGGACCACGTCGTAGAGGCGGAATTCCAGGATCAGGGTCGTCCCGCTGACGGTATAGCCGGACTTGAGGAGCAGGGTGGCCCCGGCGTTCTGCCACGGGGCGAAGGAGAACTCGCCCGGGCGGATGCCGCGGTTCTCCGTTACCGATGGGGTACTCACGGTGAAGGGGCCGGCAAGGGTCAGGTCGAACTGGAAGACCTCCGTCACCTCCTTGCCGATGGCGGCCTGGCCCCCCCCCTCCAGCGGGACCGGCGGCGCCACCATCAGGGTAAGCGGCTTATTGCCGGGGGCGGTCACCCTGATGAATTCTTCCTGGCAGAGAAGGGTCGACGGCAGACCGGCGACCGAGATGAGAAGTAGAAAAAAGACGAATCGTCGCATCACTTGCTGACCTCTTCTGGACTGAACACAAAGAGCTTTTCGAACTGCCTGCCGGTGGGAGGGGGAGGGAAGGACGTCTTGGCCTTCTCGATGGCGCGCATGACCGCATCGTTGAAGAGGGGATCGCGGGAACTCCGCTCCATGACCGTGCGGAGCAGCTTGCCGTTCTTGTCGATAAAGAGCCGGACCGCGGTTTCCGGGCGCTTGCTCTGGTAGGCGATGGTCTGGGTCAGCGCATCCCGGAGCCGGGACTGGATGTAGGAGCCGTAGTCGCTGCCGGCCTGGGTTCCGCTGCCGGCCGGCATGCCGGCCCTTCCGCCGGCGGCAACCTTCCGCTTGAGCGCCTCCAGGGCCGCGGCCTCGTGTTTCGCCTCAGCGTCACGCTCCAGCCGCTTCAGGCGCTCGTTCAGCTGCGCGGCCTCGTCGCCGCCGGCCGGTGATTTGCCGCCTGGCGCAGCCTGGGTTGCCGGCTTGACCGGAGCGGTCCCCTTGGTCGCCCCCTTTTCAGCTGGCTTGGCAGGGAGGGTCATGGGAGGCTTCGGTGACGGTGGCGCCACCGGTGCGGCCGGCTCCGGCGCCTTGCCCGGCGTGGCGCTGCCGGCCTGTGGCGCGGCCACGGGGAGGTTGACCACATCCACGTAGTAGACCGGTTCCTCGATCGGTGCTGGCAGGAAGGAGTGGAAGAACGTAACGAGGGAAAATACCAGGGCGTGGAGGAGGAAGGAGGAGAAGAACATCCACCCCGGCCCCTGTTCTGTGCGGTGCAGCGTATGGGACATCGCTACCTGGCTGGCTCGGTGACCATGCCGAGGCGCTCTACGCCGGCCCCCTTGATCTCGGCCATGGCGCGGACCACCTCACCGTAGGGGACGTCTCGGTCCGCCTTGAGGAACACCTCTTTCTTGGTCCGGTTGGCCAGCATGCCGGTCAGCTTTTCCTTGAGGGTCCCAGCGGGGACCTCGGTCCGGTCGATGAAGAGCTTACCCTGACGGTCGATGGAGACGACGATCGCCTCCTCCTTGGCGCTCAGGGACTTGGTGTCGGCCTTGGGGAGGTTCACCTGCACCCCCTGCTGCATCATGGGGGCCGTCACCATGAAGATCACCAGGAGCACCAGCATGACGTCCACCAGCGGGGTGACGTTGATCTGGGACATGGTGCCGCGATCGTTGTTTCTGCTCCCTATTTCCATGGCGTAATCCTATTTCTTCGCTATGGAGCGCTGGACGATGTTGAGGAATTCGGTGGAGAAGTTGTCCATCTCGCCGATCAGCACCCTGATCTTGTGCTGGAAGTGATTGTACGCCATGACCGCCGGGATGGCGGCCACCAGACCGATGGCCGTGGCGATGAGGGCCTCGGCGATACCGGGGGCAACGACTGCCAGGGAGGCGGAACCGGTCTCGCCGATCCCCTTGAAGGCGGTCATGATCCCCCAGACCGTGCCGAAGAGGCCGATGAACGGTGCGGTGGAGCCGGTGGTGGCCAGGAAGGTGGTATATTTTTCCAGCCGGGTGATCTCGGAGGTGGTGGCGCGCCGCAGGGCCCGGGCGATGTTGTCGATCCCCCCCAGGTCGGTGCTGATGACGGTCGGGTCGGCCTTTTCCTCGCCTCTGTCCATCAGCTTCTTCAGCTCGCTGTACCCTTCGCTGAAGAGTACGGAGAGGGGGGCGTTGGCGAACCGGTCAAGCTGGCCGTTGATGGCGTCGAAGCGCTTGGTCTTCCAGAAAAAGTCCAGGAAGCGTTCGGACTCGCTGTTGGCACGGTGAACCTGGAGCAGCTTGTAGAAGATGATCCCCCAGGAGACAACGGAAAAATAGAGGAGGACGAAGAGGACCAGTTTGACGACGAGGCCGGTACCGGCGAACAATGACACGGTGGGACACCTCCGGTGCTTGGGTAGGGGCGCTTCTCATGCACACCCCGGTTTGGGCTTTGCTGCTTTGAGCACTTTAAATAGTCCTCTGCATCCGGCAAGTCAACAGATTTCAACCTGAATCCGACTATGGAGGCGCCCACAGGGCGCGTGGCCTAACAGGATATTGATAACTCAAGGTTGCTCAAAAATAGTCATATCGTCGCACCCGCAGAAAGCTTCGAGGGAGGCGTAGCGGCGCTACGCCGCACCGAGGAGCTTGCGAGGACGGCGGCGAGATGGCTGTTTTTCAGCAACCTGCTAATAGTATTCGGGCTTGCGGTCGTTGAAGCAGGGTATCTGCTCGCGCCAGGCCGCCATCTCGCCGAAGTCGATGGTGGCGCTGACCGCTGTCGGTTCGTACCCCCCTTCGGCCAGCACCTCCCCCTTCGGTCCGATTATCATGCTCATGCCGAAGAAGTCGAGCTTGCCGACGATGCCGCAACAGTTGGCGGAGACCACGAAGAGCTGGTTCTCGATGGCCCGTGCCCGCAACAGGGTCCGCCAGTGCTCCTCCCTGGGCTTCGGCCATTCGCCGGGGACCACCAGAACCTCCGCCCCTTCGACGGCCAGCCGGCGCGCCAGTTCCGGGAAGCGGAGATCGTAGCAGATGAAGACACCGAGCTTGCCGACACTGGTCTCCACCAGAAGCCAGGAATCGCCGCCGTCAAAGGAGCGGTCCTCCTGCATGAGGGAGAAGAGATGGATCTTCCGGTACGTCCCCTTTAGTTCGCCGTTGTCCAGGACGTAGGCGGTGTTGTAGACCTTGCCGTCGTGGGGCTCGGGGAGGCTGCCGACGATCACCATGCCGTACTGACGGGAGAGGAGGGCGAGCTCTCCGACGATTCCCGCTGTCCGCTGGGCCAGCTCGTTCAGCTGCTTGTAGGCAAAGCCGGTGGCCCACATCTCCGGCAGCACCACCAGCCTGGTGCCGGCCTCGGCCAGCCGCGCCAGCTCGCTACGGACATGGGCCAGGTTGGGCTCGATCTCGCCGAGGGCGATGGTGAACTGAACGGCGGCGGTTTTGACGGTGCGGGGCATGGGAACCTCCTGAAGGTGTTCTCGAACGGTGGCAGTTTACGGGATAATTCCAACGGATTCAAGCCTTGTACGTGGGCGGCAACGGCACAGCCGCAGAAGCTTCCCCCGCGTCGACACGACACCTCTTTTATTCATCGCCGCAATGTACTATTATAGCACGTTCATGTGACAAAATAGCCGCAGCACCCCAGGGAACCACGCATGGCCGGACAGACAACGATTCGCCACAAAACGGCAGCTGCCATGCTCGGCATCATGGTTCCGGCAGGCCTCTACCTGACCAGCAGGCAGAACTACCTCCTGTTCCATTCCCTCGTGGAGCTCTTCTCCGTCGTGGTGGCATGCGCGGTCTTCGTTATCGCCTGGAACGCCCGTCGTTTTCTTGCCAACAACTACCTCCTCTTCATCGGCATCGCCTCCCTGTTCGTCGCCCTGGTGGACCTGCTTCATACCCTGGCCTACAAAAACATGGGGGTCTTTCCCGGCAGCGGCGCAAACCTGCCGACCCAGCTCTGGATAGCCGCCCGCTACCTGCAGAGCGTTTCCCTGCTCATTGCCCCGCTCTTTTTGCACCGCACGTTCAGACCGGCATTCATGCTGGCCGGCTATGCCGCCGTTGTTCTCCTGCTGCTGGCATCCGTATTTTCCGGTCACTTTCCGACCTGTTTTGTCGAGGGGGTGGGGCTGACCCCCTTCAAAAAGGGGAGTGAATACCTGATCTCCTTCATCCTCCTCGCTGCTCTCCTCTTCCTGCAGCGGGAACGGGAAGCCTTTGACCGGCGCGTGCTCCGCTTCATGACCGGCACGATCATCTTGCTGGTCGTTGCCGAGCTCTCTTTTACCCTCTACGTGGATGTCTACGGCATCGCCAACATGGCCGGCCACCTCTTCAAGGTGGGGGGCTTCCTGCTGATCTACCGGGCACTGGTGGAAACCGGACTCGCCCGCCCCTACGATCTCCTTTTCCGGGAGTTGAAGCAGAGCGAGGAGCGCTACCGCTTCCTCTACGAACATACCCCGGTCATGCTCCACTCCATCGACCAGGCAGGGAACCTGCTGAACGTGAGCAACTACTGGCTCGAACAGCTGGGGTATACCCGGGACGAGGTCCTGGGGCGGAAGACGGTCGCGTTCATGACCGAAGAGTCACGCCGCTACGCCTTGAAGGTCATATTGCCGGTCTACTATCGCACCGGTTCCCTGCAGGATGTCCCGTACCGGTTGGTAAAGAAGAATGGCGAGATGATGGACGTGCTGCTCTCGGCCGTCGCCGAGCGAAACGAGGCGGGAGAGATAACCCGGTCGCTGA
Organism: uncultured Geobacter sp.; assembly: GCA_964431365.1. GTDB lineage: Bacteria > Desulfobacterota > Desulfuromonadia > Geobacterales > DSM-12255 > Geomobilibacter. The sequence continues at coordinate 38,235 of CAYSJJ010000003.1, read as the reverse complement.
CGGTCATGGTCGACGTTACCGAGCGGAGGCGGGCCGAGAAGGAGATCGAGTCACTCAATGCCGATCTGCTGAACCGCAATGATGAACTGGAGGAGAGCAACTGCGAACTGGAAGCGGCCCTTCAGGACCTGGAGTCCTCCAACCAGGAGTTGGAAAGGGTCAACCGTGAACTGGAAGGGGCCAACCGGGAGCTGGACGCCTTCAACTCCTCGGTCTCCCACGACCTGCGGCGGCCGCTCACGAACATCAGCGGCTTCAGCCAGATCATTCTGGAGCTTTACGGCACCAGGCTGGACGAACAGTGCCGGGAGTTCGTCGCCGGCATCCATCGGGAAACCAAACGGATGGACCAGCTGATCGACACCCTCCTGAAGTTTGCCCGCCTCTCCCGCTCCCCCTTGACGCACGAGGCGGTCGATCTCAGTTCGATGGCGCAGGGGGTGGCACTGGAGTTGGCAGCGACAGAGCCTGGGCGACGGGTGGCCGTTTCCGTCGTCCCCGGCCTGGTTGCCGAAGGGGATGGCAGACTGCTCAGGATAGCCCTGCAGAACCTGATCGGCAATGCCTGGAAGTACACGAGGAGCAGGGAGGGGGCCGAAATCGAGGTCGGCCGGTGCGAAAAGGAGGGTGTCCAGGCCTTCTTCGTCCGGGACAACGGGATCGGCTTCGACCCGGCCGAGGCGGGGCAGCTCTTTACCCCCTTCCAGCGCCTCTCCACAGCCGCCGATTTTGAAGGGACCGGCATCGGCCTGGCCACGGTACAGCGGATAATCGACCGTCATAAGGGACGGATCTGGGCCGAGGGGAGACCGGGCCAGGGGGCGACCTTTTATTTCACGCTGCCGGAAGAGGCGCGGGCCGGAGGTCAGGAGTAGATGCCCGGCACGTCCGTCCCCCTCTCCCTCTATATCCACATCCCCTTCTGTGTGCGGAAGTGCAGTTACTGCGATTTCAACTCCGTGGCCGACGCCCCGCTCCCCCTGGAGGAGTACACGGCGCTGCTGGTCAGGGAGATGGCGCTGCGGGCCGCGACCCTGGAGAGACCGGTGACCGCAACGACCCTCTATCTCGGCGGCGGCACCCCGTCCCTCCTGGCACCCGGGCTCGTGGAGCTCCTGATCCAGGCGGCGGATCGTCACTTCCGACTGGCAGCCGACATTGAGGTGACCCTGGAGGCCAATCCGGGGACCGTCAGTCGCGCGTCACTATCCGGCTACCGCTCCGCCGGCGTAAACCGCCTCTCCCTGGGGGTTCAGTCCCTGGACGACCGTTTCCTGGCCCTGCTGGGACGGGTGCACACCGCAGCCGAGGCAGGCCTGGCAGTGGACCTTGCCCGCCGGGCCGGTTTCGACAACCTGGGGATCGACCTGATCCACTCCCTCCCCGGTCAGAGCCTGGAACAGTGGCAGGCCATCCTTGGCGAGGCGGTTGCGCTGGGACCGGAGCATATATCGGCCTATGGCCTCTCCATCGAGGAGGGGACCCCCTTCGCCGCATCGGCGGAGCGTGGCGAGCTCGACCTGCCGGACGAGGAGTGCGCGGTGGGGATGATCGAAACGACCCGTGACCTCCTGACCGCCTCCGGTTTCGAGCCGTACGAGATCGCCAACTTTGCCCGGCGGGGCCGCCGCTCCCGCCACAACCAGGTCTATTGGCAGCGCGGCAGCTACCTGGGGTTCGGCGCCGGCGCCCACTCCTTCCTGGCAGACGGCTGGGGGAGGCGCTGGCATAACCCGCCCGGGCTGAGGGAGTACCAACAGTCGATCGACAGCGGCGTTCCAGCTGAGATGGATCTCTCCGTTCTGACCGAACAGGAGGCCAGGAGCGAGTTCATGTTCCTGGGCTTGCGGCTGTTGCAGGGGGTGAGCGGCGACACCTTCCGGGCCGCCTTCGGGCGCGGTTTCGACGACATCTGGCCGGCGGAGATCGCCGGACTGGTTGCCGACGGCCTGCTGGAACGGGCCGGGGAGCGGCTTCGCCTCACCCGGCCGGGGCTTCTCCTTGCCAACCGGGTCTTCGCCACTTTTGTCTGATCCTTCACGGAGGCCGTTGGAATGGAGCGCCCCGTTCCGCTCCGACTGCCGCTCGCACCGCCGTTATACGGCTCATTCCGCGTCGGCCCATCAACTCGCTCGTACGGGCTCAGACACGATGGGCCTCTCCGCTCCATTTCGCCTACAACGGCTGGCACTCGGGCAGAGTCGCTCCACGAGACACTCCATTCCAACGGGTTCACCGACTTATCCCCTATCACCCCCTGGTTTTATCCGGGAATCCACTTGACAAACCCCACCCTAGTCATTACCTTTAGCACAGTTAGCACTCGGCACGAGAGAGTGCTAATCTTGTTTCAAGGGACCTGGAATCATGCGCGACGAATTGAGTGATCGGGGGAAGCAGATCCTCGAAGCGATCATCGAGGACTACATCTCGACGGCTGAGCCGGTGGGGAGCAGGACCATCAGCCGCCGGTACGGCCTGGATCTCTCGCCGGCCACCATCCGCAACGTCATGGCCGACCTGGAAGAGATGGGGTTCCTCGCCTCCCCGCACACGTCGGCCGGCAGGGTCCCCACTGACAAGGCCTACCGCCTCTACGTCGACTCCCTCCTGGAAGTGCGCGCCATTGGTCGTGGGGAGCGGGAGCAGATCAAGCGGCACTGCGACATCAGAGGAAAGCAGATCGGCGATGTCCTGAAGGAGACCAGCCGGATGCTCTCCTCCATCTCCCACTACATGGGGGTGGTGGCGACCCCGCACGTCTCCGCCAACGTCTTCCGCCACGTGGAGTTCGTCAGGCTGGGGGGGCGCCGGATCCTGGCCATCTTCGTCCTGCAGAACGGGAGCGTTCAGAACAAGATCGTCGAGACCGATGCGGATCTGTCGCCCAGCGACCTCGTCGCCATGGGGAACTACCTGACCGAGTCCCTCCAGGGGCTGACCATCGCCGAGGTGAAGCAGCGGATCATCGCCGAGATGGCCTCGGAAAAGGCGCGCTACGACACCCTGCTCGCCCGGACGCTGGATCTTTCCCGGCTCTCCCTCCCCGATGACGACTCGGAACTCTTCATCGAAGGGCAGTCCAACATCCTGGAGCTCCCCGAATTCGCCGATGTGGAGCGGATGAAAGAAATCTTCCGCACCTTCGAGCAGAAGGGGCACCTGGTACAACTGCTGGACCGCTGCCTGACCGCGCCGGGGATCAACATCTTCATCGGCTCCGAATCGCGCCTGGGTCCCCTGTCGGGACTCAGCCTGATCACCTCGACCTACGCGACCGGCAAGAACACCCTGGGGGTGCTGGGGGTTATCGGTCCGACCCGCATGGGGTACGCGAAGGTGATCCCGATCGTCGATTATACGGCCAAGCTGGTGAGCCGGGTCCTGGAACTGGAGTAGGTTGCTGAAAAACAGCCATCTCGCCGCCGTCCTCGCAAGCTCCTCAGTGCGGCGTAACGCTGTTACGCCTCCCTCGAAGCTTTCTGCGGGTGCGACGATCTGACTATTTTTGAGCAACCTGATGGGTTCTACATCCTGTTAATGATCTAACATGAAGGAGTCTGATAATCGTGGAAAAGAAAAAACGCGACAAACAGTCCGAAAAAATCGAGCAGACCGAGACGCCAGTCCCGGAAGCTGCTGAGGAGACGGCGGCATCGCCCGACCGCACAACCGAACTGGAAGAGCTTCTGGCGGCCAAGGAGAAGGAAGCGGCCGAGAACTGGGAGAAATTCGTCCGGGAGCGGGCCGACCTGGAAAACTACCGGAAACGAGTGCAGCGGGAGAAAGAGGAGCTGATCAAGTACGGCAACGAGAACCTGATCCTGGAGATCCTGCCGGCGGTGGACAACATGGAGCGCGCCCTGGCCCATGTGGACCAGGAGAGCCAGGATCCGGTCATCACCGGGGTCCGGATGACCCTGGACATGCTCCTGGCGGCCCTGAAGAAATTCGGTGTGACCCCGGTGGAGACCGGCAAGGGAACCCCCTTCGACCCGGCGCTGCACCAAGCCATGGGGCAGGTGGCCTGCGAAGACCAGGAGACCAACACCGTTGTCGAAGTGTACCAGAAGGGATACCTGCTGAGCGAGCGGCTGCTCAGGCCGGCCATGGTCTCCGTGGCCTGCGCCCCCAAATAACCGGTTCTCCGTTCGCGGTTGCGGGTTTCACTTGGAGCCGTGAACTTTTTTTGGTCGTCCCCTTGTTTTTCCCGGGGGGGATGACTACGTTGTCACCGTAAACGAAACCCAAGGAGGAAGCAAATGAGCAAGGTTATCGGAATTGACCTGGGGACCACCAACTCCTGTGTCGCCATCATGGAGGGTGGGGAGCCGGTTGTTATAGCGAACGCCGAAGGAAGCCGGACCACGCCGTCCATGGTTGCCATCACCGACAGCGGCGAGCGGCTGGTCGGGCAGCAGGCCAAACGCCAGGCGGTCACCAACCCGGAGAACACCCTCTTCGCCATCAAGCGGCTGATCGGCCGGAAGTACGATACCGAAGCGGTGCAGAAGGATATCAAGATCTCGCCGTTCAAGATCGTCAAGGCGGACAACGGCGATGCGTGGGTGGAAGTGCGGGACAAGAAGTACTCCGCTCCCGAGATTTCGGCCATGGTCCTGCAGAAGATGAAGAAGACCGCCGAGGACTACCTGGGCGAGACCGTCACCGACGCGGTCATCACCGTGCCGGCCTATTTCGACGACTCCCAGCGCCAGGCAACCAAGGACGCCGGCAAGATCGCCGGCCTGAACGTGCTCCGGATCATCAACGAGCCGACCGCTGCCGCCCTGGCCTACGGCCTGGACAAGAAGAAGGACGAGAAGATCGCGGTCTTCGACCTTGGCGGCGGCACCTTCGACATCTCCATCCTGGAACTGGGTGAAGGGGTGTTCGAGGTGAAGTCGACCAACGGCGATACCTTCCTGGGGGGCGAAGACTTCGACCAGGTAGTGATCGACTGGATCGCCGACGAATTCAAGAAGGACCAGGGGATCGACCTTCGCAGCGACAAAATGGCGCTGCAGCGGCTGAAGGAAGCGGCGGAAAAGGCCAAGTGCGAGCTATCCACCTCCATGGAGACCGACATCAACCTGCCGTTCATCACCGCCGACGCCACCGGTCCCAAGCACCTGAACCTGAAGCTCTCCCGGGCCAAGCTGGAAGCGCTCTGCGGGGAACTCCTGGCCAAGCTGGACGGCCCCTGCCGGACCGCCCTGAAGGATGCCGGCCTCTCCGCCAGCGAGGTGGACGAGGTAATCCTGGTCGGCGGCATGACCCGGATGCCGGCGGTGCAGAAGCGGGTGCAGGACATCTTCGGCAAGGTGCCGAACAGGGGGGTCAACCCGGACGAAGTGGTCGCCATCGGCGCCGGCATCCAGGGTGGCGTGCTCAAGGGGGACGTGAAAGACGTACTCCTGCTGGACGTCACCCCGCTCTCCCTCGGCATCGAGACCCTGGGGGGGGTCATGACCCGGCTGATCGAGAAGAACACCACCATCCCCTGCCGCAAGTCCCAGGTCTTCTCCACGGCCGCCGACAACCAGCCCGCCGTTTCCGTCCACGTCCTCCAGGGCGAGCGGGAGATGGCCTCCGACAACAAGACCCTGGGGAACTTCGAGCTCTCCGGCATTCCGTCGGCACCCCGCGGCGTACCCCAGATCGAGGTGACCTTCGACATCGACGCCAACGGCATCGTCCATGTCTCGGCCAAGGACCTGGGGACCGGCAAGGAGCAGTCGATCCGGATCACCGCCTCTTCCGGCCTCTCCAAGGACGAGGTGGAGAAGATGGTCCGGGACGCCGAGGCCCATGCGGCCGAGGACAAGAAGAAGCGCGAACTGATCGAGGCCCGCAACCAGGCCGACAGCCTCGCCTACCAGACCGAAAAGTCCCTCAAGGAGTTCGGCGACAAGATCGACGCCGCTGAAAAGTCAAAGATCGAGGAGAAGCTGGCCGCCCTCAAGAAGGCCCTGGAGGGGAACGATCTCGACGCCATCAAGAAGGGGTCCGACGAGTTGATGCAGGCCTCCCACAAGCTGGCCGAGGCCGTCTATGCCAAGAACCCCGGTGCGGAAGCGGGAGCCGAGCAGCCGGGCGGCGCTGCCGCCGGCGCAGAGGGTGGCGCCAAAGGCGAGAAAGTTGTTGATGCCGACTTCGAGGAAGTGAAGGACGACAAGAAGTAACGAACAGGAGGGGCAATCAATGGATTGCCCCTCCTGATTACTAATCAATCGCAGAGCAGCCAGGGATGGATTCCCGGGCTGCTTTTTGCGTTACAAAGGATATCCCTTGGCTGAGAAACGCGATTACTACGAGGTCCTCGAAGTCCATAAAAACGCCTCCGAGACCGAGATCAAGAAGGCCTTCCGCAAGATGGCCATCCAGTACCACCCGGACAAGAACCAGGGGGACAAGGCTGCAGAGGAGAAGTTCAAGGAGGTCACCGAGGCCTACGAGGTCCTTTCCGATCCCCAGAAACGCGCCCAGTACGACCAGTTCGGCCATGCCGGCCTGGGGGGGGGGGGCTTCTCCGGCAGCGGCTTCGGGTTCGGCGGGGCATCCCCCTTCGGCGACATCTTCGGCGACATTTTCGGTGATATCTTCGGCGGCGGCGGGACCAGGCAGCGAGGCCGGGGCCGACGCGGCGACGACCTGCAGTACTCCCTGGAGATCAGCTTCGAAGAGGCTGCCAACGGGGTGGAGAAGAAGATCGAGGTCCCCTATGCCAAGCGGTGCGACGCCTGCAGCGGCAGCGGCTCCAAGCCCGGGACCGAACCGAAGGTCTGCCCCACCTGTCGCGGCGCCGGCCAGGTCCGTTTCCAACAGGGCTTCTTCAGCGTCAGCAAGACCTGCAGCCAATGCAACGGTGACGGCCGGGTGGTCGACGACCCCTGTACCGCCTGCCGCGGCGCGGGTATCGTCCGCGACCGCAAGACCCTGTCGGTCAAGGTACCGGCCGGGGTGGAAACCGGCATCCGCCTCAAACTGAGCAACGAAGGGGGGCAGGGGACCAAAGGGGGGGGGAACGGCGACCTCTACGTCTACATCAACGTGAAGGAACACCCGATCTTCACCCGCGAAGGGAACGATGTCGTCTGCGAGATCCCCATCAGCTTCACCCAGGCGGCCCTCGGCTGCGAGATCGACATCCCGACCCTGGGGGGAAAGGTCGCCATGAAGATCCCCGAAGGGACCCAGTCGGGCAAGGTCTTCCGGCTTCGCGGCAAGGGTATCCAGGCCCTTCAGGGGTACGGCAAAGGGGACCAGCTGGTGGTGGTCAAGCTGGAGACCCCCACCAACCTGAACAAGCGGCAGCGGGAACTGCTGGAGGAGTTCGCCCGGATCAGCGGGGAGGATGTCCACCCGCTCAGGAAAGGGTTTTTCGACAAGGTCATGGATATCCTGACTTGACAGGGCGCCCGAGATACCGCGTGCTCCGGCCTCTCCCGGCGATCCTGGCTGGACTCTGCATCGCCTTCCAGGCGGGACCGTTGCCGGCCAGGGAGAACCTGACGGCCCAGGTCACCCTGCTCCGGAACCAGGATTATGCAGGCGCCCTCCTGGATGGCATCCGGGAGGCGCGGAAGAGCATCGTGGTCACCATGTTCCTCTTCAAGACCACCGACTCCCCCGGCAACCTCCCGCGCCAGGTTGCCGAGGAGTTGGTGCGGGCCCGTCGTCGCGGGGTGGAGGTGAGCGTCCTCCTGGAACAGAACGACCGGCCGGGAGACACCCTGAACGACGACAACCGCACGACAGCACAGCTTCTCAAACGGGGCGGGGTGAAGGTCTTCTTCGATTCACCCCGGGTCACCACCCATGCCAAGGCCGTGGTCATCGACGGCCGCTGGGTCTACCTGGGGAGCCACAACCTGACCCAGAGCGCCCTGCGCCACAACAACGAGCTCTCCCTCCGCATCGACTCGCGCGAACTCGCCGCCGAGATCACCAGCTTTCTGGATCGGCTGTAAATACCTTGCTCGCAACTTTTCTTTCCTTTTCCGTATGCTATAGTTTTCTGTCAAGCACCCGGCCCGCTGCCGCGGTTGCTGTCTGGAGATATGCCGCCCCATGGATGTGACCGCATTAAAGGAACTTCTGGAGCGCCTGACCCGTGGCGAGGTCGCGGTGAACGACGCGCTGGAGCAGCTGAAGCACCTCCCCTTCGAGGATATCGGCGACGCCACCATCGACCACCATCGCAGCCTCCGGCAGGGGTTCCCCGAGGTGGTCTTCGGCGCCACCAAGACCCTCGGTCAGCTGGAACGGATCATCACCGCCCTGGTGGCGAAGAAGAACAACATCCTGGCGACCCGTATCGACGAGGAGAAGGCGTACCACCTGGGCCAGGCCTTTCCCGGCGCCATCTACCACAGCGAAGCCCGCTGCCTGACCATCGAGCAGCAGCCGACAGCCATCCGCGGCCGGGGAACGATCCTGGTTGTCTCGGCCGGCACCTCGGACCTGCCGGTGGCGGCCGAGGCGGCGGTGACGGCGCGGATGCTGGGGAACCGGGTCGAGCAGCTCCACGACGTCGGGGTGGCCGGCATCCACCGCCTGCTGGCGCGGCGGGATCTCCTCCTCTCCGCCAGCGTCCTGATCGTCGTGGCCGGCATGGAGGGAGCCCTCCCCTCGGTGGTGGGGGGGCTGGTGGACAAGCCGGTCATCGCCGTCCCCACCTCCATCGGTTACGGCGCGTCCTTCAACGGTCTGGCCGCCCTGCTGGGGATGCTGAACTCCTGCGCCGCCGGGGTAACGGTGGTCAACATCGACAACGGCTTCGGCGCCGGCTACGCCGCCAGCCTGATTAACAGGAACGAGGAAAAAGGATAGAGGATCGAGGATAAAGGATAAAGGGAAAGGCTGCCTTGTCTTTCCTCGGTCCTCGCTCCCTGTACCTCGTTCCTGCCTTTTGGAGTTTGTTTGATGCATCTGCATTTCGACTGTTCCGCCGGCATCTCCGGCGACATGACCGTAGGCGCCCTCATCGACCTAGGGCTCCCCCTGGAGCATCTCCGGGCAGAACTGGCGCGGCTGCCGCTCCCCACCCACCTGTACAGCATAGCTACCGAGCCGTGCCAGAGGCGCGGCATCAGTGCGAGCCGGTTCGTGGTCCAGGTAGCCGAGGAGCATCACCACCGCCATTACGGCGATATCCGAAGGATGATCGAGGAGAGCACGCTGGCCGACCGGGTGAAGGAGCGCAGCCAGCGGATCTTCCGCCGGCTGGCCGAGGCCGAGGCAACGGTGCACGGGGTGGCCGTGGAAGAGGTCCATTTCCACGAGGTCGGGGCCGTCGACTCCATCATCGACATCGTCGGCGCGGCCATCGGCCTGGAGTACCTGGCGGTGACGACCATCTCCGCCGGCGCGCTTCCCTTGGGGAGCGGCTTCATCGAGACGGCCCACGGCCGGCTCCCGGTACCGGCCCCGGCCACGGCCGAACTCCTCAAGGGGGTGCCGGTGCACGGCGATACCGGTCCCGGCGAGCGGGTGACCCCCACCGGGGCGGCCATCGTCACCGCCCTGGCCACCGGCTTCGGCGGCGTCCCCCCCATGCGGGTGACCGGGATCGGCAGCGGTGGCGGCTCCAAGGATTTCACCGACATTCCCAATATCCTCCGCCTCTTCCTGGGCGACCCCGACGGCACCGGCTGGAACGATGAGATCCAGGTCCTGGAAACCCACATCGACGACATGACGCCGGAAGTGGCCGGTTTCCTCATGGAGCGGCTCCTGGACGCGGGCGCGCTGGATGTGGCCTACACGCCGCTCATGATGAAAAAGAACCGGCCTGGGATAAAGCTGACAGTACTGGCCGCGCCGGCCACGGCCGACAGCCTGGCCCGCCTGGTGCTGGCCGAGTCCACGGCCATCGGCATCCGGCGTTACCGGGCCGACCGGCTCGTCCTGGAGCGGCGGAGCGAGGAGCGTGAGACCTCGCTCGGCACGGTACGGGTGAAGGTGATCAGCGACCACGGCCGCCTGCTCCGGATCACCCCGGAATTCGACGAGTGCCGCCGGCTCGCCCTGGCACTGGGAATGCCGATCCTGGACGTCTACCGCTCGATCGAACGGGAGTGCGCACCACAATGAACAGCCTGGTCAAGGTGCTGGCCACCTGGTTCGGGTCGGGGCTCTCGCCGGTGGCACCGGGAACGTTCGGGACCGCCGCCGCCATCCCGCTCTATCTGCTCCTGGCCCGGCTGCCGCTCCCCTGGTACCTGGCGTTTCTGGTCATCTTCAGCGTAGCGGCCTGCTGGGTCGCCGACCGGGCCGAGACGATCTACGAACGGCACGATCCGGGGCTGATCGTCATCGACGAGGTAGCCGGTTTCATCCTCACCATGGCCGGCGTCGCTTTCGGCTGGAAGGAGATCCTGGCCGGCTTTCTCCTCTTCCGCTTCTTCGACGTGGTCAAACCCTTCCCAGCCAGGACCATCGACCGGCGCATGAAAAACGGCTGTGGCGTGGTACTGGACGATCTGGCTGCAGGGGTCTATGCCTGCCTGGCGCTGCACCTGCTGACGAGGTTCTGGTGACGATTGCGACACTCTCCATAGGCGACGAGCTGATGCTCGGCGAGATCGTGGACACCAACGCCCCCTTTGTCGCCTCCCGGCTCTACGCCGAGGGGTACCGGGTCGCCCGGCACCTGGCCGTGGGGGACGACGAAGAGGCCATCGCCGCCGCCATCCGCGACCTGGCCGCAGGTCATCGGGTGATCGTCGCCACCGGCGGGCTCGGCCCCACCGAGGACGACGTGACCGCCCGCGCCGCAGCTCGGGCCTTTGGCCAGGAGCTCTCCCTGCGGGAAGAGGTCATGGAGCATATCCGCACCTTTGCAGCCCGGCTCGGCAGGACGCTCCATCCGCGCAACGAACAGCAGGCATGGCTGCCGGCAGAGGCGGAACTCATCCCCAACCCGGTCGGCACCGCCTTCGGCTTCCGCCTGGAGCGGGACGAGTGCACCCTCTTTGTCCTCCCCGGCGTGCCGGACGAGATGGCGGCGATGTTCGTCGCAACGGTCCTGCCGGCCCTCCGCCGGCTCCTTCCCCCCCCTCCCCTCCTCCGGACCCGGGTGCTGAAGGTCTTCGGCCTCCCCGAGGCCGATGTTTCCGCCCGGGTCGGCGATCTGGCCGGACCGGGGATCGCGGTTGCCTACTGTGTCGTCTTTCCCGAGGTGCAGGTGAAATTCCGCGCCACCGGCAGCGACCCGGCCGCGGTGGAGAAGGCTCTCGACGCCGTAGCCGCCGAGGCATATGAGCGCCTGGGGAGCGTGATCTTCGGCGAGGGGGAGGAGAGCCTGGACACGGTGGTTGCCCGGCTCTTCCGGGAACGGGGGATGACCCTGGCCCTGGCAGAATCGTGCACCGGCGGCCTGATTGCCAAGCGGATCACCGACCTCCCCGGCAGTTCGGCCTATTTTCTTCAGGGGATCGTCGCCTATGCCAACGAAGTCAAGGAGCGTCTCCTGGGGGTCCCCAAGGGACTGTTGGAGCGTCACGGCGCGGTCAGCCGGGAGGTGGCGGAGGCCATGGCCCGAGGGGTGCGGGAACGTGCCGGCACCGACCTGGGGCTGGCGGTCACCGGTGTTGCCGGCCCGGATGGCGGTTCTGAGGAGAAGCCGGTCGGGACGGTCTACATCGCCCTGGCCGATGCCGAAGGATGCCGCGTTGAGCGGTTCCGGTTCGGCGGCAGCCGGGACAAGGTCAGGGTCAGAACCGCCTTTACCGCCCTGGAGTGGCTGCGCTATCGGCTGACAACCCGATAGCGGCAGAGGGAGCGAACATGGGTGTGGCGAGAAAGAGAATGCTCACGTGGCTGGTGCTGACCGGCGTCGTCGGTGCCTGCCTCCCCGTCATGGAGCTCGGCAGGGCCGCCCATTTCTGGCCCGATGCCGATCCCCACGTTTCAGTCCCCCTCGCCCTTATCGGCCTGCCGCTCTTCCTCTTCGCCCTCATCGCCCTTGCCCATCAGTTCATTGCCAGCCATCTGACCGGTCAACACCAGGAGGTGGCCGACCTGGAGGTGGCGCTGGAAAAGAGGCTCCGCCGGTACAAGTCGCTGCTGGAAGGGGCGGGCAACGCCATCTTCGTCTTCAACGCCGAAACCGGGGTCTTGGAAGAGGTGAACCGGCTCGGCACGGAGCTCCTTGGCTACAGCCATGAAGAGATGACGGCCCGGCGCGGGTCGGACCTGGTTACCGAGGAGGACCTGGGCGACTTTCTGGCCCTGGTCCTGCGGGTAAAACGACGGGGGCGGGGGCGGTTGACGGCGATCTCCTTCCGCCACAAGGATGGTTCACACCGCGCCTGCGAAGTCGATGCGCGGCTGATCGATCTCGGGGACGAACGCCTCGTTCATGTGACGATCCAGGATGTGACGCTCCGTCATCAGGCCAAACGGGAGATCCACCAGCGGAACCACGAGCTGACGATCCTGAATGCCATTCTTTCCCATGCCAACGACACCCTGCGCCTCCAGAACGTCCTGCAGGTCTCTCTCACCGAGACCATGGCGCTGTTCGGTTCCGAGGCCGGGACGGTCCACCTCCTGGCGGGAGACCGGAAGACCCTGCTGCTTACCGGCAGCAAGGCACTTCCCCCCTCCCTGGAAGAGGAGCTGTACAGTATGAGCCTGGCCCGCGAGGCCTGCTGCCGGATGGTGAGCCATATCAGTTGTCACAGCCTGGCTACCGCCGATCTCACCGGCTGCTGCCTGAGCGAATGCCTGCGGGATGCCGGCTGGGAAAGCGTCGTTTCGGTGCCGCTCATTGCCCACAATGTACTGATCGGGGTCATGCACCTCATGAACTGCTCGGAACGCCTCTGTCGCGACGACGAGCTCCGTTTCCTGACCACCGTCGGCAAACAGGTGGGGATCGTCATCGAGCATGCCCGCATCTTCAGCCAGCTCCGGGAAAAGAACGACGAGCTGGAACGCTCCCACACCATGCTGGAGCGGAGCAGCCGGGATCTGGCCCTTTCCCAGAAGCGCCTCCGCAAGAACCTGGAGCTGGTGGAGGAGGCCAACCGGGAACTGGAGCGGCTCGACCGGATGAAAAACCATTTCCTCGGCATGGTCTCCCACGAATTCAAGACCCCGCTCACCAGCATCATCGGCAGCTCCGAGCTCCTGCTTGCCGCCCATTGCCAGGATGCCCCGGAGGACGTCCGCCGGCTGCTGGAGATCATCCTCCAGGGGGGGATCCGTCTCAACGACATCGTCAACGACCTGCTGAAGGTGGCCCGGCTGGAGGCGAAGAGTCTCCTCCCCAACCGGAGCACCGTTCACCTGGACGACGTGCTGGATACCATACACAAGCGCTTTTCGCCGGTCCTGGGCGAGCGGAGCCAGACACTCCACATTGACAGGGGGACCGGCCACCCCCCCTTCAACGCCGATCGGGGCTTCATCGAAGACGTTTTCGGCGAACTCCTGGAGAACGCCGTCAAATTCACGCCGGACGGGGGGACCATCACCATCGTCACCCGCTACTCCTGCCGCGACGATCTCTGCGACCGCGAAACCGCCATACTCCGCTTCAATCGAATGTTCTGGGAACAGATGGGCGAAGGGTTCTTTCTCATGGTGGAGATTCGTGACAGCGGGATAGGCATCAGTTCCGAGGAGCACCTACGGATCTTCGACAGCTTCTACGAGATCGGCGACATCAACCATCACTCCACAGGCAAGTTCAAGTTCCAGGGGAAGGGTACCGGCCTCGGTCTGGCCATCGTGAAGGGGATGGTCGAAGCCCACGGCGGCATGGTCTGGGTAGAGAGCAGCGCCGACGAAGGGGAGCGGGGGAGCTCGTTCTGTTTCCTGATCCCGATGGGCGAACCGACCATGCAACCGAACCTCCCTCTCTTCCCGGATGGGAATTGACCCGGCTTCTCCCCTGACAAGGGTAGGGTGGGAGGAGTTAAAGCCATATAGGTTGAAATGTTTACGCCAGATATGGTATCTGTTTGGCCATTAACCGGCGTCTGCCCGACGACCGACAGCGGAGGATCTGCAATGCAGGAACGTGAGAAGGCGATAGACCTGGCAGTCAGCCAGATAGAAAAACAGTTCGGCAAAGGGGCCATCATGCGGCTCGGCAACGACGAACCGCTCCCCGACGTGGCTGCCATTCCCACCGGAGCCCTCTCCCTCGACCTGGCCCTGGGGGTCGGCGGCGTGCCCCGCGGACGGATCATCGAGGTCTTCGGGCCGGAATCCTCGGGCAAGACCACCCTGGCCCTGCACATTGTAGCCGAGGCCCAGAAGCTGGGGGGGATCGCCGCCTTCGTCGACGCGGAGCATGCCCTCGACATCGGCTACGCCCGGAAACTCGGCGTGAAGACCGACGACCTCCTGGTCTCCCAGCCCGACACCGGCGAGCAGGCCCTGGAGATCGCCGAAATGCTCGTCAGGAGCGGTGCCATCGACATCCTGGTGATCGACTCGGTGGCCGCGCTGGTACCGAAGGCGGAGATCGAGGGGGAGATGGGGGATTCCCACATGGGCCTCCAGGCCCGGCTCATGTCCCAGGCGCTCCGGAAGCTGACCGCCATCATCAGCAAATCCAACTGCTGCGTCATCTTCATCAACCAGATCCGGATGAAGATCGGCGTCATGTTCGGCAACCCCGAGACGACCACCGGCGGCAACGCCCTCAAGTTCTACGCCTCAGTACGGATGGACATCAGGAAGATCGCCTCCCTCAAACAGGGGAACGACGTCATCGGCTCCCGCACCAAGGTGAAGGTGGTGAAAAACAAGGTTGCCCCCCCCTTCAAGGAGGTGGAATTCGACATCCTCTATGGTGAAGGGATTTCCAAGGAGGGAGACGTCCTGGACCTTGCCGTCGATCGGGCGATCGTCGACAAGAGCGGCGCCTGGTACTCCTATGGCAAGGACCGGATCGGCCAGGGACGGGAAAATACCCGTATCTTCCTGAAGGAACACCCGGAGATGCTGGCGGAGATCAGGGAGAAGCTGCTCGCCCAGTGCGGGCTGGCAGGGAGCGGTGTAGCGGCATAAAGCCAAACAGACTGTTTGAACCCAAGGTTGCTCAAAAATAGTCAGATCGTCGCACCCGCAGAAAGCTTCGAGGGAGGCGTAGCGGCGCTACGCCGCACCGAGGAGCTTGCGAGGACGGCGGCGAGATGGCTGTTTTTCAGCAACCTGCCAGGGAGCATCTATGGACCTGATAGAAATCCTGACAATCGCGGTGAAGGCTCGCTCTTCGGACATCCACATCAAGACCGGTCTGCCGCCGGTGGTGCGGATCGACGGCAGGCTCCGGCCGATCCCCAATGCGCCACGGCTGAGCGGCGAAACGGTCAGCGCAATGGCGTATTCCATGATGAACCCGCGCCAGAAGCAGCAGTTCGAGGATAACTACGAGGTGGACCTGGCCTACGGCGTCCCCGGCCTCTGCCGTTTCCGCGTCAGCGCCTATCATCAGCGGGGAACCGTGGCCATGGTCTTCAGGGCCATTTCCTTCGGCATCCCCTCCCTCGAGACCCTCAACCTCCCTCAGGTTCTGAAGAAGATCTCCTCCGAGGAGAGGGGGCTCATCCTGGTCACCGGCACCACCGGGAGCGGCAAGTCCACCACCCTGGCGGCGATGATCGACTACATCAACGAGAACCGGACCAGCAACATCATCACCATCGAGGATCCGGTGGAATTCCTCCACCGGGACAAGAAGAGCATCATCAGCCAGCGGGAGCTGGGATTCGACACACTCTCCTTCAGCTCCGCCCTCAAGGGGGCGCTGCGCCAGGATCCGGACGTCATCCTGGTCGGCGAAATGCGCGACATGGAAACCATCGAGACCGCCATGCACGCGGCCGAGACCGGCCACCTGGTCATGTCCACCCTCCATACCCTGGACGCGGCCGAGACGGTCAACCGGATCATCTCCGTCTTCCCGCCGTATCACCAGCGCCAGATCAGGATGCAGCTCTCCGGGGTCCTCAAGGCTGTCATCTCCCAGCGCCTCGTCCCGAGGGCCGACGGCAAGGGACGGGTCCCGGCGGTGGAGGTCATGATCGGCACGGCCCGCGTCCGGGAGTGCATCGACGACAAGGAAAAGACCAAGCTCATTCCCGAGGCCATTGCCCAGGGGCATGTGGCCTATGGGATGCAGACCTTCGACCAGTCGCTCATGCAGCTCCTGACCGGCAAGATGATCACCTACGAGGAGGCGATGCGCCAGTCCTCCAACCCGGATGACTTCGCCCTCAAGATTTCCGGCATCTCCTCCACATCCGACGCCACCTGGGATCAGTTTACCGACGAAGGAAAGGCGACGGAGGGGGAAACGCCGGAAATCGAAAAGTTCTAGCGTGGCCGGAAACAAGGCCTTTGACGCGGCCTTGAACCTGCTGGCCCGCCGCGATCACAGCAGTGCCGAACTCTCCCGGAAGCTGACTGCCAGGGGATTTCCCGGCGAGGAGATCGAGGCTGCCATCGCACGGCTGCAGCATCTGGCCTATCTGGACGACCGTCGGTACGCCGAACAATGGGCAGCCCGGGCGGTACGGGAAGGAAAGGCCGTCGGCCACCGGCTCCGACTGGAGCTCCGGCGGCGGGGAATCCCATCGGAACTGATCGAAGCGGCAGTGGCGGCTGCCGGAGAGGAACTGGACGAACGCCGGGCAATTGCCGAGCTCCTGGGCCGCAGGTATGCCGGGTTCGACCCGGCAACCGCCACCCCGCAGGAAAAGCGCCGGGTGGTCGGCTGGTTGCAGCGTCGTGGGTTCTCCCTTGCCGCCATCTTTGACAGCCTCCGGCTGGCTCGAGAGGATTGAGCTCTTTTTTGCTTGTCTGCCTTTGCATTTCTCCGCGAGTTCCGCGTCTGCTGCGTGAGTAACCGCCTTTTGACTAATCAGTTCAACCCCACCTATAACGAGGACCCGATGACCGGAAAAGAGATTCGCGCCAGATTCCTGAAGTTTTTCGCAGACCGCGGACACACCATTGTCCCCAGCTCAGGCCTGATCCCCCACAACGACCCGACACTCCTCTTCGCCAATGCCGGCATGAACCAGTTCAAGGACTGTTTCCTCGGCATGGAGAAGCGGGAGTATGTGCGGGCCTGCTCGTCGCAGAAGTGCGTCCGGGCCGGGGGGAAGCACAACGACCTGGAGAACGTCGGCCGGACCGCCCGCCACCACACCTTTTTCGAGATGCTGGGCAACTTCTCCTTTGGCGACTACTTCAAGAAAGAGGCGATTGCCTATGCATGGGAGTTCCTGACCAGGGATCTGGGCCTGGACAAGGAACGGCTCTACGTGACGGTCTACAACGATGACGACGAGGCAGCCGACATCTGGCATCTGCAGGAGGGGGTCCCCCGGGAGCGGATCTACCGTTTCGGCGAAAAGGACAACTTCTGGTCCATGGGCGACACCGGCCCCTGCGGCCCCTGTTCGGAGATCTTCTGGGACAACGGTCCCGAGGTCGGCTGCGGCAGCCCCACCTGCGCCGTCGGGTGCGACTGCGACCGGTACATGGAGATCTGGAACAACGTCTTCATGCAGTTCGACCGCTCGGCAGACGGCACCCTGACCCCGCTCCCCAAACCGGCCGTCGACACCGGCATGGGGCTTGAGCGGATATCCACGGTCATGCAGGGGGTGAAGTCCAATTACGACACCGACCTGCTCCAGGGGATCATCCAGTACGTTGCCAAACTCTCCGGCAAGGGCTACCACCAGAACGACAGGGACGACGTCTCCATGCGGGTCATTGCCGACCATGCCCGGGCCGTCACCTTCCTGATCTGCGACGGGGCACTTCCCAGCAACGAAGGGCGCGGCTACGTGCTGCGCCGCATCATGCGCCGGGCTGCCCGCCACGCCAAGATGCTCGGCTTTGCCGAGCCGATCCTCCACAAGACGGTGGATGCGGTGAATGCCTTCATGGCCGACGCCTACCCGGAACTCCTGGAGCGGGAAGAGTACATCAAGAAGGTGGTGCTGGCCGAGGAGGAGCGCTTTGCCGAGACCCTCGACCGTGGGCTCGCCATCCTGAACGAAGATGTGGCCACGCTGAAGAAGGCCGGCCAGTCCGTCCTCCCGGGCGAAGCGGTCTTCCGCCTCTACGACACCTACGGCTTTCCCGTTGACCTGACGGCCGACATCGTCGCCGCCGAAGGGATGACGGTGGACGAGGACGGCTTCGCCCTCTGCATGGAGCGCCAGCGCAACCAGGCGCGGGAGCACTGGAAAGGTTCGGGGGAAGAGGGGATCGCCGACATCTACAAGACCCTCTACAGCGAGGGGACCCGCTCCCCCTTCACCGGCTACGACGAGCAGACCGCCTACGGGGTCGTCACGACCCTGATCAGAGGTGGCAGCGTGGTAACCGAGGCAGGAGCCGGGGACGAAGTGGCGGTGATCACCGACAAGAGCCCGTTCTACGGGGCTTCCGGCGGACAGGCCGGCGACACCGGGGAGATCTCCACCGGCAGCGCCCACCTGGAGGTCACCACGACCCTTCGCCCCTATCCGGACCTGATCGTCCACCGCGCCGTGGTGAAGAGCGGCACCATCAAGACCGGCGAAGCGGTCGACCTGCGGGTGACGGTCAACGAACGGCTGGCAACGGCACGGAACCACACCGCCACCCACCTGCTCCAGTCGGCACTGCGGCAGGTGCTGGGCGACCATGTGAAGCAGGCCGGCTCCCTGGTGGAGCCGGAGCGGCTCCGCTTCGACTTCACTCATTTCTCCACCGTCACCGCCGACGAACTGCGACTGGTGGAGGAACTGGTGAACGGCTTCATCATGGCCAACGCCCAGGTCCGCGTCCGGGAGATGGCCGCTGCCGACGCCATGGCCAGCGGCGCCACCGCCCTCTTCGGGGAAAAGTACGGCGATACGGTCCGTGTCGTCACGGTGGGTGACGTTAGCTCGGAGCTCTGCGGCGGTACCCACGTGACTGCGGCCGGCGATATCGGCTATTTCAAGATACTCTCCGAGGGGGGGATCGCGGCCGGGGTGCGACGGATCGAGGCCGTGACCGGCTCGGCGGCGGTGCGTCACGTCCAGCAGATGGAGGACGAACAGCGGCAGGTTGCCTCCCTGGTGAAGGCCGAGGGGGGAAGCACCATCGACAAGGTCGAACGGCTCCTGACTCGCCAGAGAGAGCTTCTGCGGGAGGTTGAAGCCCTGCAGGCCCGGATCAACGCCAGCGCCTCGGCCGACCTGCTGACCGAAGTCCGTGAGATCGCAGGGGTAAAGGTGCTGGCAACGCAGGTCAGCGGAACCGACGCTAAAGGGCTGCGGGAATTGGCCGATACCCTCAAGGAACGGCTCGGTTCCGGCATCATCGGGCTCGGTACCGCTGCTGACGGCAAGGCCAGCCTCCTGGTGACGGTATCGAAGGACCTGACCGGCCGCTTCAAGGCCGGGGAGCTGATCCGGGAGCTCGCCCAGGTGGTCGGCGGCAGCGGCGGCGGCAAACCTGAACTGGCTCAGGCCGGGGGGACCAAGCCGGAAAACCTGGCAGCTGCCCTGGAAAAATTGTACTCCCTGATCGGCGGCTAGTTGCCAACCGCCAATGACAGGGTAAGGTTATAGCTGCCCTTTTATCTCAACCGAGCATGGTCACCGATAGTGCTAGAACTCTCCCAACAACCAGCCGTTGAGCAGCGCCAGCAGCTCAATCTGAAACGGATCCTCATCGTCGACGACGAGGCGATCATCCGCGACCTCTGCGCCAGGGCCCTCAAAGGATACGAGGTGCTCCAGGCGGGCGACGGCGAAGAGGCCCTGCACATCTTCGCCAAGGGGGGGATCGACGTCATCCTCACCGACGTCATGATGCCGAAGATGGACGGCATCGAGCTGCTCCGCCGCCTGAAGGAGACGGAACCGACCCTGGTGGTCATCGTCATGACCGGCTTTGCGGAAAAGGATATCATCCTCAACGCCCTCAAGGCAGATGCCGACGACTTCATCTCCAAGCCGCTCAACCTGCTGCAGCTGAAGACCGCCGTGGACAAGGCGCTGGTGAAGAAGGCCCTCAAGGAAGAGGTCGCCAACCTGAAGAACCTGGACCGGCTCAAGTCCAACTTCCTCTCGATCATCTCCCACAAATTCCGCACCCCGTTGACCGCGATCTCCCTCTTTCTCCAGAACATGGGGACCGGCGTCTTCGATCCGCAGGAGGAGAATTTCAAGCAGAACCTGCGACTGATCCTGGATGAAGCCTCTTACCTGGAGCGAATGGTCTCCGACCTCCTCGTCTTCAGCCGGATGATGGACACCGGCCAGGGGCTGAAGAAGGAGCCCTGCAACCTTGAAAAGCTGATCCACGTCATCCTGTCGGAATCCCGAGAGGTAACGAGAAAGCCGGGGATCGATGCCGAACTGGCGGTGGAGCCGATCCCGCCGCTAATGCTCGACACCGACAAGATTACCTTCTCCATCAAGCAGGTGATCGACAACGCCTTCAAATTCACCGGCAACAGCGGTCATGTGACCATCAACCTCCGCGCCGTAGGGAACGGCTGTCACATCACCGTTGCCGATACCGGCATCGGCATGCCCAAGGACGAACTCCCCAAGATCTTCGAGAAGTTTTATCAGATCGACCCGTCCCATACCGGCCAGATCAGGGGGTTCGGCCTCGGCCTCTACTATGCCCGGGAGTTCGTCCGTGCCCACGGCGGCACGATCCAGGTGGAGAGCGAGCCGGGGCTCGGTACCACCGTCACCATCACCCTGCCGGGGGGCGAAGGGTAGCCGCCCCCCCAAACCCCGTCCCTCCCGTACTGCAGCCGCTTCGCAACCCCTCTTTGCCGTTGATTATTTTCCCCCATCTGCTATAGTTGTGCACTTCGCATCCACCATTCCACCTGCAAGGCGGTACGGAAGCATGCAGCACCTGATCGACAAGGCCAACACGCTGATGGAGGCCCTCCCCTACATCCGGCGCTTCTCCGGTAAGACCATCGTCATCAAATACGGCGGCCACGCCATGTCAGACGAGGCGCTGAAGGAGTCCTTCGCCCTCGACGTCATCCTCCTCAAGTCGCTCGGCATCAACGTGGTCGTGGTCCATGGCGGCGGTCCCCAGATCAACGAGACCCTCAAACGCTACGGCATCGTTTCCGAGTTCGTCCGGGGGATGCGGGTCACCGACAGCCAGACCATGGCGGTTGTAGAGATGGTGCTGACCGGCCAGGTGAACAAGGAGGTCGTCAGCTACCTGAACCAGCACGGCGGCCGGGCAGTCGGCCTCTCCGGCAAGGACGGCTCGCTGCTCCTCTGCGAAAAGATGCTGCAGGAGATCAAAAACGACGACGGCTCGGTGGAGACGGTGGACATCGGCTACGTCGGGAACGTTGTCAAGGTCAACCAGGAGCTTATCCAGACCCTGGAGCACGGCAAGTTCCTCCCGGTCATCGCCCCGGTTGGGGTCGGGGCGAACGGCGAAAGCTACAACGTCAACGCCGACCTGGTGGCCGGCCGGATAGCGGGGGCGCTCAGGGCCGAAAAGCTGATGCTCCTCACCGATGTCTCCGGGGTGAAGGACAAGGAGGGGAGACTCCTTTCCAGCATCGCCCTCGCCGATGTGCCGCGGCTGATCGATGACGCTACCATCTCCGGCGGGATGATTCCCAAGGTCGAGTGTTGTGTGGATGCCCTGAAGGAAGGGGCCAAAAATGCGTACATCGTCGACGGCCGGGTACAGCACGCCGTTCTGCTCGAAATTTTCACCGACGTTGGCGTCGGCACGGAGATAACCCAATGACTTCACAAGAGTGGATCGAACGGTCCGACAAGGTCATCATGAAGACCTACGGCCGCTACCCGCTTGTCCCGGTCCGGGGCGAGGGGTGCGTCCTGTGGGATGCCGATGGCAAGCGCTACCTTGACTTTCTGGCCGGGGTGGCGGTCAACAACCTCGGCCACTGCCACCCGAAGGTGGTGAAGGCGATCCAAGAGCAGGCGGCCACCATGATCCACTGCTCCAACTACTACCAGATCCCGAACCAGATCGAGCTGGCCGAACTCCTCTGCAGCCACTCCTTTGCCGACAAGGCCTTTTTCTGCAACAGCGGCGCCGAGGCCAACGAGGCGGCCATCAAGCTGGCCAGGAAGTACAGCCGCGACACCTTCGGGCCCGAGCGCTACGAGATCATCACCGCTGCCGATTCGTTCCACGGCCGGACCATGGCCACCGTCTCCGCCACCGGCCAGGAGAAGGTGCAGAAATTCTTCGACCCGCTGCTCCACGGCTTCCGCCACGTTCCCTTCAACGATGTGACTGCGATGAAAAGCGCCATCACCCCCAACACCTGCGCCATCATGCTGGAGCCGATCCAGGGGGAGGGTGGGGTGAACGTCCCGGCCCCCGGCTATCTGCAGGCGGTGCGTGAGCTCTGCGACGAGCACGGCCTGATCCTGATTCTGGATGAGGTCCAGACAGGCATCGGCCGGACCGGCAAGCTCTTCGCCCACGAGCATTTCGGCGTCTCCCCCGACATCATGACTCTGGCCAAGGCGCTGGCCGGCGGGGCCCCCATCGGGGCCATGCTGGCCCGGGACAAATACGCAACCGCCTTCACCCCGGGCACCCACGGCTCCACCTTCGGCGGCAACCCGCTCATGACCGCGGCCGCCCTGGCCTCTGTCCGGGCGATCCTGGAAGAGGGGCTACTCAATCGCGCCGAGGAGATGGGGGAGTACCTGCTGGGCGAACTGGAGGCGCTCAAGGGGCGCTTCGGCGTCATCACCGACGTGCGCGGCATCGGCCTGATGATCGGCATGGGGCTCGCCATCCCCGGTAGCGACATCGTCAAGAAGGGGCATGAGCGGGGGGTTCTGCTCAACGTCACCCACGACAGCGTGCTCCGGTTCGTGCCGCCGTTGACCGTCACCAAGCAGGAAGTTGACGAGATGATCGGGATACTCACCGGCATCCTGGAGGAGATCAAACCATGAAACGGGATTTCCTGGCCCTGAGCCAGTACACGAAACAGGAGCTGGACGATCTATTCATCCTCACCCGCGACCTGAAGGACAAGCAAAAGAAGGGGATTCCCCATCACCTCCTGGCGGGGAAGACCCTGGCCATGATCTTCGAGAAGTCGTCCACCCGGACCCGGATCTCCTTCGAGGTCGGGATCTTCCAGCTGGGGGGGCACGGCCTCTTCATCTCCAACAAGGACTCCCAGATGGGACGGGGCGAGCCGATCAAGGACACGGCCCGGGTCATGGCCCGCTACTGCGACGGCGTGATGATCCGCACCTTCGGCCAGGAGATCGTGGAGGAGTTTGCCCGCTACTCGTCGGCGCCGGTCATCAACGGTCTCACCGACCTGTTCCACCCCTGCCAGATCATGGCCGACCTCTTCACCGTCATCGAGCAGAAGGGGGGGTACGAGGGACTGACCTACGCCTGGGTGGGGGACGGCAACAACATGGCCAACACCTGGATCGAGGCGGCCGCCATCTTCGGCTTCGAACTGCGGCTCGCCTGCCCGAAGGGGTACGAGCCGGACGCGACGGTGCTGGCGTGGGCGAAAGAGCGGGGGGCCAGACTCCTCTTGACGACCGACCCGCGGGAGGCCGTTGCCGGTGCCCATGTCCTCAACACTGACGTCTGGGCCAGCATGGGACAGGAGGCCGAGCAGCAGTTGCGGGAGAAGGCCTTTGCCGGCTACTGCCTGGACGAGACCCTGGTCGGACTGGCGGCGGACGACGCCATCGTCCTCCACTGCCTCCCGGCCCACCGGGGGGAGGAGATCAGCGATGGGGTCATCGAAGGGAAGCACTCCGTGGTCTGGGACGAGGCCGAGAACCGGCTGCATGTGCAGAAAGCGATCATGGCAACACTACTGAAGTAAGACTGATCATATTGATGCAAAGGAGATAATTAATGGCCAAGAAAGAAGTGAAAAAGATCGTCCTCGCCTATTCGGGCGGTCTGGACACCTCCATCATCCTCAAGTGGCTGAAGAACGAGTACGGCTGCGAAGTGATCACCTTTTCCGCCGATCTGGGACAGGGTGACGAACTCGACCCGATCCGGGACAAGGCCTTTGCCACCGGCGCCGACAAGGTCTACATCGACGACCTGAAGGAAGAGTTCGTCAGGGACTTCGTCTTCCCCATGTTCCGGGCCAATGCCATCTACGAGGGGCACTACCTCCTCGGCACCTCCATCGCCCGGCCGCTGATCGCGAAAAGGCAGATGGAGATCGCCGCCATCGAGGGGGCCGACGCGGTCTCCCACGGCGCCACCGGCAAGGGGAACGACCAGGTCCGCTTCGAGCTGGGATACTACCACTTCGACCCGTCCATCACCGTGGTCGCCCCGTGGCGGGAGTGGAAGCTGAACAGCCGCCAGGCGCTCATCGCCTATGCCAAGAAGAACGACATCCCGATCCCGATCACCAAGAAACGCCCCTGGTCGTCGGACCGAAACCTGCTGCACATCTCCTTCGAGGGGGGCATCCTGGAGGATACCTGGGCCGAGGCGCCGGAAGAGATGTACGTCCTCACGGTCAAGCCGGAGAAGGCTCCCAACAAGCCGCAGTACGTGGAGATCGAGTTCGAGAAGGGGAACGCCGTGGCCGTTGACGGGGAAAAGATGTCGCCGGCCCAACTCCTGGCGCACCTTAACTACATCGGCGGCCAGCACGGCATCGGCCGGGTCGACCTCCTTGAGAACCGCTCCGTGGGGATGAAGTCCCGCGGCGTTTACGAGACCCCGGGCGGAACCATCCTCCGCGAGGCCCACATGGCGGTGGAGCAGATCACCATGGACCGCGAGGTGATGCGGATCCGCGACTCCCTCATCCCCGAGTACGCCCGTCAGATCTATGCCGGCTACTGGTTCTCGCCGGAGCGGGAGATGCTC
Source organism: uncultured Geobacter sp. (assembly GCA_964431365.1). Lineage (GTDB taxonomy): Bacteria > Desulfobacterota > Desulfuromonadia > Geobacterales > DSM-12255 > Geomobilibacter. Next base: position 13,356 of record CAYSJJ010000003.1, on the reverse strand, counting down.
CAGACGCTCATCGACGACTCCCAGAAGACCGTCAACGGCGTAGCCAGGGTGAAGCTCTACAAGGGGCACTGCCGCACCGTCGGCCGCAAGTCCGAGACCAACTCCCTCTTCAACCTTGACTTCGCCACCTTCGAGAAGGACAAGGTCTACAATCAGGCCGACGCCGAAGGGTTCATCAAGATCAACTCCCTCAGGCTCCGGATCAGGTCGCTGATGAAGGCGCAGAAGAAGTAGCCTGTTGCGTGTGGATTGCAACGCCATAACAGTAGGGGCACGGCAGGCCGTGCCCCTACTGCCATTTGAGCCATGACCCGACCCAAATTCAAGAAAGACCATATCGTCACCTCGGTGGTTGCCGTCATTCTCAACGACGACCAGGAGGTGCTCCTGACCAAGCGGAACGTCCCCCCGTTCCAGGGGGAGTGGGTGATGCCGGGGGGAAAGATCGACCTGGGCGAGCCGATCATCAGGGCGATCGAGCGGGAGGTCATGGAAGAGGTGGGACTGCAGGTGGAGGTGGAGGACCTGCTGGACGTCTTCGAACATGTCACCCCCGGCGACGAGAACTACCACTTCATCATCCTCTACTACCTCTGCCGCCCCCAGTACTGCGACATCAAGCATAACCAGGACGAGGTCGCCGAGGCCCGCTGGGTGAAACAGCACGATCTGGCCGCCTATAAGATGCCGGAGGGAACGCGCTTCATCCTTGGCAAGGTATTTTCACAGGAGACCGAGGGGACCCCATGAAAAACCGCTACTCCATACTTACCGCTGTCACCATCGCGGTCCTGGTCGTCGATCAGGCGACCAAGATCTATATCGACCGGACCATGCAGCTCTACCAGTCGCTGCCGGTCATTAACGGCCTGTTCAGCATCACCTACATGCGGAACAAGGGTGCCGCCTTCAGCTTTCTCTCCAGCTTCAACTACCGCCTCCCATTCTTCATCCTGGTCTCTCTGGTGGCCGTCGTCGCCATCCTGATCGCCTTTCGGAAGCTGCGCGACGACCAGCGCTTCGCCTCATTCTCGCTGGCCCTGATACTCTCCGGGGCGGTTGGTAACCTGATCGACCGGATCAGGCTCGGCGAAGTGATCGACTTTCTCGATGTCTTCTGGCAGACCCACCACTGGCCAGCCTTCAATGTGGCCGACTCCGCCATCTGCGTGGGGGTCTTCCTGCTGGCCATCGACATGTTCCTGGAGGAGCGGCGCCAGAAAAACGGGTGAACCCTGCATGATCCATGACTGAAAAGGCCGCAGGCAGAGATGCCGGCGGCCTTTTTTTATGCCCCAAAAAACTGTCACCGCAGAGTTCGCAGAGGATCGCTGAGAGAAAACCAGGGTCCTAAAGGAATGCAAGATCGCGTTCAGGAGTGGCGAATCTTGGTGCTTACCTTGCGTTTCTCTGCGTCCACTGCGGTTCAAATGTCACATAGAGGTTCATATACGCCAATGGCGGCTCTGCCCGTGGGTCAGGGCAAACCGTCCGAGCACGAGAAACAGGAGGGCGAGGAGCACGTATCCCCCTGCCAGGTGCCAGACGATCGGTGCTGGCGGTGCCCAGGGGAGGAACATGGCCCCCGAGGGGAGGGGGGAATGGATGATGCCGAAGAGGGTGGCAAGGGCAGAGACCAGCATGAACAGGGCGGCCCTCACCAGGTGGTGGTCAAGCAGGGCGGCGAATCCGCCCCCCCAGAGGAGGGAGGTGACGATGAAGCCGTTCCCCAGGATAAGCGTCGCCCGGTAGAGCGCCGCCGCGTCGCCGGTCAGGTCGGCGCCGCTCTTCCCCAGGTTGCCGAGCAGCTGGCCGAATTCGATCTGGATGAGGCAGGCGATGACCGGCAGGAACGCGAAGGCGATGGCCTTGTAATGCTCCTTGGGGGAGGCGTCAAAGGCCTGGGCCGTGATCTCTATCCCGATGAAGATGAGGATCGGCGCCACGGCCGCTTCCGGGAGGAGGTCGACGAAGAACGAGAGATAGCCGAGCATGCCGCCGAGGCCGATGAAGAGGCCGGTGGCCAGCGTGTAACCGGCGCGCCCCCCCATGTCCTTGTAGGCCGGATGGCCGATGTAGGGACAGGACTGGATCACCCCGCCGCAGAGACCGGCTGCCAGGGTCGCGACCCCCTCCACCAGCAGGATGTCGCGGGTATTGTACTCGTCTCCGGCTGCAGCCGCACTCTCGGTAACGTCCACCCCGCCGACCACGGTGGCCAGTGCGAAGGGGAGCGCCAGCGGGAGGTAGGTCAATGCCTTGGCCAGACCGCCGGCAAAGGCCAGGCTCGGCAGGGGGAAGACCGGCCGGAACTCCGGGAGCGCGGGGAGCGGATGGTAGCCGGTGGGGAGCAGCCCGACGGCGCCGAGGAGGTAGTAGGCGACCGTGCCGCAGAGGATGCCGGCCAACGCCCCCGGCAGGCGGAACGGAAGCTTCAGGCGGGCAATGAGGGCGACCAGCACGATCCCCAGGGAGAGGAAGCCGACCACCGGCGAGGCAAAAAGCTTGAGGAGCGGGAGGTAGGCGATCAGGAGCAGGGCGACCGCCGCGATGCTCCCGAGCAGGCCGGCCCGGGGGACGGCACGGCGCAGGGCCGGGCCGCAGAAGGAGACCGCGACCTTGAAGAGCCCCATCAGCACGATGGTGGCCATGGCCACCTGCCAGGTGAGCAGCGGGTCATGGCTCGTGAGGTAGCAGGGGCCGATGACACCGAAGGCCATGCCGAAGGTGGAGGGAGTGTCCAGGCCGAGCGGCATGGCGGTCACGTCGCCGCGGCCGCTCTGCCGGGCCAGGCGGGCGGCAAGCCAGGTGTAGAGGAGATCTCCCACCAGGACGCCGACTGCGCTGCCCGGGATCATCCGGTAGAGCACCAGTTCCCGCGGCAGCTGGAAGACGCCCGTGAGAATGGCCGCCATGATGACCAGATCCGACATGTTATCCAGCATCAGGCCGAAAAAGGCGTTGATGTCGCCGACGCTGAAGATCCGGTACCGGTTTCTCATTGCGACCCTTCCTTCACCGGGGGACGGTTTGCCCCGGCCAATCACCTATGGTAGTCTGAATAGCAGTTGCACCGCCAGAGGAGGTCTGTCATGCCGATCTACGAATATCGATGCAGGGCCTGCAGCGAGTCGTTTTCCCTGCTGCAGAAGATGGGCGCGGGTGCCGCCGAGACAAGCTGCCCGAAATGCGGCTCCACGGAAGTGGAAAAACTGATCTCGGCCTGTGCTGTGGGGAGCGGCAGCGCCGGTTCCCACGGCCCCTCCTGCGGTATCGGAGGTGGCTGAGGGCCCCATCGCTGAACCGGTCGGTTCAGCTTAACAATAAATACAGGTTGCTCAAAAATAGTCAGATCGTCGCACCCGCAGCAGGCTCCGCGGAGGCGTAGCAGCGCTACGCCGCACAAAGGGGCTTGCGAGGACGGCGGCGAGGTGGCTGTTTTTCAGCAACCTTGCGCCTCAACAGATGCGCGGCAGCTGTTCGCCGGCCAGCATCTCCACACCCCGCACCCCTCCGACAACCGTCTCCAGGGCGAGTCTGCCGGTTCCGCTCGCCGTAACCTCGCCGATGATCGCGGCGTCCGCTCCCAGGGGATGCCGTCGCATCCTTGCCAAGAGCCGCTCGGCCGCATCCGGCGCCACGACCGCCAGCAGCTTCCCTTCGTTGGCCACGTAGAGCGGATCGAGGCCGAGGATCGAACAGACCCCCTTGACCGCGCTGCAGATGGGAAGTGCCGACTCCTGGAGGCGCAGGTCCACCGACGACTGGGTCGCAATCTCCTTCAGCGTGGTGGCGACGCCCCCCCGCGTAGGGTCCCTCAGGACGTGGACAGCTCCCCCCCCCTCCTCCAGCAACTCCTCCACCAGGCCGTGCAGTGCGGCCGAGTCGCTCCGGATGTCGGTCTCCAGTTCCAGCCCCTCCCTGCTCGCCATGACGGCGATGCCGTGGTCGCCGATGGTGCCGCTGACGATGATCCGGTCACCGGGCCGAGCATTGGCACCGTGGATGAGGTACGGATGGTCGATGGCGCCGATGCCGGCGGTATTGATGAAGATCCGGTCCGCCTTCCCCCGGGGGACCACCTTGGTGTCGCCGGTGACGATCGCGACCCCGGCCGCGTCCGCAGCCTGCCGCATGCTGGTGAGGATCGTCGCCAGCTCGCTGCGGCTGAACCCCTCCTCGATGATCAGCCCGGCACTGAGCCAGAGCGGACGGGCCCCCATCATGGCCAGGTCGTTCACCGTGCCGTTCACGGCCAGGTCGCCGATGTTGCCGCCGGGGAAGAAGATCGGATCTACCACGTAGGAGTCGGTGGTGAAGCAGAGCCGCTGGCCGGCCCGCTCCAGAAGGGCGGCGTCATTCTGGCCGGCCGGCGGGGTGCCGGAAAGAATCGGGATGATCACCTCGTCCAGCAGCTGATGTGAAAGCTTGCCGCCGCTCCCGTGACCGAGGAGAATGAGATCCTTGTTCATTGCACCTCCCTGTCGTACTGCCATAAAAGGCTCAGCACAAGAGACGGCCGATACCCGCGATGGTCTCTCGCCGCGTCGGGGCCTCTTTTGCGTTCCAACGGCTTTCGTGGGTGATTGTCGTTCAGATCAAACTGGTTTTCCCCCGCCTCTTGGCCAGCAGGACCAGGTTGGCGACGGTGAAGAGGAGTGCCCCGGCCAGGGCGGCCCCGCCGCCGGGCTCCTTGTGAATTTCGATCAGCCCGGCCCGGTAGGGGACCATGGCGACATCCTTCAGATAGATGCCGACCCCCTGGACAAAGAACGGATGGTTGGGAGTGATGGTGACGCTTTGGGCCCCCCCCCCCTGCACGTAGCGGAGCGTGGCGCTCATGGCGGTCGGCATCCCCATCTTCCCGTAGGTGGCGGCCAGTTCGGCGATCTCCACCCGTGCCCCCCCCGGGAAGCCGATGGTCATCCCCTCCCGCACCTGCAGGGACTCCTTCAGTGAGCCGCTGGCGCTGATCAGGTGGGCCAGGACGATCAGGAGGAACCCGAGATGCATCACCTGGGGAGCAATCCTGACCAGAAAGCTTCCCTGCTGCCATTTCGCCCTCAGGGAATCGAAGCTGCAGAAAAGGGTATTGATCACCAGGAGCACCAGCACGGCGAGCGTCAGCCAGAGCCACCACGTCTCCCGCGGCGGGGCCTCACGGAGCCAGACAAAGAGCGGCACCTCGTTGATGGCCGACCCTTCGCTCGCCACGAACGACCCGACCGCCATGGTTATGCAGACCCCGACAAGGAGCCAGAGACCGAAGGTGAGAGAGGCTAGACGGTTATAGATGGCAGAAAGCATGGGAAACCTTTTCACCGCAGAGGTCGCGGAGGTTCGCAGAGGAAACGCCTAGAGAATGATCTTGTCTGCACATGACGTTTGACGCTCTATTTCCGCGTTCATCCGCGTTGAGTTCCGGTTCAGAAACTGTGCGAGCTCTTCATCAGCATGCTCACCCCCAGGTAGGTGAAGAGGGTGATCCCGAAGCCGACGATGCCGCCCCAGGCAACGGTCCGCTCCCAGGTGCTCCCCTTCAGCCGCAGATGGAGATAGAGCGTGTAGAAAAGCCAGAGGATCGAGGTCCAGAGCTCCTTGGGGGTCCAGAGCCAATAGGTCCCCCACGCGTAGTATCCCCAGATGCCGCCGGAGACCATGGACGCGGAGAAAAACGAATAGCCGACCAGGGCGGCCTTGTACTGGAGTTCCAGGAGGTGGCGCTCCCCATCCTTCAGGAAGAGGATGCCCAGCAGGGCACCGATACCAAAGAGGGCATAGGCGAAAAAGGCCAGTGCCACGTGGAGCTCGAACCAGAGTGTGTTCAGGATCGGCGGCATCGGCATGGAAAAGGCCGGGAAGGGGAGGGAGAGGAGGGCAAAAAGGGCCACGGTGAAGCCCGTCATCCAGGGGAAGAGCTCAGCATCCCGCAGGGAGGGGAAGAACAGGAACGGCAGCGCCATCACCCCGATGGAGGTGGAGAAGAAGACCAGCGTGTCGTGGGGGCCGATCAGGGGGAGCCTGCCCAGATCGATGCCGCGCATCGCCAGGTAGACAAGCTCGAGAAGGATGCCGGCTGCCAGCAGGGGACGGCGAAACCCACCGAACAGAGTGATGCCGGTCGCCGTAATAAGAAGCCATTTCATCGATAATCGTCCGGACGGAAATCGTTGCGTTGTGATGCCCTGCGAACAGTAACCGGGGGGGAAAACGGGGTCAAGGGAAAAATGCGTTCTCCCGACAGGGGTTGGCGTAACGGGAAACTCCTTTAGCTGCTTGTTGCCAAAGAGTTCCACCATGGGATGAAACGGCCGCTGGTTACGGCAACGGATTTGTGTCAAAAAATTGAAAATCGTAGCAACTTCAGGACTATGTTTTATGCCGGCCCGGATATCTATTTGATTTTATTAGCAGGGACAAGACGGCATAGCACTGGCACACTCAATGCATTAGATGCTGGACATTAAATTCATGCTTTGTACTATAAATCCCGGCACTTGAGACGTGGAGAAGAGCGCATGAAGACCGTGATTCGAACCCCGTTTACCCCCCCCTATTCCAGCAACCTTTGCGCGAGCATGGGACAGGCCGTCGCCTTCGCACCTTCGCCGAACCAGCTCCAGGAGCTGAACGAAGCAATCTTCCTCAGCCAGTTCACCTGCGCCGTCATCGCCACCCTCGACCCCGACAGCGTTTGTGCCAGCGCAGCCCGCCAGCTCTTTGACTACAATCCGTACCGCATGATCGTCTTCCGCCTCTCCCCCGATGCGGGCGGGAAAACCATCAGCTATGCCCCTTCCCAGGGGCGTCGCGAGCCGACAGTGCTCCCGTTCACCGAGAAGCAGCTGACTTTCAAGACGACCAACGTGACGGTAAAATGGGACCATTGCCAGCGCCTCGACCTCCCCGGCGACCTGGGGTGCATCGAGATCTGGCCGACCGACCGTAACCACGGCTATATCTCGGATTCCTTTCGCGACAATCTGACCTCTTCCTTTGCCATGGCGCTGCAGAATGCCGTCGAACATTCCCGTGTCAAAGAAATGGCTATGCTGGACGGTCTGACCGGACTCTTCAACCGTCGCTCCTTTGACGAAATGCTCAACCTGGAGGGGCGGAAGGAGCTGCTCCCCCTCTCCCTGCTGCTCATCGACCTGGACGACTTCAAACTGGTGAACGACCGGTACGGGCATCCGGCCGGCGATCAGGTCCTGACCCGCTTCGGCCGGCTCCTCAAGGAGAGTTTCCGGGGGACCGACCTGCTGGCGCGGTACGGCGGCGAGGAGTTTGCCGTTCTGCTGCCGAAGACCCCCGTGCAGAAGGCGGCAGAGGTGGCGCAGCGCCTGCTCCTGAGGCTCGCCGACGCCGAGTTCGAGTTCGCCGGGCAGGCACACTGGGTCTCGGCGAGCATCGGGGTCGCGGCCATGACGAAAGGCGACCGGCTCAACGTCCGCAACCTGGTGGAACGTGCAGACAAGGCCCTCTACCAGGCTAAGCGGGAAGGGAAGAACCGTGTGGTGACATCCGTCGACAAGCTGGCGGTCCGGGAGGACAAGGCCAACCAGGCAGGGCAGGCGCGGCTGCCCGGACTCTAGGAAGCGTGCGGGCCCGCAACGGAGTTTCCGCCGGCACCTGCAGCTACGCGTCCCTGACAACTTTTTGGTTGCACCTTCCCTGGCGATAGTACAGAGTATTTCCCCATGATCGCCTCTGCAGATCTCCCCCTTAACCAGCTTCTGGCAGCGCTGCATCCCTCAGGGGCGCGGATCAGGCTTTCCGGTCTGCGCGGCTCAGCACCTGCCTTTATCCTCTCGTCCGTCGTCGAACGATACGACACCCCCTTCCTGATCGTCACCGCCGACATCGACGCTGCGACCGAGCTCTGCCGTGAGCTCCGCTTCTACTCGCCCCGGCCGGAGTCGATTCACCTTTTCCCTTCCTGGGACACCCAGATCCTGGAAAACGCCTCGCCCCATCCCGACGTGACCGGCGAGCGGCTTGCCACCCTGTCGGCGCTGATGAATGGTACCGCCCGGGCCGTGGTCGTCCCCTGGCCCGCCCTCAGCCAGCGCGTGATCCCGCGCCAGGTCCTCGGCGACGCCTCCCTCTACATGGTGGCCGGCGAAGAGGTGGACCGGGAGGCGCTGCTGCAGAAACTGGTGAACCTCGGCTATGCACCGGTCCCGCTGGTGGAGGACCGGGGAACCTTCGCGGTCCGGGGGGGGATCCTGGACATCTTCCCGCCGGCCCTCCCCGCGCCGGTCAGGGTGGAGTTCTTCGGCGATTTCGTCGAGACGATCCGGACCTTCGACCCGCTCACCCAGCGCTCCCTCCACCCTCTTCCCGAGCTGGTGCTGCTCCCCTCCCGGGAAGTGATCCTGATGCCGTCGTCGGTGCAGGCCTTCACCACCCGCCTGAAACGGCGCGGCGACGAACTGGACATTCCGGTGGTCCGCCGCCGCGAAATCCTGGAGCAGGTGCAGAACGACTGTTATCCGGCCGGGGTCGAATTCCTCCAGCCGCTGTTCCACGGACCGCTGGAGACCCTGTTCACCTATGCCGGTCCGGATTGCGTCACGGTCCTGGTCGACCCGGAAGGGATCGAGGCGGCAGCGGAAGTGTTCGTCACCGAACTGGCCCAGGCCGAGCAGCGGGCCCTGGAGCGCGACCGGATATTCCCCCCCCTGGACGAGCTCTACTGCGACCCCCCTGCCGTCGACGGGCTGATCGGGCAGGGGCGCCTGGTGACGATCCCTGGCCTGGAACTGGCGGACGCCGCTGGTGGGGCGACCGTTTTCAGCTTCAGCGTCGAGGAGAACCGGGACCTCCGGATCGACCCGACAGCGGAGAGCGAGGGGGTGCTTCGCCCCCTGGTGACCAGGCTCCTGGAAATGCTGGCCGCCGGCATCCGGCCGTTCATACCCTGCCACCAGCAGGGGCAGGCGCAACGGCTCTTCGAGCTCCTCTCCCCCTATGGGCTCCCGCTCCGGATGGCCGAAGAGCCCTTTGCCGGACTCTTCTCCCGCCGTGACCCGCGGGTGGAGATCATGGTCGGCGAACTCTCCCGCGGCTGCCGTCTCCCGGAGTTCGGCGTGGCCATCATTGCCGAAGAGGAGATCTTCGGCCAGCGGGTCAGGCGGCGCGGCGTCTCGGAGCTGAAGAAGAAGCAGCTCCTCACCTCCCTGGCGGAACTGAAGCCGGGGGACCCGATGGTCCACCTGGAGTTCGGGGTCGGCATCTACCGTGGACTGCAGCACCTCTCCCTGGCCGGCGTGGCCGGTGACTTCCTCCTCCTGGAGTACGCGGGTGGGGACAAGCTCTATCTGCCGGTGGACCGGCTCGGACTGGTCCAGCGCTACGTGGGGGCAGAGGGGCTGGAGCCCCGTATCGACAAGCTGGGGGGGACCTCCTGGGAAAAGGCCAAGACACGGGCGCAACAGGCCATCGAGGAGATGGCCGAGGAGCTCCTCCAGCTCTACGCCGCCCGCCAGGTGCAGGAAGGGATCGCCTACTCCCCGCCGGACGACCTCTACAAGGAGTTCGAGGCCTCATTCGCCTACGAGGAGACGCCGGACCAGCTCTCGGCCATCGAGGACGTACTGAGCGACATGCAGCGCCCCCGGCCGATGGACCGCCTGATCTGCGGCGACGTGGGGTACGGCAAGACCGAGGTGGCCATGCGCGGCGCCTTCAAGGCGGTGATGGACGGGAGGCAGGTCGCGGTCCTGGTCCCGACGACGGTACTTGCCCAGCAGCACATGGAATCGTTCCGGGAGCGCTTCAAGGCCTATCCGGTAAAGGTGGAGATGCTCTCCCGCTTCCGCACCGCCAAGGAGCAGAAGGCGATCCTGGAAGAGGTGAAGAAGGGGACCGTGGACATCATCATCGGCACCCACCGCCTGCTCCAGAAGGACGTGACCTTCAAGGAGCTGGGACTCCTCATCGTCGACGAGGAGCAGCGCTTCGGCGTGGTGCACAAGGAGCGGCTCAAGAAATACCGGGCCACCGTGGACATCATGACCCTTACCGCCACCCCGATCCCCCGCACCCTCTACATGTCCATGATGGGGATCCGCGACCTCTCCATCATCGATACCCCGCCGGTGGACCGCCTGGCCATCAAGACCTTCGTGGCGCGCTTCAACGACGAGCTGATCCGCGAGGCGGTGCTCAGGGAACTCCGCCGCGGCGGCCAGGTCTTCTTCGTGCACAACCGGGTGCAGAGCATCGGCGCCATGGCCGAGCACCTGCAGCGGATCGTGCCGGAGGCGCGGATCGCCGTGGGGCACGGCCAGATGGACGAAGGGGAGCTGGAAAAGGTGATGCTCAGCTTCATGCACGGGGAGACCAACCTGCTCCTCTGCACCACCATCATCGAGTCGGGGCTGGACATCCCGTCCGCCAACACCCTGATCGTCAACCGGGCCGACGCCTTCGGCCTGGCCCAGCTCTACCAGCTTCGGGGGCGGGTCGGCCGCTCCAAGGTCCGGGCCTACGCCTACTTTCTCATCCCCTCCGAGGGTGCCATCCCTCCCGATGCCCGGGAACGGCTCAAGATCCTCCAGGAGATCACCGAACTGGGGGCCGGCTTCCGCATCGCCACCCACGACCTGGAGATCCGCGGTGCCGGCGACCTCCTGGGGGGGCGCCAGTCGGGGCAGATCGCCGCGGTCGGCTTCGAACTCTACACCGAACTCCTGGAGGAGGCGATCCAGCGCCTCAAGGGAGAGGAGACCGTCGAGCGGGTGGAGCCGGAGATCAAGCTCCGGATCCCGGCCTTCATCCCCGAAGAGTACGTACCGGACGCCAACCAGCGCCTCGTCCTCTACAAGAAGCTGACCCAGGCATCGGCGCCTGCCGACATCGACGACGTCCTCACCGAGCTGGTGGACCGCTTCGGCAAACTGCCGCCGGCCGCCGGCTATCTCCTGGACGTCATGCGCCTGCGGCTGCAGCTGAAAGAGCTGCTGATCCGCGAAGTGGAGTTCGACGGCCGGCGGCTCGTCTTCTCCTTCCACCAGAAGACCCCGGTTTCTCCCGACACCATCATCGCCCTCATCCGCAAGGAGTGCAAAAAATACCAGTTCACCCCCGAGTTCCGATTGGTGGTTGAACTGCCGGATACCGGCTTCGACGGGGTCCTGGCAGAGGCCAGAAATGTCTTGAACCGCCTGATTTGATATGCTACTTTTCGGCCGTTATTTCTACAAATTATCCCATTAAGGAGCAGTCATGATCCACGCCCGTATGATCCGTCTCGCTACCGTTACCATTGCCCTGGCCGCACTGGTCGGTTGCGGCCAGAAGCAGGCCGGTGAAGCCAAGAAGGAAACCAAGAGCGGCCCGGTATTGGCCGAGGTGAGCGGCACCTCCATCACGGTTGACGAGTTCAAGAAGGAAGTCGAGAACCTCCCCCCGTACCTGAAGCCGATGGCCGAAACCCCGGAGGGGAAGAAGGAAATGCTGGAGACCATGATCATCCGTGAAATGATCCTCCAGAACGCCACCAAGGACGGTCTGGACAAGAGCCCCGACGTCGCCTCGAAGCTTGAGGACCTGAAGAAGCGGCTCATAGTCGAGGCGTATCTGAAGAAGAAGGTGGACGAGCAGGCCCAGGTGACCGACGATGAGCTCAAGAAGTTCTATGACCAGAACAAGGACAAGTTCAAGAGCGGTGACGAGATCAAGGCGAGCCACATCCTCATGAAGGACGAGAAGACGGCCCAGGATGTCCTTGCCCAGGTGAAAGCCGGGGGCAACTTCGAGGAGCTGGCCAAGAAGTACTCCATCGATTCTGCCGCCATCAAGGGGGGCGATCTGGGGTGGTTCGGCAAAGGGTCGATGATCCCCGAATTCGAGAAGGCAGCCTTTGGGCTCAAGGAGGGTCAGACCTCCGGCATCGTCAAGACCAAGTTCGGCTACCATATCATCAAGGTAACCGGCAAGCGCGCCGCCGGTACCCGGGCCTTTGCCGACGTGAAGGACCAGATCAAGGCGGCCATCCTCCCGAGCAAGCAGCAGGAAGTCTTCCAGAAGCTGAAGGACGAGCTGAAGAAGAGCGGCAAGTACTCCATCAAGGAGGACGTGCTGAAGGGGCTTGGTGGCACCCCGGCCGGAGAGGCCAAGGGAGCCGGCGCACCGCCGGCGGCACCGAAGGCGCCGGAAGCGAAGAAATAATGGTACTGAAAAGGCCGGGATAACCTCCCGGCCTTTTCGTTTCAGCGGCGTGCGGAGATTAAGAAATCCGTTCCCCTCCTTCGCAGCTCTGTGGTAAAAGAATGGCACTATGAGACAGCATACGATCTTCCTACTGTTCCTTTTCGCCCTGGCTCTTTCGTCGCCGGCGTCTGCCGAGATCGTGAGCGGCATCGCAGCCACGGTCAATGACGATATCATCACGATCTACGACGTCAACCGGGAAACGGCCCAGCTGCTGAGGGAGGCGGAAAAGCGCGGACCGGTCACCGAGAGCGTTCGCGAACAGGTCCGGAAGGCGGCCCTGAACGGGCTCATCGACAAACGGCTGGTCCAGCAGAAGATCAAGGAGCTGAACATCCAGGTGAGCGAGGAGGAGGTCCGCCAGGCCGCCGAGGAGATCAAGAAGCAGAACAACATGACCCAGGATGCGCTGGTGGCGGCGCTGCTCACCCAGGGGCTGACCTTTGACCAGTACAAGCTGCAACTGAAAGAGCAGCTGGAGCGGATACGCCTGATGGGCCAGGAGGTTCGGGCCAAGATCCAGGTCAGCGAACGGGAGATCCAGGAGTACTACAACGCCAACAAGGCGAACTACAGCGAGGACGAGACCTACCGGGCCCGCCATATCTTCTTCCGGGTGCCGAAGAATGCCACTGCCGTGCAGGTGAAGGAGGCCATGGCGCGGGCCGCCAACGTCCTCATGGAGGCGCGGAGCGGCAAGGATTTCGCTGAACTGGCCCGGAAGAATTCGGACGAAGCCTCGGCAGCCAAGGATGCGGGAGACCTCGGCACCTTCCGCAAGGGGGAGATGCTTCCGGAGATCGAAAGCACGGTCATTGCCATGAAACCGGGCGAGGTGAGTGAGTTGGTCGCGACGCCGGCCGGCTTTCACATCATCAAACTGGAAGAGAAGTCCGCCGCAAAGGTAAAGCCCCTGGAAGAGGTCAAGGGGGCCATCGAGGAGCTCCTCTACCGGAAAAAGTCTGAAGAGCGGTTCAACCAGTGGACCGCCGACCTCCGCAAGGCGGCCACCATCGAGATTAAATAGGGACTGCTACAGCGAAGTCGTTTGGCAACCCTCGGTCCCAGGCAGAATGTTGACTCAGGTTGCTCAAAAATAGTCAGATCGTCGCACCCACAGCAAGCTCCGCGGAGGCG
>CAYSJJ010000002.1:69089-110064 GCA_964431365.1 uncultured Geobacter sp. | reverse complement strand
GAAGACCGGATGAGGGGTTAAACAGTCGATTGCGGAGCCAGGACTCCTGCGGAGGTCATGCGGCAAGCTCTACGTGGTGCACTTGCAATTTGAATTCACCTTGTAGGGGGTTGAGACTTGACCCTTTGGCATCCTATGACAACTATCACCTAGGGGGAATATCATTCATATATGCAACGAGTAATGAATTTGTTCTCAAGACTTCTCTTATGCTCGATATCATGTTTTTGTCAATTGACCATACCCAACGGTCTTTTGTGAGCGATTCTAGTTTACCGTGTGCAGGATCACGTTCTATCCATCTACTAAGTAGATCACCGTTAACTGATTGTGACAAGTGAACAGAAGACAGAAAATTAAGTTCATATACATCTCTCAAATAATTTGATCGAGAATCCAAACGTTCTTTAAAACAAATTTCAGCGTTAAACCATTTAGCAATTTTAATTTTTTCAAGTGAAGAATGCCCAAGTCCAGTATTCATACCTACAGCATAGATATCAGGTCCTAGATTTATTCTTCTACTGTAAGCAATTCCATAGTTGAAATCAATAGCTACCAATATTCGTTTTGCAAGAGATGTAAAATATTGTTTATCAAATGGTGCTACATCATCACCAAAAGCAAAGCCAATGTAATCAATTTGTCTAGAAAAACCAGCTGAAATATACCAGCCGGAATTAAACCCACCAATTGGCCTAGTTGCTTTCAAAGTAAGGCAATCCAGTGTCAACCAATCAAAATGTTGTAACTTTTTCAGCCCGCTTTCAAAATGAATCATTCTATTTGACATTTCATCTAATCCGATTAAGTCAGGCTCTTTTCCAAGACGACAAAATTCCTGACATAGTATCTCAAAACACATTTTCATATCCCAACGACTGTTAGCACCAGTGTACAGCGCAAGGCAATTGCCACTCAAAAAAGGAATTCCGACCATATGGGCAAAGCCCATTATTGAGCTTTGCCACGCACTGCGAGTTATATTTTGATCAATCATTTTGCTCGTCTCGCTCATGAATCGTTGCTGCCAGAATAGGGAGCCACGGGAGTTGCGCTCGCAAAGGCACCAATCCCTGTTAGCTCTTGGGACCGCTGTGGGGTCAAGCCTGCAAACCTGCAATCTTGGCATAGGACCGCTGTGGGGTCAAGCCTGCAAACCTGCAATCTTGGCATATAACTCTTGGATTTCATAAGCTGAGATACGTAAGCGCTGTTTTCGTGACATTAGGTGCTCAAATCACCCTTTTGCAGTTTTGCAGGCTTGACCCATGTCTGCTCCTTCACCGAGCCCTGAGCCCTGAGCCCCGTGCCCTCACCCCGTAACCGCCACCACCTCCTCGTAGGTGGTCACCCCCTCCAGCAGCTTCCGGATCGCCACCTCGCGCAGGTTCACCATGCCGTCCGCCCGGGCCGCGCCATAGAGCGCGGTCAGGTCCACCTGGTCGGACAGCACCGACTTGACCGTGTCGGTGAAATCCATCACCTCGAAGATGCCGGTCCGCCCCTTGTAGCCGGTGCCGCGGCACTCGCCGCACCCCTCCCCTTCCCAGACCCGGTACTCTTTCGGCTCCAGTTGCAGGTACGCCATCTCCTCCTCCGCCAGCTGCCGCTCACGCCGGCAGTAGGGGCAGATGGTCCGTAGGAGCCGCTGGGCGATGATGCCGATGACCGTTGAGGAGATGAGGAACGACGGCACCCCCAGGTCCAGGAGGCGGGTGACGGACGACGGCGCGTCGTTGGTATGAAGGGTCGAGAGGACCAGGTGACCGGTGAGAGCCGCCTGCACGGCGTTCTCGGCGGTCTCCCGGTCGCGGATCTCGCCGATCATGATGATGTCCGGGTCCTGGCGGAGGATGTTCCTGAGCACCGTGGCAAAGGTGACGCCGATGCCGCTCTGCACGCCGACCTGGTTGAACTCCTCCATCACCATCTCGATCGGGTCCTCCACGGTGACGATGTTCACCTCCGGCGAGGAGAGGGTCCGGAGCGACGAATAGAGGGTGGTGGTCTTGCCGCTGCCGGTCGGGCCGGTCACCAGGATCACCCCGTTGGGGCGCCGGATGAAGGAGTTGTAGAGCTGGAACTCGCGGGGGTAGAAGCCGATGCCGTCCAGCTCCTGCATCAGCACCTCCGGGTCGAACACCCGGATGACCACCTTTTCGCCGAAAGCCACGGGGAGGGTGGAGACCCGGAGTTCGATCTCCTTCGCCTTGTGGGTGGTCTTGATCCGGCCGTCCTGGGGGCGCCTCTTCTCGGCCAGGTCGAGGCGTGAGAGGAGCTTGATGCGCGAGACGATGGGGGCGTGGAGACTTTTCGGGATCGTGTGGATGTTGTGCAGGACACCGTCGACCCGCAGCCGCACCAGGGCCTTGTCCCGCTTCGGCTCGATATGGATGTCGCTGGCCCGCTGCTCGAAGGCGTACTGGAGGAGATACTCCACCGCCGAGACGATGTGCTGGTCGCTCCCCTCGATCTCCTGCTGCCCCTTCATCCTGACGAACTGCTCCAGGTTCCCCAGGTCGGTGGCGGCCATGAACTCGCTCTCGGCAGCCATCACCGACGCCCGGAAGCCGAAGAATTCGCGGAGGATCTTCAGGATGTCGCTCCGGGAGGCGAGGACCCGCCGTACCCGGATAGTACGGATGCTCTCCAGGTCGGCGATCACGTCGTCGTTGAACGGGTCTGCCACGGCAACCGTGACTGTTCCGCCGGATTCGGCGATGGGGACGATCAGGTGTTTCAGGGCAAACGGGCGGGAGACGTGGGCCGTGACCGTTCCAAGGTCCAGCTTCAGCGGGTCGATCTTGACGTACTCCATCCTGACGGCCAGGGCGATGGTTTCCGTGATGGCGTCTTCGGTCAGCACCCTGCCGTTGGTCCCGGGGATCTCCAGGTTGAAGGAGGAGATCACCTCGGCCGGCGAGACCTGGTCCGGCACCTGGTGGAAACGGCGCGAATAGCCCGCCTGCTGGTAGCTGGTCAGGCGTGCGGCCTGGCTTTCCCCGCGGGCAAGAACCTCGCCGTACTGCTCCTCGTTGATCAGACCTCGCTTGAGCAGTATCTGGCCGACATTCTTCATGGTCAGGGTTTTCTTATGGGTCATCGCTTAAGTCTCCCTCCAGTCCGCATCATAATAGCACGCCCATGAACGTTTGCCAGCAAACGCAGAGCAGCTGTTTGACTTCCGTTCCCACTTCCTCTATAACTTCCTGAGCATCGCATATTACAGAGCATGGGAGCCATTCATGAAACGACTGTCAATCCTTGCCGCATTCTGCCTCATGGTGCCGGCCTACGCCTTGTGCGCCGAGCAGGCCGCCATGCCCGCCGGGCACGGCGGAGCCTCTGCCGAGCCGGCCATTCGCGGCACCGCCGATACCGCCGAACTGAAGGAGCCGCACAAAGGGAAGGTCGTACAGATCATCAACAGCGGCGGCTACACCTACGTGCAGCTCAAGAAGAAGAGCGGCGAAAAGATCTGGCTGGCCGTGCCCGATGCCAAGATCGAGGTCGGCTCGCAGCAGACCTTCAATCCCGGCATGTTGATGACGAACTTTCCGAGCAAGACCCTGAACCGGACCTTTGAGAAGATCTACTTCACCGAAATGCCGGAGCCTCCCAAGGGGGGGAAGAAGGATAAGGAGGTGAAGGGGAAGTCGCCCGGCAGCGCCGGGACCGTTTCGCCGGACGTGAAGGTCAAGGTGAAGAAGGCAACCGGCAAGAACGCCTACACCATCAGCGAACTCTACAAGAACAAGGCGAAGCTGGACAAGAAGCAGATCCGGGTACGCGGCAAGGTGGTCAAGGTCTCCGCCAATATCATGGGGAAGACCTGGGTACACCTGCGTGACGGCAGCGGCTCCCATGCCACAGCTGACTTCAACCTGGTGGTCACCACCCAGTCGGTCCCGGCCGAGGGGGAAACGGTCACCGTGTCCGGCACCCTTTACAAGAACAAGGATTTTGGCGGCGGCTACAAATACGATGTGATCGTCGAGAAGGCGGAAATGACCGTCGAGTAGCGCTCAGCGATAAACTGTCACGTTCTCTGCAAAAAGGCCTGCGGCTCACCACCGCAGGCCTTTTTGCATTTTCGGTGCAAAACGGTCTCCATCGGGACAACTGATAACGTCAATCGGGAACGCCGCTTGCATAAGTCAACGCTAATTCGCAATAAATAATTAAATATATCTTCGCAAAGCCCTCTGCAGTGCCACATTGCATCCCCGAAGGGAGTGTCATGCCCGACTTCACCGCCATCCGCACGCAGTGTTTTGCCTACCTTTTTTCCGCCTTTTTGCTCTGTTCCGCAAACGCCCACGCAGCGATCCAGTGCTACCAGTGCCACGGCAGCACCGCGCCACCCGACTACCGGCCGGTTGACGCCGCGTACCGGAATGTCACCTCCGGCGGTTTTCAGGGTAACCACCGGACCCACATGGGGCCAGGGGCCGGTGCGGCAGCCTGCACGACCTGTCATTCCAGCGACGGCTACACATCGTCCCACCGCAACGGCCGCATCGACATGGCAGCGAACATCAACGGCTCGCCGCTGGCCGCGGTCTACCGCAACGGCTCCAGCGGCTTCGGCCAGACACCGACCCCCAGCCTGGGGAGCTGCAATAACGTCAACTGCCACTTCGAGCGGACCTCGCCGACCTGGGGGAGCGCCCCCCTCACCGCTCCGGCGGGTTGCGGCGCCTGCCACGGGGCTCCTCCTTCGGGAGGAGACACCGGCGCGGCAGGAAGCCATCCCCTGCACGACCGCTACCTCCCCGGCACCGGCGGCTGCGCCACCTGCCATAGCGACCATCTCGGCGAGACCAGCCCCTTTGCCCATGCCACCAGCGCCGGCCGGCGCGACCTGGTGGTCGCCATCAGGAACCCGGGCAGCTCCGCCAGCGGCTCCTACAACGGGCCGGTGAACGACTACCTCCCCAGGAGCCAGGGAAACCGGTTCGGCAGATGCTCGGCCGTTTACTGCCACAGCAACGGGACCACCGTTGCCACCGGCGCGGTGCTCGGCACCTTCTCGTCCCCGACCTGGGGAAGCGGAACGGCCTCATGCGGCTCCTGCCACTCCTACCCGCCGGCATACAACAATGGCGCTCCCAAGGCGAACGCCCATCCGAAGCACAACTACTACAACTACAGCTGCAGCCGCTGCCATTACGGCACCACCACCGACGGCGCCAGCATCGCGGATCCGGCCAGGCACGCCAACGCGGCTTACGACGTGACCCCCCCGCCCGGCGAAACGCTCAGCTACACCGCCAGCCCTGCAGGGGGGAGCTGCACCACCTACTGCCACAGCTCGGCCCAGGGGATCACCGACCCGACCCTGCCCCCCACCTACACGTCGCCCAGCTGGAACCAGCAGTACGGCCGGGGGTGCCAGATGTGCCACGCGGCCGGGTACCACGCCCAGGGAGTCGTCCCGTACATGAAGAGCGGCAGCCACGAGAAGCATCTCATCTTCGAGGTGGGGGGGGGCTGCGGAACCTGCCACTACAAGCCGGAATACAACGACCGGCCGACCTGCTGGCAGTGCCACGTGGTCAGTGTCTTCGACGGCCACCAGAACATTTCCGCCCGCGGCCCGGAGCACGCCGACGGCAAGATCGACGTGGCGCTCATCCCCACCTTCCCGGCCGCCGGCGCCACCGGGAGCTACACCGGCGACACGGTCCCCGGCACCCCCTACGGCACCTGCCAGAACCTCTACTGTCACAGCCGCGGGACCCGGCTCAATCCGCCGTACGAGCCCCCCATCAGCGACAACATCCGCTGGGGGGGCGCCCTGCCCGGCGACTGCACCGGCTGCCACGGGGGGGACGCCACCTCCGCCAGCCCGCTCGCCACCGGATCCCATGGGAGCCACATCGGCTACGACTGCAGCGGCTGCCACCAGGCAACGGTCACCGACAACCGGAGCCCGATTCCTGCCAAATCCATGGCCTATTACCCGATCTACACGGACAAGACCAAGCACGCGAACGGTTATGTCGAGGTGGCGCTCAGCCCGAACAACGGGGGGAGCTATTTCTCCGGCGCCAAGAGCCCGGGGAGCGCTCCCGGCAGTTGCTCCAACACCTACTGCCATACCAGCGGCACTTCCGTCGCCACCGGCGGCATCGTCGACACGGTCAGCTCGCCGGTCTGGGGATCGCCGCCGTTGACCTGCAGCGGCTGCCACGGCTACCCACCCACCTATCCGGACACCACACCGAAGGCCAACAACCACGGCAGACATACCCAGTTCGGCTGCCAGACGTGCCATTTCGCCACCACCACGAACGGTACGGCCATAACCGACCAGAACAGACACCTCAACAAGCAGTACGACCTGGCTGCCGGTGACGGCGTCAGTTTCACCTACAGCTACAGCACCGGTGGCAGCAGTTGCAGCGGAGTCAGTTGCCACGGGGCCGGAGCGGCGCCGCGCCCCTGGGCATCGACCGGTTGCGGCAACTGCCACACCGCGCCGCCGGACGACCCGTCCCACCGGAAGCATTTCACCGGCGCCCCGCGTTATGCCGCCTACGGCAACATGAGCACCGGCCGGCTCTTCGGCTTCAATTGCGGCATCTGCCATCCGCGCGATGTCGCCAGGGACCATGACGGCGCGGTCCAGGTCGAGCTCTACAGCGAGACGGCGGCGCCCGGCTCCCGCAAGGCCCTGAATTCGCCCCTGGCGCACTACTCCAGCAGCAAGAATTTACTGCAGGACAACCGCGGCATCGCCCACACGAACGGCACCTGCAGCAACATCTACTGCCACGGCGACGGCACCTCGGTCAGCAGCGGCCAGTCCCCGGCCTCGGCAGGACTTGCCTGGAACGGACCGACCATGACCTGCGCCGGTTGCCACGGCAACCCGCCGGCCTACGCCAGTGGCTCGCCGAAGGCAAACAGTCATCCGCAGCACCGTGCGCCGGGCTGCAACAGCTGCCATGCCGCCACCACCAACGATGGGGCCAGCATCGCCGACATCACCCGCCATGGCGACGGGCGGTACGACCTCGCACCGGGCGCCGGCACGGTATTCACCTATGCCTACGCCACCACGGGCGGCAGCTGCACGACGATCTCCTGCCACAACGACGGCACAGCCATCGCCACTGGTGCGGCACCCTCCGGGCTCCCCGGTCCCACCGCCTGGGGTACGACCTTGGCCTGCACCGCCTGCCACGGCTCCCCCCCCGCGTATCCGTCCGGCGCCCCGAAGAAGAACAGCCATGCCAAGCACGGCGGGACGGGGTGCCAGACCTGCCATGCCGCCACCACTGCCGACGGGACCGCTATCTCCGACCATGCGCGCCACGGAAACGGCGCCTACGACGTCACCCCGGCAGCCGGCACGAGCTTTTCCTACAGCTTCGCGGCCAGCGGCGGCAGCTGCAGCAGCGTCTCGTGCCACGGCGACGGCACCGCCCTGGCGACCGGGACCCCCAGCAGCCCGGCGTCGGCCACCTGGGGAACCCCGACCTGCACCAACTGCCACGGCAACCCGCCGGGCTACGCAAGCGGCTCTCCCAAGGCCAACAGCCACGCCCGGCACCTCTCCTTCGACGGCACTGTCCGGTGCTACGAATGCCACTATGACGTAATGAACACCCTCTACGAAATCACCGACCCATCCCGGCACAACAACGGCCAGTACAACGTCTCGGCCTACCCGCGCTACGATCACAGCTTCACCTATACCTTCGCACCGGCCGGCGGCAGCTGCAGCAACGTGCCGTGCCACAGCGACGGCACGGCCGTGCCGGCCGTCCATGACCTGCGCCAGCTGCCACGGCTACCCCCCCGCCTATGCCAACGGGACCCCCAAGGCGAACAGCCATCAGGGGAATCACGCCGCCTACAGCTGCAACACCTGCCACAACTGGGTGACCAACGACAGCGTCTCCATCACCCACCGGGGGTATCATCCGGACAACCTCTACAGCGCTGACCCCGGGCCGGGAACGACCTTCAGCTACAGCTTCGCGCTTAACGGCGGCACCTGCAGCACCATCTCCTGCCACAGCGACGGCACGGCGGTGAGGACCGGGGTCCGGACCTCGGGCACGGCCAAGTGGGGCGCGGCATCCACCTGCACCCTCTGCCACGGCTCCCCCCCCTCCTACGCCAACGGGTCGCCGAAGTCCAACAGCCACCAGGGAAACCACGCCCCCCTCGGCTGTCAGACCTGCCACTACACGGTCACCACCAACGGGACGGCAATAGCCAATCAGGCACTGCACAAGAACGGCAGATACAACATCGCTCCCGGCCCCGGGATCTCGTTTGTGAACACCAGCAGCAATACCAGGCGCTGCAGCAACGTGACCTGCCACAGCGACGGGACCGCCGTTGCCACCGGTGTGCCCCGTTCCACCGGCTCTGCCGACTGGGGGAACTCCCTCGGCTGTTCCGGCTGTCACCGGGATTATTACTCGTGGTGGCTGCCGGAGTATCCCAACGGCTCTCCCAAGGCCAACAGCCACAACAGCCACGTCATGACCAGCGGTCTCGCCTGCTTCGTCTGCCATGCCGGTGTCGTCAACAGCAGCTACTCCATCGTCAACGCGGCGAAACACAAGAACGGCCAGTACGATGTTTCCCCCTACTACTCCAACAGGGTGTTCACCTACACCTATGCCACCAACGCCGACCACAGCCGGGGGGGGACCTGCACCCAGCTCTACTGCCACAGCAACGGGACGTCGGTGAGGACCGGGGCGGCTGTGACCTCGTCCGCCACCTGGGGCTCCCCCCCACTCGGCTGCGGCTCGTGTCACGGTTACCCGCCGTCGTATCCGAACGGGACCCCAAAGGCCAACGGGCATATGGGCAAGCATGAGCCCTACGCATGCGACCGGTGCCACAATGCCGGCAAGTGGGGGCACGCCAACGGCTCCTACGATGTCAGCGAGGGGGCGGGGATCAAGCTGACCTATTCCAACTCCTACCTGGCAAGCTGCGGGAACGTCTCGTGCCATGGGGACGGCACCTCGATCATTACCGGCACGGCGCCGGTGAACGGGCCTCTGCAGTGGGGTGCCACGTTCACGTTCGGCTGCGATGGTTGCCACGGCCGCCCCCCGGCCTATCCCGACCGTTCCCCCAAGGGGAATGCGCACGGAAGCCATACCTCTTACGGCTGCGAGGTCTGCCACGCCTCGGTGGTTGCCGACAGGGACACGGTCATCGACCGGTCCCGGCACGCAAACGGCTTCTACAACATTTCGAGCAACGGCAGCGCCCCGTTCACCTTCTCGTTCGGCTACCTGGGGAGCTCGTGCAGCAACGTCTCCTGCCACGCCGACGGTGCAAAACGGCGGAACTGGAGCTACCAGCCGTTCGACCTCCGGTACGTGAGCCCGCCGGAGAACGCCACCTATGTGGATGGGACCTATCCGATTCAGCTGGTCTTTGCCGAAGAGATCGACATGTCGACGGTCAATGGAAGCACCTTCTACGTGACGGAAGACGGTGCGCCGGTCCCGGGGAGCTACAGCTCGGTCGCCGTCGATCAGAACTGTTACGTCGTCTACTTCACACCGACAGAGCCGCTCCACTATTTCACCACCTATACCGCCACCTTCACCAACGGGATCAGGACGGCGGTCGGGGCGAATATCTCCAGCGGCAGGAGCTGGAGCTTCACCACCGGTCACTCGCCGCAGTACGGGGCGATCCTCTCCCAGCAGTTCCCCGGGCAAACGGGCTTCGATCCGTTCAGCGTGACCGAAGGGTACTGGGGGCTGCCGACGATGAGCAGGCCGTACATGAGCGGCGTCTACGTCATAGCCTTCGAGTACCAGAACAGCGCTGCCCTGCAGAGCCCTGAGCTGGACCTGCGGGGGTACAAGACCATTGAACTCCAGTTCGACTATGGCCTGCAGTACTCGTCCCCCAATACGGCGGACGTGGATGTGAGCGTGAACGGCAGCGCCGGCCCCTGGACGAATGTCTGGCGAAGGAGCGATCCCCCGGCCAACCCGACCACGGAAGGGAGCTATGGCGTCAAGCTCAACCTGACGTCACTGCTCAAAGGACAGCAGCGGGCCATGTTCCGGTTCCGGTTCACCATCAACGAGGTGAAGAGCGTCAACGCCGGTCAATTCACCGTGGACAACATCTACCTGTACGCAGACCCGAACTAGTTCTCGTCCTCCCCGCCACCCGTTCGATAAAGGCCTGCGGCCAATCCCGCAGGCCTTTTCGTATGCAGCAGACGACTTCCCGCCCTTCCCGGAACAGCGATTGCATAAAAATTACTTAATTTGCAAAATATAATTAAATGGCAGCCGCCATAGTATCCCAGCCAGAGCACCATTACATCCCAGAAGGGAGTGGCATGCCCGTTCTCACCGCTATCCGGAAGCAGTGTTTTACCCTCCTCGGCGCCGCGATATTGCTGTATCAGCCCATACCGGCCTACGCCGCCATCGAATGTTTCCAGTGTCACGGCAGCAGCTCTCCCCCGGACTACCGTCCGGTGGACGCAGCGTACCGGAACATCACCTCCGGCGGCTTCCGGGGGAATCACCGGACCCACATGGGGCCCGGCGCGACCGCCACCGCCTGTGCCGCCTGCCACCCGAGCACCGGCTACACCTCGTCCCACCGCAACGAACGCATCGATCTGGCGGCCAACATCAACTCCTCGCCCCTCACCGCGGTCTACCGGAACGGCTCCAGCGGCTTTCCCCAGACGCCGACCCCCCGCCTCTCAAGCTGCAGCAACGTCAACTGCCACTTCGAGCGGGAGACGCCGGTCTGGGGAGGGGCGAGTCTGACGGTTCCCGACGGCTGCGGCGCCTGCCACGGGGCCCCGCCGGCCGGCGGGGAGAGCGGGCCAGCAGGGAGCCATCTCCGGCACGCAGCGGTCTACAACGGGTTGAGCGGCTGCAGCGTCTGCCACAACGATCACCTTGCCGAGACCAACTCCTTTGCCCACGCCACCAGCGCCGGACGGCGCCCCCTGAACATCCGCCTGGCCGGCGGCGGGAGCTATGACGGCCCGCTGAACGACGTCCTCCCCCGGAGCCAGGAGAACCGGTTCGGCAGCTGCAGCAACGTCTCCTGCCACGAAGACGGCACCTACGCCGGGACCGGCACCTATCGCTACGCGATGCCGGCGTGGGGGGGCGATCCCTGCACCGCCTGCCACGCCAACCCGCCCGCCTACACAAGCGGCGCCCCCAAGGCCAACAGCCACCCACAACACCGGAACAGCTGCGACACCTGCCACTACGGGACCACCACCGACGGCACCACCCTGGCCGCCGCCTCGAACCACCGGAACGGGGCATACGACATCTCGGCCCGGGACGGTTCGGTCGTCTACAACCCTGCCGACAAGCGGTGCAGCACCGCATACTGCCACACGAACGGCACGTCGATCGCCACCGGCGCCCCGTTTGCCAATCTCACCACCCCTCCCTGGGGGAGTTCCGGGACCCTCGGCTGCGGCTCCTGTCACGGCAATCCGCCGGCCTATGCCAACGGTTCGCCGAAGTCCAACGCCCACCCCAAGCACGACTTCTACGGCTACAGCTGCAGCAGGTGCCACTACGCAACCACGATGGACGGCATCACCATCAGCAGCTATTCGTCCACCCACGGGAACAGGCGGTACGACGTGTCATCGCCGGGCAACGATGCGATCCAGTACCGCTACAGCTCCACAGGAAGCAGCTGCAGCGCCACCTACTGCCACAGCACCGCCCAGGGGACCAGCGACCCTACCCAGCCCCCCACGTACCGGACCGTGTCGTGGGGCCAGCAGTTCGGCGAGGGGTGCCATGCCTGTCACTATGCGGGTGACCATTCCGACATCTTCATCCCCTACATGGCCTCGGGGAGCCACGGCAGGCACCTGCGCTACGATGGCGGGAAATGGTGCAACTCCTGCCACTACTCCCCCTTTTACGAAGGGAAAATGTGTGATCAGTGCCATGTGGACTTCTACACCCACAGCGACACGTCCGCCCGCGGCCCGGAGCATGTCAACGGCGTGATCGACGTGGTCATAAACCCGAACGTGCCGGTCCCCGGGGCAACGGGCTCCTATTCGGGAGACCCTGCGCCGGGCACCCCCTACGGGAACTGCAGCAACCTCTACTGCCACAGCCAGGGGACCAGGCAGTCACCGCCGTTCGCTCTCCCGAACGTAACCGAGCTGAGCTGGGGAGGCCCGTCCCTGCCGGCGGACTGTACCGGCTGCCACGGAGGCGACGCCCAGTCCTCGATCCCCCTGGTGACCGGTTCCCACGGCCAGCACGGCATATACGGCTGCGTGGTCTGCCACTCGACAACGGTAACCGGCAACCGCACCGCCATCCCGGTTGACACCATGGGGGGAGGGGCGAACATCTTCACCGACGCCGCCCATATCGCCAACGGCTATGTGGAGGTGGTCCCGCCGGGAGATCCCTACGGCCCGCAGACCGGGTACGGCAGGTTGCCGGGAAGCGAACCGCTCCGCTGCACCAACACCTACTGCCACAGCAGCGGGGTCAAGGTCACCACCGGCGTCCTGTTCGGGAACAACTCGTCACCGGTCTGGGGGAGGAGCGGGTCGTGCAGCTCGTGCCACGGCTACCCCCCGTCCTACGAGGACACGGTTCCCAAGGCGAATGGGCACCCGCTCCATGCCGCCAACCCGTGCAGCTCCTGCCACTACGGCGTCACCAGGGACGGGACCACCATCGCGGACCGCTCCCTGCACCCCAACAGCGGCTATGAGGTCGACCCGGGACCGGGAGTGGGATTCCTCTACTCGTATTCCAAGCTGGGCGGAACCTGCAGCATGGTCAGCTGCCACCAGGGGGGCTCTCTGCCGCGGATCTGGACATCCACCTCCTGCGGGACCTGCCACGGCGCGCCACCACAGGACAATGCCCACAAGAGGCATTTCACCGGGCTGCCGCGGATGGCGGTCTATGGCAGCATCAGCACCACGGCGCGCTATCAGAACAACTGCGGTCACTGCCATCCCGTCGACCCGGCACGGGACAACGACGGCACCGTCCAGGTGGAGCTGTACAACCCCGCCCTGCCCGCCGCGTCGGCAAAGGGGCGCTCCACTGCTGCCGCATATGCCGGCGGGAGCTGTGCCGACATCTACTGCCACAGCAGCGGGACGGCCGTGGCCACCGGCCAGACGCCGTCATCGCCGGCCGTGGCCTGGAACGCACCTCCCCTCTCCTGCGGCTCGTGCCACGGCAACCCGCCGGCGTACGCATCGGGGACACCCAAGGCCAACAGCCACGGCAGACACGATGCCTACTCATGCGGTAT
This sequence comes from uncultured Geobacter sp., assembly GCA_964431365.1. Taxonomy (GTDB): domain Bacteria; phylum Desulfobacterota; class Desulfuromonadia; order Geobacterales; family DSM-12255; genus Geomobilibacter. The sequence continues at coordinate 96,765 of CAYSJJ010000002.1, read as the reverse complement.
CTGCCACGCCGCGACAACCACGGACGGCACTTCCATCGCCGACCGGGGGAGGCATGGCAACGCCGGCTATGATCTCTCCCCCGGCATCAACACCACCTTTTCCTACACCTTTGCCCAGACCGGCGGCAGCTGCAGCGCCAACAGCTGCCACAGCGACGGCACCTGGTCGCGCCAGAGGGTGAGGGAGTTGAGAGGAACGCTGGATGCAGCCTGGGGGGGGGAATCACTCTCCTGCTCCTCCTGCCACGGGAACCCGCCCCAGTACGCAAGCAGCCGCGAGCTGCCCAACAGCCATCCCCTACATGCCAAATACCCCTGCGGCAGCTGCCACTACAAAGTCTCCGGCGAGGGGAGCGGCATCGCCGATCGGGCACTGCATGCCAACGGCAACTGCGAACTTGACCCCTCTTCCGGGGTGAACTTCACCACGCACTGGGTGGTCACCTCCTATTACTGGAATACGGTATCGATCGAATGCGACAATGTCTCCTGCCACAACGACGGGACCGCTGTGGTGACCGGCAGCCGGGTACCTGGTCAGGCCTCCGCGACCTGGGGGAGCGGACTGGGGTGCACCGGCTGCCACGCCAACCCGCCCGCCTACGCAAACGGCTCCCCCAAGGCGAACAGCCATGGCCGGCATGCGGGCTACGGCTGCCAGAGCTGCCACTATTCCGTGACCACAAGCGGCACAAACATTGCCGACAGGAACCTGCATGCCAACGACAGTTACGAGGTGACACCGTCTCCGGGGAACATGTTCGGCTATACGTTCGCCGCATCCGGCGGGAGCTGTGCGAACGTCTCCTGCCACAACGACGGCACCGGCGTGGCGACCGGGAGCCAGCAGATCGCCCCCCCCGCCGCCTGGGGTGACACCTTCGCCTGCGGCTCGTGCCACGGCAACCCGCCGTCCTATGCCAGCAATTCCCCCAAGAAGAACAGCCACCTCGGCGCCCACACCGGGATCGGCTGCCAGCTCTGCCATGCCGCCGTCACCACCACCGGCACGACCATCACCGCGCCGGCGCTGCACGGCAACAGCCAGTACAACGTCACCCCCGGGACCGGCACCGGCTTTTCCTACACCTATGCGGCCAGCGGCGGCAGCTGCGCCACCATCCACTGCCACAGCGACGGGACCGTCATCCGCACCGGCACCATCCGTTCAAACGGAGCGGCATGGGGTGGCAACAGTCTGGGCTGCGACGGCTGCCACGGCAATCCGCCCGCCTATACGGCCAACTCTCCCAAGGGTAATGCCCACCTGTTCAGCGGGCATTCCGCTCTCGGCTGCCAGGCCTGCCACTACCCCGTCACCGGCAACGGGGTCTCGATCACCGATCCGGCCCGGCACAAAAACGGGGCCTATGATGTCGGCCCCGCTCCGTCAAGCTCGTTCAGCTACACGTTCTCCCCCACAAGCTACAGTGTGTGCGGCAACGTGACCTGCCACAGCGACGGGACGGCCGTCGCCACAGGGATTCCCCAGTCGACGGCCTCAAGCTTCTGGTACACCGGCACAAATTGCCTCAACTTCTGCCACGCAATCCCGCCCCAGTATGCCAACGGGACACCAAAGAAGAACAGCCATGGGAAGCATCAATATTATCGATGCATGGAGTGCCACTACGACACGGTCAGCTCCACCAATGACTGGGTGGTCAGCAATCCGGCAAACCACAAGAACGGCGCCTATACCCTGAAACAGGGCCCAGGGCGGAGCTTCACCTACAGCTTCTCCTCCGGCGGCGGGACCTGCACCCTGGTCTCCTGCCACGGCGACGGCACCTCCATCGCCACCGGCACGCTCGCCTCCCCGACCCCGGCGCAATGGGGGGTGACCGCACTCGGCTGCGACGGCTGCCACGGCTATCCGCCGCTCTATCCGTCCGGATCGCCCAAGAAGAACAGCCATGCGAAGCATTCCGGACTGGGGTGCCAGCTCTGCCATTCGTCAACCACCTGGGACGGGACCTATGTTTCCCCCTCCTATCACATCAACGGCCAGTACACCCTGAGCGGCACGAAAATAGGGACGTACACCTACTCGGCATCCGGCAGCACCTGCTCTCTCGTCCAGTGCCACAGCGACGGCACCTATGTCTCGACCGGCTCCCTCGGAAGCCGGCTCGGCACCACCACCTGGGGAACCCCTCTGACCCTTGCCTGCACCTCCTGCCACGGCATGCCGCCGGCATATGCCAACGGGTATCCCAAGGGGAACAGCCACGGAGTGCATGCCGGCCGGGCGATCGGGTGCGTGTCATGCCATGCCGGAGTGACTGCGGACGGCGCCACAATCCTGAACCGGTCCAAACATGGCAACGGCCAGTACGACGTCTCCTTCAGCGACAGCACCACCAGCTTCACCTACACCTACCGAAGCGGCGGGAGCTCCTGCTCGGACGTTGCCTGCCATCCCCCGGAAAAGAGGAACATCAACTGGAGCGCTTTTGCCCAGGCGCCCACGGTATTTTCACCGGTCAACAACGAAAACTATGCGCAGGTAAACGAGCCGGTAAAGGTGTATTTCACCGAAGAGATGGATCCGGCGAGCATAACTGCAGAGGGGGTCTTTACCCTTTCCTGCGGGACGACGCCGGTTTCGGGAACGGTCAGCTACGACCCGGCAACCAACATTGCCAGCTTTACCCCCGATGTCCCGCTGGACTATCTGAATCCCTACACCGCCAGGCTCACCAATGCCGTGAGAAACCTTGCCGGACAGCAGTTGCAGAACAGCTACACCTGGAGCTTCACGACCACCAACTCGCCCAACTTCACCTATTTCGTGAACAGCACGTTCGATCTCATGTCCATGGGAAACCTCGATATTCAGTCACCAAGCGGCGGCGGGTCCTGGACGGTGATAACGCCCGGATTTAACGGCGCGTCCCTGAGCGGCATGAATCAGGGGTATGCCAGGATGGACGAAGCGACGAAGATCGATGCCCAGATGCGGACCTTTCAGCTGGATCTGACCAACTACCAGTCCCTCAAACTCAGCTTCCTGTACAACTTCAGGATGAGCCCCCCTTCCGTTGCCGATGTGGAAATCAGCCTCAACGGCGCGGCAGGTCCCTGGACCAGCATCCGGAGGTGGAGCGCCACGTATGCCAACTATAGTTACCAGGGGAGCGAGACGGTGAATCTGTCTGCCGTGGCAAAAGGAGAGCCCAATATCGTGATCCGGTTCCGCTTCACCCCCCAGACCCCTTCCAATTCCGGCTGGTGGGCGGTCGACAATCTGTATGTCGGAGGAGACCCGCGCTGAAACGACACGGGGCGCGGCAGTCTCCCTGCCACGCCCCGTATTCACACGTCCCGTTCCAATGGCACTACCTGATCGGCCACCCCTTCTCGTACCCCTCGGGATAGAAGTTCTCCCGCGTCCGGTTGAAGTAGCCGTACTGGATGCGGGGGAACTCCTGCTTCACCCGCTCCATGAAGCGGTACATGCCGATCCCGCGGCCCGTCACCCCCATCTGCCGGTTGTAGTAGTCCGGGTCGATGGAGAGGTTGCGGAGCTGCAGCATGTCCACCCCGGTGTCGGCGATGAAGCGGAGCAGCGCCTCCACCTCGGCCTCGCTGTCGGTGACGCCCGGGGAGACCAGGTAGTTGATCATGGTGAAGAGCCCCCGCTCCTTGGCCGTCCGGACCGACTCCTTCACGTCGCTGAAGCGGTAGTTCACCGGCCGGTAGTAGCGGTTGTACAGCTCCTCCTGCACCGAGTTCATGGAGAAGCGCATGGAGTCCATCCCGGCGTCGCAGAGCATCCTGACCCGGTCCGGGAAGGAGCCGTTGGAATTGAAGTTCACCGTGCCGCGGCTGGCAGTGGCCTTCAGCCGCCTGGTCGCCTCGGCAATGGTGTCGGCCTGCATGATCGGGTCTCCCTCGCACCCCTGGCCGTAGGAGACGATCGGCTCCGGCGCCTCTTCCAGGTGGGGGAGCATCAGCTCGCAGATCTCTTCCGGGGTCGGCACGAAGCCGATCCGCTCGTGGTTGGAGGGGCAGCAGTCAGACGGCTGGAGGCTGATGCACCCCAGGCAGCGGGAGTTGCAGACCGGCGAGGTGGGGATCGGGGCCTCCCAGCGGCGAAAGAAGAGGTTCTTGGCGGCAAAGCAGTGGTAGTCGATGGCGCAGCGGGAGAGCTGCTCCAGGAGCCGGTTCTCCGGGAAATCGGCCAGCATCTTCCGCACCAGGGGGTCCAGCAGCCGGTCGTCGTAGTTCCGCGGAAGCCAGTTCTCGTTGGAGTCCACCCGGCTCGCCGCCACCACGAATCGCTCGTGCTCCTCGTCCCACCCCACGGCGGTGTAGGACCAGAGCGGCAGGTGGATCTTCTTCTGCCGGTAGTCGCAGGCCGGCAACAGCGTCCGCACGTACCCCGGCGCCATGAAGGCGGAGACGGCCTGGACCCGCTGTTCCCGTCTCCCCTCCCGCACCGTGGCAACGGTGGTGAAGCGCCTCTGTCTCGCGTCCCAGGCAATGGGCGGAGTATCGGGAATGGTGAAGAGCCGGCTGTCGTCGGGGAGCGGGATCAGCTCCACATCCTCGGGGAGGACCGGCTCCTGGCCGTTCATGCCGGCCATCTCCAGGTACGGATGGTCGAAGATATTCCCTTTCCGGTCGGCATAGAGAAGTTTCGGCTTGCTGTGTCGCCCCATCGTTTTGCTCCTGTCGTTAACGGTAAGGGACCAATCCTACCATTCGGGGTGCACGGCGAAAAGGGGAAAGTGGCAAAAGCGACGGGGGATTCTTGACAGGGTGGGAGGAGTCTCTATTATTTCAACAGGCAAACGGTTCGTCACCGGGGAACCAGGCAGATCGCCTGTGCAGCGGCAAAGTGGTAATGATTTGCGCATGTTCTTCCGAAGAAACGAGGCGCCCCATGCATATTCTGCTCGTTGACGATCACACGCTCTTCAGAAAAGGACTCAGCCTCATCCTCGCCAACACCACCGCATTCCAGGCGACCGTCAGCGAGGCCGCCGATGCCCTGGAGGCGATGAGAGTGCTGGAGGGAGGGGGGTGTGATCTTGCCATCGTGGATATCATGCTTCCCGGCCGCAACGGTCTCGACCTCCTCTGCGAGATCAGGAAACATCGCCCCGCTCTCCCGGTGCTGATCGTCAGCATGTGCCAGGAGGAGCAGTATGCGGTCAGGGCCCTGAAGCTGGGGGCGAACGGCTACCTCACCAAGCATGCCAGCCCGGAAGAACTGATTGCCGCCGTAGCGAAGGTCGCCGGTGGAGGGAGGTACATCAGCGCGAACCTGTCGGAGCTGCTGGCCGCCGAAGTCACCGGCAACCGGCAGGGCACAGCCGAATCCCATGCCTGTCTCTCCAACCGGGAACTGCAGGTGGCCTGCCTGATCGCTGCGGGGAAAACGGTCAAATGCATTGCGGAAGAGCTGTCGCTGAGTGACAAGACCATCGGTACCTACCGTCTCCGCCTGCTGTCGAAGCTCAATCTGAAAAACAGCGCCGAACTCGCTGCCTACTGCCTTCGCCAGGGCCTTATCAACTAGCCCCTACGGCACGTAGGTAATTCACCTACACTAGAATCATAATAATTCAGCATTCATTAATCCAAACTCAATTCGAATAGAGATAGAGGCTATCCCACGGTCCCTCCCCTGCATGATTCAGATGCCCGCAGGGGAGTGCTCTGACAGACAACCGTTCGTACCACAGGCCAAGGAGGAATCATGCTCGCAAACGTCAAAATCGGGACCCGGCTGATACTGGGTTTCGGCATCGTCCTGTTCTTTCTTGTCGCGATCAGCATCACCGGCTACTGGGGAACGCATTCACTCGAAAAGGAAGTGGACGACGTCATCACCAGGGAGGCCAAGCTGGTGGAGTATGCCCAGCGCTCACGGGCCAACGTCAACATGCTCCGCCGCTACGAGAAGGACCTCTTCATGAACATCGCCGACCCGGCCAAGGTTGAGGAGTATCGGAAGAAGTGGGGCGAGGCCATGGAGCACTGTAAGGAGCGGTTCGACGCCATTGACAAGTTGGTGACCGATCCCAAGGACAAGGGGATCGTCGCCGCCATCAGAAAGGACATTGAGACCTACGGGGGAGGCTTCAACAAGGTGGTGGAACAGATCGTTGCCGGACAGATCAGGACCACCCTGGAGGCCAACTCGGCGATCGGCGAGTATAAGGAGGCGACCCATCGTGCCGAAACCCAGGTAAGCGATTTTGCCAAGCAGATTGATGAGCGGATGGCGAACATGAAGAAGGATTCCGTCGACATCGCTCAACGGATCAATACCATTCTTGCCGTCTTCTCCCTGGCGGCAATCGTGCTGGCACTGGTCATCACGGCCACCCTGATCACCTCCATCAAACGCCCCCTCACGGCGATCCATACCATGATCGCGGATATCGCCCAGGGGGAGGGTGACCTGACCAGGCGGCTCGACTATGCAGCCAGGGACGAACTGGGCGAGATCTGCAGCATGTTCAACCTTTTCGTGGAGAAACTGCGCAGCACCATCAGCCAGGTTGCCAGCAGCACGACGCAGGTCGCCGCGGCGGCCAGCCAGCTCAGGGCGACATCGATACAGTCGGCGAACGGCGCCGAGGAGGTTGCGGCCCAGACCACCACCCTCGCCACCGCGGCCGAGGAGATGACGGCAACGTCGGGCGATATCGCCCAGAACTGCCACCTGGCAGCCGACGGCTCCCAGCATGCCAACACCACCGCCAGCGCCGGCGCCGCGGTGGTGGAGAAGACCGTGGCGGTCATGAACCAGATCGCGCTGAAGGTGCAGGAATCGGCCAAGACCGTGGAAAAGCTCGGCACCCGCTCGGATCAGATCGGCGCCATTATCGGCACCATCGAGGACATTGCCGACCAGACCAACCTGCTGGCGCTGAACGCAGCCATCGAAGCAGCCCGGGCCGGCGAGCAGGGACGGGGTTTTGCGGTCGTCGCCGACGAGGTGCGCGCCCTGGCCGAGCGGACCACCAAGGCGACCAGGGAGATCGGCGAGATGATCAAGGCGATCCAGGTGGAGACCAAAGGGGCGGTTGCGGCGATGGAAGAGGGAGTGCACCAGGTGGAGAGCGGCACGGCCGAGGCGGCCAAGTCGGGAGCGGCGCTGCAGGAGATTCTCGAACAGGTGAACGAGGTGAGCATGCAGGTGAACCAGATCGCAACCGCAGCCGAACAGCAGACGGCAACCTCAAGCGAGATCAGCGGAAACATCATGCAGATAACCGACGTGATCCAGCAGACCGCCAGGGGGGCCGAGGAGTCGGCCTCGGCAGCAAGCCAGCTGGCCAAAACCGCCGAGGAGCTGCAGCACCTGGTGGGACAATTCAAGCTGGTCTGAAGCGGGCGGCATCAGAAAAAAAGGGCGGCACCTCTGCGGAGGGCCGCCCTTTTTCATGTTCCTGGCAGGACGGGTCGGTTTCCCCGTCGCCATGGCGCTAAAAACGGGAACTGATCACTCCTTCACCCGGTAGGTGCCGTCTTTCCGGATTTCAAGGGGGGTATCCAGGTACACGACCCGGAACCCCTTCCCCACCAGGAACTGGTAGGCGACACGAGCGCGATTGGCGTCGGAAGAGTAGACGACGAGGATCCGTTTCTTGTCCAGCTCACCGAGGCGCTTGCCAAGGCTCTCCAGCGGGATATTGACCGCATTGGAAAGTTTCCCGGCCGCGAACTCCTTCGCGCTCCTGACGTCGAGCATGGTGACGACGCCAGTGGAGACGATGGAATTTTCCAGGTCGCCCATACCGATCGTCCCGGTGACAGGACTCGTCACCTGGCGGATATCTCCCAACGCCGATCCGCGTACGAGCGTATCGCCGTTTTCAACCCAGGCGGCAACACCGCCGCTGAATGCGGTCACCTTCCGGTACCCCCAACCACTGACCTTGCGGACCACTGCCGCGGCGTCGTCTGCGCCGTCGCCATAGAAAATCAGCGGGACCCGCTTGTCGACCGGGAGGAGGCTCCGCTCGAATCGCGCCAGGGGGATGTTGACCGCTTCGGGAATGTGGCCGGAGACAACGGCGGCCTCGCTCCGCAGGTCGATGATGATCGCGGTTCCGCTTTTCAGGTATTCGGCGGACGATTCCGCCGGGTTGCCGCTGCCGAGCCAGTCGGCCATGCCGCCCCGATAGATGCTGATGTCCCGGTGCTGGTACTTCTGGGCGAGGAGAACCACCTTCGTGAAGGCATCGGTGGTGGCAAGGTTGGCGTAGAAGATGACCGGCACCCCCTTGTCCTCGGGGAGTTGCTCGGCGCGGCGTTTCTCCAGGAATGCATAGGGAGCGGATATGGCGCCCGGGAGATGGGCAACCGCATACTCTTCGGGAGTACGGAGATCTACCAGGAGAAACGGTTTCCCCTTGTTGCCGGAGCTGATGAGCCCTTCGATTTCAGTGCGGCTCCTGACCGCGACCCCCTTGGGCAGCGGGGGAAGCACGAGGGTGATCGCCGTTGCCAGGCTCCGGTCTGCCAACTCCCGGTAGTCGACCTGCACGGTCTCGCCTTCCCTGAGATCCTCCGCTCCCTTGACGTCACGAAAGGCGGTCTTGTCATCGTACTGGATGAGCACCGGCTCCTCTCCCTCGCGCTGAACGGCGATGACCCGCCCTTCCGTGGTCACCCCCTGGACGGTCCCGCGCAACTCCACCGCACCGGCGGCACCGACAGACACGAAAAGAGAGAGCACTGACAGCAGCAGACGCCATGATCGAACCATGCGTTCCTCCAGATACCGGGCATTTGACAACCGTTAGGCTTTATAGCACAGCGAGGAAAAAAGACAACGACTGCCAGGCATGACCCCTGGCAGAACGGTGGGGCAGGCTGTATACTGCAGACGCCGACCCGGTCGGCATAAGGAGAGCGGAACGCTACAGTTTCAGCGTGGTACCATCGACAAAGGCCTTGATAAAGCTGGCAGCATCGGGATCGAGTTCGGTAAACTCGACACCGAACCCCACCGGCAGACTCGGTTTCCTGCGGCTGTCCACGGTGTTTTCCCACGCAACCCGGCCGGTGGCCGAAACCTCGCGCCCCTCTTCGCCGGGGACCACAAAGGTGAGCTCGACCGGGCTGTCGGCGCTAACCGGCAGATCGGCCGCTACGTACACGCCGCCGATACTCAGGTCGGCGGTCACCCCCTGGACCGGATCGCCGCCATTGTTCACCGACACCGGCGCGGTGCAGGCAACGCGGGGCTCCCGGCGGTCGATGGTCGGTATGTACCTGCGCCCTTTTTCGAGGAAGAGACGCCGATCGATCGGCTTGGTCAGGAAATCGTCGCAGCCGGCCTGGCGACAGAGGGTCTCGTCGTCCACGCGGCCGGCAGTGGTCACCATGACAACCGGAATCGTCGCCAGCTCCGGATCGGCCTTGATGGCTGCGCAGCAACTGGGGCCGTCCATCACCGGCATGTTCATGTCCATGTAGACCAGGTCGGGACGTTCCCGGCGGGCCACGTCCAGGGCTTCCTGGCCATTGCGCGCGGTCAGGACCCGGACGGGAAGAAATTTGAGGAAACTCTTTTCCAGTTCAAGGATCAACTGGACGTCGTCCACGAGCAGGATCTTCGGCTTTGGCACGGCATCCTCCGGCGGCAGGCGGGCTCTTCCCGTCCGGCTCTCAGTTCTCTTGCTGCTACATACTCTTCGACCCCAGGGTGAAAATATTGAATCCGTCGTCCTCTTTCTCCACCTCCCCCGCCAGCGCCCAGCCCGCACTCTCAGTCATCGTACCGGTGCTGAACGAACGGGAGGCCCTGCCGCTGCTGTTGCACAACCTCGCCCGTCAGGAAGGCGCGGTGTTCGAGGTGATCGTCAGCGACGGCGGCTCGGACGACGGCACCCCCCAGGCGGCCGTCGATGCCGCAGCGACGCTGCCGTTTCGAACGCGGGTGATCGTTGCGCCGCAGGGGCGGGAACGGCAGCTCAATGCCGGAGCCGCGGCCAGCAGTGGAACGCGCCTCCTCTTCCTGCACGCCGACTCGCTCTTCCCGGACCGACGCGCCCTGCAACGGGGGGGCCTGGCCCTTGACAGCCGGTGCCGCGAGGCAGGGCACGACCGGATTGCCGGCCGCTTCCGCCTCCGCTTCCGGCGCGCTGCCGACGGACCTTCCCCGGCCTACGCCTTCTACGAAGCCAAGGCCCGCCTGGCACGCCCCGGTTGCATCCACGGCGACCAGGGGTTCATGCTGGCGAGAACGTTCTTCGAGGCGGTCGGCCCCTTCCCTGCCGCCCCTCCCATGCTGACCGAGACCGGCCTGGCCGACCGGATTCTCCGCCACGGGGAATGGCTCCTCTTCCCCGACGAGATCCAGACATCGGCCCGCCGCTTCGAGACCGAGGGGCTGCGGGAACGGCAGACGCTGAACGCGCTGATAATGGGTGCCGCTGCTGCGGGGTGGGACCGCTTCTTCGCCGAAGTTCCCCGGCTCTACCGGCAGCAGGACCAGAGCGGCCGCCTGCGGCTCGGTCCCCTCCTGACCAGAATCGACGGGCTGCTGACTGAACTCCCGCCAACGGAACGCCGCCTCCTCTGGCGGGCTGTGGGCGCGTTCGTGCGTGACAACGCCTGGCAGATCCCGTTCCTTTTCGACGTGCGGCGCGGCCTGGCCCTCGATCCGGAGGAACGGCAACCGGCCACGCCTCACACGGAGCGGTTCGAGCGCTGGCTGGCACCGCTCCTGGCCGGCTCGGCCGGAGAACGTCTGGCCTCGGCTCTCACCCGGCTCTGGCTCCGGCGGCTGCTGGCTGCCACGGCAAGGGAGCGTTGAAGCATCCTTTCCCCGCAATTCGTCCGCCCCCCCCTCATCCCCGGAACTCCTTGCGATACCGTGCAGGCGATGTCTTCAGCGATGCATTGAAGTGCTGCCTCAGCGATACTGCCGAGCCGAAACCCGCCATCTGGGCGACCCGGTCGACAGACAGGTCGGTGCTTTCCAGCAGCCGTTGCGCCAGCGCCAGGCGCTGACCAAGGAGCCACGTGCCGACCGTGGTGCCGGTGGACTGCCGGAAACGCCGCGTAAAGGTGCGGCGGCTCATGCAGGCACGCGCGGCGAGGCTATTCAGGGTATGCGGCCGATCGAGGTGCGCCTGCACCCACTCCAGCATCTGCGCGAACCGGTCAACCGCCGACGCCCCCTTAACGGGCTGCTCGATATACTGGGCCTGCCCCCCCAGACGGTGCGGGGGGACCACCATCCGCCGGGCCACACGGCCGGCCACCTCGGCGCCGCACAGCGTCCTGAGGAGGTGCAGGCAGCAGTCAATCCCCGCCGCCACGCCCGCAGAGGTGACGATGTCACCGTCATCCACGTACAGCACGTCCGGTCTCACCTCTATGGTCGGGTAACGTTGCGCCAGATCGTCGGTCCAGGCCCAGTGGGTCGTGGCGGGGCGGCCATCAAGGAGGCCGGCGGCGGCCAGGAGGTAGGTGCCGAGGCAGAGCCCGACAACCCTGGCGCCACGCCCGTGGGCACGCTGCAGGGCCTGAATGAGGGTCGCCGGCGGTTCCTCCGCCGGATTGCGCCAACTGGGTACGATGACGATGCCGGCCTTGTCCAGGTCGTCCAGTCCGTAGGGCGCGGTCAGGGAAAAACCGGCCGTGGTCCGGAGCGCCCCACTCTCAGCCGCGCAGACCAGCAGCTCAAAGAGCGGGACACCGACAGCGCGGCGGTCTTCGCCGAACACCGCACAGGGAACGGAAAGGTGAAACGGGCTTATCCCGTCGAACGCGATCACGGCTATGGTTTCTGTCTGCATGTTACCCCCTGCCATTTGGCCCGATTGTTACTAATAATGTCATTCAGGCCACTTTTTTTCAAGGGTCAGGTGGAGCATACTTCTTACAGTAGGGAGCGATGCTTCAACGAAAAAAGGAGAACAGCCATGACAAAGAGTCCACGCAGGGCACTGATCGTGATCGATGTACAGAATGACTATGTCGGCGGCAACCTGCCGATAGAATTCCCGCCGGTGGAACTCTCCCTGGCCAACATCGGCAAGGCGATGGATGCAGCACGAGCCGCCGCCGTGCCGGTGGTGGCGGTGCAGAATGTGAATCCCGAGACGGCGCCGTTCATGGCCAGGGGGACGCGAGGGGCGGAGCTGCATGAAACCGTTGCCTCACGGGGCTGGGACCATTATCTCCTGAAAAGCCTCCCCAGCGCCTTCACCAATACCGGCCTGGAGGAATGGCTGAGAGAACGGCAGATCGATACCGTAACCATCGTCGGCTACATGACCCACAACTGCGACTTCTCGACGATAGTGCACGCGCTGCACGCCGGTTTTGCCGTGGAATTCCTCTCCGACGCCTCGGGCTCCGTTCCGTACGCCAACCGCGCCGGTGCAGCCAGCGCCGAAGAGATCCACCGCATCTTCACGGTGGTGATGCAGTCCCGCTTCGCCGCAGTCATGACCACCGACGAGTGGCTCGCCATCCTTCAGGCCGGAGGTGAGCCGGAGCGCGACACGATCTCTGGCTCGAACAGGCGCGCCCGAAACATACCAGCTTGACATCGGGACCGACCGGTCCTAATATTCCTCCATGGCTCACGGTCGACCATTGGAATACGATCCCGATAAGGCGCTTGACGCGGCCATGCACGTCTTCTGGCTGCACGGCTACGAGGCCACCTCGCTCCAGGATCTGCTGACGGCCATGGGACTCTCCAAAAGCAGCCTGTACCAGGGGTTCGGCGGCAAGAAGGATCTGTTCCTGCGCTGCGTCAACCGTTATTGCGAAGAGCTGTCCGCCAAACTGGGGGTCCTTCTCGTGAAGGCAGGTTCGGGATTGGCGTTTATCGAGGAAGTGCTGATGAACTCAGCATCCGAGGCCCGGCGGACCGACATCCGCCGGGGATGCATGCTGATGAACACCGCCTCCGAGTTCGCCCAGAAGGACCCCGAGATCGCGGCCCGGGTCGCCACCGGCTTCGAGGGTCTACGGTGCCTTCTGGCGGCAGCCATTCTGCGCGGCCAGCGGGAGGGGGATATCACGCCGGATGAAGATGCCGAGACGCTGGCAAGCTTTCTCATCAGCAGCCTTGGCGGCATAAAGACCGTTGTCAAAGGAGGAGCCGATGAAAAAAGGACCAACGAGATCGTGCGGATTATCCTGCGGGCATTGAAGTAATTTTTTTGCCCACAAAAGGACCGATCGGTCCACAACCCCATCAAATGGAGGAGAAGAGTTATGACGATTCAGGGGAACAATTTCACCGCAGAGCAGGCCGGCCCGCTGGAAACCCTCCTGGAGCGCGACTTCATGGGCTTCCACGGCAAGTACTTCATCGGCAGGGAACTGGGGCTCACCGGCTGCGAGGTCTCGCTCAACCGTCTCCCGGCAGGAAAAGGGATGCCGTTCGTCCACAGCCACAAGAAGAACGAGGAGCTTTACATCGTCCTCAAGGGGAGCGGGACCTTCTTCGTGGATGGCGAGGAGTTCCCGATTCAGGAGGGGAGCCTGGTCCGCGTGGCGCCGGAGGGGGAGCGGGCCTGGCGGGCCGGCGATGAAGACCTGTACTTCATCTGCATCCAGGCCGAGGCGGGGAGCCTTTCCCAGGCTACCCTGGAGGATGGGGAACGGCTCACGACCAAGGCGTCGTGGATGAAGTGACCGGCGGCGACCAGGCTGCTGAAAAACAGCCTTCTCGCCGCCGTCCTCGCAAGCCGCCTTGTGCGGCGTAGCGCTGCTACGCCTCCGCGGAGCTTGCTGCGGGTGCGACGATCTGGCCATTTTTGAGCAACCTGAGAACCGTCCTGGCCGTCTACCCCTGGGCGAGCTGCTCAGCCAGCCCGCCCAGGGTCTCCAGGGCCTGTTCGCACCGCTCCGACCACGTGGCGGCGTTAAGCCGGAAACAGTTCCGGTACCGGTCGCCAGAGGTGAAGATCGTGCCGGGCGCGATGCAGATCCCTTCCCGCAATGCCGCCTCATACAGCTTGAAGGCGTCGAACCCTTCGGGCAGCTCCACCCAGAGGATATACCCACCTTCGGGCCGGGTGATCCGGGTCCCGGCGGGCAGATGGCGGGCAAGCGCCTCCCGGAACAGGGTTGTCTGCCGGGCGTAGACCCTGCGGGCCTTTCGCAGGTGATGGTCGTAGCCGCCATTGGTGAGAAACTCGGCGATCGCGAACTGGGCCGGCGCGGAAGTGGCGATGTTCAGGAGCGACTTCAGCTGCATCACCTTGTCCCGATACCTGCCGGGGGCGATCCAGCCGATCCGGTACCCCGGCGCCAGGGTCTTGGAAAACGAGGAGCAGTAGAGCACCAGCCCTTTTTCGTCGAACGCCTTGGTGGAGACGGGACGGCTGGAACCATGAGCCAGGTCGCCGTAGACATCATCCTCGATCAGCGGGATGTCGTGTCTGGCCAAAAGAGCGACCAACTCCTGTTTTCTGCCGTCCGGCATCAGGGAGCCGAGCGGGTTGTTGAAGTTGGCTATGGTGATACAGGCCTTGACCGGGTTGTGCTTGATGACGTACGCCAGGACGTCCGGGTTCATTCCCTCCCCGTTGGAAGGGATTTCCAAGACCTTGAGCCCCATCCACTGGATCGATTTGAGAAACGTCGGATAGACCGGCGAACCGATGGCCACCGTATCACCAGGGGTGCACACCGCCTGGAGCGCCAGGTTCATGGCCTCTATGCAGCCCGACGTGACCACGAGGTCGTCGGCGGTCATGGAACAGCCTGCGTTCAGCATCCGCTTGACAATCTGGGTGCGCAACCGCTTGTGCCCCTGGGGTGGCGGATAGGAGATGCTTTGCAGGGGGAACCGACGCGTCTCGGAGGCGAGCATGCGATTCAGCTTGACGCTCGGCGACAGCTCGCAGTTCGGCATCCCGCAGCCGAAAGGGACGAACGCGGGATTGGTCATGTTCCGCATGACTTCCAGGGCGATATCGTCCAGCACCACGGGATTGGGCGAGATCGCTCCGGCTCTTCCGGCAGGGGGCCGTCCTGCCGGCTCCGCTCGATTGGCGCAGACGTAGAATCCCGACTGGGGGCGCGCTTCGATCACCCCCAGGTTTTCCAGACCGGCATAGGCCTCCATGACCGTATTTACGCTGACCCGCAGCTGCCGGCTGAGTGCCCGGATGGACGGTATCCGCTCTCCGGCCCGATAGGTCCCCTGCGAGATCATCTCGCGTATCCTGACGGACACCTCTTCATACAGCAGCATGGCGGCCTCCTGTCCCGGCCCGACTTTACACCACTCCTGCCGTTCGACACAAATACAGTTGTTACGAAAAAACATGGCAACAGTCATTTTCGCAGCCAAACTGTTACCATCGACTAACTGACGAGCTGCATCTGCACATTTCCCCCGGGCGCCCCTATAGTCACCCATATCAACCAAGGAGGTGCAGCCATGAACATGAACGACAAGATCAGGGAGTTGATCGCCATCGGTGCGTCGATCACCGCCAACTGCCAGCCATGCCTCGCGTCCCATGCGGAAAAGGCGCTGCGCTTCGGAGCACGGCCGGAGGAGGTGGCGGCGGCCATCGAAATCGGCATGGCCGTGAAAAGAGGCGCCACCGCAAAAATGGAGTCGTTCGCCGCGGGCTTGCAGGGAGGAACAGGGCCGATTACCAAGGGGGCGGTCATGGAGGGGAACGGCTACCAGTTTCTGGGACCGTGACAAAGGGGATACTGCTTGAAGGAGGCGACCATGCAGCAATCAAGGCAACCTACGAACGTACCGAAAGGAATGCATTACGCCTGGATCATTGCCGGTGTGACGTTCCTGACGCTGTTGACCACCGCCGGCATCAGGTCGACGCCCGGCGTCCTGATCGTGCCGCTGGAACTGGAATTCGGCTGGTCGCGGGCGACCATCTCCCTGGCGGTCTCCCTTAACCTGCTCCTCTACGGGCTGATGGGGCCGTTTGCAGCGGCCTTCTTCGACCGGATCGGCATGCGGCGGACCATGGCCATCGCCCTCTTCCTGCTGGCCGTGGGGGTCAGCGCCACGACCTTCATGACCAAACCGTGGCATATGATACTGATCTGGGGGCTCGTCGTCGGGAGCGGGGCCGGCATGACTGCCTTCAGCCTCAGCGCCACGGTGGTGAACCGCTGGTTCAGGAAGTCCCAGGGGACGGTCATGGGGGTGCTGACCGCCAGCGCCGCCACCGGCCAGCTCCTGTTCCTGCCGCTCCTGGCACAACTCACCCACAATCAGGGGTGGAGGGTGGCTGCGTACGCCATCGCGGCCGCCGCCCTCGTGGTGCTCCCGCTGGTCCTCATCCTCATGCGCAACCATCCGCACGACCTGGGGCTGCATCCCTACGGCGACACTGAAGACGCACCGGCGCCGGTCAGGCCGACTCCCGGCGCGGGGAACAATCCGTTCCGGACCGCGGTGACGGGGCTGCAGCGCGGCCTGCGCTCCACCGATTTCTGGCTGCTGGCGGGAAGCTTCTTCATCTGCGGGGCCAGCACGAACGGGCTGATCGGAACCCATCTCATCCCGGCATGCGTGGATCACGGGATTCCGGAGGTGCGCGCGGCTGGCCTCATGGCGGTCATGGGGATCCTCGACCTGCTCGGTACGACCTTTTCGGGGTGGTTGTCGGACCGGTACAACAGCAGGTACCTGCTTTGCTGGTATTACGGACTGCGGGGATTGTCACTTTTGGGGTTGCCGTTCGCCCTCGGCGGTCCCGAGTGGGGGCTCTCGGCCTTTGCGATCTTTTACGGGCTGGACTGGGTGGCCACCGTCCCCCCTACGGTCCGTCTGACCGCGGACACGTTCGGCCGGGAGAACGTGGGAATCATGTTCGGCTGGATCTTCGCCAGCCATCAGGTGGGCGCCGGGCTGGCCGCCAGCTTTGCCGGTACCGTCCGCACCTACCTGGGGGACTACATGGTCGCCTTCCTCCTCTCCGGAGCGATCTGCCTGCTGGCGGCCGGCCTGGTGCTCCGCATCAACCGCCGCGGAGAAGCGGAAGCACCATGCGTCGTGCCGCAGGGGGAGGCGGGCTAGGCGCTTACGACTTTTTAACCCCCAAAAAAAGGTTTACCGCAGAGTGCGCGGAGGAACGCGGAACTGCCTAGTTTAAGGTTTTCTCTATGGGACTCTGCGACCTCTGCGGTTCAACCGAGGATTTGGATCACTTGTCCTTTCTCGGCACCACCACGATGCCCGAGTCGGTGACGGTGAACCCTCTGCGCCGGTCCTCCGCGTGGTCGTAGCCGATGACGGTGCCGTCGGGAATGACCACGTTTTTGTCGATGATGGTCCTCTTTATCTTGGCATGCCTGCCGACATTGACGTTTTCGAAGAGGATCGAATCTTCCACCAGGCTGTAGCTGTTGATCTTGCAGAGCGGCCCGAGGATCGACCGCCGTACGGTGCTGCCGCTGGTGATGCACCCGGCGCAGACATAGGAGTCGATGTTCTGGCCACGGCGTTCGTCATCGTCGAACACCGTCTTGGCCGGCGGCAGGTTCCCCTGGTTGGTGAGGATGGGCCACTTGTAGTTGTAGAGGTTCAACTGCGGGCTCACGTTGATCAGGTCCATGTTCGCCTCGTAGTACGAGTCGATGGTCCCCACGTCCTTCCAGTACCCCCGCTCCTCGGCCTTCATGCCGGGGATCAGGTTGTCGTTGAAATTGTAGGCGAAGACCCGGTCCCCCCGTTCCAGCATCATCGGGATCACGTGCTTGCCGAAATCCAGGTCCTCGTACTTCTTCTTTCCCTCCAGGAGCACCTCGATCAGTTTCCTGGTGGGGAAGATGTAGTTCCCCATGGAGGCGAAACAGGTCTCCCTCCCCGGGATGGTTTCCGGGTTGTCCGGCTTTTCCGCGAACGCCGTCACCCTGAAATCGTCATCCACCGAGAAGACGCCGAACCTCCGCGCCTCGTCCACCGGCACCTCAAGGGAGGCGATCGTGATGTCGGCCCTGTTCATGCGGTGGTACCGTATCATCTGCCCGACATCCATCTTGTAGATGTGGTCCCCGCCGAACACGGCCACGTAGTCGGCATCGGAGGATTCGACGAACCGCAGGTACTGCAGGATCGCGTCGGCGGTCCCCTTGAACCACTCTTCGCTCTCGCTGCTGGTCTCCGGCGAGATGGCCACGTAGAACTCCCCCAGGCCGGTCCACTTCCCCCAGGACTCCCTGATGTGCTTGTTCAACGAATAGGCCCGGTACTGGGTCAGGATGTAGACCTTCTTGATCCCCGAATTGAACAGGTTGGAGAGGACGAAATCAATGATCTTGTATTTCCCACCAAAGGCGACACTCGGCTTGGCCCTCTTCAAGGTCAGCGGGCTGAGCCGCTCCCCCTTGCCGCCGGCCAGCACCATGGCAATCGTGTTTCTTCCGACATTATCCGAACTGAACATGCAAACGCCTCCTAGGAAAGGGTTGGAGAGATGTTTCAAAAATATACCACAGAGAATCGCGAACGGGCGGGCCATGACAACAAAATCTCTCTCCCTTGACGCCACCGCTATTTATGGATACCGTGAACGTCAAACTTCCTGGAGGGAACAATGGCTGACGACGCTCCGTTGAACCGCTGTGCATGGGCCGGCAGCGACCCGCTCTACCGGGCCTACCATGACGAAGAATGGGGGGTCCCGGTCCACGACGACCGGCTCCTGTTCGAGTTCCTGACCCTGGAAGGTGCGCAGGCCGGGCTCTCCTGGATCACCATCCTGCGCAAACGAGCGGCCTATCGCGAGGCGTTTGCCCGGTTCGACCCCGAGGTGGTGGCCCGCTTCGACGATGCGAAGGTGGCGGAACTCCTGGCCAACCCCGGCATCGTCCGGAACCGCCTGAAGGTGGAATCTACCATCACCAATGCCCGCGCCTTTCTGGCGGTCCAGGAGGAGTTCGGCTCCTTCGACGCCTACCAGTGGAGCTTCGTGGAGGGCAGGCCGATCAGGAACGCCTGGCAGAGCATCAGAGAGGTCCCTGCCAGCACGCCGCTGTCGGACGCCATGAGCCGGGACCTGAAGAAGCGCGGTTTCCGCTTCGTCGGCACCACCATCTGCTACGCCCACATGCAGGCAATCGGCATGGTGAACGATCACACGGTGGATTGCTTCCGTTGGCGGGAGGTGGATGGCCTCTCTCCCTCCCCGGCACCCTGAGGAGACATGCAGCATGCAGGGCGAAGGCGGCCGATTGGCCGCCTTTTGTCGTAACGCCGGGAGGAGGAACTCCGGAATTCCATTGACGGGAAAATAATCCGGGAACCTTTCCGGTGAGCGTGCGTATTACTGGTCAGTACCGAAACGACGGAGAGCGGATGGACGACAACCGCATCATCAAGCGCATTCAGGAGGGGGAGGCCGACGCCTATGCCCTCCTGGTCAGGAAATACCATCGCAACCTGCTGGCGTTCATCTTTCGCCTGGTGGGGGACGGTCATCTGGCCGAGGATATCGGCCAGGAGGTGTTTCTGAATGTGTACAGGGAGCTCCCCCGTTTCGATCCGGACCGGGGAACCCCTTTCCCTGCCTGGCTCTACATAGTCGCCCGCAACCGGTGCATCAGCGAACTGCGGAAACAGGGGCGGACGGAACCGCTGCCGGACGAGCGGTGTCTGCAACTCGCCTCGACAACGGAAACGGCCGAGGCTGCGCTGATCAGGCGCGAAGAGCGGGAGGCGCTGGCAGCCACGCTGGCGGAACTCCCCGAGCCGTTCCGCAGCACCATCCTCATGAGCCTGCAGGGGGATTCGCTGGACGAAATCGCCGGCCGCTGCGGCATCCCGCTGGCCACGGTCAAGAGCAGGCTGTTCCGGGCCCGGGAAAAGATCAAGCTCTTGCTGAAAGAGCAGTTCGGAGGTGTCGGTCATGAACGGAGCATATGAGCCTTCTCCCGATTTTGTCGAAAAGGTCATGACGCGGGTCTATCGCCTTGAGGCGGAAAGGGTCTCGTTCGTCCAATGGCTCATCATGTCCCGACCGGTACGCTATGCGCTGGCAGGGGGTGGAACAGTCTTCGGCATCCTCAAGGCAGCGCCTGTTTTCTAAGCCCATTTCGAAGGAGAACTGCATGTCGGAAACAACGGAAACCCTGTCGCTCGACCAGACCGCTCCCAGGGAAAAATCGAAGATCCGCGAATATGCCGAATCGATCATCTGGGCGCTGGTCCTGGCATTCATCATCAGGTCATGCGTCGTGCAGGCGTTCAAGATCCCGTCCGGCTCCATGGAGGATACCCTGGTGGTCGGCGACCACCTGCTGGTGAACAAGTTCCTCTACGGCATCAAGCTCCCCTTTACCGACACGCGGCTCTTCAAGCTCCGCGACCCTGCCCGGGGCGACGTGCTGGTGTTCGAGTACCCGGAGGACCGCTCCAAGGATTTCATCAAGCGGGTGATCGGCGTGCCGGGAGACGAGATCAGCGTGCGTGACAAGCAGGTCTACGTGAACGGACTCCTCTACCGGAATCCCCACGAGGTGCACAAGGATGCAGGGCTCTTGCCCCGGGAGCAGGGGCCGCGGGACAATTTCGGACCGATCCGGGTGCCGGCCCACTCCTACTTCATGATGGGGGACAACCGGGACCGCTCCTACGACAGCCGCTTCTGGGGATTCATCCGGGAGAGCGACATCAAGGGGAAGGCACTCATCAAGTACTGGTCGTGGGACAGCGATGCATGGCGGGTCCGCTGGAACAGGATCGGACGATTGATCGAGTAGTCTGCGTCACCCTCGCCTATCACGCCCATTCGCACAGGTGCCGCGCTCTGCGGCACCTTCCTTTCCCTCTATGACTCCTCTGTCAACATGCCGGTTTCACACCTGTGTGCTTCACCGATACCCTTCATTGACCGTCACCGTGTACGATTGCTGTCGTGCTCATATGAAGCAGGAAAATACCGATGGACGAAACCAGATAGATGCCGGCGGAAAGCGGCGTGCAATCGACAAACAGTATTGCGGTAGGATACGCTATCAGTACCAGATAAAATAAACCGTAAAACCTTACGGCCACCCTTCTCTGTTTCTTCCGCCCCTCCATTCTCCAATTCTCGGCAACACGAAACGTTGCGGTATCGACATCATCCAGCTCAAGGCGTATTTCCTTTTCGAACTTCTCCAGTTCGTGCAGGTAAAAATTAACAACCGATTGCCTCAAGAGACCGAACATGCCTATCACTGCGCTAACAGCAAGGATCGCCAGGAACCCTATCAACAAGATGTTTTTGTCGACCCCGGGTTTGCCACTCAGCAATTCGACAACGGGCTTCCACGCAATAAGAGCCCCAAGAGCGCCCAGCAGCTTGAAATCTTCAAAGGATGCCTTGGTATATTCATCCGACTTCTCGGCGAGCCGAACCATTTCCCTGTACTTGAAATCAAGTTTATCGCTCATTTCAACCTCGCATGGAATGATTCGACTCCGTAGTGGTGCGAGAACCGATGACCTGATGCGGTCTGCCATCATGGGAAATTAAAGCACCGTTAGCCCACTGTTCAAGCATCCATATCAACGACACCCGGAACTTTCGCAATGCCCGTATCCGCCCGGCAAGTGTCGGCCGATCCTTCAGAGCCCGAAGAAACGCTCCGATCGATCGGCTCCTTGACAGAAATAATCCGTCCTTCCCGTTGACGTGGACCGGCCGGTGAGGGATATTTTCCTACTGTTTCCCCCAGGGGATGCAGCTACTTTCGAGGAGGAGAACAAGATGAAAAAGATGTGCCTGCTGTCGTTTGTCGTTTTTTCGCTGGTATTCGCCCAGACCGCCTTTGCCGAACTGACCAGAGTGGCCGACAACGTCTACTCCTACGTGGGTGTCAAGGACGCCTCGCCTGCCCACAGCTTTGCCGCCAATGCCGGCATCGTCATCGGCCGGGACGGCGTGCTGGTGGTGGATACCCTGATCTCGGCCAAGGAGGGGGCGCGGTTCCTGGCCGACATCCGCAAGGTGACCGACAAGCCGATCAAGTACGTGGTCAACACCCACACCCACCTGGACCATGCCTTCGGCAACTGCGTCTTTGCCAAGGTCGGCGCCACGGTGATCTCCCACACCGCGGACCGCAAGATGCTGGAGAGGATCGGCGCCGGCACCCTGAAGAACATCGCTAATTACGGGCTTAAAGCCGAGGATATGGCCGGCACCGAGATCGTCTACCCTTCCCTTGCCTTCAGCGACCGGATGCAGATCGATCTGGGGGACGAGACCGTGGAGCTGCTCCGCGTGGCCCCCTCCCACACCGAGGGGAGCATCGTCGTCTCCGTACCGTCCCGAAAACTGATCTTCAGCGGCGACATCCTCTTCACCGACTTTCACCCCTTCATGGCCGACGGCGACCTCGCCGGCTGGACCACAACCATCGACGCCCTGCTGCTGATGGATGTGGAAAAGATTATCCCCGGCCACGGCCCGCTCTCGACGAAGAAGGATCTCAAGGAGATGAAGGAGTATCTGCTGCTGTTCGACAGGAAGGCCCGGGAACTGGCGACAAGGTCGCAGGATGCCGACGCCATTGCGACGGAGCTGAAAAAGAGCCTGCCGAAACGCTCCATGGCGGAGTGGATGATCGCCTTCAATGTGAAGAGTCGGTATCTGGGAAAGAAGTAGCAGGGAGCTCACGGCCGGATGCCGCCGGTGTCTCGGAAATACCGGCACTGCAGAAGCTGGCCCGTGAGAGCGAAGCAGTCCGGTACGACGACCGGACCATCCCGCGCTAAGCGAAGCTGGACAATGGCACCTCGGACCAGAATGCCTCTGTGGTGGAGCAATTCGAAAAGACAGGGGGGAGGATTCCCCCCTGTATCCCTCATCCCGAGGCGTTCCGCAGGTGTCGCAACCTCTCCTGATTCATGCCGCCACGCTGTCCGCTCCTGCCAGACGTTTTCCCATCTCGAAGGCCCTCTGGCAATCCAGCGGCAGCGCCTCTGACCGGCGACGGGCCTTGTGGAGCGGATCGAAGCTCTCGATCACCACCTTGGAATAGTCGTCCACCTGGCACGTATCGAAGCAGCAGAGCGACTCGACGCTCCCCAGGAGCAGGTCGGCATAGCGTTCGTTGGCTTTGAGAAAGTAGTCGTACCCGAACTCCCTGCTCCGCTCTTCCGTGACGTTCATGGTGTAGATGAAGCCGGTCCTGATCCGTTTTGGGAACAGGGTGCCATAGGGGACGGTATAGGTCAGGTACGGGAAGAGCAGCCGTTCGAGGAAGGAACGGGTCTCGCCGGTGACGGAGCCGAAATAGATCGGCGAACCGATGACCAAGGCGTCGGCAGTCGCGATCTTTGTCAGGATCGGCGTCAGACCATCTTTCATGGCGCAGCTCCCGTAACTCTTCCCCCCCCTGGTCTTGCAGGCGAAGCAGCTCGTGCACCCCTTGAAATCAAGGTCGTACAGGTGGACCAGCTCCGTTGCTGCTCCCTGCGTCGCTGCCCCTTCCAGCGCCTTTGCCACCACGGTTGCCGTGTTCCATTGCTTGCGTGGACTGCCGTTGATGCCGATAATGGTCATCTTTCGCCTCCTTTCCAGGCTCTTTTGCCGGTGGTGAATGTCTTCCTGATGATGCCGGTCAGCTCTGGCCGCCGCAGATCTCCACCCCCCCCGCCTCAGGTCCATGAGATCAGGTCTCCAGGTCCGGCAGGTTCTCGTATACCTCTTCCACCGTGGCGCAGGTCGTCAGCACCCGGACCACCTCCGGCAGCGGCTCGGGGAGGATCTCCGGCAGGTCGGCCTCGTCCGGGGCGCGCACCGGGAAGGCGAGCCGCTCCAGCGGCGGACAGAACTGCGCGTCGACGCCCGGCTTGTTCCCCCTGGCATCGATGCGGTACCAACCGTACGCTTCCAGCCAGACCGCATTCAGGCCGTGCAGGCAGTAGGGAGGCCCCGAGTCCCCACGCGACAGCCGCTGGTAGCAGAGCCCGGCCGGAATGCCGTTGGCCCGCAGGAGCGCCGCCAGCAGGTGACTCTTGGCGTAGCAGTAGCCGGTGCCGTGGACAAGCACATCCGAGGCGCGGCAGGTGACCGGGTTCTGCCGGAAGTCCCAGCTATGCCTGATCCGGTCCCGGACGAACTCGAAACAGCGCCGGGCGATCTCCACCGGATCGCCGGCGCCGGCGGCCAGCTCCCCGGCCCTGGCGGTTATCAGCGGGTGCTGCCAGTCGATCTGCTCGCTGCTGGCGAGAAAGATCTCCCTGTTCATGATCCCCTCCTATCTCCGCAGCCGGTTCGGCTCACCCCGCGTCCGGCAGATACTCCTCCCTCACCGGCGAGAAGACCTCCACCGCCACCGCGTCCTCGACGATTTCGGCGCCATGGAGCACCCCTCCGGGGACGCACCAACTGTCGCCGGGCGCGAGATCCTGCACGTCGTCGCCGATGGTCAGCCGGATCCGCCCCTTCACCAGGTAGCCGATCTGCTCGTGGGGATGCGTATGCCGCGGGAGCACGGCCCCCTTCTGCAGCAGGAACTCCACCATCAGGGTCCTGTCGCCGTACGCCACGGTCTTCTGCCGTACCCCTTCCAACACCTGTCGATAGCCGTCCGGGGACTGTTTCCCAAACATATCGTCCCTCTTTCTCAGCCCAGGATCTTGGAGAGCAGCTGGCCGCCGACGCCGATGTTGTCACGGTCCAGCTCGTTGATCAGGACGATGAACTTCTCCCGGGGGATTCCGGTGATCTCGCTCGCCTCGCGGGTCAGGGACTGCACCAGCTGCTCCTTCTTCTCCCGGGTCAATGCCGCCGTATCCAGGGTTATTACCGGCATGTCGTTTCTCCTTTCCTGCACGAGGTTAGTGGGTTGGCGAAACATACCCCTGCCGGCACGCCAGGTCAAGCTGTCGTTCTCCTTGCCCGGCAGAGGAAAACAACCTATCATGCAGCATCAGCCTGATTCGGTTTTCTCTGCGAACCTAAGGTTCATCTGCCGTTCATCGGTTCATTGACACGGAAAGCCATTCGATGAGACCCTTTGCCAACCTGTTCCTGCTCCTCTTCCTTGCCGACGGCGGGATATCCCTCCTGGACGAGGCCGTGAAGCTCCTCTTCCCCCTCCCCCCCCTTTCGGTGGTGCGGAACCTCCTGGCCAACGCGGTCATCCTGATGGCGGTGCCGCTCTACCTCTCCCTCGGCATCGACCGGCGCCTCCCCAAACGGCTCTTGCTCCCCCTGACCCTCTTTGCCTTCTTCTCCCCCCTGTCCGGCTGGCTCTTTCCCTCCCTCGCCGACGTCCGCGCCTTCGGGCTCCTTGCGGCGGCCGCCCAGATCGCGCTCGCCCTGCTCCTCCTCCGGCGGTACCGGCAGCCGGACGGCCGTCCCCCGGCACTGCCGCCGGAGATATTCGACGCCCCGTTCTTCAGCCCCCGGAACACCCTCGTCTTCGGCGCGGCCAACCTGTTCGCCGTCCCGATCGTCCTGGTGGTGCTGCTCTTCTCCGCGGCGAACGCCTACATGACCGCGTACACCGCGGGCTTCATGCACCTCAGGCCCGGCGGCCTCTACATGACGGAGCGGGTCTACCGGCGCGCCGACCGGACGATCCGGCTGGCAGGGATGATCCATGTGGGGGAGAAGAACTACTATGACGACCTGGCACGAACGGTCGCCCCGGGCCGGACCATCGTGCTGGCCGAGGGGGTATCCGACGACCGGGAGCTGTTGCGGAACAGGTTCGATTACGGAAGGGTGGCCGATTTCCTGGGGCTGGCCTCCCAGGAAAAGATGCTATTCCGGGGGAGGCTCATCGAGGAGGACGAGTTCGATGCCCTCCGGCCGCGCCCCAACAGGACGGGGGAGAAAGCACCGGCGCGGGAGACCGATATCCTCAGGGCCGATCTGGATGTAAGCGTCTTTCGGCCCCCCACCATCCTCGTGCTCGACGCCATCGGCAAGCAGCTGCGGGAGAGCCCCTCCTTCGTGCAGGGGTTCATGGCGCTGAACGCCTGGGCCGAGAAAAACATCACCCCGGAGATGAACGAGATCGTCGTGGACGACATCCTCCACCGGCGGAACCAGGAAGTGATCCGCCACCTGGGAAAGGCCCTCGAGAACTACGATACGGTCGTCATCCCCTGGGGAGCCCTGCACATGCAGGAGATCGAGGAGGAGGTCCTGAACAGGGGCTTCACGCTCCGGGAAGAGCGGGAGAGGGTCAGTATCGATTTCCGGAAACTGCTCATGGCCCTGTTGTGACGACACCGGGGCAAGCCACCGATACGTCCTTTTCTCTCACCGAGGCCGACATCGCCGGCTTCCGCGCCGCCGTGTACGGGGCCGCCCGCGCCAATCCCCGCACCCTGCCGTGGCGCGAATCCGTCGATCCCTACCGGGTGCTGGTCTCCGAGATCATGCTGCAGCAGACCCAGGCGGACCGGGTGACGGGGAAGTTCGTCGCCTTCGTCGGCCGGTTTCCCGACGTGGCGGCCCTGGCGTCGGCCGGGCTCGACGAGGTGCTGACGGCCTGGCAGGGGCTCGGCTACAACCGGCGCGCCCTGGCGCTCAAACGGGCCAGCGAGGCGATAGTGGAGCGGTTCAACGGCACGGTCCCCACGGAGCGCAAGGCGCTGGAATCGCTCCCCGGCATCGGCCCGTACACCGCCGGCGCCATCATGGCCTTTGCCTTCGACCTGCCGGAGATCTTCATCGAGACCAACATCAGGAGCGTCTTCATCCACCACTTCTTCCAGGACCGCACCGCTATCCACGACCGGGAGCTCCTCCCCCTGGTGGAGGCGACCCTGGACCGCTCCCGGCCTCGGGAGTGGTACAATGCGCTCATGGATTACGGGGTGGTCCTGAAGCGGGACCATCCCAACCCCTCCCGCAAGAGCGTCCACCATCTCCGCCAGTCCCCCTTCGAGGGATCGAACCGCCAGCTCCGCAGCGCCCTCTTGAGGGCGATCCTGGCCGAACCGGGCCTCTCGGCCGACGGCGTGGCTGACCGGGTTGCGGGCGACCGGGAGAAGATCGCCCTCAACCTGACCCGGATGGAGAAGGAGGGGCTTATCGTGGCCAGGCGGGGGAGATATTTTGTGATGTAGACCAGTCAAACACCCCCTACTGTAACATTTTGTTACACCTGGTCCGTACAGCCGCAATCGGCAAGCCTTTGCAGGCGCAGGTGTAACATTTTGTTACAGTACATTTTGTTACACCCCGTTTTCGCCCCCTTCCAACACCCTGCAATCGTTCAAGTTATTTTTGGCATAATTCTTGTTAATTATACGGCTTTATTTCCGTGTGCGATGGTGTGGAGGGAGTGTTGGGGGAGATTCTGCGGAGCAATTTTCGGAAGCCGCGTGTGGCACGCCTGATGGTGCCGGGCGTGGCTTTTCGTGTTTGAGGGAAGCTGCTTGCTCATGACATGGCGATTTACCGTGTCAATTACGGCAACGTCGTGAGAATGCGCTGGGAGAATATATAGATGTAGATGGATTCGATAAGTAGCAACTCGCCCTTGGAAAAAAATGATGACGGACAAAAATGAATCGAGTAACAGCCGTGGTTTAGCTAAGAGGGTGTCCTGGAAGGTTGTTGTAGCTTTCATGACATTTCCAATCGGGCTAAATATCATTTTTCTATGCATTGTCTTGACGCATTTCAATACGTTCAACGGTGCGCCCGCTGCGGAAAATCTCGCAAATTTTTTCATGTATGTTGGAAACTGGCCTAATTTTTTACTACACAGTTACCCTTATGTGATT
>CAYSJJ010000002.1:32679-69079 GCA_964431365.1 uncultured Geobacter sp. | reverse complement strand
TGGTGAAACTGTCTATGAAGGTCTCGGATGGATACAGCCAATTACATTCATTATCAACCTCATAGGGTGGGGATCTATTGGCTTTATCACAAGTTACGTATCTCAAAGACGGAAAAAACAGAAATCACAAAGACTTTAACAAAAAAATCCAGGACATAACCAGGAGGCGGCACGCAGACGCTGACGCGCTGGTGCGCCCCCACGACGTTGGACAATCTGAACCGGACCGAGAAGAACCGAGGCTTGGCGTGGCAGAAAGTTGGCGGGGGTGCCGACATCGGCGCAATTGCTTTGCCAATAAAATGTGAGTATCGCTTGGGCACAAATATTCAAGTGGATTAACTAGAATTATAGGGGGATGAGAAATATGAAACATGCAATTGTCCACGTGGCAGATATCCATTATCGCAAAGAAACGCCTGAAGGCGCATCAAGTATTATAAAAGCATTTATAGACGATTTAAAAGTGCAGATAAAAGACCTACCAGACTACCAGTTTTCCATTGCCATGACAGGTGACATTGTCCAAGCTGGAGCCGAAGTGGAGTCATATGAAGCTGTCATTGCGGAGCTCGATGATCAATTAACTGCTATGGGAATACCCAAGAATGCAAGGATGGTTGTTCCAGGAAATCATGATATTGACCGGAAATTTGTTGAAGACAACTACGATGAGTTTATGGCGTTACACAACAAACATACAAAAACGGAACCAGACTTCAATAATTTTATGAGCAATCACAATAGATTGTATGACAAATTTGAAAATTATGAATTGTTTGTGTCTGGGTTTTCAAGGCATGATGAATTTTTTTCGCGTCTAGGCTGGGGATATAGCATCGATAATAATGTTGGGGTGTATTGTCTGAACTCTGCCTTATGTTCATTCGGTGGGTTGAAGGATGTAGATGACGATGGAATGTTGGCAATATATACTCGTGGGTTAGTGGCATGGTGTCACAATAAAACAACCACTGCCAATATATTGCTACTGCATCATCCTCTTGATCATTTGAATGTTTGGAGCAGAACAGAGTTGCAAGCTATTATAGAGAGACATTTTTGTCTATGTTTATATGGTCATAATCATCTTCCAGCCGTATATCACAGTAGAATTCCACAGAACTCATTGATGTGTTCTGCCCCCCCATTGTTTAGTAACAAACAGGATACCCTAGCCTATTCCATAGTACTTATTGAAAATGATGAGCCGTCACTAATCAAGTATAGAGAGTATTCTAACGGTACTTTTTTTCCTAGTCCACGACTTGCCAAAACTGACGACGGCGTTGTTAAGTTAGACAGCAGCTATTTGCATAGCCTGCAGCAATTAGAGTCAAGATTACAAAATGCACTGGAATCTTTTAAGGGGCAACCCCCGGTCTTCATAAAGCCAAAACTATCTGAAACTCGAGAGTTCAATGACAATGCTAACCTCCTAGATGACCTTATCGACTCTCCTGTCAATACCCTAATTATAGCTCCACCACAATTTGGTCTAACATGCCTCGCTCTTTACATGAGAGTTCAGGCATTCAAGAATAAAAGAAAGTTATTGATATACATTGACGCTACGCATATAAAAGCAAGAAATGTATTGAATTTCATAGAAGAAGAGCTGCAACGTTATAACAAGCAAGCGTCAGACATAGAAAGTATAATGATTGATGGCTGGGACAACTCAGTTATTGATCACTCAAACATGGTCAAGTTTATTGACGATAAATTTGCAGACATACCTTTAGTCCTTTTTTCAAGTAAAACTGTGTGCCTTGGCAATACATTTTCTCTTTCAAAAGTAAACAGAACTCTCCAAGTTTTACACTTGCAAGCACTTACTCGAAATTCTATGCGTGAATTAGTTTCTAGTTACAATGAAGTAAAGAACGTTGGAAAAGAAGACGAAGTTCTTTCTCATATGACAAAACATATGGAAGCTATAAATATTCATAGGACCGCAATGAATTGCCTGACTTTATTGAGAGTTCTAGAAAGTAATTATACAGAAAAAGTACTAAACAGAACCAAGCTCATGAAAGCAATACTATTTGTGCTTTTTACAGACAAGGAGAGTTTTCTATTTTCGAGTGAAAATCCTGAAGTTGATGAATGTACCTTTGTGATGGGGATATTTTGTAAAGATCTAGTAATGCAAGCAACTGGAAGTTTTGATGCGAACGAATTCCAAGTCAAGCTAAGAGATATTTGTACTGAGAACCTCATATCACTCGATGTTGATAGGATGATCCAAGTCCTAGTGGATAATTGCATTCTTGTCAGGTACGGCAACACTTTTGAGTTTAAACATACATTTTGGATTTTCTACTTTGCCGCTGAATGTATGATGCACGATGATTCGTTCAAAAGCTACATCTTGGGAAACCAAAAGTATGTCAACTTCCCAGAAATTATTGAATTCTATGCAGGGATTGATGGCAAGCGAGAAGATGCCATGATTATATTGCTATCTGATCTTAACAGCTTAATGGATAAGGTTGACGATAATATCGGCATTAAGGGGACGTTCAATCCTCTGTCAACGTTTTTATGGAATCCGTCAGAAGGATTTATTGAAAAAACAAGACGGGAGATTGCCGAAAAGTTGGATTCATCCAACATGCCATCCGAATTAAAAGATAAGCATGCTGATAAAAACTATAATTCTGGAGCTCCATACAATCAGAGTATAAACAAATTTCTAGATGACTATGCTGTTCGTAGCTTGCTGCAAAGCATTAAGGCGACCTCCAGAGCATTGCGCAGCAGTACATTTATTAAGCCTGAACTGAAGCTTGATGCTGCAAGGGCTATTTTTAAGGGGTGGGAGGCGATCTCAAAAGTAATATTTTGGATTTCCCCATCACTTGCTCAAAATGGTAGAGCAGCACACGATGGGCTCAATTTGGTACTCGCCAGTGGTTTTTCTGAAGACAAACAACAGAGATTCAAGGAAATCCTTCTGTCCAACCCGTTCAATGTTGCTATGTTGTTAAAAGATGATTTGTCTTCAAAGAAAATAGGACCACTGCTTTGCAAGCATCTTGCAGATAGTGATTCTGAAATGCAAAGACATCTCGTCGCCATTTTCTTATTGGAAGAACGCCCCACCAACTGGAGCAAGCATTTACTTGAGCACTTAAATCTTTTACATCCCAGTTCTTTTTACCTTGGTAATCTATTAAGCCATTTGGAGAAAGAGATTAAAACTGGCTTTATTGAGAAACCCGAAGAGATTCAGCTAAAGAAACTGGTGGGTGCCGTTATTGCGAAACGGCGCTATGCTGGCAAAACTTTGGAAAAACAGCCAAAGATTATCTCCCCTGGCATGATGATGAACAAGGAGAATGAGCTACCTATAGATCAATTGCTTTCTAGCCCCACGCCTAGACCCCAACGAATTCGTTGAAAAGAATCTGCCCACCGCCCTTGATTGGTTCCACTGCATACTGAAGATACCTTTGAGGGCAACGCATTTAATAAAACTATGTATACAGCGGCGAGAACACCGAAAGTCCAACATGGCTTACGACCTGCCCTAAAAACCGGCAGGTCAAAGCCATGCCCGTTGAGTGAGTAAAGAATGATAGACCGAAAAGCAGGAGACATACTCGCGGAGAACTTCCGGCACCTGATATGCGGGCAAATTTCGAACGACCAATTTGAAGACAGGCTGAAAAAAAGCAAAGATGCTGGAGTATGCGAGGTGTTCTACAACGGATCTTGGCCGCTTTACGACGATCTCCACGACCATAAACTGACAGGCAAGTGGGCAATTCCGGAGGGAAGGCTAAGGGGACGTAGTTGATTAGTTGATTAGCGAAAAGGGGTGGAGCGGTTAGTCAACAAATCAACACGTCCCCTTTCTCACTCCGTGTCAGGCTTAGAAACCATGCAGCACCTCGTGTCAGAGGTGGCTGCAACATGCAGGAACCACCGCCCCCCCATATATAAGTGCTATACTTGATACATGGAGGCATCTATGGCAACCACATGGGGAAGTCAAAATTTTAAGGACCGGCGGCAATCCGAGCGGCAGGAACGACCCTACGATATGGTGACGCTGCAGTTCATGTCGTTCGCGTTGGGGATTCTTCTGTTGATCGCACTCGGCTTCCTGGTCTACTTCGGCGGATAGGGGACTACTAAGGGGACGTAGAGCACGATGAGCAACGAGCAGGTGGCACCCGAGACAAAAGGTGTTACGGTGAAGTTACTTGCAACAGTTGACCTTGGCCCCGAGATCGAGGACATGGCAGGGCGCCAACTTCGAATGCGTATGGTGACCATCGAGCCTGGAGGCGTCTTCGGCCCGATTCACGACCATAAGGACAGACCAGGCACCGTCTACATACTGCAAGGAACGATCACTGACCATCGAAATGGCGTCGCTACGGACTATGGGCCGGGAGTGGGCTGGCCGGAGGACAGGAACACCACACACTGGCTTGAGAACAGAGGAACGATTCCGGCGGTGGAGATCTCGGTCGATATCGTCAGGCAAGAGTGAGTTCACTCCCAAATCGGGTAGCCGGGGAGTTCTCCCCCCAGCACCCGCTCCACCTGGCATGCGCGGGCATATGAGATCAAGTCTCAACTCTTGACAGTCTTAGCGGAACCAGTGGAATTGTGTCAAAAATTGAGGTGTCAAAAATTGAGACGTTGCCCCTTGTTTTACCCCCGCAGCCCAAAAGTCACCACGTCTGAGTGGCAGAGTCGATGGTGACGGCCATGGTGGCGCGGAGCCACTCGAACTTCGCCTTGAGAACATCGAAGTCCGGACCGGAGAAGACAAATACGGCCTTCCCCTTTATCAGAAAGCCGGCGCCCGGTCCGTGCAGCCCTTTCACCTTGCTGCTCCCCATGGTTATCAACACGTCAGGGTTAAACGCGACGTTCGCCTCGGTACGATGCATGTACCCGGCCGGGATCAGGAGACGGCCATCTTCGGTGGTTCGCAGGTAACTGTTCCAGGTGTTGACCATATGCGGCCCATCCTGCCCCAGGGTTGCAATTGCAACCACCCCATCCTGCTTGAGAATTTCCTGCAGTTTTTCCGGAATCATAGTTGTTGCCTCCTGTCGTCTCTGTTGTCGTGCAGCTCGACACTGTTGGCACCACCCGTTCAGGCGTTTTGCCCGGCTCTATTGGGGCCAGATTCCCTTTGACGCCCGTGCAGCAGAAGGGATAGACTCCTCCTGCCAGACAAGGAATCTAGCTGCGCCGCAGGGAGTGCCATGTTCATCCTCAATAATCTCGATCCAGTCCCGTTATACCGGCAGCTCTACAATCAGATGAGAGAGCAGATCCTGTCGGGCAAGCTCCCTGCCGATGCCCGGCTGCCATCGGTCCGGGATATGGCCGCCGAACTCTCCGCCAGCCGCAACACGGTGGAAGGGGCCTATCAGGAACTGTACGCGGAAGGATACATCTATAGCAAACCGCGCAGCGGATATTTCGTGTCGGCACTGGATCAGGATGCCGCGCCGCGAACCCTGTCCGGCGGTCCCGGCAGACACGACTATCTGCCGGGGCCGCCGGCGAACTTCGCCTATGATTTCCATCCTGCCCGCCTCGATCCGGAGAGTTTTCCCGCAGAACTCTGGCGAAAATGTTTTGTTGAAAGCCTGCGCCGGAACAGCCGGCAGCTTGCCCAGTATGGCGATCCCCAGGGCGACTGGGGGCTGCGCTCGTCCATTCAGGATTACCTGGAACGCTCACGCGGCGTCGTCTGCGACCCGGAGCAGATTGTCATCTGCGCCGGGCTTCAGCAGGGGCTCGACATGGTCGCACAGATGCTGAAGCCGGGTCATTCGGTGATAGCTGTCGAGAACCCCGGCTACCATCTGCCGCGTTCCCTGTTCGCCAACCATGCATACACCATTGTCCCTGTTCCCGTCGGCCCTGGCGGGCTTGACCTGAACCTGCTCAAGGCCGGCAACAGCACCGTTGTCTATGTAACCCCTTCACACCAGTTGCCGCTGGGCTACGTCATGCCTGTCGCCAACCGGCTGGCGCTGATCGAATGGGCCGACGCGGGCGGAAAGTTCATCATCGAAGACGATTACGACAGCGAACTCCGCTACCAGGGAAAGCCCATACCCTCGTTACAGGGTCTGCGCCCGGGCGGAAACATCATCTATTCCGGAACGTTCTCCAAGATCCTCTCCCCGGCGCTCCGCCTGAGCTACCTGGTGCTCCCCCATTCATTGCTGGCAACCTACCACCGGCTGTACAGGGACTATTTTTCCGCAGTACCCCTGCTGGAACAGAGGACCATGGCGACATTCATGGAGCAGGGGCACTGGGAGCGGCATATCCGGCGGATGCGCATGGTCTATAAAAAGAAGCACGATGCCGTGCTGCGGTCCATCGAGCATCATTTCGGCTCACACGCGGTCGTGGTCGGGCAGGGAGCCGGGCTCCACGTTGTGCTGCGGCTGATTGACACGCCACGGAGCGAAACGGAGATAATCAGTCGAGCCGGGCAAAAGGGGATTCGGCTGTTTCCGTTTTCCGGTTTCCACTTCGACGGGCAACCCGAAGCTGCGACGCTGCTGCTCGGTTTCGGCGGCATGACCCACAGCGAGATCGAGCAGGGAATCGCACTCCTCTCCGAACTCTGTTTGAGTTAGCCGTTCTTGCTCGTAAGCTGAGAATAGACAATGATTGACCCTATCGCCAGGGGCAGTTCAAAACAAACTATTGGGGGCAGAATAGTCACGAAAAATTCCCCGCCTCTTTTCGCCCGTCCAGCCTCACGCAGGACGACCAGCCCGACCGCACCAGCATAACCATCTTGATTCATTGAATTATCTCGTCACGCACCGGCATCGCCCTTCCGAAAAATTCCTGCAAAAAAAATCGTGCGCTTTAATCCTCCCTTCATTTTCGATTTGCTACCCTGAACTCAACAGAATGGGAAACCGTCAACGACGGAACACAACAAAGGAAGAAAAGGAGGAGCGTATGAAAACCTTAATCACCATCGTGGCTATGGGGCTCTCCATGGTAATGGCAACCGGCGCGGCATTCGCCGGGGATGACCATCGTGGCGAAAGGTCGCACGAACATGGCGACCGGTATGAAAGCAAGATCTACGGAACGATCAGGAGCCTCCCCAATGGAACGATCGGCATCTGGAACGTGAACGGCAGGGAAATCAACGTAACGCAGAGCACCATCATCAATGAACGGCACGGAAAGGCCGCGGTGGGCGCCTATGTGGAAGCCGAAGGGACCTCCGAGGGGAACAGGCTGAACGCCTACAAGATCGAAGTGAAGCGGGACAGCAGGGAAGCACGGAAGATCTACGGGAGAATCGACAGCCTCTCCACCGGCAAGCACGCATCCTGGACGGTGAACGGTGAGACGGTCCTGGTGAACGAGGATACCCTCATCAAGGAAAAGCATGGCCGGGCGGTTGTCGGCGCCTATGTGGAGGTCGAAGGGGTCTCGGCGGGGAACGCCCTTGCCGCCCGCAAGATCGAGGTGAAACGGGCGCGATGATCGGGACGCTCCCCGGGGCGTAGTCGACACACCCACCCCGGGGAGCGCGCCAGCAGCGAAACGCTTCCATGGGAGCAGAAGGAGGTACGGTCATGGGAAACTCTCAGGAACATGCAGAGGAAAAGAGACTTGGGACCACCGCGGTCCTGGTTCATCTCGGGCTCATCGTCTTCGGCATCGGAGCCCTGCTCACCGGCCTGCTGGCCGGCGACTACAAGAAGGTCGAGCACCTCGGCTTCACGGTGCATAGCTGGATCGGCATGGCCGGTGCGTTTATCGTCCTGGTGCGTGCGGCGCTCGGCATCGTCGGGCCTCCCGAACTCCGGTTCAGCAGGTGGGTCCCCTGCACCCGGGAGCGGCTCTCCCGCGTGAAAGAGGACATCATGGGGCTTCTCAGGTTTCGCCTCCCCGATCGGCCGACCCATGTGGGGCTGTCGGGGCTGGTGGAGACCTTCGGACTCCTCGCCTTTCTGGTGACCGCCCTGAGCGGGATATTTCTCTTCTTCACCATCGACCCTGGCCACAAGTCCCGCGGCCTGGTCCATGCGGTCAAGGAGTTCCATGAAACGGGCCTCTACCTGATCGTGGCCTTCCTCTCGATACACGCGGGGGCCGTAACCATGCACGCACTGACCGGCCGGCACCTCTGGCGACGGATGCTCTTCCTGAAAGAGCAACCGGCCAATCCCGGTCCAGCCGATACGCGCGTCAGCGAAACCGTATCCTGAAGGTTGAACGGTTATGGCGTCGGAGGATGCCCCTGCCGGATCCTCTGCTAGAATGAACAGACAAGGGCGTGTACTCTCATCGCGCGGGGTGGTGAAGCGGCATGAAGATCCTGATTATCGAAGACGAAAAGAGACTGGCCGGGATCCTGAAAAAAGGGCTCCAAGAGAACGCCTTCGTCGTCGACCTGGCCCATGACGGCGAAGAAGGCCTGTACATGGCCGAGAACTATCCCTACGACGCGGTGCTGCTGGACCTCATGCTGCCGGTCATGGACGGCCTCACGATCCTGAACGAATTGAGGAAAAGGGGTTGCGATCTCCCCGTTCTCCTGGTCACGTCCCGGGGGGAGGTGGAGACCAGGATCAAGGGGTTGAATTTCGGCGCCGACGATTACATCGTCAAACCCTTCGACTTCCAGGAACTCCTGGCCAGACTCCGGACCGTGATCAGGCGGAGCAAGGGGAAGGCGTCACCCCTTCTGGCCATCGACGACCTGACGATCGACACGAACTCCCAGAGTGTCCGGAGGGGGGAGAGCGTGATCCCGCTCTCCGCGACCGAATACAGCCTCCTTGAGTATCTGGCGGTGAACAGCGGCCGGGTCATCAGCAGGACCGAGCTCACGGAGCATATCTACGACACGGATTTCGACCGGGACAGCAACGTCATCGATGTATATGTCAATCATCTGAGAAACAAACTGGACAAGGGGTTCGACCGGCGGATCATCCACACGGTCCGGGGTGCGGGCTACATGCTGAAAGGCGGGGAATGAACCGGCTCGGGAACTCCATAAAAGGGAGACTCTTTGTCAGGATTCTCGCCTTCACCTCCTTCTTCCTGATCGTCATCGGCGCCGTCATCTATCATGAAATCAGGGTGAATATCATCGCCGCCGTCGACCGGACCCTCCACTCGAAGATGCAGGTGGTCACCGGGCTGATTCATCAGGAGGAGGACAATCTCGTCGAGCTCGAACTGGAGGAGGTCGTTTCAGGGGAGTATTCCATACCGCGGTCGGGGCATTACTACAAGGTCCTGATGGACGGCCGCCTGCTCGCCGCCGGCCCCTCCCTCGTCGATACCGGCTTCGATCTCGCCGCAGGGCGCGACACCCATGACGCCTGGCTGAAGGAAACGGTCTTCACCTCTACCGGGCCGGGGGGTGAACCGATCCGGGTGCTCCGGCACGAGCGCAAGGCCTTTGGCAGGACGTTCACCATCTTCGTGGCGGAAAGCATCACCGACAGCCTGGAGATGATCAGGAAATTCCGCCGCATGCTGCTGGTCGTCATCCCGGCGGGGATACTGGTCGTCTCGCTCATGGCGTTCTGGATAGCCAGTCGGGCCCTGAAACCGATCGACCAGTTTTCCCGCCGGATCGAGGCGATCACCCACGACACCCTCGGCGAAAGAATCGACGCACGTGCCGAGACCAGGGAACTGGCGGGGCTCGCCGGCTCCTTCAACACCATGCTCGACCGGCTGCAGAAGGTCTTCGAGAGCGAGAAACGGCTGATCGCCGATGCATCCCATGAGCTGAAGACCCCGGTGGCGGTGATCAAGCTCAACTGCGACGTGGCGCTGCAGCGGGAACGGACGGCTGAAGAGTACGTCGAGACGGTGAAGGAGATCAGGACGGTCTCGGAGACCATCGACACGCTGGTGAAGGACCTTCTCTCGCTGTCGCGGCTCGATTCGGGCATCCTGTCGTCGAAGGGATTCGTCCCCGTCTCCCTCAACGACTGCATCCGGAACACGCTGGCCATGCTGCAACCGTTCGTCGCGAACAGGTCGATCCGGGTCGAGACGGCGCTGGGCGACGACGCGACCGTCGCCGGCAACGCGGAGAGCCTGACCGAGGCGCTGTTCAACATCCTCGAAAACGGCGTGAAGTACAACCGGGACCATGGCGTCCTGGCGGTATCCACCGTCCGCAGCGGGGCCGACGCGGTCGTCACCATCAGGGACACGGGTGTCGGCATCGGCACGGCGGATGCCGAGCGGATATTCGACCGGTTCTACCGGGCCGATGCGGCGCGCAGCGCTGACGGCAGCGGGCTCGGCCTCAGTATCGCCAAGGCCGTCATCGAGGCCCATGGCGGCAGGATCGGCCTGGAGAGCGAGCCGGGACAAGGGAGCACCTTCACGGTAACCCTGCCGGCCCAGGGCTGACCCGCCCCTTACGCTGCCACCCAAATAGAGACAAAGGAGGATTGATGCCATGAACGTTCTGGTTGATCTCTGCATCGTGCCGATCGGAGTCGGCGTATCCCTTTCCGGCTACGTGGCCGCCTGCGAAAAGGTGCTGGCCGAGGCCGGCCTGAAGACGTCGCTGCACTCTTACGGCACCAATGTGGAGGGGGAGTGGGACGCGGTGTTCGCGGCCATCAAGCGCTGCCACGAGGTCGTTCACGGGATGGGGGCCCCGCGCATCACCACGACCATCAAGCTGGGGACCAGGACGGACCGGGTCCAGAGCATGGAAGACAAGGTGCGGAGCGTACGGGAGAAGCTCTGACGACCGGCCGGGAATTGAAGTCCCGAGCCCTTACGGTATCAATGTAACCCGTAACAGCTGGCTGTGTTCCGGACGGGCAAGATGACTTGGGCAGGGAGCTGCAAGTTTTTCCATGCTCGCCCTTCTTGACAAGCTGGAACCTGGTGACAGTATTGAGCAACCCCTTGTCGCACAGGAACTGCACCGGCAGAAGAAACTGCAGCCTTTCGGAGATCGCGGTTACAGCAGCGTAAGGGGGTAGCAGCGAAATATGGGACGGCTGCAACAGTGCGGAGTGGATCTCAGCTGATGCGGCCAACGGGACGGGACGACCGTGATCGACAATATCCACCGATGGCTTTTGGTCAGACTGGCGCTGGCATGGCTCATCCTGTCGCTTCTAATCGGCGGGCTGGTTCATTTTCTCGGCAATGTCCGTCTGGACAACCATGTCGTGAACATGGCCAAATCCGAAACGATAAGCTACACGGATGCGTTGGCCTCGTACCTGAAATCGCCTTCGCAGCAGGCGCTGGCCGAACTCAACCGGAAGATCCGTTACGAAATTGAAAAAGACAACCTGATTGTTGTCGAATTCTACGACATCGCCTCGCATAAGATTACCGAGGCGGTCAAGCCGGCCGCCAGGGTGGTCGAGGCAAGGCTTCCCAAGCACGGCACCGGATTTGCCGACGAAAACGGGATCATCTGCGAGAAGCTGATCCTTGACAAGGATACCTACCTGAGGGTGTTCGTTCCGATCCACGACGGCACGGGAGCCAAGATCGCCTACCTGGAGGGGGTCTACCACGCCCCGCGCGACATCATCGCCCAGATCAAACAGCAGACCCTCTGGTCATTGATCCTGGTCATCCTGGTCATTTTCACGACCGCGTTGGTGCTCTACCCCCTCATCATCCGTCTCAACCGGAAGCTCCTCGATTATTCGCACAGCCTGGCCTTGACCAACATCGGCATGCTGAAAGTGTTGGGGAGCGCCATCGCCAAGCGCGACAGCGATACGAACATCCATAACTACCGGGTGACACTCTACTCGGTCCGTATCGGCGAGAGGCTGGGGCTTGCCCCTTCTGCCATGCAGGGGCTGATCAAGGGGGCCTTTCTCCATGATCTGGGCAAGATCGCCATCGCCGACGCGATCCTGCATAAGCCGGGAAAGCTGACTGACGAGGAATTCGAGATCATGAAGAGCCATGTGCAGCATGGCGAGGATATCATCCGCGGTTACGACTGGTTGAAGGACGCCGTGGACGTGACCCGCTGCCACCACGAGAAATTCGACGGCAGCGGATACCCGAATGGCCTGACCGGGGGAGATATTCCGCTCAACGCCCGCATATTCGCGGTGGCAGACGTGTTCGACGCCCTGACCTCCAAGCGTCCCTATAAGGAGCCATTCAGTTTCGACGTTGCGGTGAAGATCCTGCGGGAGTCGCTGGGGAGCCACTTCGATCCGGATGTCGCACAGCTCTTCCTCGACTATGCCGCGGCGCTGTACGCGGAGATATGCAACAACGACGAGGCGCTGCTGCACGAAAAGCTGGAGCTCTGCATCGGGACGTATTTTCAGCAGCAGTAGGGGGTAATCGGGGCAGACGCCGGAGTGTTCAGCCCGAAACGGACGAGGGGCGGCCCATTCGGACCACCCCTCGTGCATTTTTACGGATGTACTGCCGGAGTCCTTACTGCTTCGCCCCTTTGTCGCAGCAACCCTGCTTCACTGCCTTGTCGCAGTTGGCGCAACCCGGCTTCATCGCTCCCTTGTCGCAGTTGGCGCAGCCGGGCTTGTTCATCCCCTTGTCGCAGTTCCTGCACTTTTCACAATCCCCGCACCCCTTGCCGCCGAGGGTGAAGGTCTGCTCTTTGCCGGCCACCGAGACGACCGCCGAGCCATTCTCTACCCTGATCACCGTTGCCTTGGTCAGCTCCTTGCCGCACCTGCACTTCTCCGCGGCGTCGGAGATCGTCTTGCATGCGCACGCTTCACCGCACGGGCAGACATAGACGGTGTCACCGGCCTTCACGGAACCGGCTGTGACACCGGCAATGGTAAACGATGCCAGACAGAGGGCTGCCACCAGGAAGAGCCCGGCGAGAATCGACTTACGCATGAATTTCTCCTTTAGTGTTCGAATATATTCCATTATCCATATACGAATTCACGCACAAAAAAATCAAGAATTATTTTACTCAGCCGGCGCCGGGCTTCCCTGACCGGCCTCGGCTGGTTTCTTCCGCCGGCGGGGCCTTTTGCGCTTCTCCCCTTCACCTGCCGCAGGGGCTTTTGCCGCTCCCGGTTTGTGTGCCGGCTTTTGCCCCGGCTTATGGCCGTGCTGGCTCTCCAGTTTTTTCAGGTTCGGCTTGGTCCGTTTGTAGTCGTGCACGAAGAGGTCGTCCTCGGCCCACTCGGTCGGAATCTTCTCCTTGATGTACTCCTCGATCGCCTCCACGTAGAAGGCCCCGTCCTCGTCCGCCAGGGAGATGGCCTTCCCTTCGGCGCCGGCCCTGGCCGTCCGGCCGATCCGGTGGACGTAGTCCTCGCAGTCCTGGGGGAGGTCGTAGTTGATCACGTGGGAGACCCCTTCGATGTGGAGCCCGCGGGATGCCACATCGGTGGCGATAAGGAGCGGCAGGGTCCCCTCCTTGAACTGCTCCAGGATCCGGAGACGCTTCTTCTGGTCCACGTCCCCCGAGATGACCCGGCAGGGGAACTCGTTGGCGTTCAGCCGGTCGTGGAGGAACTCGGCCTCCCGCTTGGTGTTGACGAAGATCATGGTCCGCGCCATCCCCTCCTTGCGCAGGAGTCCGAGGAGAAGGGGGAACTTCTCCTTCCGGGATGCATGGTAGAGCACCTGCTCCACCCGCTCGGCGGTCATCTGCTCCGGGGTGACCGAGACCTTCTCGGGGAGGTTCATGAACTCGTAGGCCAGTTCCATCACCCGCTGGTTCAGGGTGGCGGAGAACATCATGTTCTGGCGCTTGTCAAAGGGGGGGAGCCGGCGGAGGATGAAGCGGAGGTCTGCGATGAACCCCATGTCGAACATCCGGTCCGCCTCGTCGATGACCAGCACCTCGATGCTCCCCAGGGTGTAGACCTTCTGCTTCAGGTAGTCGATGAGCCGCCCCGGGGTGCCGATCACCACGTCCGCCCCTTCCTTCAGGGCGTTCCGCTGCAGCATGTAGTCCACCCCGCCGTAGATAGCCTG
Source organism: uncultured Geobacter sp. (assembly GCA_964431365.1). Taxonomy (GTDB): domain Bacteria; phylum Desulfobacterota; class Desulfuromonadia; order Geobacterales; family DSM-12255; genus Geomobilibacter. Next base: position 55,117 of record CAYSJJ010000002.1, on the reverse strand, counting down.
GATGGAAAAGCCGCAATGCTTCCCCAGGAGCTGGGCGTCCTTCTCGATCTGCACGACCAGTTCCCTGGTCGGTGCCAGGACCAGCGCCCGGGGATGACGCTTCTCTCCCCGCTTCTCCTGGCTGAGGAGCCGGGTGAAGAGGGTGAGGAGGAAGGCGGCGGTCTTGCCGGTGCCGGTCTGGGCCTGGCCGGCCACATCCTTCCCGCTCAGGGAGAGCGGCAGGGTTTTCTCCTGGATGGGGGTACAGTCGGTGAAGCCGGCATCGATGATCCCTTGCCGCACCGATTCCGGGAGATCCAATTCGTTAAAGCGCATGTTTTTTCCTTTTATTTCTGCCGTTAGCAACTCTAAAGCTTTAACACACCCTCTCGGAAATGGCAACGAAGTCGCAAATATCTGCTTTCCCGAGCATGGCCGTCTGTGCTAATAATCCCGGGCTATGCACCGTATCAGTACGCAGACCATGATTGCCATCGATTCACCGTTGTTCCTCAAGCCCGAAGAGCTGCCCAAGCAGCCCGACTGGAGCGCCATTTTCGGCAACGACCGGCCGCTGGCCCTGGAGATCGGCTGCGGCATCGGCGATTTCGTGGCCAAGACCGCCGCGGACTTTCCCGAGCTGAACTTCATCGCCCTGGATTATTACAACAAGGGGTGCTACAAGACCTGCCGCCGGGTCGAAAAGGCGGGCCTCACCAACGTCCGGGTGGGACGTTTCGAGGCACGGCAGTTCATCGTCGACCATCTTCCGCCGGGCTCCCTGCAGAAGGTCTTCATCAACTGCCCCGACCCGTGGCCCAAACAGCGGCACCGGAAGCGCCGCCTGGTGCAGCCGGCGTTCGTCAGGTTCCTGTCCGACTACCTGGTGGAGGGGGGCGACTTCCACTTCGCCACCGATTTCGATGACTACGGGATCGACGTGGCCGGCTTCATGCCGCAGCTGGAGGGGTTCGAAAACTGCCTGGCCCCGGACCTCTACCGCCACGAGCTTGCCGGCTATCACCGCACCAAATACATGCTGAAGTTCATGGCCCACGGGGCACGGATCTATTTCGTCCACTACCGGAAGCGCACCAAAAACAATAAATAACAGGGAGGTCCAGGATGAAAACAGAGAAGGTCTTGGCGTTCATGTTACAGCCTTTATCCTGTCCATCCTGTTTATCCCTGTCAAATCAAAGATCCTGTATCGTGTTAGTCCCGGCTATGCCGGCTTAGGAGTGACGTGTGAGTGGTGAAACGCAGTCCCTTCCCTATCTGACCGCGGAGATCCCCGGCACCGGCGGGGTCATCAAGACGCTGGCCGCCGACTTCCAGGTGACCGAAATCCCCCTCTACCAGCCATGCGGCAGTGGCGAGCATACCTACGTGCTCATCGAGAAGAGCGGCATCACCACCCTGGAGGCGATCCGCCGCCTGGCCAAGTCCCTGCATCTGCCGGAACGGGAGATCGGCTACGCCGGCATGAAAGACAGCCGGGGGATTACCCGCCAGACCGTCTCCCTGCCGCGGGTGGCGCCGGAACGGCTCCAGGGGCTCTCCATCCCCGGGATAGCCATCCTCGGCGTGGATCGGCACACCAACAAGCTCCGCCTGGGTCACCTGGCAGGCAACCGCTTCCTGATCCGGGTGCGCGAGGTAAAGGGAGACGGGCTGGAACAGAGCCGGGCAGTCCTGGCGATCCTTGCGAAACGGGGCTGTCCGAACTTCTTCGGCGAGCAGCGTTACGGCAGCCAGGGGAATTCCCACCTGATCGGCCGGCACCTGCTGCGGGGGGAGTTCCGGGAGGCGGTCACGGCGCTTGTGGGCGACCCGGCGCTGGTGCGCGACGAACGCTGGCGGCAGGCGATCACCCTTTTCCGGGAGGGAGACCTGGCCGGCAGCATGGAGGCCTTTCCCGGCCACTGCCGGGTGGAGCGGGACGTGGTGGCCAGCCTGCTGAAACGCCCCGACGACTGGCAGCGGGCCGTGGGCCGTATCCCGCCGCGGCTGACAAGGCTCTTCCTTTCGGCCTGGCAATCGCTCCTCTTCGACCGGCTGCTGGCCAGGAGGCTCGACGGTTTCGACCGGGTCATGGCCGGCGACCTCGCCTTCAAGCATGCCAACGGCGCCTGTTTCCTGGTGGAGGACCCGGCTGCCGAGGCTTCCCGGGCAGAGGCGCTGGAAATCTCCCCGTCCGGGCCGCTCTTCGGCAGCAAGGTCACGCTTCCCCAGGGAGTTCCGCTGGAGATGGAACTGGCGGTCCTGGCCGACGAAGGGCTTACCCCCGCGGACCTTGCCGGGCCCTCCCCATTCAGGCTGGAAGGGGAACGCCGGGCACTGCGCATCCCAATCCGTGACGCGACGGCCGACCGGGACGGCGATGACCTGGTCCTGGAATTCACCCTTCCCCGGGGGGCTTACGCCACCACGGTCCTGCGCGAGATCATGAAGGCCGACGCGGTGGACGCGGCCGATATTGCTGCTACAATTGACCCGGCACCGGGAGTGGAATCGTTTCATAGTTAAGGTAGGGGGAAGAGGCCATGGAGCAGCAGAACGATCCGGACCGGATCACCGTTCGGAAACCGGCAGGGGGCCGCATGAACGGCGAAGTTGCCCTGATCGTCGCCATCCTGGTGGGATGGGGGGCGCTCCCGTTCGGCTTTCAGCTCCTGGTACGGCTTCTGGCCGACCAGCAGGGGCAGAGTTTCCTGACCCGCTTCGTCTTTTTCAACCTCCCGTTCCATTTCTGGTTCACCGGCCAGTTCCTCCCGCTCTGGTTCGTCATCCTCTGCGTCATCTTCAATCTCTGCATCGACCGCCTGTCGGAGCGGAACAGCCGGAGGAGAAACGGCTTCTATGACTAGCATGCGCCTTGCCGAACCTTCCGTCTGGCCGATGGTCATCGTCTGCGTGGTCCTTCTCTCCTTTATCGTCGTCGGCCTGATGGCCAAGGCGAGGGAAAGCTCCGAATACGGCGTTGGCGGCCGCTACACCGGGAGGATCGGCGGCGGGGCCGCCATTGCCAGCAACTGGATGAGCGCGGCCAGCTTTCTCGGCCTGGCCGGCGTCATCTACCTCTACGGCTACGACGCCCTGGCCTACGTGATCGGCTGGACCGGCGGCTACGTCCTCCTCCTGGTGCTCCTGGCAGGCCCCATCCGCCGTTTCGGCAAATACACGGCACCGGACTTCGTCGGCGAACGCTACGCCTCCCCATTGGCACGGCGGCTGTCGGCCTACATCTCCATCGGCATCGCCCTTATCTACAGCGTTGCCCAGTTCAAGGGGATCGGCATGCTCTTCTCCTGGCTGCTGGGGATCTCCTACAGCAACGGGGTCGTTCTGGGGGCCGTCGCCGTCATGTCCTACATCGTGGTCTCCGGCATGCTGGGGGTCTCCAGGACCCAGCAGCTCCAGTATACCGTGCTGATCGTCTCCTTCATCCTTCCGCTCATGGTGCTGGCGTACCGGCTCGGCTACTTCTGGCTCCTCCCCCAGTTCGGCTACGGAGCCGCGCTGACCGAGCTGCAGCAGAACTTCAGCATCGATCTCGGCGCCCCGTTCGCCCACAGTTCGCCGTTCCAGTGGGCAGCCCTCTGCTTCACCCTGATGGTGGGGACTGCCGGCCTGCCCCATGTCCTGTCACGCTTCTACACCGTCCCCAACATCCGGGATGCCCGCTGGAGCGTGGTCTGGGGACTCTTCTTCATCGCCCTGATCTATTGGTCGGCGCCGGCGTACGCCGTCTTCGGCAAGCTTCTGGAGGCGCGTCACGGGATCATGCTGCCGCCGGCAGCGAACCGGGCCATGGCCGACATCGTCGTCCTGAAGACCTCGGTGCTGGGTGGGCTCCCCCCCTGGCTGATCGGCATTCTGGCCGCCGGCGCGGTCAGCGCCGCCTTCTTCACCGTGGCCGGACTCCTGATGACCGGCGCGGCATCCATCTCCTACGATATCTACTACCGGCTGATCAATCCCCAGGCCAGCGAAGCAAAACGGATGGCCGTGGCCAAGACCGGCACCCTGGTGCTCGCCCTGCTGGTGATGGTTGCCGCGCTGAAGCATCCCGGGCTGATCGCCGAGATCACCGCCGTGGCGTTCGCCCTGGCCGGCAACACCATTTTCCCGGCATTTCTCCTGGGGATCTGGTGGGGACGGGCCAATCGCGAGGGGGTCATCGCCGGGATGCTGGCCGGGAGCCTGATCACCTTCAGTGCGCCGCTTTTCGGCCCCTACGTGCCGCTGGTCGCAACACTCTTCCCGCTCACCTCGTCAGCCTTCTGTGGAGCCCCGCTGGTCATCCTGATCATGGTCGCCGTCTCCCTGTCGACCCCCCCGCCCCCTGCCGAGATACGTGAATTCCTGGCCCGAGAGGTCCATGGCGACCGAACCGTCGCCGAAACGACGGAGTTTCGATGATGACGTGGCGAAACGAGGGACACGGCCGGCTCCGTTTCGCCGCCACTACCCGGAGGGGCTGGTAGCATGGCGATCTTTCTCGGTTCCAGCGGCAGCGGCATCCTTGCCTCGAAAGGAGCGGTGGAGCTCCTGGAGTTCTTCCGGGGCCAGGCGAACAGCCAGCTCTCATCGACCGACCGGGAGGGGAATCCTCTCCAGCAGCTTTCCCGCCTGCTGGAAGGGGAGATCGACTACGAGCAGGCAACCGCTGCCGTTTTTGCCGCCTCCCTGGACGACCTCGACCGCGCCTCCTTTGCCGACGAGCTTGCAGCCGCCTACCGCAGATGTGCCGCCATCTGCGGAGAGTATTTCAACCATCGCCAATCGGTCGTCGCGCTGCACGAAATCGCCGGGATGGCCAAGGACCGCCTGATTTCCGCGGCCTCGACGCTGGCCGCGAACCTGCTCCGCCTCGACGCCGCCCCCCCCCCGGCAGCCCGGTTCGGGATCCTGGCGTCCGGCAGCAGCGGCCGGCAGGAACAGACATTTCGAAGCAGCAGCTGTTATTTCCTGATCCATGAGGGGAGCGACGAGGCGAGCCGCGACTACTTCATCCGTCTCAAATTCCAGCTCCTGGCGCTGCTGAAGGAGTGCGGCCACGCGGTGTCGCCCGACCCGGACGGTCCCGGCGACTACCTCTGGACCGGGACGCTGGCCGCATGGCAGAAGCATGCCGACGATGCCGGGAGAGGCCTTCTCTCCAGCGGCCGGCCGACCATCCATCTTTCCGGCTTCTTTCACACGACGGACGAGGAAGCCGTTCCCCATCGCCTTGAGCAGTTGATCGATCTGCGTGCCGTCACCGGTGACCCGGAACTCCTCGCCCGCGGGATGGAGCTCTCCAAGGCGCTGGTGGCGGAATGCTGGCATACGCCGACCGGCAGGGCGCTGGCCCGGCAGGCAACCGCCCTCCCCCTCCCTCTCGGCATGTTCGGCGGGTACCGTGTGGAAAGGGGGGGCGAGTACCGGGGGGCCTTCAACCTCGACCAACTGGCCATTGCCCCGCTCGTCTCCACACTTCGCTGGCTGGCGTTGGCTGCCGGGATTTCGGAGACCGGCACCGTGGCACGCATAAAGGAGTTGCTGACACGACGCGCCCTGGATGTGGAGCTTTCGGAGCGCCTGCTCCAGGCCTATCAACTGTTCATCCGGCAGAAGGTCCTCTTCGAGTTGACGCCGGACACGGGAACGACCCCGTATGTGTATCCCGACCAGCTGTCGGAGTCGGATGCCTCGGCCCTGCGCAGCGGACTCGACGCCGTCCATACCCTCCAGAGACTCCTCTACGTGAAGCTGACCGAGGAGGGGTGAGGGGCCATGCGGATCTCCCTCTCAACCGGAACCCTCTACACCCTCCCCCTCGCCAGAGCTGCTTCCATCGCCATGCAGGCCGGATACGACGGTGTCGAACTGATCATCAACCAGGAGTTCCAGCGGGTCAACTGCCGGCAGCTCATCGAGGCCACGGCCGCCATTGCCCCCATCCACTCCATTCACTCGCCGTTCATGCCGCTGGATGGCTGGGGAAGCCCGATGGACTCGCTCAAACGGTCGGTGGAGCTGGCAGCTGCCTGCGCTGTTCCGCTGGTCAACTTCCACCCCCCGTCCTGGATGGACGTGGAGCTCGGCTTCTGGCGCTGGCTTTACAGGATCAACGATTTTCAGGAGGAGATAGGCCGCGGTGCGGTCACGGTCACGCTGGAGAACATGCCGTGGGTGGGAAAATTCAAGATCAACCCGCACATCCTCTCCAATACCGAGAAGATGATCGAGTTCCTTCAGGAGCGTAACCTCTACCTTACGTTCGACACCACCCATATGGGGTCCGGCAAGGCGAATTTCATCAACGACTTCTACCTCTGCTACAATTCAGGGAGGATACGGAACATCCACTTTTCCGACTACGGCTACGGCCGGGAACACCTCATACCGGGTCACGGCATTCTGCCGCTGACCCGCTTCCTGAACCACCTGCGCAGCACCGACTTCAACCATTCCCTGACCGTCGAACTGTCGCCCCACGAATTCCCGCGGGACGAGGAGCTGATCCTGGAGACCCTGGCGGAGATCCTCCAGTACCTGAGGAAGGAGACCAGCCACCCCTCGGCAGAGCCGGGGGAGGGTGCGCCTCCTCACCCCCGCACCACGTAGACCGAACACTTGGCATTCTTCACTACCGAATGTGAGACGCTTCCCAGCACCTTCCGCTTCAGAAACCCCTTGCCGGTACTCCCGATGACTATCACGTCGATCTCCTCCTTTTCGGCAAAGGAGAGGAGTTCGTCGGCCGGATTCCCATAGGCGACCTTGATCACGAGCGGCACCTCTGCCTCGGCAGCATTCTTCTCGATCACGTAGAAGATCCGCTCCTTGAGTTCCTGCCACTTTTCCGTTTCGGTAATGGGGGGTGCAGGCACGAAATCGGTAAAGGTGTTGCGGGGAGCGTTGGGGAGCACCAGCAAGGCGTAGATGGTGCTTTTGAGCGGGCCGGGATTGCAGGCCGCCATCCGGACCGCCTCGTCCGCCGCCTTGTCGGAGAGCGGCGAACCATCAATGGCAACCAGAATTTTCTTGCGTAGATGTAACACGGTTTCCCTCCCATGGAACCTGCGGATAACCCTCAATAATGTTACGAGGCGCATCCCCCCCTAACAGTAGGGGCAAAATTATTATACAGAAGCATGCTTGACAATTCTAAAACAATATTCTATATTTTAGCAAATATTTTTTAATAATAAAGAGCAGCAGACCGGCTTCACAACGAGCAAAACCGTCGGTGCCGATGAAAACCCATATGTTCACATGACATGCGGAAATGAAACTGTTTTTTTCATAAATAGACCGAAATTGCCCTTGACTTGAGAATGATCTTGATACTATAGAAATATGTTTGGAAATATATAAAACAAGGATCACCCCATGGCCAAAAAAGAGAAATCAGAATATATAATCCAGGCCGTTGACCATGCCCTAGATCTTCTGGAGCAGTTCCACGACGATGTGGACGAACTGGGGGTCACCGAGCTCTCCAAACGGCTGAAGCTCCACAAAAACAACGTGTTCAGACTCCTTGCCACCCTGGAGTCCCGGGGATATATCGAACAGAACCGGGTAACGGAAAACTATCGCCTTGGGCTCAAGACCCTTGAACTCGGGCAGACCTTCATCAAGCAGATGGGACTCCTCCGTCAGTCCAGACCCATCCTGGAAGCCCTGGTGAGGGAGTGCAACGAAACCACCTACGTCTCCATCCTGAAGGAGTTCCATATCGTCTACCTGGATGCGGTGGAGACCGACCTGACCGTGCGCGTCGTACCGCGGGTAGGGTCGCGGCTTCCGGCATACTGTACGGCTGCCGGCAAGATCCAGCTCGCCTATATGACCGAGGAGGAGTTGGACAACTTCCTCCCGACCAAGGAGATGAAGCGGTATACCCCGAACACCGTCACCGGCCGTGACGAATTGAAGGTCGGCCTGAAGACGGTGGCCGAAATGGGATACGCCGTCGACAACGAGGAACTGGATATCGGTGTCCGTTGCGTGGCAGCCCCGATCCGCGACTACACACGACGCATCATCGGCGCAGTGAGCATTTCGGGACCGTCCATGCGGTTTTCCGAAGAGCGGATGGAAAAGGAGCTGATCCCGCTGGTGAAAAAGGCGGGCGAGGATATTTCGGCCAAGCTCGGGTACCACAAATAGGGACTGGGGACTGGCAAAACCGCAGAAACCACAGGTCGCAGCAGAGAAAAAAGGCCCCGCTTCCGGGGCCTTTTTTCGTCCCTACTCCCCACTCCCCAGTCCACGTATCTCCCGTTCCCATATCTCCATGACCTGCCGCTCCAACTCTGCCGGGGTCCCCCTGTTGTCGATGACCAGCCGGCCGCGGGCGGCCTTCTCCTCCATCGGCATCTGGCTGTCTATCCGCTGTCCTGCCTCCTTACGGCCGAGACCGTCCCTCAGGCGGAGACGCTCGGTCTGGGTCTCCCGGTCGACATACACCACCCAGATTTCATCCACCAGGCCGGCTCTCCCTGCCTCGATCAGGAGTGGTGCCATGTAGATCACCACCGGTTCTCCCGCCTGCCGGTATCTGGCGAGCAGTTCATCGGCCCGTGCCCCGATGGCCGGATGCGTTATCCGCTCCAACCGATGTCGTGCAGCCGGATCGTCGAAGACGATCGACCCGAGCCTGGCCCGGTCCAGCCTCCCCTCAGGGTCGAGCAGATCCGCGCCGAATTCGGCAACGATGGCCGCCAGCGCCGGAGTCCCCGGTTCCACCACCTCCCGGGACAAACGGTCGGCATCGATCACCGGCACGCCGAGACGCTCCAGGATATGGGCCACCGTGCTCTTTCCCGACGCTATCCCCCCGGTCAGACCGATTACCCGCATGGGCACCCCATGATCTCTCCCGTTTTCAACACCGCCCCCCCAACAGTGGCGGTTCAGAACACCACACTCTGCTCTTCTTCGCTCCACCGGAACTTCACCGGTCCGGCCAGATCCTCTTCGACGATATGATTATGGTTGCTGATGGTCATCTTGACCGCGGCAAACACATTCCTGGCAACATCGATGCGGGCGCTGGGGATCGGTTCGAGCCGCTTCTGCAACCGCTTCTTCTGGCCGACAAGTTCCACCAGTTCGGCCTGCTTGCCGTGATAGGCCCGCTCCTTGAGACGGAGCAGCTCAGGGGTCCCCTTTTCCGGATGCTCGTGCAGATAGGCAAGGTATTTCTCGAACTCCTCAACCTCGTGTCCTTTCTGTTCCAGGCTGGCAACCACCGCAGAGAGCTTTTCATTAACGAACGGATCGACCCCCACCTCGACCCTTGTGCTTACGCCGGCGGGCGAGCCGAGGGTGACCGCCTGCACCAGGAGGGCCGCCTTGCAGGTACCGCCGATGATATGCCCATGCCTGCTTTCCGCATTACCGACCACTACCTGACCGCCGGCCGCCAATTCGCTCTGCATGACGAAATCGTTGACCGTGATGTCGTTCCCGGCGGTGATGACGGCATTCTCGACAAAGTTGACGCTGGCCGAGCCCCCCGCATGGATGCGGGCCGCCTCGGAGGATATGTCGCCACTCGGCGTCCGCACTTCCCCCTGGCCGATCACCCCCCCCTTGACCTCGATATTCCCCCCCGCCTCCAGGATGGCACCTTCCACGACCCCGTTGACGACAATGTCGCCGGAAGCCCGCACCGTCATCCCCTCCTTGACGTCGGCCTCGATGGTGACGCTCCCCTCAAAACGGATATTCCCCGTGGAGAGATCGACATTCTTGTAGGAGATCGTCGGTTCGACCATGACGCCATTAGGGAGGAGTACCGGCTGGCCGGCGATGGCGGCCACCAGTAGATCGGGATCGTCCGACGACTGGACGGTCCCCTGGAGCGTGGACGAAAAGGGGAGTTCGTTGCCCGCCACGGCCGGCAGCGGTTCACCGCAGACGTTTTCCCCCGGCTCCCCCGGTGAAGCCGGCACACGACGCATGAGCGGCGTTCCCGCCGTCACGCTGACGATGTCACCAAGGTCGCGGTAATCGACCATCCCCCCCTCGTCCTCGAAGTGGGGCTGGCGCTCTTTCACCTCCGGGAGGAGACTCACGAACTGGGTATCGCTCCCCTTCACCGGCCCGCGACCGCGCGCAACGACCACTCCGGAGCCCTTTCCGGCTGCCACCGCCTGCTCGATCGCATCGTCCATGATGCCGCTCACCACGTTTCGGGCCCGCAACTCCTGCAGCACCTGGTCGCGGCCTACCGCCTCCCCCCCCTGGGGCGGGGTTATCGCCAGCAGTGCCGACATCTTGTCAGCCGCCACCGTAACGGAGCATGAACCGTCGCGCCGCTCCCCGATCTCCAGGGAGAACTCGTCCCGTTCGCCGTTGCAGCGCCGGATCAGTTCCGCCACTGCAGCCGGCTGAAGCGCATAACCGGCGTATCCCTCCTCGGCAAGCATCCGTTGAAACGTAACCCCATCGAGCGGCCCGGCCAGCTCGGCCGGACGGCAGGTCGCCAGCAGCCTGTCACCCTGCAGATGAAACACCATCAGGGACATATATTCCTCTCAGCTATCGTTGTTATTCCGGATTCAAGATATCAGCAGCACGCCATCGGCGATGAGGAGCTGCTCGGAGCCGTCAGCAGCGATCGCCGTCACCGTTGGCCTGTAGAAGACGTAATCCTCGTGAAACGGGGTACTGACCGTGCCACCGAAGCCGGCGTTGTCACCCAGGGCGATATGTATCGTGCCGAGGATCTTCTCGGCCTCAAGGATGTTGTCCGGCCGGCTCGCCCGGTCATTGGTGCCGATCCCCAGTTCGGCGATGTTTCGGTTCAGGCTGCTCTCGCTGAACTTCCGCTCCAGGATCTCGCGATGAGGATCGTCCCCCGTAATCTCCGCAACTGCTCCCCCTTCGACCACCAGCGTGAGGGGGGACGCCAGCTTGCGCGTCGGCGCGTATTCGAGCACCATGACACCGTGTGCGGTCCCTTCCACGGGGGCCAGATAGACCTCGCCGGCAGGGAGGTTGCCAAAGCTCCCCGCTGCGGTCAGGAGCCCGTCATCCCCCTTGGCGACCCTCCCCTGCTTGCCGAGCCGGATGCGGGTGCCGTTGGGGGTGGTTATCAGCATCTCGTCCGCCCGGTTCACCGCCTCTGCCAGCAGCCGGGTCCGCTCTGCCAGGGCCGACCACTCCACCTGCATGGAGGTGAAGAACATCTCCGGATCGAAGTGGGGGAGGCTGGCATAGCGGGTGCCGGCCGCATTGGCCAGGGCACGGAACCGGGTATGGCTGGTCGAATTGTTGGCCAGGGCCACGACCACGTCGGCCACGGCGCTCCGGCCGGCCACGACGATCTCCCGCGCGGCGTCCAGATCTCCCGGCTGCGCCTCCTTGGCGATGAGCCGGCCCAATAGCCCCCCGGTGGCCAGCTCGTCCACGACAGCGTCGCCGAACACGGCTCGCCAGAGCGGCTCCGGCGGTTCGGCCCCGGAGCCGCTCGTGGCGGGGAACTGCACGAAACTGCTATTCCCGTAGGTGGCAGCGCTGAACCGGCCGGCGTCTTCGGCAGCCGCAAAAAGTCGCTCCCGCCGCTCACGATCGGCGGGCGAAGGACGCTCGTCGTCACGCACGGTGTCGCTGAAGACCACGACCCGTTCCCCGGGGCGAAGCCCCATATTGACACTGAACAGCGAGCGGAATGCCCCATTCATATCCGACATCGGTACCACCTTCCGACAATTAGAGTTAACAAACCAAAACAAACCAACAATTATCAATCGGTATACCAGAGCGACCTGCCTCTGGCAATCCGCAACCACTTGCCACTTCTGATTTTTCCCTTGATTGACCGGACCGGTTGTGCTAATACTTGCATACTGTATACAATCTTACATTGCATATTTGCTCAATAAATGCAGATAGTTATCTGCTTTCACCAGCAGAAAGCTCAGAGTGGGGGCTGACGTGGCACAGGTAGTCTTTTCCAGCTGGGGACGAAACATCATCGACAACCGCGGCGGCGGTGAACCGAAGGACGCCGCTTTCCGTCTGCCGACGACCTATGATGGCGAGCAGCCGCTGGCCGGCTTCATGGGGTGGGACGGCATCATCCTGTTCGACAAGGGGGTGGATGTCCCGGCCATGGCGGCCGAGTACATGCGGCGCGTCCAGACCCTTTACTGCTGCGGCAAGTGTACCCCCGGCAAGAAGGGGACCAAGGTCCTGGCCGACCTGCTGACGGCAGTGGTCGAGGGAAGGGCCAAGGAGAGCGATCTGGATACCGTTCCCGATCTGGCCGACCTCCTGACGAACTGCAAGTGCACGCTCTGCCAGAGCTCGACCATACCGGTCCTGGATGCGGTGACCCACTTCCGTGACGACTTCCTCGCCTGTCTCAGGGGGGAACAGCGCGGCGGCAAGGAGTTCCGCTTCATCGAGAAATATACCGCCCCCTGCCAGGACAAGTGCCCGGCCCACATCGACATCCCGACCTACATCGAGGCGATCAAGGAGTACCGGTTCGACGAGTCCCTCGAGGTGATCCGCGACAGCATGCCGCTCCCGTCGGTCTGTGGCCGGGTCTGCCCGCACCCGTGCGAGACCGCCTGCCGCCGCAAGAACGTTGACGAGCCGATCAGCATCATGGTCCTGAAGCGGACCGCATCGGACTACGAGTGGCAGCACAAGCTCGCCCCGCCGATGCAGCCGAAGGCACGGAAGAGCAAGACCGTGGCAGTGGTCGGCGCCGGCCCCGCAGGCCTGGCGGCCGCCTACTACCTCGCCCTGGAAGGCTACCCGGTCACCATCTACGAGACCCTTCCCGAAGGGTTCGGCGGCGGCATGATCGCGGTGGGGATACCCCCCTACCGGATGCCGCGCCACATCCTGCAGCGGGACATCGACATCATCAGCGCCCTGGGGGTTGAGATCGTCTACAACACCCGCGTCGGCAAGGACATCTCCCTGGCCGAGCTGAAGCAGAAATTCGACGCCGTCTTCCTTGCCCCGGGTGCCCACCGCTCCAAGCCGATGGGTGTCGAGGGGGAGGATGCCGGCTACAAGGGCTTCCTCAAGGGGGGGATCGACTTCCTCCGCGAAGCCTACATGGGAAAACCGACCGGCATGGGCAAAAAGGTCGTCGTGGTCGGCGGCGGCAACACGGCCATCGACTGTGTCCGGGTGGCCCTGCGGGAAGGGGCCGAGGCATCGTACCTGGTCTACCGCCGCTCCCGCAAGGAGATGCCGGCCGACGTCTGGGAAGTGGACGGCGCCGACGAGGAAGGGGTCCAGTTCGAGTTCCAGGTCCTCCCCACCAGGGTCATTGCCGATGAAAGCGGTCAAATCACCGGCGTCGAGTGCGTCCGGATGGCGCTTGGCGAGCCCGATGCCTCGGGACGCCGCCGCCCGGAACCGATGGCCGGCAGCGAATTCGTCATCGAGTGCGACACGGTCATCCCGGCCATCGGCCAGGACCCGGACCTCTCCTTCATCCCGGCCGACTGCGGCATCGACATCACCAAGTGGAACACGGTGATCACCAAGTACGTCCCGCTCAAGGGTGCCGATGGCAAGTCCCTCAAGGACGGCATGGGGAACGAACTCTCCCGGACCCTCATCACCGACATGGAGGGGGTATTTGCCGGCGGTGACGCAGAGATCGGCCCGCTGACGGTCGTGGCCTGCATCGGCAGCGGTCACCGGGCAGCCAAGGTCATCCAGCGCTGGCTTGACGAAGGGAAGGTCTACCTCACCGACGACGAGCGGATGGAAGACATCCTTTCCTACCTGGGGGTCTACGACAAGAACGAACAGGTCCCCTGGCTCGCCACCGGGCAGCGGGCGCACCAGGCCGAGGTCCACGGCAAGGAACGGGCCAGCTACAAGAATTATTGCGAGGTGGAGCTCGGCTTCACCGACAGCCAGGCGGTCAAGGAGGCAGAGCGCTGCCTCCGCTGTTACAGAGTGGCAATGGCGGCCATCTGATCGCGCATGAAATCACTATTTTCTGAACTCTTCTGAGGTGTTCGCATATGGTCAGCTTGACGATTGACGGCAGTACGGTTTCGGTCCCCGAGGGGACAACCATCCTTGAGGCGGCCCGCAGGATCGGCATCAACATCCCTACCCTCTGCTGGCTGGAAAAGGTCTCCCCCACCGGTGCATGTCGTATCTGTGCCGTCGAGATCGAGGGGATCGACCGCCCCATGACCGCCTGCAACACCCCTGTCAAGGAAGGGATCGTTGTCACCACCGAGTCGCCGCGCATCAGCGTCATCCGCAAAAAGGTCACGGAACTCCTCCTGGTGAACCACCCCCTCGACTGCCCGGTCTGCGATGCAGGGGGCGAGTGCGACCTGCAGGACACCTGCTACGCCCAGGAAGTTGCCAAGCAGGAGTATTCGGCCGTCCTTGAGCGGCGTCCGATCCGTTACGACTGGAAGCTGCTGGAGAGTGACCCGAACCGCTGCATCCTCTGCGAGAAGTGCGTCAAGGTGGACCACGAGATCGTCGGCTGCGACGCCATCTCCGTGGTGAACAAGGGTGAGGCGACCATCATCGACACCCACGACGGCCAGCCCCTTAACTGCGAATTCTGCGGCAACTGCATCGCCGCCTGTCCCACCGGCACCCTGATCAGCAAGCCGTTCAAGTTCAAGGGGCGCCCCTGGACCTTCAGCGTCACCAAGAGCGTCTGCGCCTTCTGTTCCACCGGCTGCCAGATCGAGTACCACAGCAAGGAGGGCCGCGTCGAGCGGACCACCAGCGACGACGCCACCTACAATCAGGGGAACCTCTGTATCAACGGCCGCTTCGGCTACAGCTACCTGAACAGCGCTGCCCGCCTCACCGCCCCCCTGGTCGACCAGAAGGCGGCCGGCTGGGATCAGGCCCTGAAGAGGGCGGCAGACGGACTGAAGGCAATCATCGCCGCCAACGGTCCCCAGGCCGTGGCCGGCATCGCCTCGCCGCGGGTCACGAACGAGGAGAACTTCCTCTTCAGAAAGCTCTTCGCCGAGGCCATCGGCTCGCCCAACCTGGATTCCGAGGCCCGTCTCGGCTTCGCCCCGGCCCTTGCCATCCTCAAGGATCAGCTGGGACTGACCGGCGCCAGCGCCACCATCGACCGGATCGACACCGCCGACGCCATCCTGGTGATCGGTTCCGACCTCAACGCCGAGTCGACCGGCATGGAGTACCGGGTCATCAAGGCCGCCACCAAGAACGACGCCAAGCTGGTGCTGGCCAACATGCGTTCGGTAAAGCTGCGGAAGTTTGCCAACAGCCACCTGCAGTACCGTCCGGGCGGCGAAGTGGCACTGCTCAACGGCCTGGCAAAGGCGCTGCTGGATAACGGCTGCTCCACTGCAGCCGCCGGCCTGGATACATTCAAGGGCAGCCTGGGCGCCGCCTCGCTTGCCGACCTGGCAGCAAGGGCCGGCGTCACCGAGGCGGCACTGAAAGAGGCGGCACAACTCCTCTGTGGCAAGAAGCGGCCGGCCGTCATCTTCGGCGCCGACATCCTCCGGAGTTCGCAGGCAGCCGCGGCCGTCACCGCCGTTGCCAACCTGGCTGTTCTCCTGGGTGCAGTGGGCACGGAAGGTGGCGGGCTCTTCCCGGTGGACGAGAAGAACAATACCCTCGGCCTCCTGGATGCCGGAGTAGCCCCGGGCAACGGCGGCAAGGACCTCTGGGGGATCATCGAAGGGATCGAGAGCGGCGCCATCAAAGCGCTCTACCTGCTCGCCACCAACCCCCTCGTCTCCTTCCCGGATAACGGCCGGATCAGGAAGGCCCTGGAGAAACTGGAACTCCTCATCGTTCAGGACATCGCCGAAACCGAGACGACCAGGCTTGCCAACGTGGTCTTCGCCGCCTCGGCAGCCGCCGAGAAGTGCGGCACGTTCACCACGCCGGACGGCCGGGTCCAGTGCCTGCAGCAGGCGGTGGCACCTCCGGGCCAGGCACGTCAGGATCTCACGATCATCGCCGACCTGGTCAACATCCTGACCGGTGAGATCCTGTCCGCCAACCCGGAGCAGCTCCTCGCCGGCATCAAGGCGGCCAATCCCCTGTACGGCGGTTCATGCAGTGTTGTCGACGGCCGCTGCAGCGGCACCACCCGCCAGGCATACAGTGCACCGGCCAGTCTCAGCCTGGCCCCGGCGCCGACCGTGGCGGCACCGGCCGCAAGCGACCTGACGTTGCTGGTCGGTCCCATCCTGCAGCACAGCGGCACCTCCACCACCCTGTCGGCCAACAACCTGACCGTTGCCGGCGCCGGGTCGGTGGAGATCCACCCCGACGACGCGGCCAGGCTCGGCATCGCCGACGGGGCCGCTGTCACCGTGACATCGTCCGCCGGGTCGCTGACCGGCGCGGCAAAGGTATCCGCGAAGCTTCAGCCGGGGCTCCTTTTCGCTCCCTATCACTTCCCGGAGCTGAACGCAGCTTCCCTGCTGAAGGGTTCCGTCAACCTGGTACCGGTTTCCATCAGCAAAGCCTAAACCGAGATTCTCTTAATTAGAGCGGAAAATTCCCGATAAGGTATACTTGTCGGGAATTTTTTTATCCATTGCAAGGACATCGGCCACCATGACACCCAAAGAGTCGGCAAACGAGGCTCCGGCCTCAACCGGGGCGACTAAGAGCCCGGGCGGTGAAATTGCCGCCCTATTCCTCAAAGAGGGGTGCCTGAGCGAAGAGCAACTCACCTACGCCCTGCGGGTAAAACAGAAACTCGCCTCGCCAAAGACCTTCCTCGAAATCGTCCAGGAACTCGGCTACGTTTCCAACGAGCAGGTCCGCCAGGTGCTCCGCAAGAACCGGGTCAACGTGCGGATCGGCGACCTGCTGGTGGAACTCGGCTACCTGCGTGAAGCCGAGCTGCTTGCGGCGCTCAGCCTGCAGAAGGAGGGGAAGGAACAGAAGAAACTCGGCGACATCCTTGTCGATGGCGGCTTTATCGAGGAGCAGAAATTCGTCGAGACCCTCGCCTGTCAGCTCGGTTTCCCGCTCATCGAACTGGAGTTCCGCAAGCTGGAGCGGAACCTCTTCGCCAAGGCCTCCTACGCGACCTGCCGGGAGTACGGCTTTGTGCCGGTCGGCGTCGAGGCGGGGGAAACGGTCGTGGTCTTTGCCGATCCGCTCGACCCAAGGGTGCGGCAAGTCGCCGAGAAGTACTTCGGCCCCGGCCTCAAGCCGGCGATTGCCACCAAGAGAGCGGTCAGCGACGCCATCGCCAATGCCGAGCGGGCCGCCAGCCAGCCCGAGGTCACGGTAGCCGACGACAACACGGTCATTGGCATCATCAACACCCTCTTCGAGGATGCGATCGGCGACAATGCCAGCGACATCCATATCGAACCGATGAAAGACCGGATCAGAATCCGCTTCCGCCGGGACGGCGTCATGATGCCGCACCGGGACCTGCCGCTGGAGCTGGCCCCCCAGCTGGCCAGCCGGATCAAGGTCATGGCCCAGGCGGACATTGCCGAGAAACGGCGCCATCAGGATGGCCGCATCCTTTTCGAGAGCCGCCAGCACGGTTTCAACCTGGACATGCGGGTCTCCTTCTTCATCACCATCTTCGGCGAAAAGATCGTACTCCGTCTTCTGAACAAGAAAGGGGCCATCCTCGATATCCGCGACATCGGCATGGCGCCGAGGATGCTGGAACACTTCATCTACGACGCCCTTGACACGCCGACCGGCGTCATGATCGTGACCGGGCCGACCGGCTCGGGCAAGACCTCCACCCTGTACAGCTGCGTGACCTACCTGAACAATATCAACAGCAGCATCATCACCGCCGAGGACCCGGTGGAGTACGTCGTCGACGGCATCTCCCAATGCTCCATCAATCCGAAGATCGGGGTCACCTTCGAGGAGACCCTTCGTCACATCGTCCGCCAGGACCCGGACATCATCGTCCTGGGGGAGATCCGCGACACCTTTTCGGCGGAGACGGCCATTCAGGCGGCCCTCACCGGCCACAAGGTCCTGACCACCTTCCACACCGAGGACAGCATCGGCGGGCTGATCCGACTGATGAACATGCAGATTGAAGCGTTCCTCATCTCCTCCACGGTGGTCTGCGTGGTGGCCCAGCGTCTCCTGCGGCGGGTCTGCACGCACTGTAGCGAGCCGTACATCCCGTCACCGCTGGAACTGAACCGGCTGGGCTACACGGCCGCCGGCCTTGCCGGCGCCGAGTTCCGCTTGGGGCGGGGGTGCAAGGAGTGCCGGTTCACCGGCTACAAGGGACGGCTGGCCATCTTCGAGCTGCTGGTGATGAACGAGATGGTGAAGGAAGCGATCCTGAACAACCGGAGTTCGGCCGACATCCGGCGCATCAGCATGGAGACCTCGGGGCTGGTGACCCTGTTCGAGGACGGGCTGGTCAAGGCGGGCAAGGGGCTGGTATCGATACAGGAGGTCCTGCGTGACCTGCCGCGTATCAGCAAACCGCGGCCGCTCATGGAACTGCGGCGCATACTCGGCGAGTAGAAACAAGGAGATCGACAGCGTGACAGAAAACAAGTCGCTCGTTACCCTGATACAGGAACACCTATCGGTCAACAGCCACGACGTACCGGTCTTCCATGCGGTGGCGATCAGGCTGCAGCAGGTACTGAAGAAGCCGAACTTCAGCATGGAGGAGGTCACCCAGCTGATCGTGGCCGACCAGGGGCTGACCAGCCAGGTCCTTCGACTGGCCAACTCCGCCTTTTACGCCGGCCTGAACAAGGTGACCAATATCCGCGAGGCGATTGTCCGCCTGGGAGCCCAGGAGGTGGCCAACATTGCCATGATGGCCACCCAGGGGAACCTCTACCACTCGTCGAACGAAACGGTCAACCGAACGATGCAGGTGCTCTGGCGGCACGCGCTCGGCTGCGCCATCGGCTCCAAGTGGCTGGCCGGCAAGACAGGCTACGCCCACCTGGCCCAGGAGGCGTTCCTCGCCGGCCTCTTGCACGATGTGGGCAAGCTTTTTCTGCTCAAGGTGGTGGAGGAGTTGGGCAAGGCCGGCAAGCTGACGATTACGGTCACCCCGCCGCTGATCGCGGAAGTGATGCAGAGCATGCATGTGGAACAGGGGTATGCGCTGATGCAGCGCTGGAACATGCCGGAGATTTACTGCGAGGTGGTGCGCGACCATCACCTGCCCGAGATCAAGAGCACCAACATGCTCCTCCCGCTGACCCGCCTGGTGGACCAGGCCTGCAACAAGCTCGGGATCGGCATGTGCCCCAACCCGTCCCTGGTGCTCTTCGCCACCATCGAGGCACAGCTTCTCGGCGCCAAGGAGATCACCCTGGCGGAGTTGGAGATAGCCATCGAGGATGCCATGCAGACCCTGCAGAAGGTCGGAGGCGGCTAACCGAACAGCCGCCGCAGTATCCCTTTCTTTTCCCCTTCCCGCCGCTCGGCAATGATACGGATTCCCCGACGGGCGTTCATCTCCCTGGAGTCCAGCTTCAGGGCCTTGAGGAACTCCCCCTCTGCCAGGCCGTCACGTCCCTCGTCCAGAAGCATCCACCCCCTGAAGGAAAAGGCCTCGGCCGTCTTCTCCATCTGCAGCGACCTGGTCAGGAGGCTTGACGCCTTGTCGCGGGCGGCCTTGGACCCCTTGTTCACCGGATTGCGGTAGATGGCCCAGCCGAGGAAGGCGCAGTGGCGGCTGTTTTCCGGTTCCAGCGTATAGGCCTCCTGCAGGGCCTTCTCCGCATTCTCGTACTCCCCCATCTCCAGGAAAACGCTCCCCGACTGGAACTGGATGCGGGCCTGGAGTTCGTCGTCCTTTTTGCCGTCCAGGGTCATGACGGTATCGGCGTTGAGCATCTCGTCGTACCGCTCCTTGGCGACCACGCTGGAGAGTGTGCTGTAGGCATGGGAGTAGTGCGAAAGGACCTCCTGGGCCATGGACTGGGTCGCGCCGGAAAGCTCCATGAAACGCTCGGGCGAATAGTGGCGGGTCTTGGCGAAGTAGGCCGTCTTCAGTGCGTCGAAGCTGAAACTCGCCGGGGTCATGCCGAACAGCGCATAGTAATCCTTGTCCCTGATAAAGGCGTAGTCCCGCTGGACCCCCTGCTCGAAGTCGATCTCATCGGCAGTGAGCGGCGCCGCGATGCCGTTGTCGCCGACTGCCTGCGCCACGGTCTGGGAAACCTCTGCCACCAGGTCGTCGAAGCCGACCGCCGACTCCTCGGGCAGCGTTTCTTCGTCCAGCGGCTTGTTGAAGAGCGCTTTCAGGGGGAAGTCGGGGCGTGCCTCGTCGGCCGGCGCTTCGTTCAGGGCGATCATCCCGAGCAGATGGAGGAAATGGAAGAAATGCCCCCCCTCCTCGCCGGCCCCGGCGCCCGCCAGGAGCTGGCCGATGGTCTGACGGCCATCCATCCGCGCCAGGAGATCGATATCGTCCTTCTGCATGGTTGCCAGGTTGGCGCGGCGATAGAAGGCGGTGGTCCTGGTCGGATAACGGTGGATGGCGTGGGAGAGGAAGGTGTCGTTGCGGAGCAGGGCGGGCCGATGTTTGGCGGCATCGTAGATGAGGCGCGGCACCGAGAGGGGAACCAGCGGCAGTTCTCCCACCGCCATCCCCTCGGTGAAGGCGATGTTCCCGGTCTCGGCCAGCGAGCGGAGCAAGCTGCCGGCGAGAAAGCGCCGGGACTCCTCGACCAGCTCCTCGTAGGAAAGAATCCCCGCCTGGGTAAAGAAGAGGCGCTCCTCACCGCTCTCCAGAAAGATCCGCTGCTCCTCCGGGGAGATCTTCCGTTTGGCAACCAGGAAGGCGGGGAACGCGCCCTCCCCTTTGGCAAGGAAGGAGCAGGGCTCACCCTTGGCAAAGACGATCGGCGGTGCCCCGGCAGAGGTCAGCAGACCGCTCCGTCCGGCATTGTAGATGTCCAGTACGAGGTCGAGCAGGGACGGCCCGCCCTGTTCACCGGCCGGGGCGCCGGCGACACTCTCACTGATGGCGTCCAGGAAGGCCTGCCTGGTGAACGGCTTCTCCAGGTAATGGCGCACGCCGAGCTGCCGCGCGGCCGCCGCATACCGCTCCCCCTTGAACTGGCCCGTCATGACGACTACCGGGAGGGCCTGCCAGCGGGGGGTGGCGCGGAGCTTCCGGAGCACCTCGACACCGCTCAGCTCCGGGAGGCGAAGATCGAGAACGAGCAGGTCCGGCGACTCCCGTTCCAGAAGCGACAACGCCTCCGTGCCGGTCCGCGCCGTGCCGACCAGGTATCCCTGGCCGATCAGGACCTGCCGGAGCAGGGTTACCAGGCTTTCATTGTCTTCTGCCAGCAATATGCGGCTTGTCATTGCGGATCTCGGTGACCGGCTGCTGATGCTGATTCCCCTTCAGGTACGTGCGGACCGCCCGGTTGTGTTCCTCGAGGGAGGTGGAAAAATAGTGGGTGCCGTCGTTCTTGGCAACAAAGTAGAGATAGGGGGAGGTGGCCGGCTTCAACACCGCATCGATGGCGCCGTTCCCCGGGTTGCCGATGGGCCCGGGTGGCAGCCCCTTGATTCGATAGGTATTGTACGGGTTGTCCCGCTGGATGTCGGCCTTCCGTATCTTGCCGGCAAAGGCCCGCACACCGTAGACCGACGTCGGATCGCTCTGTAGCGGCATCCCCTTCCTGAGGCGATTAAGGAAGACCGAGGCGATGAGCGGCTGCTCCTTCGCCACCACCGCCTCCTTCTCCACCATGGAGGCGAGCGTCACCACCTGGTGGCGGGAAAGCCCTCGCACTGGGCCGCCAGAGGGGAACAGCCCGCCGACGTTCCGGTTGAACGTCTCCACCATCATCCGGATGGTTGCAGCCTCGTCCATGCCGGGACGGATGCCGTAGGTGCTCGGAAAGAGATACCCCTCCACGCTCTCTCCCGGCAGCTTCAGGCTCGCCAGGAGCTTTTCGTCGAAGCAGGCGGCCAGGAACCGCTCCTTGGGAAAGAGCTTGCGCCCCTCCAGGAGTTCCGCGACCTGGTAGACCGAGTACCCTTCGGGCACGGCAAAGCGTTGCTCGTACACCTCGCCATGGGTCATCGCCCTGAGGATCTCGGCCGGGGACAAGGCGTCGGTGAACCGGTAGGTGCCTGCCTGGAGACGGTTGTCATCACCCCGGAGCCGGGCATACAGAACGAACAGGCGGGGGCTGCGGATTACCCCACCCTTTTCCAGGCTCTCGGCGAACCGCCGGAGGGAGCTACCTTTGACGAAATCGGCCAGCATGACCTTGTCGCCGCTGCCGGGCGGGGTCAGGAGGAAGAGAGCGGCGCTTGTAGCGACGACCGCCAGCAGGGCGGCGGCAACGGCCAGCGCGGTCCCTGGCCGGCGAAGCAGCTGTTTCAGTTTGTCTGGCAGAAGAGAGGTCATGTTCATGGGGCGCTGCTGGGGTTAACGCGTATCCATCTTCTAGGGGATACGTCACCTCCTGTCAAGTCAGAACTCTGACAGGTTGTTGAAAAACAG
>CAYSJJ010000002.1:0-32669 GCA_964431365.1 uncultured Geobacter sp. | reverse complement strand
ATCTCGCCGCCGTCCTCGAAAGCCACCTTGTGACTTCGGCCTGCGGCGTAGCGCTGCTACGCCTCCGCGGGGCTTTCTGCGGGTGCAACGATCTGACTATTTTTGAACAACCTGGGTCTTTCAACAGCCTACCAACCAATCAGCCCGTGGCGGATGGGGCATCTGCCACGCACTTACTCCGCCCCCTCCCCCTCCTTCACCTTCTTCCGTCTCTCGTCTTTTTCGCTGGCACCGAACTTCTTCATCTGCTTCAGCATCTCCCTGAGACGCCGGTCCACCAGGCCGTTCACCGTATTCTCCGGCCAGCTGCCATCCTCCGTGCGTTCGCCGGCCGGCATCCCGGTCAGGATCTCGATCCCCTCGTCAATGGTGGCCACGCTCCAGATATGGAAGCGCCCCTCCCGCACCGCGGTCACCACCTCGTCGGAGAGCATCAGGTGCCGCTCGTTGCTCTTCGGGATCATCACCCCCTGGTCGCCGGTCAGCCCCTTGGCCTTGCAGACCGCGTAGAATCCTTCGATCTTGTAGTTCACCCCGCCGATCGGCTGCACCCTCCCCAGTTGGTTGACGCTACCGGTGACGGCTATCCCCTGCCTGATGGGGACTCCGGAGAGGGCGGAGAGGAGTGAGTAGAGCTCGGTGGAGGAGGCGCTGTCCCCTTCCACCCCTTCGTAATTCTGCTCGAAACAGAGCGAGGCGGAGAAGGAGAGCGGCTTGTCGTAAGCGAACTTGCCGCCCAGGTAGCCGGTCAGGATCAGGACCCCCTTGTCGTGGATCGGCCCGGAGAGTTTCACCTCCCGCTCGATGTTGACCATGCCGGCCCGCCCCAGGTAGACCCGGGCCGTCAGGCGCGACGGACGGCCGAACATGTAGTCGCCCAGGGTAATGACCGAGAGGCCGTTGATCTGCCCCACCACGGCCCCTTCCACATCCACCATGATGGTGCCGTCTTCGAAGAGCTCTTGCATCCGCTCTTCGATCAGGTTGCTCCGGTAGATCTTCTCCTCGATGGCCCGCTTCACGAACTCACGCGTGACCACCGCGGCCCCCTCCTTGCCGGCCCAGTAACTGGCCTCCCTGATCAGGTCGGCAATCTCCATGAACTGGGAGGAGAGCTTCTGCTGGTCTTCCACGATCCGGGACGCATACTCCAACAGCCCTGCCACCCCGCTCCGGTTGAAGGGGAGCAGTCCCTCGTTCCGGCAGTGGGTGGCGACGAACAGGGCGTAATCCTGCATGATCTCCGGGGTCCTGCTGATCCGGCTGTCGAAATCGGCCCGCACCTTGAAGAACTTCCGGTAATCCGGCTCCAGGTAATAGAGGAGGTAGTATATCCACGGGGAGCCGATCATGATGACCTTGGCCTGGAGCGGCACCGGCTCCGGCTTCAGCGACACGAAGGTCATGAAGCGGTACTGTTCCAGCGCATCCTCGATCTTGATCTCGCCGCTCCGGATGCAGCGCTTCAGGGCGTCCCAGGCAAAGGGGTTGATCAGCACCTCCCGGGCGTCCACGATGAGATAGCCGCCATTGGCGCGATGGATGGCGCCCGGCTTGATGAGGGTGAAGTTGGTGGTGGCGACCCCTCCCATCTGCCAGATGCTCTCGATCCTGCCGAAGAGGTTGGTGTAGGTGGGGTTCTGCTCGAAGACCACCGGCGCCCCTTCCGTCTCGTGGTTGTCGATGAAGAGGTTCACCTCGTACCGCTCGAAGGAAGGCTCCTGGCGGGGGATACGGATGCCGGCGATCTGCGGTTGGGGCCCCTGGGGCTTGAAGTCGTCCAGGTTGTTGAGGATATCCTCCTGGACCGATTCCA
This sequence comes from uncultured Geobacter sp., assembly GCA_964431365.1. Taxonomy (GTDB): domain Bacteria; phylum Desulfobacterota; class Desulfuromonadia; order Geobacterales; family DSM-12255; genus Geomobilibacter. The sequence goes on along the minus strand of CAYSJJ010000002.1, from coordinate 30,853 downwards.
GATAGGCGACCACCTTGGGAAAGTCGACGTATTTCTCCTTGAGCGGGTCGATGTGGTGCCCAACCGCGGACAGACCCACATTCCGGTCCAACTGGGCCAGCGCATCCCTGGTCGCCTTTTCGTTCTCCCGCACCTGGCGCAGGACATCGTTCAGCCGCTCGGTGAGGAAACTGCCGCTCTCGTCCAGCTTGTCCCGCTCCTCCTTGGGGAGGGCTTCATACTCCTCCTGGGTATAGTTCCGCCCCTCCTTCTGCGGCACCATGACCAGCCCCGAAACGGTACGCTGCAGTGCGAAGCCCCGCTCCTCGGCCTCCTTCTCCAGGGCGCTGAACAGCTCGCCGTTCTTTTCCTGGTACTCCTCCACCACCGCCGACTTGCCGGTTTCGTAGTCCTTGCTGTCCAGGGCCTTGGGGATATTGATCTTGATCCCCTCCACCATCTCCTTCATGTCGGCAACGAACTGGGGCCCCATACCGGCCGTCAGGGGGAGACAGATTGGGTTGTCCGGCAGCTTGAAATTGTAGACGTAACAGAGGTCCGGCGGGGTCGGCTCGCTCTTGGCACGCTTCTTCAGGATGTTCTTGATCGTGGAGTTCCGGCCGGTCCCGGCCTGCCCGGAGAGGAAGAGGTTGAAACCGCTCTCCTGCATCCCGAGGCCGAAATCGATGGACCGGAGCGCCCGCTCCTGGCCGATGCTCCCTTCCAGTTCCGGGATATCGGCGGTCGTCTCGAAGGGAAAGAGGTTCTCGTCGCACTCCCAGCGAAGCTTCTCAACGGCTAGTTTCTGTTTCTCGATGACTGACACGGTACCTCCTGAAAGTTGATCTCTACTGTCACTCCGAGCGGAGCGGGATGCCCGGCTCCAACATCACACCAGCAACTTCACCGGGGTCTCCAGGTGATTTTTCAGCTCGCGCAGGAATCCTGCCACGTAGGCGCCATCCAGTGCCCGGTGGTCGGCAGAGACGGTCAGCCTCATCACCTTCCCCACCACCGCCTGCCCGTGCCGGGCCACCACCGTGTCCAGCACCCCCCCGACGGCCAGGATCGCCGTCTGGGGGGGCATGATCACGGCTGCGAACGCATCCACGCCGAAGATACCCAGGTTGGAGACCGAAAAGGTGCCGCCGGCCAGCTCCGCTTCACTCAGCCGGCCGCCCCGGGCCCGCTCGAACAGCGGGCGGCTCCGGGCGGCGATCTCCTTGAGCGACAGCCCCTGGCACCCCCGCAGCACCGGCACCAGCAGCCCGTCGGGAAGGCTGACCGCCACCCCGATATTGATCTCTTCGCTCACCAGTATCCGGTCGCCGCCGAACGTGGCGTTCATCCGGGGGAACTTCTGCAGGGCCAGGGCAGTGGCTTTCAGCACGATGTCGTTCACGCTGACCGGCGTGCCGCTCAGTTTCAGTTCGCGCCGCACTTCCACCGCGGCATCCATGGAGACGTCCATGGTCACGTAGAAATGGGGGATGGTCCGCCACGACTGCTCCACGGTCCGAGCGATGGCGGCCCGCATCCTGGTGAACGGGACCTCGGAAGAGGTTTGCGGTGCCCCCCGGAAGAGCTGGCCGGCCGGCTCTCCAGCCTCGACAGGCTCGGCAGCGGCGACGGCTGTCACCGGAGCGGGCTCCTCGGGCGGCGGAGCCGTGGCCAGGCTGACCCCGGAGAACCGTTCCAGGTCTTCCAGGAGAACCCGGCCGCCCGGGCCGCTCCCCTCGACCAGCGCCAGGTCGATCCCCATTTCACGCGCCTTGCGGCGCACCACCGGCGCCGCCTGTTCCCCATGCTGCTCCACCGGCGCCTCCCCGGGGAAGGAGGGCGCAGGCTCCTCGATCACCCTCTCCGGACCGACCCCCACCTGGGCAACCGGCGGCTGCGGAGCCGGCGGCGTTTTCTCCGCCACGAGTTCATCCGGCGCTCCGATCAGTCCGATGACCGTTCCGACCGGCACCATCGCGCCGGCCGCGACCCGCTGCTCCAGCAGGACGCCGCTGGCGAACGCCTCCAGGTCCATCACCGCCTTGTCGGTCTCCACCTCCGCGATCACGTCCCCCCGCTGGATTGCCTCGCCGACGCTCTTCCTCCAGGCGCCCAGCCGCCCCTCGGTCATGGTGTCGGACAGCTTCGGCATGACGATATCAGTTGCCATGCAGGACCTCCTTCACCGCCGCCACGATCGTCTCCTGCTGCGGGATGCAGAGCTTTTCGATTTTCCGCGAATAGGGCATCGGCACGTCCAGGCCCGCCACCCGCTTCACCGGCGCCAGCAGGGTATCGAAACAGGCCTCGTGGATCCGGTGGGCCAGATCTCCACCCAGGCCGGCGGTGCGCCAACACTCTTCCACCACCACAGCCCGGCCGGTCTTACGCGCCGAGGCGATGAAGGTCTCGCTGTCCAGCGGGCTCAGGGTCCGCAGGTCGATCACCTCGCAGCTCACCCCGGCCTGCTCCAGTTCCGTTGCCGCCTGCAGGGCCAGGATGGTCATCCGGGCATAGGCCACGATGGTCACGTCGCTCCCCTCCCGCACGATGTTGGCCCGGCCGAACGGCACCAGGAATTCCGGGTCGTCCGGCACCTCTCCCGTACTGTTGTAGAGAAGCTCGTGCTCCAGGAAGATCACCGGGTTGTTGTCGCGGATGGCGCTCTTCAGGAGCCCTTTGGCATCGGCCGGGAAGGCCGGGTAGGCGACGCGCAGGCCGGGACAGTGCATGAAGTAGCTCTCCAGCGACTGGGAATGCTGGGCCCCCAGCTGGCTCCCGCCGCCGCCCGGCATCCTGACCACCATGGGGAGAACGGTCTGGCCGCCGAACATGTAGCGGATCTTGGCCATATGGTCGACGATCTGGTCCATGGCCAGGAGCGCGAAGTTGACCGTCATCAGCTCCGCCACCGGTCTCAAGCCCCCCATGGCGGCGCCGACCGCCACGCCGACGATGGTGTTCTCCGAGATGGGGGTGTCTTTCACCCGTTCCTCGCCGAACTCGGCCAGGAGCCCCCGGGTCACCTTGAATGAGCCCTCGTACAGCGCCACGTCCTCGCCAAAGGTGACGACGGAAGGATCCCGGCGCATCTCCTCCTTCAGCGCAAGGTTCAGGGCATCGCGATAGGTCATGTCAGACATAGATATCCTCCCACACCGCCCCGTCTTCCGGCCAGGGGGACTCCTCGGCAAACCGCACCGCCTCCTGCACCGTTGCCACGGCCATCTGCCGGATCGACTCCAGTTGCGCCTCGGTTGCGATCCCTTCCTCCACGAGTCGGCGGGCAAAATTGGGGATCGGGTCCCGGGACTTCCAGACCTCGTGCTCCGCCGCGGAGCGGTACTTGGCCGGGTCGGCCATGGAGTGCCCCCGGAACCGGTAGGTGATCGCCTCCACGAAGTAGGGGCGCCCCGTTTCCCGTACCTTTTCCGCCGCGTACTTGATCGCCTTGTAGACGGCGATCACGTCCATGCCGTCCACCTTCTCCGACGGGATGTCGTAGCCGCAGGTCCGCTTGTGCACCGTGGGGAGCGCCGACGAGCGGTGCACCTCGGTGCCGATGCCGTAGAAATTGTTCTCGCAGACGAACAGGACCGGCAGTTCCCAGAGTCTCGCCCAGTTGAGGGATTCGTGAAAGGTCCCCTGGTTGACGGCGCCGTCGCCGAAGAAACAGGCGGCGATGTGGTCATCGCCCCGGGACTTGGCGCTGAACGCCAGTCCACAGGCAATGGGAAGCTGGCCCCCCACGATGGCATACCCCCCCATGAAGCGGAGCGCCGGATCGAAGAGGTGCATGGAGCCCCCCTTCCCCTTGCAGATCCCGGTCGCCTTCCCGAACAACTCCGCCATCACCCGCTTCGGGTCTGCCCCGCGGACGATGGCCTGGGCATGCTCTCGGTAGGCGGAGAGGATGTAGTCGTCCTTGTGGAGCCCGGCCGTAGCGCCCACCGCCACCGCCTCCTGGCCGCTGTAAAGATGGAGGAACCCGGTGATGTTCCCCTTGGTGTACTGCTCGGCGCACGACTCCTCGAACTCCCGGCAGAGGACCATCTCCCCGTAAAGCTTTACCAGTTCCTGATCGGGCAGTACCGCCCGTAGTCTCGTCTCCATGATCACCTCAATGACTGTTCATGACTGCCGTGCCACCCGTCGGTCAGGGTGAACGAGAAGGTCGCACCCTGGCCGGGTGCCGCCTCTACCCAGATCCGCCCACCGTGGCGGTGAATGATCCGCTGCACCGTGGCCAGGCCGACGCCGGTGCCGGCAAACTCCTCGTCGCGATGCAGACGCTGGAACGGGACGAAGAGCTTGTTCGCATAGGCCATGTCGAAACCGGCCCCGTTGTCCCGGACAAAGTAGACCGTCGTCCCCCCCTCCGACGAACTGCCGAATTCGATCCGCGCCGCCTCGCACTTGCTGCTGTATTTCCAGGCATTGCCCAGCAGGTTTTCCAGGAGGACCTTGAGCAGGGAAGGATCCCCCATGGCGGTCACCCCTTCGGCAACGAGGAACTCCGCACGCCGTTCCGGCTGGCTCTCCCGGAGCTCGTCAACGATGGACCGGACCATGTCGCTCAGGTCCACCTCCCGGAAGGCCAGTTCGCTCTGGTCGATCTTGGAAAGGGCAAGCAGGGAGTCGATCATCTCCTGCATCCGGTTCGCGCCCCTGACGATCCGGTCGAGATACCCCCGCCCGGCCTCGTCGAGCCGCTCCGCGCTCTCTTCGATGAGAATGCGGGCAAAGCTTCCCACATGCCTGAGCGGAGCCCGCAGGTCGTGGGAGACGGCATAGGTGAACGACTCCAGCTCACGAGTGGCGGTCTCCAGTCGACCTATGGTGCTCTCCAGTTCGTCGTTGATCGCCTCCAGCTCCAGGTTGTTCTCCTCAAGCTGCTCCTCCTTTTCCAGCAGGGCCTTTTCCGCCAGCTTCTCCTCGGTTACGTCCCTGAAGCTCCAGACCCGGCCGATGATCTCCCCGTCAAGCTGCTGGGGTATGGAATACCGTTCGAACATCCGACCGTCCCGGAAACGGAACGAATCCCGTTCCGACCGGTTGGGCTCCCGGTAGAGCGCTTCGATGCGGCGGACGAACTCTCCGCTCTCCTCCACCTGGGTCTCCATGAACTTCAGGAGATCCGGGGACGAACAGCGCGCCAGGAGCTCTTCCGGAACGCCGAGCAGCCTGGCGAGCTTGCGGTTATAGACCGTGATGGTCCGGTCGGAAGCGACCACAAGTATGCCGTCGGCCGTTGACTCGATGGCGGCATTGAGAAGCGAGGCCGTCCGTGCCACCTCTGCCGTCCGTGCCTCTACCAGCTCCTCCAGATGCTCCTGGTGGCGCCGGAGCGCCTCCTCGCTCTCGCGCAGCTCCCTGGTGCGCAGTTCCACCTCCCGTTGCAGCAGAAGCGGCTGTTTCAGCAGGAGGTGCACCAGCCGGGCAACCAGCAGCGAGAGAAAGGCCGCCACCACCATCTCCAGCCAGAGCAGACCGTGATGTCGGGCCAGCCACCCCTCCCGGGGCTGGGCACTCAGATGCCAGGTGCCGTTATAGACGGCGAAATCGTAGCTGATGGCATCCGACAACCGCTCCGGCCCGCTCCGGGCGATGATCTGCGGCAAGCCGGTATCCGGGTGGACTCGCCAGAGGAGGTAGTCGTACCCCTGTCTTTCCAGCCGCCCGATCTCTGCCGACTTGAGCAGGTCGGCCATGCGGATGAGAACGCTGGCAAAGCCCCAGAAATCATCGTCTGCGGTGCGGTCCGTCCTGAAGACGGGGAGTCGGCCGACCAGCCCCACCCCCCCCTGGACCAGATCGAACGGTCCGTCCAGCGTCAGCTGCCGTGTCCTGATCGCTTCCAGGGCCTTCTTGTTCCGTTTGGCATCTGCCAGCAGGTTATGGCCGATGGCCCCTTCGTTCCCTGCCAGCGGGACGATGTGCTGCACCACTCCGGCCGGGGCGTACTGCAGGCTGTTGGCCCCGGGATGGAAGCGGAGCAGGTTGGTGGCGAGCCGCTCGAACGCGGGAGGATTGACGCGATAATCATTTTCGCGCAGCACCACTGCCAGCGCGTAGGTGGCAGAAAGGGCACCATCCAGGTACTGGTTCAGGACGCCGGACTGATAGCCGAGCAGTGTGATGGCCTCTTCCTGGTTGTCCCGCCGGATGATGTTCATGTGCAGCCAGATGGCCCCCAGCGAAACCAGCAGGGTCACGACAAAGGCACTGACAACGGCCAGGCGGTAGCGCGGCAGCCGCCGACTATCGGTCGCTCCGGTCTCTGATCTCATGACCTGCCGCTCCCCGTCATCCAAACATCATCCTTCCCGTCACGGCAGCAGTGATACGCCGCAACAGTGTCACCGTTTTCGCTGCCGCCGTCATTTCCCCCCCTGCTTCACGAAATTGAGCGTCCCGCCGGCCAGCAGGTCCTGTCGTTCACGCTCCGACACCTCCAGTAGGGTGACGATGGTCCTGCCGTCCACCTCGACCGGGATCTCGGTGGCCCCCGACGCCACGAGTTGCCGGACCCCGCGGATGAGGAGGCGGTCCCCCTGCGTGAGAAGGTCGTACTCTGCCGGCTCCTTGAAGGTGAGCGGCAGAATGCCGAAGTTGATCAGGTTCGCCTTGTGGATGCGGGCGAATCCCTTGGCGATCTTGGCCCGGATCCCCAGGTAGCGGGGCGCCAGGGCCGCATGCTCCCGGCTCGACCCCTGGCCGTAATTCTCGCCGGCGACCACCACCCCGCTCCCCTTTGCCATGGCCCGTTCCGGGAACTCCGGATCGATCTGCTCGAACACGAACCGGCTGATGGCCGGGATGTTGCTCCTGAACGGGAGCACCTTGTTGCCGGCCGGCATGATGGTGTCGGTGGAGATATTGTCCCCCACCTTGATGACCACCTCCGCCGACAGCTCTTCCGGCAACGGTTCGAAATCGGGGAAGGGGACGATGTTCGGCCCGGTGACGATCTCCACGCCGCCGCTATCGGCCAGCGGATAGATGATGCTGGAGTCGTCCAGCTGGTACTGTTCCGGGTTCCGCACGTCCGGCCACGCCATGAGCTTACCCAGTTCGCGCGGATCGGTGATTACCCCGAAAATGCCGGCGGCGGCCGCTGTCTCCGGCGAACAGAGGTAGACCCGGTCATTCTTGGTGCCGCTCCGCCCCGGGAAATTGCGCGGAAAGGTGCGAAGGCTCACCTGGTTGGTCCCCGGCGCCTGCCCCATGCCGATGCACCCCAGGCAGCCGGGCTGGTGGATTTGGGCTCCGGCCAGGAGGAGCATCATGAAGCCCCCCTGGGACGCCACGTTCTCCAGCACCTGGCGGCTGCCGGGATTGATGTTGAAGGAGAGATGGGGGGCGACCCGCCGGCCGTCCAGGATGCGGCAGACGGTCATCAGGTCGCGGAAGGAGGAGTTGACCGAGCTCCCCACGATCACCTGGTCCACCTTGGTCCCGGCCACCTCTGCGACCCTCACCACGTTGTCCGGCGACGACGGGCAGGCGATCAGCGGCTCCAGGGTGGCGAGGTCGATCTCGTCGTATTCGTCGTACTCGGCACCGGGGTCGGCGGCCAGTTCCGTCCACGAGGCGCCCCGCCCCTGGGCCTCCAGGAACTCGCGGGTCCGGTGGTCCGACGGGAAGAGAGAGGTCGTGGCCCCCAGTTCGGCCCCCATGTTGCCGATGGTGGCCCGATCCGTGGCCGACAGGGTCGCCACGCCCGGCCCATGATACTCGATGATCTTCCCCACCCCGCCTTTCACGCTGTGGCGCCTTAGCATCTCTAGGATCACGTCCTTGCCCGAGACCCATGGCGGGAGTTGCCCTGTCAGCTTCACCCCCCAGACCTTCGGGCAGGGGAGGTGGAACGGGTGGCCGGCCATGGCCAGGGCCACGTCCAGGCCGCCGGCACCGATGGCCAGCATGCCGAGCCCGGCGGCCGACGGGGTATGGGAGTCTGCGCCGAGCATCACCTTCCCCGGCACCCCGAACCGCTCCAGGTGGACCTGGTGGGAGACGCCGTTCCCCGGCTTGGAGAGGTGGATGCCGAACCGCTGGGCCGCCGTCGCCAGGAAGACGTGGTCGTCGGCATTCTTGTTGTCGGTCTGCAGCAGGTTGTGGTCGATGTACTGGGCAGCCAGCTCCACCCGGACCCGGTCGACCCCCATGGCCATGAACTCCAGCATCGCCATGGTGCCGGTGGCATCCTGCAGCAGGGTATGATCGACCCTGATCGCTATCTCTTTGCCCGGAATCAGCTCACCCTCGACCAGGTGCGCCTCCAGGATCTTTCGTGTCAGATTCTTTGCCATGGTAATTCTCCTTTACGGCCCGCAGTCGTCAGGGGTCACCCGAACACCACCCGGTTTCGCCCCTGCTGCTTGCCGTCGTACATGAGCCGGTCAGCCCTCCGGATCAGCTCGTCCACCGTATCGTCCGGCTGAACATGGGTCACCCCCAGGGTGATCGTCGTACCGACCCGTTCCCCCTTGAGCATGAAATAGGTATTCTCCACCAGACGACAGAGCTTCCTGGCGATCACCAGGGACTGTTCGGGGCTCACATAGCGGACCACCACCACGAACTCCTCCCCACCCCAGCGGCCGACCATGTCGTACGAACGCATGTTCGCCTGCAGGGTGGCGGCAATCCGCTGCAGCGCTATGTCGCCGACGTCGTGGCCATAGCTGTCGTTGATCTGCTTGAAGTGGTCCACGTCGATGAATATCACCCCGAAAGGGAGCCCGTGCCGGCCGAACTCCTGCAGGTTCCCCTCGAGATTCATCGTCAGGTAGCGACGATTGGGAAGCCCGGTCAGCAGATCGACCAGGGCGGCCTTCTTCAGCTCGTTCAGCTGGTCGGTATTGAATGACGGCATTACCGTTTCCCGGAAGAGTTCAACCGCCCCGACCGGCCGCCCCTCTCCGTCCCGGATGGCGGTGATGCTGATCGTTACCGGGATCCGCTGGCCACTCTTGTGGTGGAGGTAGACATGGTCGACCGCGTGATCACAATGCTCCTGCATGACCGCCACCAGAGGGCAGCGGTTGGCGCAGAGCTTGTTCCCCTCGGCATCGATGTGGACCAGGATGTTGTCCCGGCAGTGGTGGTTGATGACCTCGTGGGCGGTAAAGCCGGTGATCCGTTCCGCCCCCTTGTTCCAGAAGGTGATCCTCCGCTCCAGGTCGACGAAGTAGACCCCTTCGTGTATGCCGTCGACAATTGTCTTGTACAGGTCAAGGTCGTTCATAGTCTCCCGTCGCTTTCAGGCGTGGATGGCCCGCTTCTCCACATCCAGCGCCGCCTCTTTCATCGCCTCCGAGAGGGTCGGGTGGGCATGGAACGTCATGGCCACGTCCTGGGCGGTCCCGCCGTAGGTCATGGCGGTGACCGCCTCGGCTATCAGGTCGGAGGCCCGCGGACCCACGATGTGGACCCCCAGGAGCCGGCCGCTCTTCTCGTGGGCCAGGATCTTCACGAACCCCTCGGTCTCGTCCAGGCACTTGGCCCGGCCGTTGGCCATGAAGCTGAACCGGCCGCTCTGATAGGGAACGCCTTCGCTCTTCAACTGCTCCTCGGTCTTTCCCACCGATGCCGCCTCCGGCCAGGTGTAGCAGATGCCCGGCACGAAGTCGTAATCGACCTGCGAGGCCTCGCCGTGCAGCCGCTCGCTGAACACCACTCCCTCTTCCATCGCCTTGTGTGCCAGCATCGGCCCGGAAATCAGGTCACCGATGGCGTAGATCCCCGGCGCCGAGGTCTGGTAGTTGTCGTCCACAACAATTCTACCATGGCCGTCTAACTTTACCTCCGCGGCTTCCAGCCCGAGCCCTTCCGTCAGCGGCCGACGTCCCACCGCCACGAGCACCGCAGAGCAGGGGAGCTCTTCGCTCCCGGCCGGGCCTTGGACGCTGGCCAGGGTCTGGCCCTCTTTCCTGGTGATGCCGGTGACCCGTGTCTCGAAGCGAAAGGCTATCCCCTGCTTCTTGAGCGACCGGACCAGGGCGTCGGCAACCTGACCGTCGGTGGCGGGGAGCGGCTTCGCCAGCAGCTCGACCACCGTTACGCGGGCACCGAGCCGGCGCCAGACCGACCCGAGCTCCAGGCCGATGTAGCCGGCCCCGACCACCAGGAGGTGCTCCGGCACCTGGGCGAATGACAGTGCTTCCCGGGCGCTCACCACGGTCTCACCGTCAAAGGGGAGACCGGGCAGCGCCGCTGCCGTGCTCCCGGTTGCCAGGAGGAGCCGTTTCCCCGTCAGTGTCTGCACGGTTTCTCCCTGCTCCCCGACCACCTCGACCCGGTGGTTCTCCCCCTCCGTGCCCGCCAACCGGCCAAAGCCGCTCACCCGATCGATACCGTTCTTCTTGAAGAGGAAGGCTACGCCGTCGGTGAGCTTCTTCACCACCTCGTCCTTGCGCCCCATCATCCGGGCCAGGTTCAGGGTCGGCGGCGCGATCTCTATGCCGTGGCCGGCGAACCGGTCCCGGGCCAGGGCGAAATATTCAGAAGAATCCAGCAGCGCCTTGCTCGGGATGCACCCCTCGTTAAGGCAGACCCCGCCCAGGGCTTCGCGCTTCTCCACCACCGCCACCTTCATCCCCAGTTGGGCCGCCCGTATCGAGGCCACGTAGCCTCCCGGACCGGCACCGATCACAATCAGGTCATACACCGCTTCCGACATGTAGAACTCCTTTGCAATGTTTATCCTGGGAAAGCATGTACCGCAGAGTACGCAGAGGAAGACACGGTACTCCGCGACCTCTGCGGTTCACGTAAGGTTATTGTTCAAGAATCAAGAGTGACGCGGAGCCATGGGCGATCAACCGATCCCGTTGATCGGTGACCCGTACCGTCAGGGCTGCGGTCCGCCTTCCCAGGTGGAGCAGTTCCGAACGGGCCGTCAGCCGGTCACCGACAGCGGCCGGTTTCAGGTACTGGACGCTCAGGTTCGTGGTGGTCACCGTCAGGCCGGAGGGGATGAACGGCTGCGGGAAAAAGCAGACCGTGTCCACCAGCGTGGCGATCAGCCCGCCATGGGCACCGCCGAAGTAGTTCCGGTGGCTCTCCCCCACCACGACCTCCATGACCGCATGGCGCGGGCCTATCTCTTTCAGTTCGATCCCCAGGGTCTGCAAGAGCGGGATCGGGTAATCCGGCACCATCGATTCGGTCATGAAATCTGGACTCCTTCCCGTTTTCCTGCTCACGACTCCAGAAACAACTCTTCCGGTTCCTCCACGTACTCCTTCACCTTCTTCAGGAACTGCACCGCCTCCCGGCCGTCGATGATCCGGTGGTCATAGGAGAGGGCCAGGTACATCATGGGACGGATGACGACCTGGCCGTCCCTCGCCACCGGCCGCTCCTGGACGGCATGCATCCCGAGCACGCCGCTCTGGGGAGGGTTGAGGATGGGGGTGCTCATCAGGGAGCCGTACACCCCTCCGTTGCTGATGGTGAAGGTCCCCCCCTCCAGGTCGGCGATGGTCAGCCGGTTCGTCCGGACCCGCTCCACGAAATCGGCGATCCGCTGTTCGATCTCGGCGAAATGGAGTCGGTCGGCATCCTTGAGAACCGGCACCACCAGCCCCTTTTCCCCGCCGATGGCAATGCTGATGTCGCAGTAATCGTGATAGACGATGTCGTCTCCGTCGATGCTGGCGTTGACGCTGGGGATCTCTTTCAGCGCCTCGCAGCAGGCCTTGACGAAAAACGACATGAAGCCGAGGGAGACGCCATGCCGTTCCTGGAAATGCTCCTTGTGGCGGCGGCGGAGCTCCATGACCCGCCCCAGGTCGGCCTCGTTGAAGGTGGTGAGCATGGCGGTCTGCTGCCGGGCCGCAAGGAGGCGCTCGGCGATCCGCTTCCGGATGGGGGTCATCGCCACCCGCCGGCTCCGGCCGTCGGCAACCGGCGCGGCGGCAACGTACGGGACCGGCTCCTCGGACCTGACGGACGTCGGCTGTGGCTCGCCCCCCTTCTCCGGCCCCACATCCCTGGTCACCAGGAGGTCATCCACCGTCACCCTTCCCCCCCGGCCGGTACCGGCGATGGCCGCCGCGTCGAGCCCCTGTTCCGCAGCCCGCTACCTGCCCGCCGGCGACAGGGGGGGGCGTTCGGTCCCGTCGCCGGCCGACGACGGCGCAACGGAGACAGCCCCTGGGGCGATCGTGCCGATCACCGTGCCGATCTTCACCGTCTCGCCGGCAGGGACAACTATGGTAAGAACGCCGTCCGCCTCGGCAGGGAGTTCCAGGGTGATCTTATCGGTCTCCAACTCGCAGAGCGGCTCGTCCTTCCGGACGGCGGCACCGTTCTCCTTGATCCACCGGGCCACCAGCGCCTCATGCACCGACTCGCCCACTTCGGGAATCTTGATATCCATGGTCATGCTCCCTGAAAGGCTTCGCTGACGATCTTTTCCTGCTCAAGCTTGTGCAGCCGGTGGGAACCGACTGCCGGTGCCGCTGCCGACGGTCGCCCCACGTAGAGCGGCTGACGACCGATGGCTTCGGTCAGGTACGGCCGGAGATGCTGCCATGCCCCCATGTTGGCCGGCTCTTCCTGGACCCAGCGCCACTCCCGGGCTCCGGGATACCTGACCACCGCCTCCCGGAGCAAATCGCTCCGCACCGGATAGAGCTGCTCCACCCGGACGATCGCCACATCCTTTCGGGCAATGGCTTCACGGCGCTCCAGCAGGTCGTAGAAGATCTTGCCGCTGCAGAAGAGGACCGACGTCACCCCTTCGCCGGTCCCGGCATCGACCATCACCTCGCGAAATCCCCCTTCGGCCAGTTCGTCCAACCCGGAGACACAGGCGGGATGACGCAGCAGGCTCTTGGGGGTGAAGACGATCAGCGGTTTGCGGAAGGGGAGCTTCACCTGGCGTCGCAGGAGATGGAAGAGCTGCGCCGGCGTGGACGGGTTGACCACCAGGAGGTTGTTCTCGGCACAGAGCTGCAGGTAGCGCTCGATCCGGGCGCTGGAGTGTTCGGCCCCCTGCCCCTCGTAGCCGTGGGGAAGGAAGAGGACCAGGGGGCAGGAACGGTCCCACTTGCTCTCTCCGCCGGCGATGAACTGGTCGATGACCACCTGGCCGCCGTTGGCGAAATCGCCGAACTGGGCCTCCCAGATCACCAGGGAGTCGGGGAAGCTGACGCTGTAGCCGTATTCGAAGCCGAGGACGGCATACTCGGAGAGCATGCTGTCGAAGAGGTGGAAGGCGGCTCCGCCCGTTGCCACGCCGGCGAGCGGGATGTGCAGGGCATCGGTATGCAGGTCGTGAAGGGCGGCGTGACGATGGTTGAAGGTGCCGCGCCGGGAGTCCTGTCCCGAGAGCCGGACTGCTACCCCTTCCCCGAGCAGGGTCGCATAGGCGAGGGCCTCCGCGCCCCCCCAGTCGAGGCCCGTTCCCGCCTGCACCGCCTCGCGGCGGCGGACAAGCAGGGCAGCCACCTTCGGATGGGGAGTGAAACCGGACGGAAGCGTCGAGATCCTTTCGGAGAGGGCGATGAGGGTTTCGGCCGGCACCGCCGTGGGGACCGAGACCGGTTCGTACTCCCGACTGATGGTAGCCCACGCGCCATCGTGCCCCAGATCCCCGTGCAGGTCCGGCTCCCCGTGCAGGGCGCCCTCCAGGCGGCTCTTCACCTCCTGCTCCATGGTGGCGATGGCTGACGCCTCCACCCCTGATTCCCTCAACTGCTCGCCGTAGAGGCGGTGTACCGGCGGTCGTTCCTTGATCCGTTCGTACATGAGGGGTTGGGTGAAGTATGGTTCGTCCCCTTCGTTATGGCCGTGGCGGCGATAGCAGATGATCTCCACCACCACGTCCCTGCCAAAGGCCTGCCGGTATTCCAGGGCCAGTCGTGCCACATGGGCGACCGCTTCCGGGTCTTCCCCATGGACGTGGAAGACCGGGATCATCAGCATCTTGGCCACATCGGTGGCGTAGCGGGTGGAACGGGCATCCGCCGGCAGGGTGGTAAACCCGATCTGGTTGTTGATGACCAGATGAAGCGTACCACCGGTCCCGTACCCCTCCAGTTGGGAGAGATTGAAGGTCTCGGCTACGACCCCCTGGCCGGCAAATGCCGCGTCGCCGTGCACCAGAACCGGCAGGAGCCGCGACCGGCCGTCCGGGCCGAGGCGATCCTGACGGGCACGGCTCGTCCCTTCAACCACCGGGTCAACCGCCTCAAGATGGGAGGGATTGAAGGCGAGGGTCAGGTGCAAACGGTGGCCGGGGGCCACTTCCCGGTCAGCGGAAAAGCCCTTGTGGTATTTGACGTCCCCTTCGCCGACGATCCCCAACTCCCGATTGTCGGCGAACTCGGCGAAGATATTCGCCAGCGGTTTGCCGAGAATGTTCGCCAGTACGTTGAGACGCCCGCGATGGGCCATCCCTATCACCATGGCGGTGATGCCGTGGAGTTCCGTCTGGCCGACTATCTGGTCCAGGAGGACGATCAGGGATTCACCCCCTTCCAGAGAAAACCGCTTCTGGCCGATGAAGTTGCGGTGCAGGAACTCCTCAAAGAGGGTGGCTTCCTGGAGCCGCCTCAGCAGCAGGAGCTGCTCGTCGCGGGAGAACCGGGTACGGTTCCCGACCGCCTCCATCCGGTTGATGAGCCACTGCCGCTCGGCAGGTTCCTGGATATGCATGAACTCCACGCCTATGGAACGGCAGTAGGTGGAGCGCATCACTCCCAGGATTTCCCTGAGGGTCGCGCTCTGCGTCATGAATCGCCGGGTATGGAAAACCGTATCCAGATCGCCGTCGGAAAGGTCGAAGGCAGCAAGGTCGAGGAGTGGATGGGAAAGGGTGCAGGGGGAGAGCGGATCGGTACAGGCCAGGAGGTGGCCGATATCCCGGTAACGGTAGATAAGTGACTGAACCCCCGACTCCTTGAGCGGCTCGATGGTGACCGGACCGCCCCCCTGGCCCCGTCCCCCGCCGAGTTCGAACCCGGCAAAAAAGGCCTGCCAGTCAGCCGGCAGCTGATCCGGCGCTGCCTGCCAGAGCCGGTACTGTTCCTCGATCCATTGTGGTGAGACATTCCCCAGAGAAACCATCGGTGTTCCTTATCTCTGCATGAACGGCGAGCCCGGACATTCGCTGCCGTTACAGCTCCCGGCCCGCGGATTCAGGCCTACGTGATTGATGCTGCGTCAAAAGCTGAAGGCAAGTATAGCAGAGCGCCCCCCACGTTCAACGGACAGAACCGGTCTATTTAATCCACATCACCCTGCACGGGCCGATACTCAAGAATTTGCAGCGCATCCCGATGAGGAGGAGTGCCCCGGAGACGCACGATATCTCCTGCGGCCTGTCATTTGCCAAGGGAATTGCCGCCTGTTCACATTAAATCCAGAAGGAAACCGCCATGCCGCCATGCGAACTGATTGAAAAATGCCTCTTCTTCAACGACAAAATGGCCAACATCCCTGCCACGGCAACGGTTTACAAGAAGTTGTTCTGCCAGGAGAACAACTCGAGGTGTGCCAGGTACATGGTTTGCATAGCCAGGGGACGAGAACATGTCCCGCCAAGCCTTTTCCCCAACGAGGTTGAGCGGGCGAAGTCAATCCTTGGAGGCTAAGATCACCATGGGCTTCAGGCCGATGGGGCTCCTCCGCGGAGGTAACCGATGGCAGAATGCAACAAGTTCGGAACATGCTCGTACTGCGCTGAAAACCTCGCCAACATGCCGCTGACCGCCAAGTTGGTGCAGCATAACTACTGTCACAACCTGGTCGAGGAGTGTGCACGCTACAAACTCTTCACATCGCTGGGCGACTCCTTTGTCCCCCGGGACCTCCCTCCCAGCGATATCGAACGGGCCGAAAACATTATCAGAAGCTCGCGGGCCGCATAGGAGCTCCGGGCGAACGCCCATGCTGTAGTTCCTGCCTCTCCCCCCTGCCCTCTTTTGTGCCCGCAGCACTCCACCTCCATCCCCATTCCGTTTGACCAGAGCGCGACGCCCCTGCCGGTACCGCTGCGCGCTTCATTGACAGCGCGTAGCGGCAAGGCTACTATGCGGCATATTCTCTCGCCGTTCAGGAGTCTTCGTGAAACCCAGATCCCTCTTCACCTGCCAGAAATGCGGCTATCAATCGGCCAAATGGCTCGGAAAGTGTCCCGACTGCAATGCCTGGAACAGTATGGTTGAAGAGCTGATCGTGAAAGGGGCCGGCCCGGTCGGCTCCACTGGCGATAACCCGCCCTGCCCCATCGACCAGGTAACGAGCAGTGCCGAGCAGCGACTGACCTGCGGCATCTCCGAATTCGACCGGGTGCTGGGGGGTGGGCTAGTTTCCGGCTCGCTGGTCCTGATCGGTGGGGATCCGGGGATCGGCAAGTCGACGCTCCTTCTCCAGGCCGCGGACCACCTGGCGCGGAGCGGCGAACCGGTCCTCTACGTCTCGGCAGAAGAATCGCCCCAGCAGATAAAGCTCCGCGGCACAAGGATGGGTGCCAACGCCCCGGCGCTCTATCTCCTCGCCGAAACCAGCCTGGAGCGGATCATTGCCCACATCGGAACGCTGAAGCCGAGGGCGGTGGTGGTCGACTCCATTCAGACCGTCTTCACCTCGGCCCTTGAGTCGGCCGCCGGGAGCGTCAGCCAGGTACGGGAGTCGGCAGGCAGGCTCATGCTCCTGGCCAAGGGGAGCGCCATCCCGATCTTCCTTGTCGGACACGTCACCAAGGATGGCTCGCTGGCCGGACCGCGGGTCCTGGAGCATCTGGTGGACACGGTCCTCTATTTCGAGGGGGACGCGGGGCACCCCTTCAGGATCCTCAGGGCGGTCAAGAACCGCTTCGGCTCCACCAACGAGATCGGCGTCTTCGAAATGAAAAACGAAGGGCTGCTGCCGGTCACAAACCCGTCCGAGCTCTTCCTGGCGGAACGCCCCCTGGGGGTGGCCGGATCGGTGGTCGTGGCCGCCATGGAAGGGAGCCGCCCCCTGCTCGTCGAATTGCAGGCACTGGTCAGCAGTTCGCCGTTCGGCACCCCCCGACGGACCACCATCGGCGTGGACCATAACCGCCTCTCCCTCCTGGTGGCGGTGCTGGAAAAAAAGGTTGGCCTGACCATGGCAGGGCAGGACATTTTCCTCAACGTGGCAGGGGGGGTGAAGCTGAACGAGCCTGCGGCCGACCTCGGCATGATCATGGCGGTCGCGTCGAGTCACCTGGACAAACCGGTCGACCCGGGAGTGCTGTTGCTGGGCGAAGTGGGGCTGGCCGGTGAAGTCCGGGGGATCACCCAGCCGGAGTTGCGGGCGCGGGAGGCGGCCAAGCTCGGCTTTACCCGCTGCCTGCTCCCGGCCGGCAACGTGAAGCAGGTCCGGGTCAAGGGGATAGAACTGGTCGGGGTCAAGACCGTCGACGATGCCATGGAACGGCTTTTCTGAACGATCGGGAGAACTGCACTAAGGAGATTTTCCTTTACTTGACTTACAAAATACATTTTAATAGAGCATTGTATTTTGTAAGACAGTGGAGAGGGTTATGGAGAAGGAGAAACTCGAATATTTCAGAACGGTGCTTCAGGAAGAGATGCTTTCACTTCTGCAGGAGGCAGACAAAACCGTCTCGGAGATGACCGCGGACACCACGAACTTTCCCGACCCCACCGACCGCGCCACCCAGGAGTCGGACCGCAACTTTGAGCTTCGCATCCGGGACCGGGAACGGAAGCTTCTCAACAAGATCAAAGAGGCCCTGGGCCGAATTGACGACGGATCGTTCGGTACCTGCGAAGTCTGCGGCGAGGATATCAGTGAAGGGCGACTCAAGGCCCGACCGGTCACCACCCTCTGTATCGACTGCAAGATGGAGCAGGAGCGCCAAGAAAAAGTTCCCTGACGCCCCGGCACCCCCCAGCCCAGGCAAACCAGCACATCAATCAGACCCAAGACGGTGACGATGCGTCGACCCCATGCGGAAGAGCCGCTGCAGCCTTTTGCCGAACTGATCGCTGCCAGCGAGGACTGGCTTATCAGGCGGGTGCTCGGGTACGCCAAGGAACACGGCTACACCCTCTTTACCTCCCCCCAGGAGGAAGCGTGGCGAAGCTCCATCACCGGCTTGTCCGACTCCTTGCTGGCCTGCATTCGTCACTCACCTACCCTACCCACCATCTCGGCGGATATCGATCTTAACGACCCCTCTGCGGCATTCGGCGTTCTTGAGGCAAAGCGCCACCGGCAGCGCGGCACCACCATCGCCATGTTCTTCGGACTCATGAAGTACTATCGCCGGAGCTATCTGGACCTGGTGGACGAATGCAGAACAGGGGAAGCTGAACGACAACGCTATCGCAATCTCGTCGCGCTCTTTTTCGACCGGATAGAGCTTGCGTTCATATGTGAGTGGGAAGAGGGCGGGTCCGACGTTCATGTAGCCGAACTGCAGGAAGCCAACCGCGCCCTCGTCCACGAAAAAAACCGCTACTTCACAATCTTCGAAAGCCTCCCCACCCCGGCCATCCTTTACGGCAGGGGAAATCGCCCCGTCAACCACAATCAGGCTGCCGCCCAACTCCTGGAGGAGTTTCCCGCCTCGGGGGGGGACAAGTACGGCCAGCCCTCGAAGCAGGATGCTGCCGCCAGGCTCTTCAGGAGAATTCGCCCGAAGCTCGCAACGCTTCGTGCCGGGGAGCCGATCCTGCTGCAGCTTGAGACACGCAAGGGTATCCGCCAGTATCAGGTGTTCGGCCGTGAACTGCTCGACGTAAGTGAAAAATCTACCGGCATGGTTCTGATCCTCAGCGACATATCCGAACTCAAGCATGCCGAAGAAACCCTCACGGTCCTCTTCGCGGAGGAGGAAAAACGGGTCAGGAACAGGACTGCGGAACTTCTTCGCCTCAACCAGAAGCTGACCCTCGAGGTAAAGGAACGGAGGCGGGCAGAACAAGAGGTCCAGCGTCTCAACGACAACCTGGAAAAAAGCGTGGCTCGACGGACCGAAGAACTCCGCAGGGTGAGCGAAGAGAACAACCAGAAGCTTCAGGAGCTTTCCCTGCTCCATCGCCTCAGCAGCCCATTTCTGGCCACCGTACGGGTGGATAAACTGGCGCACCTTATCCTGACCGCTCTCACGGCTGGACCGTCGCCGGTTTTCGAACGGGCAATGCTGTTCATGATCAACGAGCGGTCCGGGATCCTCCAGGGGATGCTGGGGGTGAACAGGGAGTCGTCCATCGACCTGCCTGCCGATTCGGCAAAGCAGGATCGCACCCATGCAGCCGCCTGGAACCTGACCGACGACACCGTGCTGCGTCAGCGCGAATCCGAACTCTGCTCCCAGGTCAAAGCGGTCCGCATCGAGCTGGATCGGCACAAGAACATTTCGTCCCGGGCGGTGGCGGAAAGAAGGATCTTCCACATCCCCGATGCCGTGAACGACAAGCGTGTCGACCAGACCATCGTCGACACCTTCAAGATCTCATCGTTTGCCGTTGCCCCGCTGCAGACCAAAGACCGGGTGTTCGGCGTCGTCTTTGTCGACAATCCCGACAGCGGCAAAGCCATTACCCGTGAAGAGCTCCACTTTCTACAGCTTTTCACCAGCCAGTCGGGCATCGCCATCGAAAACTCCCTCCTGTACGGCAGCCTGGAGGAAGCGAACCGGCGACTGCGGGAAGCCCAGGACCAGCTCCTGCATGGCGAACGGCTCGCCACCATCGGCGAGATGGCAGCCAGCATAGCCCACGAGTTGAAAGGGCCGCTGGTCTCCATCGGAGGATTTGCCAGGCGACTGGGCAAGCAGGTGAGCAAGGGATCTGCCGAGGCCGAGTATGCAGAGACCATCGTTGCAGAGGTAAAACGGCTGGAGAAGCTCCTCTCCGATACCCTCTCCTTCTCGCGCAAGGCAACCATCTGCTACAACCAATGCGCCATTACCGACGTCGTCGAGGACGCCCTGACCATCATCATGCCGTTGTTGGCGCGGAGCGCTGTCAGCGTCGTAAAGTCCTACCCGCGCGCGCCGATCCACCTTTTCGCCGACTGCCAGCAGTTGAAACAGATTTTCATAAACCTGTTCAGCAACGCCCATGAGGCGATGCAGGACCGGGGCGAACTCCGGGTAACCATCTCCCGGACGACCTTGCACGGCAAACCGGCAGCAGCCGTCAAGGTCGGTGACACGGGGGGGGGGATCCCTCCAGAATCGATCAACAGGATCTTCAACTCCTTTTATACGACCAAAGCTACCGGCACCGGCCTGGGGCTTCCCATTGCCAACCGCATCGTCACCAATCACGGCGGCAAGATACAGGTTAAGAGCCAACCGGGGATAGGAGCGGAATTCACGGTCATCCTCCCCCTGAACGGCTGATTTTTCTTTCCAACGCCCATCGTTTGGGGTATATAGTCGATCAATCACTGACAGATATGGGGATGTAGCTCAGCTGGGAGAGCGATGCGTTCGCAACGCATAGGTCGACGGTTCGATCCCGTTCATCTCCACCAAACAATAGCAGTGGGTTACGTTGTTGACGTAATCCTCATGTGTTCCACTTCAAAAGGGCTTACGGATGCATTTCGTAAGCCCTTTTGCCGTAGGAACGAGACCGCCCGGCGGACCGCCCGTCTTCTTTTTTGACCCCCATCTAAAGTCAGCAGAATCCCTTCCGAAGAGAGGGACATGCCATTGATCACGTGTGGCAGTTGTCCATAACGGAGAAACTTCATGGGCATGGTCCCCATCGACAATCTGGAAACAGGAATGACGCTGGCTTCCGACGTCAAGGACAGCACCGGAAGACTGCTCCTGGGCGAGGGGACCGAGCTCACCCAGAAGCACCTGATGATCTTCCGGACGTGGGGGGTGGAAGAGGCCGACATCGCCGGGATCGATGATGTCGATCGCTCCGTCCAGCTCCCGGCAGAAATCACACAAGGCCAGTTGGAGGAGGCCGAGCAGGACCTTGCCCCCCTTTTCCGCCACGCCGGCCTGAACCATCCGGCTATTCGCGAACTCCTCCGCCTCGCGGCAATCGGCAGAATCCTCCATGGCCCTCACTGATACGGCAGCCATCACCATCGAACAGCTCGTCGAAGAGACCAGAACGGTCTATTCGCTCCCCTTTTTCTATGAGCGCCTCAACGAGGCGATCAACCACCCGCGCAGCTCCATCGACGACATCGCCAAGATCATTACCGAAGATCAGGGGCTGACAGCCCGGATACTCAAGCTCGCCAACAGCCCGATGTTCGGCTATTACTCCCGGGTCGATTCCATCACCAAGGCGGTGACGATCATCGGCACCCAGCAACTCCGGGACCTGGCGCTGGCCAGCTCGGTCATCAAGGTCTTCCACGGCATCCCCGAGGAGCTGATCAGCATGGCCTCGTTCTGGCAGCACAGCATCGCCTGCGGCATCATCGCCCGGAACCTGGCCTCGTATCTCCGCGAGAGCAATGTCGAGCGCTTCTTTGTCGCCGGCATCCTCCACGACGTCGGCCAGTTGATCATGTGCACCACCATTCCCGACACGTTCCTCACCCTGCTTGAAACCAGCAAGGGTGCAGATCAACTCTACTTTTCAGCCGAACATGACCTGCTCGGCTTCGACCACGCCGACGTCGGCTGTGCGCTCTTTCGCGAATGGAAGATACCGGCAAGCATCGTTGAACCCGTGGCGTTCCATCATGCCCCGAGCCAGGCAACCCAGTTCCCCCTGCAGGCGGCGGTCATTCACCTTGCCGACATCATTTGCCAGGGGATGCAGTTCGGCCAGAGCGCCGAATGGTGCGTCCCGCCGCTGGACGAAGCCGCCTGGGAACGCCTCGGTATCCCCATCAGCGTTCTTGGGACGGTCCTGAAACAATCCGAACCGCAGATTCATGAGACCTTCACGATTCTGACGGAGGGGTCATGAACGGGGAGAGTAACGTAGCCCCTACCTCGACCTTCCTCCAGGAGCGGGTTGACTTCCTTGAAGAGACGAATCGCCGCTACATGGCGATCCTGGAGATGCTGACGTCCAGCGGCGACTTCCACGGCGACCTGAGCCGCGCCCAGAACTCCCGGGAGATTTTTCGTGCCACGTTCACCCAGGTGAGACGATTATTGACCTGCCAGGTGATGGGGTGCCTCGAATCGATGGACGACGGCAGCTTCGAACTCTCCACATGCTCCCCGGAGGAGTTGAACGGGCTCCTTCAGCAGCAGATCGATGCGATGATCATGGATGGCTCGTTTTCCTGGGCACTCCACCGGAACCAGGCGGTCCTCTTCCCGCTGCAGGACGGACGCAGCATGCTGCTGCACGTCATTGCCACCCGCACGCGTATCCGTGGCGTTTTCGCCGCCATCCTGGCCGGTGAGGCGACAACGATAGACGCCGCCGCGCTCAATGCGCTGTCGATCCTCTTCTATACCTGCGCGTACGCGCTGGAAAGCAACACCCTCTCCACCATGCTGCGGGAACACATGGCTCATCTGGAGGAACGGGTCCAGGAGCGGACCAGCGAACTGGAATCGGCCAGGCAGATGGCCGAAGCGGCCAGCCACGCCAAGAGCGAATTCCTCGCCAACATGAGCCACGAAATCCGGACACCGATGAATGGCATCCTGGGGATGACTGAACTGCTGCTGCAGGGGGAATCCTCTCCCCACCAGGAACGCCAGTACCTCGGCATCATCAGGGATTCCGCCGACTGCCTGATGCTGCTGATAAACGACATCCTGGATTTTTCCAAGATCGAGGCAGGAAAACTTTCCCTCGAACAGAGCCCGTTCCCCCTCCGGACGACCATCGGCCAGACGCTCCGCTCGCTGGCGGTACGGGCCAGTCAGAAAGGGGTGGAACTGACCTTCATCCCGGAGGCAGAGGTGCCTGATCTGCTGGTCGGCGATGCCGAAAGGCTGCGACAGGTCCTGATCAACCTGGTCGGCAATGCCATCAAATTCAGCGACCATGGGGAAATATCCACCACCGTCGCCGTCAGGAGCAGGTCGCCAGAAGAAGTGCTACTCCACTTCTCAGTTGCCGACCAGGGGGTCGGCATCGACCGGCAGGTCATTGCCAGGATATTCAACGCCTTTGAGCAGGCGGATGCATCGACCGCCAAGACCTTCGGCGGAACCGGACTGGGGCTCGCCATATCCCAGCGCATCGTCGAGATGATGGACGGCGAGATCTGGGTGGAGAGCCAGCTGGGGGTGGGGAGCACCTTCCATTTCACCATCCGCTGCGGCGTGGGGGACCAGCCCGTCGTACCTGACTGGCAACACGCGTTGGCCGGGGTCAGGGTCCTGGTGGTCGACCATCTTCCGTCGAACCTGCAGATGTTTGCCGCCTTCATGGCCGGTTGGAAGATGCTCCCGGCAACAGCCGACACCCTGCAGAGTGCCCTTGAGCAGGCCCGCGAACTGGCGAAGAACAACACCGCGCCGTCCCTGGCCCTGATCGACATGCAGCTTCTCGGCACCGGCGGGACGGCAGTGGTACAACAGCTGCGGGACGTGACCAAAGGCCGGCTCAAAGTGATCGCCATGAGCAATGCGGGGGACAGGGGGGACGCCGGCTACTGCACGGAGATGAGGATCGACGGTTACCTGACCAAGCCGGTGGTCCATGCCGAACTCGGTGAGGCGATCGGCACAGTGATGAGCGGCCTTCACGAGTGCCAGCCTGCTCCCACCCGACCCGCTCCCAGAGAGGACGATTCCCGACTGGAGATCCTGGTGGCCGATGACGTCGAGGTAAATCAGGAGCTGGCAGCGGCAATCCTGAACAGGTTCGGGCATCGGGTCACACGGGCAAAGAACGGCCAGGAGGCGCTCGACGCCGTCTCACGCCAACGATTCGACATCATCCTGATGGACGTACAGATGCCGGGCATGGATGGCATGCAGGCAACACGGGCGATTCGCGAGCGTGAGGCCTCGATCGGTCAACAACGCACCCCCATCATGGCGCTGACCGCCTACGCGGCCCGGGAGGACAAGGAACGCTGCCTGGCCGCAGGCATGGACGGCTACCTCTCCAAACCGTTCAAGGCCGAGGAACTTCTGGCCGCGCTGCGGGAGCACTGCCGGGGAGGAGCCGTCGACCCCGGGCCGACACCGGCCCATGGACGTACGGAGGAGCTGGCGTCCGCTCGGACGGCCCCGCAGATATTCGACCGACCAGGACTCGTGGAGCGGCTGGGAGGCAAAGACGCACTGGTGGCCAAGTTCGTCGTCATGTTCCGTACCCGGGCGGTCAGCTGCTGGGAAGAACTCACGGCAGCGGCAGCCGGACAGAATGGCGACGCTATGCGGGTGCATGCCCATGCCATCAAGGGGAGCGCCGCCAATATCGGCGCCCTGCGGGTGCAGGAGGTCGCCCATCAGATCGAGCTGGCTGCGGGGAGCGGCAAGCTGGACGAGGCGCTGTCGTCCATGCCCCGATTGAGGTCCGAACTCGACGCCTTCGATCGGACCACTGCTGAAATCGTTGAGTCTGTAACTCAAGCTAAGGAGGGTGACCATGGAAGATCTGAAATGCCTGATAGTCGACGATGACGAGGTGGGAAGAGAGCTGATAGCCCATTACCTGGAGGGTGTTGCGGCATGTACGACGGCTACCGACGGTAGCGAAGCGGTGAAGGAGTTCATGGCGGCCCACGAGGCAGGCGCCCCCTTCGACCTGATCATCCTCGACATCGTCATGCCGAACATGGACGGCCATACGGCAGGCAAGGAGATACGGCGGATCGAGAAAGAAAAGGGGATTTCCCTGGCGCAGCAGGTGAAAATTGTTGTGCTCACCGCCCTCAACACGCCACAGGACGTCATGAACTCGTTCATGTCATCCCAGCCGTCCGCACACCTGATCAAGCCGATTGATCCGGCGAAACTCAAAGAAACGCTGGGAAAACTGGGCATCCGAAAACCCGCCCACTGACCCCGCCCTCGCCGGCAACGTGAATACCGCTGAGGGGAACAGGCCGGGGCGAGACGTTACCCCAGCGTCACAATCCCTTCAGCGGCAGCAAACTCAAGGAATGCGGCGGCCTCGGCCGGCGCCAGCCCCGCCTCGTCAGCGGCCGTGCGCGCAGGTCGATGGCCGTCCAGACCTTCGAGCAGGAGACGGAATTCCTCGTCCAGCGACTCGGTAAAGACCTCGCCTCCCTTGGGGTAGATGACCGCCCACGATCCCTGGCCTGAAAAGCAGTTGGCGAACTCCTCAAGGTCCGGTTCTCCCGCCTCCAGAAGGTCAAAAATCTCATAGTGAAAACTCGCCAGGCTGGCAGACGGCGCAAGCGCGAACGGTAGCGCAAGCAGGTCCTCTGTTGCCAGCTCCCTGTCCGTCCGGAGCTCGGGAGGAGGCGCCAGGAGAGCTGCGGCAAAGAAATGGTGGTAGTCGACCAGATCGAGTGCCACCGGCAGCAGTCTCTCCCCCCCTTCGGCAGGGAAGACGCTCTCCAGAAACGCCCGCTGCATCTGCCAGATCTGTTCGTCCGTAAATGACCGTTCGGTCACCCCGTCGCCGTGCCGTTCGGCAAGCCACTCCCGGAAACGGCCGAGAAAGCCCGCAGGCCTCATCCCCAGGCTGCGGACAACCGCGTTGAACCAGGCTACCGCTCGCCCCCGGCTGAAAAAGATGTCACAGGCAACCGCCAATCCCCTGGCCTCGGCCAGGTCTGTTTCGTCCATGGTGTCGGAACCGAGCACGGTGTAGGGGGGCTCCGACAGGTGCCGCAACCCCAGTTCGCCGCTCCGGGCGGCCAGCCTGGTCCCCGGCAGGAGTGCGAGGGGGAAGATATCCAGGTGATTGGGATAGCAGTCGAGGGCAAAGTCCAGACTCTCGGCAAAGCCGGCAAGGGTGTCGCCGGGAAGTCCGTAGATCAGATCGAAGCCGAATACCGCCCCACTCTCGTTCAGCAGCATGATCCGGGAAACAAAATCGTCCCGGCTGAACACCCGGCCGACGTTTTTCAGCACCTGCGGGTCGGCGCTCTGCAGGCCGATCTGCAGGGAGCAGGTAATCGCCGCAAAGAGTTCGGCCATCTCCTCGTCAATGAACTCACTCCGGACCTCGAAGTGGAAGTGGATGTGGGGTGCCTTCTCCCCGATCAGACGCAGAAGCGCCTTTGCCCGCGCCATGTCCCGGTTGAAGGTGGAATCGAGCACGAAGACCTGGCTGATCCGGCGGGCCACGAACAGATCGAGTTCGTCAGAAAGGCGCTCCAGGGAAAAACGGCGGACCCCGCGCCGGCCAAGGGTGTCGAAGCAGTAGTCGCAGGCGTAGTCGCAGCCGCGGGAGTGCTGCCAGAGAGCCCCCCCCCCTTCGTTCAGGGGGAGAATACCGGCGAGGTACGGCGACGGGATGTCATCCAGCCGGGCGATAAGGGGAACGACGGCATCAGGACCGGCCTGATGGTCACGGGTGGAGACCCCCGGGATGCCGGCGACGTCCCCTCCGGCCACCAGCCGGTCAACAACCGTACAGATCGCCAACTCCCCTTCGCCGCTGATAATAAAGTCGCAGGGGAACTCGGCCAGGACTCCCGACGGATCGGCGGTCGCCTCCGGGCCGCCGGCGAAGAGGAGAAGGGAAGGACGCAACTGGCGGAGTGAGTCTGCGATGGCCCGGCACTGGCCGCGGTTCCAGAGATAGAGGGAGAAGCCGACCGCATCGGGTTCGGCGGCAAGGATCCGCTCGACACAGTCGGGCACCGGGTCGGCGGCGAAAAGGTCGCAGAGCTGGACATCGATCGAGTCACCGCCCGGAGAAGCGGCCAGGGCGCTTTTCAGGAAGGCGGCTGCCAGCGGAACTGCCTGAGGAGAAGGTTCGGTGTGGCTGGTAACCAGAAGCAGGCGCATGGAAACCCCTTGTTTGAAAAACTTCAGGTTGCTCAAAAATGGTCAGATCGTCGCACCCGCAGAAAGCTCCGCGGAGGCGTAGCAGCGCTACGCCGCACAAGGCAGCTTTCGAGGACGGCGGCGAGATGGCCGTTTCTCAGCAACCGCTATTTCTTCGGGCGGGCCTTGATCTTCGGCACGCCCTCTTCGATCACCACCGCAAAGGTGATGCTGGCCGTACCGTAGCGTTTCTCGATGAGCGGTTTCTGCTGGGCGATGAGGGCGGCGACTTTCTCGGGGGAGATGGTGGTGTTTTTCAGGTTGCACGACTGGCAGGCTGCCAGGTACTCCCGGTAGACCCGTTCCGCCTCGGGAGGCACCGACGATGCCGGCTCAGGCGCAGGCGGCAGCGAGCTCTGCCGCTCCATCCGTGCCCGGTCCCGCGAATATTTCCCGTCCTCGATAAGGCGGGTGATGCGGTTCCAGTACTGACGATAGCTGCTGAATCTCGCCACCAGGGAGTTGTAGCGGAACTTGAGCATGGTATTGGAGATCTTGGTCGTCGCGTACTTTCTCCCCAGCCGCTCCACATCCTCCAGGAGCTTGATCGGTTCACGCTTCTCCAGGCCGAGGAAGTACTGTTCGTACTTTACCACCAGGTCGTTCAGACTCTGTTCAAAGAAAGCAATGTCTTCCTGTACGCCCATGCCCGCTCCCGGGGAAACTATAACGGCTCGCCGCACCGCTGTAAAGCGAAACCCCTTCCAGACGTCACCGCGCGCGGTAAATCCCCATAAATCCTTGACCATTGCGCCACCAATCGATTAAAGTGTCATGAATTTTTCGTAAGAAACAACGGAGGTCTCCGGAATGAGCGAAACAGCGGCAGTGATCCTGGCAGCGGGCAAGGGTACCCGCATGAAGTCCGACCTGGCAAAGGTCATGCACAAGCTGGGCGAGCGGCCGATGATCGCCTGGCCGGTAGCTGCCGCCCGCGCCGCCGGCGCCGCCAGGATTGCCGTGGTGGTCGGCCATCAGGCGGAAGCGGTCCGGGAACACTTTGCCGGAGCTGACGATATCTCCTTCGCCCTCCAGGCCGAACAACTGGGGACCGGTCATGCCGTTGCCTCCGCCCGTGAACAGCTCTCCGGCTTCAGCGGCACCGTCCTGATCCTCTGCGGCGACGTCCCCCTCATCCGTCCCGAAACCATCACGGCCATGCTGGAGGCACACAGCAGGCGGGAAGCGACCGTGACCGTCCTTACCACCCACCTGGAAAACCCCTTCGGCTACGGCCGGGTGCTCAAGCGGGAAGGGAAGCGGATCGTCAGGATCGTGGAAGAAAAGGACGCCACCCCCCAGGAACGGGAGATCGACGAGATCAACTCCGGCATCTACTGCGTTGCCGCCGATTTCCTCTTCGACGCCGTCGCCCGTCTCAGCAACGACAACGCCCAGGGGGAGTACTACCTGACCGACATCATCACCCTGGCCGTCGAACAGAACCGCCCCTGCTTCGCCTTCACGGTGGCCGATTCCGACGAGGTGATGGGGATCAACGACCGGGTACAGCTGGCCAGGGCCGCGAAGGTCCTGCGACAACGGATCAACGAGCGACTGATGCTGGAAGGTGTCACCATTGTCGATCCGGATGCCACCTACATCGAAGAGGGGGTAGTCATCGGCCGCGACACCATCGTCTACCCCGGGGTCCAGATCAGCGGCAGCACGACCATCGGCGCCGACTGCCTCATCGAAGCCGGAGCGGTGATCCGCCACTGCCGCATCGGGGATCGGGTCACCGTCAAGGCCGGATCGGTACTGGCGGAATCGCTGGTCCACGAGGAGGTGGCCATCGGCCCCATGGCCCACCTGAGGCCGGGGACCGAGCTGAAGGCCCACGTGAAGATCGGCAACTTCGTGGAGACCAAGAAGATCGTCATGGGCGAAGGGTCCAAGGCATCCCACCTGACCTACCTGGGTGATGCCGAGATCGGCCGGGACGTGAACATCGGCTGCGGCACCATCACGTGCAACTACGACGGGGTGAGGAAGCACCGGACCGTCATCGGCGACGGCGTCTTCGTCGGGAGCGACGTCCAGTTCGTGGCGCCGGTCACCATCGGCAGCAACGCGCTGATCGCCGCCGGCACGACGGTCACCCAGGATGTCCCCCCCGACTCCCTTGCCCTTGCCCGGGTTCCCCAGGTGAACAAGGAGGGATGGGTCAAGAGAAAGCGGGAAAAGTAACTCACGCGGTGCCCAAATTGAGTGTCTTCACTAGCAGGCAGTAGGAAAACTCAGGTTGCTCAAAAATAGTCAGATCGTCGCACCCGCAGAAAGCCCCGCGGAGGCGTAGCAGCGCTACGCCGCACAAGGCGGCTTTCGAGGACGGCGGCGAGATGGCTGTTTTTCAGCAACCGGCCAGATATTCAGACAGGAGCTTGTCATGTGCGGAATAGTAGGTTACGTCGGAGAGCAACAGGCCACGCCGATCATTTTGGAAGGACTGCAGAAACTGGAATACCGGGGATATGACTCGGCCGGCATCTGCACCATTCAGGGCGGCTGTGCCGAAATCGTCCGG
Source organism: uncultured Geobacter sp. (assembly GCA_964431365.1). Classification (GTDB taxonomy): domain Bacteria; phylum Desulfobacterota; class Desulfuromonadia; order Geobacterales; family DSM-12255; genus Geomobilibacter. The sequence goes on along the minus strand of CAYSJJ010000002.1, from coordinate 1,463 downwards.
AGCGAAGGGAAGCTGATCAACCTGCAGCGGCTCCTGATCCAGAAGCCACTCGCCGGCACCATAGGCATCGGCCACACCCGCTGGGCAACCCATGGCCGCCCGTCGGAGGTCAACGCCCACCCCCACGAGGCCGGGAACATCATCGTCGTCCACAACGGCATCATCGAGAACTACCTGGAGATGAAGGAGCGGTTGAAGGGGATCGGCCGCGTTTTCAAGAGCGAGACCGATACCGAGGTCATCTCCCACCTGGTGGATGAAAAACTGAAAGAGACCGGCGACTTCGAGCGGGCGGTCCGCTTGGCCCTGCAGGAACTGCGGGGCGCCTACGCCGTCTGCATCCTCTGCAAGCTGGAGCCGGAGACGCTGATCGCCGCCAAGCAGGGCTCCCCCATGGTCGTCGGCCTGGCTGACGGCGAGTATTTCGTCGCCTCGGACATCCCGGCCATCCTGGCCCATACCCGGGAGATGGTCTTCATGGAGGATGGCGAACTGGTCGTCTTCCGGGGGGGAATCCCGGCCTTTTCCTCGGTTGCCGGAGCGCCGCTGGAGAAGAAGCCGCGCCACATCGACTGGTCCCCGCTCATGGCGGAAAAGGGGGGCTACAAGCATTTCATGCTCAAGGAGATCTACGAGCAACCGCGCGCCGTGCGTGACACCATCACCGGCCGGCTCCGGGAAGAGGAGGGGGATGTCTTCCTGGAAGAGCTCCGCCTCTCCAGCGCTGAATTGAAGGGGATCGAACGGATCTGCGTCATCGCCTGCGGCACCTCCTGGCATGCCGGCCTGGTGGGGAAATTCCTCATCGAGGAGCAGAGCCGCGTGCCGGTGGAGGTGGACATCGCCTCGGAATTCCGCTACCGCAATCCGGTGGTCGACAGCAAGACCCTGATCATCCTCATCTCCCAGTCGGGCGAGACCGCCGACACCCTGGCGGCCATGCGCGAGGCACGGTCGCGCGGCGCCAAGGCCGTCGCCATCTGCAACGTGGTCGACTCCTCCATCGCCCGCGAAGCGGACGGGGTCATCTACACCCACGCCGGCCCCGAGATCGGGGTCGCCTCCACCAAGGCGTTTGTCACGCAACTGGTGGCGCTCTACCTGTTCACCGTCCGCCTCGGCAGGGCGCGGGGCACCATCGATCAGGCCAAGGGACAGCAGCTCCTGGCCTCGCTGCTGCACGCCTCAGCCCTTCTGGAAGAGACCCTCAAGCTGGATACCGAGGTGGAAAAGGTCGCCCGCCGCTACATGAACGCCAGGGACTTCCTCTATCTCGGCCGCGGCATGAACTACCCCATTGCCCTGGAAGGGGCGCTCAAGCTCAAGGAGATCTCCTACATCCACGCCGAAGGCTATCCTGCCGGCGAGATGAAGCATGGCCCCATCGCCCTGATTGACGAACACATGCCGGTGGTGGTGCTGGTGCCGAAAAACGCCACCTACGAAAAAGTGGCCTCGAACAT
>CAYSJJ010000001.1:115139-119291 GCA_964431365.1 uncultured Geobacter sp. | reverse complement strand
TATCAGCTTCAGTTCAGGGAGTGACGGGTCATGAACAGCATCTGGATGACCAATTTTTCGTCGCAGCTGCTCGACGCCTGCAAGGTGCTCTTCCCGGGGGCGATAGTGCAGCAGCCCTTTCTCGAACAGCTTCACCTGCAGGGGCTGAAAAGCGCCTATCGCACCCTGGCCAAGGAGTACCATCCGGACTCGTGCAGCAGGCTCCCCGACACCATGCGCAATGTGGAGACCTTCCGGAAGGCAACGGCCGCCTACGAGCTCCTTTCCGGTTTCATCAGGAAGCGTGACGCCATCTCCACGCAGCACCCCTTTCGCTCGCCCGGCAGACCACTGTTCGTCACCTCGGCACACCAGTGGACCCATCTGCAGGGTAGCCACCGAGGATTCCGGCAACGGGGGCAGTTCGTCAAGCCGGCACGCAACCCGAGCGAGCAATACTACGATGGCCCGTTCCCCACCATCCCCCTGAAGATCGGGCTCTACCTCTACTACCGGTCGGTGATCTCCTACGAGGCGGTGGTCAGGGCGATCATCTGGCAACGCGACATGCGGCCGCCGTTCGGGGAACTGGCCTCTGCCTGGGGATGGCTGGCCTCTAACGACATATCCGTCATCCGCTCCGCCACCGATATCCCCGGACTGTTCGGCGAGCGGGCCATCCAACTCGGCCTGCTCTCCGAGGCGCAGGTCAGGGTCATCCTGACGCACCAAAAGACGCTGCAGCTCCCCCTGGGGAAATATTTCGTCGGGACCGGCCTTGTCGGGGAAAAAGAGTTGGGCAAATACCTTCGAGAGCTCTCCCTGCACAACCGGGAGGCGGCCAGGAAGAAGTAGACGAGCCCCTCCAAACCTCCCCTGTTCAGGGGAGACTTAGTATCTCATGGCGTATGGACAATCGATGCTGAAGGGATCCCCCGTGACAAGGGCCCTCAGGGGCCTGAAGACCCTCTGGGGCCTGAAGGGTGATTGAGGGGGGTTACGACTTCCGCCCGTCGCCGCACTGGGTCCCCAGGCGTTCGAGGATGCCGATCAGGGTCCGGGACTGCTCCATCATCTCCGCACAGAACTGGTTCGCCTTCGCTCTGTCGCCGGCATTGTACGCCTGCACCGCCTGCTTGCCGAGTTCATGCACCCTGGCGTGGGGGGCATCGATCTCGCGGAAGGCGCTGACGTGTCCGCACGCATCTTTCCCTTTGCTTTGGTACCAGCGGCCGAACACGCAGGTCTGATGTGTGGGCAGGGCGTTTGGGTCGAGCGTGGCGCCACCGCTCAGGTGGGCCTTGATCTTGCCGGTGAAGATCATATGGGCGCTCTTGGCCTTCTTGAGACAGAGCTCGACGTTTTCTTCGATCTTGAAACCGACAAGCGTCGACAATACCGACTCGGCCAGGCCGTTCAGCTTGCTGGCATCCAGCGACGATTCGTGGGCGTTGCGGGAGACCGTGGTTGCGATATCGGTGATGCTCAGCATGCTGCCGCTGATTTCACTGGTTGTGGCGGTCTGCTCCTCGGCGGCCGTGGCAATCTGACTGATCTGCAGCGAGAGGTTGTTGATCTGGTCGAGGATCCGCTCCATCGCTTCACCGGAACGGCCGGCCTCCTCGGTTCCCCGCTCCACCTCGCTCACCCCTTCCTCCATGCTGCCGACGGCCCCCTTGGTCTCCGACTGGATCGCTTTGATCATTTCGCCGATCTCGCGGGTCGCGCGGGTGGTCCGCTCGGCAAGGGCCCTGACTTCATCGGCAACAACGGCGAACCCCCGTCCCTGCTCGCCGGCCCGGGCCGCCTCTATGGCCGCGTTCAGCGCCAGCAGGTTGGTCTGGTCGGCGATATCCTCGATGGTCCCGATGATCTCGCCGATCTGATCCGAGCGCTCGCCCAGCGCCCCGATTGTCCGGGCGGTGGCGCTGACCCTGTCGGAAATCCGGCCCATGACCTCGATGCTTCTCTGAATGATGGCCGCCCCCTGGTGCACCTCGTCGGTTGCCTGCCGGGCACCTTCCGCCGCCATCTGACAGTTGCGGGCGATATCGGTGCTGGTTGCGGCCATCTCCTCACCCGCAGTCGCCACCGTGCTGGCCTGTGCCGCCACCCGCTCGGCTCCGGTCGACATCTCGTCCGCCGTACCGTGGGTATGTGCGGCTGCGGCCGTCACGTCGGCCACGGTCCCGGTCAGGTTGCTGATGACGTTGGAAAAGGCGTTGGCAACAGCATCGAAGCCACGGGCTATCTGCGCCATTTCGTCTTTCCCGTCGATGTTGCAGCGGGCGGTCAGGTCGCCCCCTTCAATCCCCGCGACCGCATTCAGCACTGTCCTGGTGGAGTTCGTGATCGTCCGGACAATAACCATACCGATGAAGAGAGCTATTGCCAGACCGGTGACGATACTTGCCAGGCCTATGACCAAACTTTTACGGAAGCTGGCAACATTAGCCTCATATTCGTTCCGTGCCTCCTTGAGCTGATGCTCAAGGAGCAGTTGGGCGGTGGCCGCCGCACTCCTGGCCTGGGCGGTTCCCCCCTTGAAGACCAGCTGATTTACCTCGTTGAACTTACCCCCCTTGACCAGCTCCAGGCCCGGGCGGACCGTCTTCTCGACAAAGGCATTCTTATCGGCCAGAAACTGATCGGCCAGCCGCTTCTCTTCGGGAGTGGTGACGGTTTTCTCGAATCCCTTCCACTCCTTGTCGATCTCGGCAAGCGCCTTTTCGATATTGTCGACGTGCTGGCTGGTCGGATGGTCGTGGAGGAGACTTACCGGGTTTGCCGGGTCGTGAATGGCTGCAAAGGCCAGTTCCCGCACCATTGCATTGATCGCGGCCCTGATCGTCGTTACCTGCACGACCGACTCAAGGTTGCCGCTGTAGATCCGGCTCATCCCGCGATCTGCGTTTCTGATGCCGATCAGGCCTCCCCCCCCAACAACCACGAGCAACAGCGACATGACCGTGATCAGGATGACAAGTCTGTTCTTGATGGAAATGGAACTGAGCATCTTACCTCCTTTGAGTGCACCCGGCTAACAAGATAAAAAACACCTTTTTATCTTTGTTACCGACATATCGGCGCTAAGGCCCAACTCTTTAATGAATGGTGCGCATTTCCCGGGATAACAAAATTCTAGTGCTGCTGATCGGGATAAGTCCTTTGTTTTATAGTGTTGATCCGCTATAATCCGCCTTCATCGCATCTGCATCCTTCACGGGGTCCCATCATGAAACACCTCATCCTCGGCACCGCCGGCCACATCGACCACGGCAAGACCTCGCTGGTCAAGGCCCTCACCGGCATCGACACCGACCGGCTGAAGGAGGAGAAGGCCCGGGGTATCACCATCGAACTCGGCTTCGCCCACCTGGAACTCCCCGGCCACGTCCAGTTCGGCATCGTCGACGTGCCGGGGCACGAACGCTTTGTCCGGGCCATGGTGGCTGGGGTCGGCGGCATGGACCTGGTCATGCTGGTGATCGCCGCCGACGAGGGGATCATGCCCCAGACCCGGGAACACCTGGAGATCTGCCAGCTCCTGGGGGTCAGGAAGGGGCTGGTGGCCCTGACCAAGAGCGACATGGTGGACCCGGAATGGCTCGGCCTGGTAACGGAAGAGGTGCGCAAATACCTGCTCGCCAGCTTTCTGGAGGGGGCGCCGATCATCCCGGTCTCGTCCCGGACCGGCGCCGGACTCGATACCCTGCGCCAGGAACTGACGCGGCTGGCCGCCGAGGCGGAGCAGCGGCGGAGCGACGGCCCCTTCCGCCTCCCCGTGGACCGGGTCTTCACCGTTGCGGGCTTCGGGACCGTGGTAACCGGCACCCTCCTCTCCGGGACGATCCGGGTCGGCGACGAGGTTGATATCCTCCCGGGCGGCCTGGAGAGCCGGGTACGCGGACTCCAGGCCCACGGCGCCAAGGCGGAAACGGGCGAGGCGGGCCAGCGGCTGGCGGTGAACCTGCAGGGGGTGGAGCATACGGCGGTGGAACGGGGAGACGTGGTTGTCCCCCGCGGGCTTTACCGGACCACCCGGGCTGTCGACGTACGGCTCAACTATCTGGCCTCGGCCCCCCGGGAGCTCAAACACCGGTCAAACCTCCGCCTCCACTCGGCCACCTACGAGGTGCCTGCCCAGGTGATCCTCTTCGACCGGGACTCCCT
>CAYSJJ010000001.1:0-115039 GCA_964431365.1 uncultured Geobacter sp. | reverse complement strand
GGCCTGTCGTACGCCGACCTGACCAATCGCACCGGCCTTTCGGCAAAGCGGCTGGACGCCGCCCTGACCCCCCTTCTCAGCGCCGGGAACATTATCCAGGTGGTGCGGGAGCCGAGGATCTTCATTGGCAAAGAGGCGTTCGCCACCCTGAAAGAGGCGATCCTGACCGAGACGCACTCCTTCCTGCAGGAGAATCCAACCAAGGAGGGGATCGGCAAGGAGGAACTGAAGACCCGCATGCCGAAGCGGAGCGATCAGCGCTTCTTCACCCCTCTCCTGGCCTCCCTGGAACGGGATGGTACGGTGGTGGCCGACCGGGAGCTCGTGAAGCTTCCGGGGCGGAAAGGGGCTGCGACGGCCGAGCAGACCGGCCTCCGGGAAAGGATCGCCGCGGCGCTCCGGGACGGGGGGAGCGAGCCCCCCACCCTGAAGGAGCTGGCCGACCTCCTCCGGACTTCGGAGAAGGCGCTCCTGGACCCGCTGAGCACCCTGGTCCGCGACGGCGAGGCGGTCCGGGTGAAGAGCGATCTCTATTATGCCGCCGCGCCGCTGGCGGCCATCCGCGAGAAGCTGCTCGCCCGGCTCGCAACGACGGGGGAGATCATCCCCAACGAGTTCCGGGAGATCACCGGGCTTTCGCGAAAGTTCATGATCCCCCTGCTGGAATATTTCGACTCCATCAAACTGACCATCCGGGTCGGCGACAAGAGGGTACTACGGAAATGACCAAACCGGAAAAGAGCAAGGAAGAACTGGCCCTGACCATCGACGAGGCGGAGTGGCAATGGCTCAGACCCCACCTGGAGCGCGGGACCCTGATTGTCGTCGCCCCCGGCCTGGACCTCGCGGAAGCAGGGTACAGGATCGCCGAGGACAACGCGCCGATGGTGACGCAGTGGATACAGAGCGGCAAACTGGGGAAACCGACGCCGGCGCAGCTGGATGCCTGGAACGCGGCACCGTCCAGGCGCTTCCAGATGCTGATCGTCTCCCCCTATATCCTGCTCAAGGAGTCGAGCACGGCACTGTATTCGGCGTAAAAGCTGGTACCATGTTGATATTGTTATGGTGAAGAGAGAACAGAAACCAATGGAGGATACCATGGACAGATCCGGCGAAGAGACCCCGCTCTCCTGTAACAAGTGCAGCGCGGTATGGCAAAAGAACGGCACCACCAACTGCTGGAGCGGCGACCCGGCCACGGCCCCGCCCCGCCCCGGCAACTGCCCCACCGACAACGGCGGCGAGATCATCGCGGCCTCACTGGAAACCTACCTGGGCGACAGCGAAGACGCCAGACTCGCCCTGGCAGCTGCCAGGGTGGAAGGGCTCTGTTACGAGAAATCTCCGGGAAGCGGTGCGGTAACGGCCCGCTGGACCCGGGTTGAGGACACCATCGCCCTGGCGAAGCTGATGGGGTGGAAAAGGATCGGCATTGCCACCTGCATCGGCCTTCTGGCCGAAACCGACCAGCTCACGGCCATCCTCAAGGCCCAGGGGCTGGAGCCGCTTTCGGTCTGCTGCAAGGCGGGGAGCATCGACAAACTGCGGCTGGGGCTCTGCGAGGAGGACAAGGTCCGTCCGGGCACCTTCGAGCCGGCCTGCAACCCGATCGCCCAGGCAGAGCTCTGCAACCGGGCCAATACCGACATGAACATCATCGTCGGCCTCTGCGTGGGCCACGACATGCTTTTCACCGAGCACTCCAAGGCGCCGGTCACTACCCTGGTCTGCAAGGACCGGGTCACCGGCCACAACCCGGTGGTGGCGCTGTACGGACAGAACTTCTACTACAAGCGGCTGCAGAAGGTGCCTATCGACCTTCCGTAGAGTCCGTTGCCGCCGACAGCGGGTAGCTCTGTAGCAGGGTGTGGATCGCCCCCTTGGCGGTGAGGGTGCTCTCGTAGAGATGAAAGGCCGTAACCTGGAACGGCAGGCAGGCAAAAGCCTGGTGCCGCTTTTCGAATTCGGCGACCAGGTGTGGAGGCGTCTCCCTGAGCCTGGCTATGGTAATGTGGGGAGAGAACGGCCGCGCCTCGGCAGCGAGGCCGGCCGTCTGCACCCCCCTCTCCACCTGGCCCTGCAGATCGACCAGGGGCGCGCCGGCAGCCGCGCCGACCCAGAGGACGTGGGGGGCCTTGCGGGGCGGGAAGTGCCCCACCACCTGAACTGCCAGCGGAAACCCCGGAGCCCGGACCTCGGCCAGGGTCTGGCGAATGACCAGAAGAGTCGTATCATCCACCTCGCCGATGAAGCGAAGCGTCAGGTGGAGTTGGTCCACCGGCACCCAGCGGGCGCCGGGCATCTCTTCCCGCCTGAACCTCGCCAGCTCCCGCCGCACCTCCTCCGGCAGATCGATCGCCACAAAGAGCCTGTGCATGGGCACCTCCTTCTCGCGTTATCACACTAATCCGTGACAGTGGCCGCACCGACGGAGCGACTGTGCCCGAGCGCCAACCGCTGTAGGCGAAATGGAGCGTCAACCGGCCTGTTTGTTTGAACCCGTCAGGGTGAGTTACAGGCCGGTAGCGAATGAGCCGTACAGCGGTGGTGCGAGCGGCATGCGGAGCGGAGCGGGGTGGCCACTGTCACGCATCCCGCTCACTGCCTGGCCACCTGCTCGCCGCTCTCCCCCACCAGATAGCGGCCGGCGCGGGCGGTTATGGTTGTCCCCATCCCTTCGGAAAGCCGGTTCAGCCGGGCGATCACCTCGTCCCCCCGTTTCCCGGTCAATACCCTTGGCTGATACCCCACCTCCCGGTTCAGGACGTTGAGGGGGATCAGCTCCACCTCCTTTACCCCGTTATCCAGCACGACCCGGGCGATGACGCTCCGGTCCGCGTGGCGACTCCGGCTGGCAAAGGCGAAGTTCCCCAGGCTGTAGAAGATCACGCCGCTGCCGTAGCGCTCGACCCCCTGGAGTACGTGGGGATGGTGGCCGATGACCACGTCGGCGCCGGCATCGATTGCCCGCCGGGCGACCGCTACCTGGTACGGTTTCGGCTTTGTCTCCAGCTCTCCACCCCAGTGAAATGATACCACCACATGGTCGGCCCGCCCTTTTGCCCGGGTGATATCTTCTTCCACATAGCGTCCCCAGCCCGGCGCGGTCCCCGGCCGGCCACTGCCGGCGAAGAACTCGGTCGGCTGGGTGAGGGAGTAGGCCAGGACAGCGACCCGCTTGCCGTTGACCGTCCGGATGCTTTCGGTGCGGGCAGCTGCCAGGTCGTCACCGGCTCCCGCGTGGCCGAGCCCCTGTCGTTCCAGAAGGGAGATGGTCTCCTGCAGCGCCTCGGGACCAAAATCGAGGATATGGTTATTGGCCAGGGTGAGGGTCGTGAACCCGGCCCGTTGCAGGGCCGGAACAACGGCCGGGGCGGCCCGGAAGCGGAACTTCTTCTCACGGAACTCCGTGCCGGTGCGGGCGGCCGGGGCCTCCAGGTTGCCGATGGTGACGTCCCCCCGGCGCAACAGCGGTGCGGTGGCGGCGAAGGGGAGATCGTACCCGGTACGGGCAAGGAGGGCGGTGGCCCGGCCGGCCAGCATGATGTCACCGACCGCGTTGATGACGATCTCCTGACCAGCGGCGGGCACGGCAAACGACGAAAGAAGCAGAATGCAGATGATGGCGTTTCGCACGAACCCTCCGTCAGGGCGAAAAGAGTGTTAACAAAATTCAGGTTGCTCAAAAATGGTCAGATCGCCGCACCCGCAGAAAGCCCCGCGGAGGCGTAGCAGCGCTACGCCGCACAATTTCACCTGTGAAATTGGACCGCGAAGGCGCCCGAAGGGTGAGGCGGCAGGCCGAAGTCACAAGGCGGCTTTCGAGGACGGCGGCGAGATGGCCGTTTTTCAGCAACCGCCTCAGGTGTTGACTATGCACTGGGCAAGTGCTACAAGATAGGGCCTTATCCATCAATTTGCAAAGGGTTTTGCCATGCTCGACATACGTTACATCCGTGAGAATCTGGAAGAGGTAGAGGCCCGGCTCAAAACCCGCGGGGGAGCAATCGATCTCGGCCCGTTCCGCGACCTGGACCAGCGGCGACGCGAACTCCTCCAGGAGAGCGAAACCTTGAAGGCCCTGCGGAACAAGGTGTCCGAGGAGATCAGCAAGGTCAAGGACAAGAGCCAGGTCCAGGACCGGATCGCCGAGATGCGGGATGTGGGACAACGGATCAAGGGGCTGGACGAGGAGCTCTCCAAAATAGAAGAGGAGGTACAGGCGATCATCTACACGATCCCCAACCTCCCCTCCCGCCATACGCCGCCGGGCGCCTCGGAAGATCAGAACGTCGAACTGCGCAAATGGGGCACACCGGGCACGTTCGACTTTGAACCAAAGCCCCACTGGGAGCTTGGCGAGGCACTGGGAATCCTGGACTTCGAGCGGGGTGCCAAGATCACCGGCGCCCGCTTCACCCTCTCCAAGGGTAATGGTGCTCGCCTGGAGCGCGCCCTCATCAACTTCATGCTCGACCTCCATACCTCCCGGCACGGCTACACGGAGATGCTGCCGCCGTTCATCGTGAACCGCGAGAGCATGACCGGCACCGGCCAGTTGCCCAAATTCGAGGAAGACCTCTTCCACCTGGACGGGACCGATTACTACCTCATCCCGACGGCAGAGGTCCCGGTCACCAACATCCACCGCGACGAAATCCTCCGGGGGAGCGACCTCCCCCTCTGCTACACCGCCTACACCCCCTGCTTCCGCAAGGAGGCCGGATCGTACGGTAAGGACACGCGGGGACTGATCCGCCAGCACCAGTTCAACAAGGTGGAACTGGTCAAGTTCGTCACCCCCGAGAGCTCCTACCAGGAGCTGGAGAAACTACTGGGGAACGCCGAAGAGATCCTCCGGCAACTGGAGCTCCCCTACCGGGTAGTCGAGCTCTGTACCGGCGATATCGGCTTTTCCGCCGCCCGCACCTTCGACATCGAGGTCTGGCTGCCGGGGCAGAACACCTACCGGGAGATCTCCTCCTGCAGCAACTTCGAGGATTTCCAGGCGCGTCGGGCCAAGATCCGCTTCAAGCGGGACGACACGGCCAAGCCCGAATTCGTCCACACCCTGAACGGTTCCGGGCTGGCAGTCGGCCGGACCCTGGTGGCGATTCTGGAGAACTTCCAGCAGCCCGACGGCTCGGTCGCCATCCCCGCGGTACTCCGTCCCTATATGGGGGGCCAGGAGCGGATCGGATAATAAGGTTGCTGAAAAACAAACATCTCGCCGCCGTCCTCGAAAGCCGCCTTGTGCGGCGTAGCGCTGTTTATGCCCGGTGGTTGGGTACTACGCCTCCGCGGGGCTTTCTGTGGGTGTGACGATCTGACCGTTTTTGAGCAACCTTAACTGCCTGCTAACGCAGCGGAGCGTAACCGGATTCCATTTTTAGGTATTGCAAATGCGGGGCGGAAATGCTACACATGGCATTCGTTTCCCCATGGCAGCCTGAAACGCCGGATCAGTGGGGACGCGGCAGAGGTAGCTGGCAACACACGGAGGAGTGGCCGAGTGGTTGAAGGCGGCGGTCTTGAAAACCGTTGAACGAAAGTTCCGTGGGTTCGAATCCTACCTCCTCCGCCAAAATTTTTACAGATAACGATTAGGAGAGATGGCCGAGTAGGCCGAAGGCGCTCGCCTGCTAAGCGAGTATACTGGGAAACCGGTATCGAGGGTTCGAATCCCTCTCTCTCCGCCACTTTTTGCATAGACACCGCCCGTTGGGCGGTGTTGGTCGTTTGCGGGCAGAGCTGATAGCTGGGTCCCGCGCAACGGAAGGTTATGAACCCCGTCAGATCCGGAAGGAAGCAGCGGCAGTAATCGACTCCGTGTGCCGCGGGGGTGCCCAGCTATCAATTGTGCCCGCAAGCACTTTCCCCTGAGTTCCTCCCCACGGTAACCCAAGCCTGTTGTTGCGAGGTTGAACCCCCTTGTCCTATCTGGTCCTTGCGAGAAAATGGCGCCCCCAGACCTTTGACGACCTGGTCGGGCAGGAGCATATCACCCGGACCCTCGGCAACGCCATCGAGACCGGGCGGGTCGCCCACGCCTTCCTCTTCACCGGCGCCCGCGGTGTGGGGAAGACCAGTTCGGCCCGCATCTTCGCCAAGGCCCTGAACTGCGAACTGGGGCCGACCCCGCGCCCCTGCAACGTCTGCCCCGCCTGTACCGAGATCACGGCCGGCAACTCGGTGGACGTCTTCGAGATCGACGGCGCCTCCAACACCGGCGTCGACGATATCCGCGAACTCCGCGAGAACGTCAAGTACCTCCCTTCCCGCTCCCGGTACAAGATCTTCATCATCGACGAAGTCCACATGCTCTCCACCAGCGCCTTCAACGCCCTGCTGAAGACCCTTGAAGAGCCCCCTGCCCATATAAAGTTCATCTTCGCCACCACCGAGCCCCACAAGGTACCGATCACCATCCTCTCCCGCTGCCAACGTTTCGATTTCAAGCGGATACCGCTGGCAACCATTGTCGGCCGACTGCGCCACATCGTCGACCAGGAGTCGATCAGCATGTCCGACGAGGCGCTGACCGTGGTCGCCCGCAAGGGGGACGGGAGCATGCGCGACTCCCTCTCCACGCTGGACCAGGTGCTGGCCTTCTGCGGGAGCGAGGTGCGGGACGAAGACGTGGTCACCCTCCTGGGAGTGGTGGACCAGCGCCTGCTGGCGGAGCTGACCCGCGCCGTATTCGCCGGTGACACCCGCCGGGCACTGGAGGTCGTCAGCCAGGTGGACGAGTTCGGCTACAATTTCCGCCAATTCTGCCAGGAGCTGATCGGCCTCTTCCGGAGCCTGCTCATCCTGAAGGCGGTGGAGGGGGGAGCAGAACTCCTCGACCTGGCGGAGAGCGAACTTGCCACCCTGCGGGACATCTCCGGACAGACCGACGCGGCCCGGATCCAGCGCTCGCTTGCCATCCTGATGAAGGCCGAGACCGACTGCGCCCACTCCACCCTCCCCCGACTGGTGATGGAGATGGCCCTGATCAAGCTGGCCACCCTGGTCCCGCTGGTCCCGGCCCGGGAGATACTGGCACGCATCGACCGCCTGGAGTCCCGTCTCAGCGGCGGCGCAGCCCCCTCTTCCCGGCCGGTAGCGCCGGCTGCGGCACCGCCGCGGCAGTCGCCACCCCCGTACCAGCGGCAGCAGCCTGCAGCCCCGTCTCAGCGCCAGACATCTGAACCGCCACAGCGCCCTGCGGAGCCGCTGCCGGGATCTGCCCCCCCGCAGCCCGGAACGCCGCCCACCCAGCCTGCGCCGGCCGGCGGCGATTGGCCCGGTTTTGTCGCCTTTGTCAAACGCTCGAGGCCGCTTCTCGCCACCAAGCTTGAGAAGGGGAACCCCCTGCAACTAGAGGAGGGGGCGCTGCAGATCGGCTTTCCACGCGGGTCGCTGGAGCTCAGCATGCTCAAGGAGCAGGATTACCACAACCAGCTCCAGGAGCTGGCTGCCACCTTCTTCCGGCGGCCGACCGCCGTGAAGATCGTCCCGATCTCCGCTGACGACCGGCATCTCCCCATCTCCCTGGCTGAAAAAAAAAGCCTTGAAAAAACCGCCCGGGCGACCGCCCTGAAAGAGACGGCGCTGCGGAACCCCCTGGTCTCCGCGGCACTGGAAATTTTTGGCGGCACCCTGGACGAATGCCGGGAGCCCGACGAATAGATCAGCGTTACTCTTGTTCGCTGTAACAGAGAGCAGACCGTACCACGATAATCCAAAGGAGGAAGTTCGTATGTCCAAAGGCTTGGCCAATATCATGAAGCAGGCCCAGATGATGCAGCAGCGCATGGCGAAAATCCAGGAAGAAGCCACCCTGAAGACCGCCGAGGCAAGCGCCGGCGGCGGCGTCGTAACCGCCCTGGTCAACGGCAAGAACCAGATCGTTTCCCTGAACATCAAGAAAGAGGCGGTCGATCCGGAAGACGTGGAGATGCTCCAGGACCTGGTCGTTGCCGCCGTCAACGAGGCCCTGACCAAGGTGCAGGGGGAAATCGCCCAGGAAATGAGCAAGGCCACTGGCGGTCTCAGTATCCCGGGTCTCTTCTGATTCATGCCCACAGCGCAAACCGCTGGTATGGAGCGCCCTTTCGGCATGATGCATCGAGCCGGAAGGGCGCTTTACTTTTTTAGGCAAACTAAACATAATCTATGTATACTCTCAAATAAAACACGGAAACTCCTATAAATAATAGTTTTTACTGTCAATAAAATTCACTACTACTAACTCACTAGAAATATGTTTTATCGGTACGAAAATTATGATACAAAAGGCAATGTCTCTGGGGAGACTGGTGGGAGAGCTGAAAAAATTGCCGGGGGTCGGCGAAAAAACCGCCTTGCGACTCGCCCTGCATCTCCTGAAAACACCCGACAACCTGACAGCTCTGGCGGAAAGCCTGCTGGAGGTGCGCAGCAAGGTCCGGTTCTGCTCTACCTGCTTCATGATCACCGAGGACGATCCGTGCGCCATCTGCCGTGAAGAGCGGCAAGGGGGCATCCTCTGCGTCGTCGAAGAGCCGCAGGATGCCATGGCGATCGAGCGGAGCAGCGCCTTCCGCGGCCGCTACCACGTCCTGCACGGAGCACTCTCCCCCCTGGCCGGCGTCACCCCCGGCGATCTCAGGATCGCCGAACTGATGCAGCGTCTGGAGCATGAGTCGATTCAGGAAGTCGTCATCGCCACGAACTTCTCCATCGAAGGGGAAGCTACCGCGCTCTACCTCACCAGGCTCATCAAGGAACGAGGAGTCCGGGTGACCAGGCTGGCCCACGGCATCCCGACCGGCGGCGACCTGGAATTCGTCGATGCCGCCACCATGTTCCACGCCCTTGAGCGCCGTTCAGAGATGTAGCCACCGGCATAGATACCGGTTTCGGTAACACCATACAGACAGGAGGAGTTTCGTATGAGTCGCAAAATGGTCACCATCGACGGCAATACCGCCGCGGCCCACGTGGCGCACGCCACCAACGAGGTCATCGCCATCTACCCCATCACCCCGTCATCGGTCATGGGTGAGATCTCCGACGCCAAAAGCGCGGCCGGCGAGAAGAACATCTGGAACACCATCCCGACGGTTGCAGAGATGCAGTCGGAAGGTGGCGCCGCCGGTGCCGTTCACGGCGCCCTGCAGGCGGGTGCACTCACCACCACCTTCACCGCCAGCCAGGGTCTCCTGCTGATGATCCCGAACATGTTCAAGATCGCCGGCGAGCTGACCTCCACCGTCTTCCACGTCTCGGCCCGCGCCATTGCCGCCCAGGCCCTTTCCATCTTCGGCGACCACTCGGACGTCATGGCCTGCCGCTCCACCGGCTGGGCGATGCTCTGCTCCAACAACGTCCAGGAAGTTATGGACTTCGCCCTGATCGCCCAAGCCGCCACCCTGCGCGCCCGAGTGCCGTTCGTTCACTTCTTCGACGGCTTCCGCACCTCCCACGAGGTCCAGAAGGTTGAGGAGCTGACCTACGACGACATGCGCGCCATGATCGACGACGACCTGGTGGCCGCCCACAAGGCCCGTGGTCTCAACCCTGACCGGCCGGTCATGCGCGGTACGGCCCAGAACCCGGACGTCTACTTCCAGGGTCGCGAAACCGTCAACGCCTTCTATGAACCGTGCATCAAGATCGTCCAGGAAGAGATGGACAAGTTCGCCAAGATCGCCGGCCGCCAGTACAAGCTGGTGGACTACGCCGGTGCGCCGGATGCCGAGCGGGTCATCGTCGTCATGGGTTCCGCTGCCGACACGATCCAGGAGACCGTCGACAACCTGATCGCCAAGGGTGAGAAGGTCGGCGTAGTCAAGGTTCACCTCTATCGGCCGTTCCCCATCGACGCCTTTGTCGCCGCCCTGCCGAAGACCGTCAAGAAGATCGCCGTCCTCGACCGCACCAAGGAGCCCGGCTCCCTGGGCGAACCGCTCTACCTGGACGTCCGCACCGCCATCGGCGAGGCCATGGCCGACCAGAAGCTCTCCTTCAGCAGCTACCCCGCCATCGTCGGCGGCCGCTACGGCCTCGGCTCCAAGGAGTTCACCCCGAACATGGTCAAGGCCGTGTTCGACAACCTGAAGGACGACCGTCCCAAGAACCACTTCGTGGTCGGCATCGTCGAAGACGTGACCAACTGCAGCCTGCCGCTCGACCCGAACTTCCGGAACCCGGCCGAGGGGATCTACTCCGCCATGTTCTTCGGTCTCGGCTCCGACGGCACGGTCGGCGCCAACAAGAACTCCATCAAGATCATCGGCGAGCGGACCGACAACAACGCCCAGGCCTACTTCGTCTACGACTCCAAGAAGGCCGGGAGCATCACCACCTCGCACCTCCGCTTCGGCAAGAAGGCGATCAACTCCCCCTACCTGATCGACCAGGCCGATTTCATCGCCTGCCACAACTTCTCCTTCCTGGAAAAGTACGACATGCTCGGCAAGGCCAAGGAAGGGGCAACGTTCCTTCTCTGCTCCCCGTTCAACAAGGACGAGATCTGGGACAGCATGCCGATCGAGGTGCAGCAGCAGATCATCGCCAAGAAGCTGAAGTTCTACGTGATCAACGCCATCAAGCTGGGCGAGGAGCTCGGCCTCGGCGCCCGGATCAACGTCATCATGCAGACCGCCTTCTTCAAGATCTCCAACATCATCCCGCTGGAGACCGCCCTCGACTCCATCAAGGACGCCATCAAGAAGTCCTACGGCAAGGCGGGCGAGAAGGTCGTGGAGATGAACAACAAGGCGGTGGACGCCGCCCTGGAGAACATCTTCGAGGTAACGGTCCCGGCCACGGCCACGAGCAGCCTGAAGAAGCCCCCCGTTGTCGGCTCCCACGCCCCGGCCTTCGTGCAGGACGTGACCGCCACCATCATCGCCGGCTACGGCGACGACGTGCCGGTCTCCAAGATGCCGGCCGACGGCACCTTCCCCACCGCCACCTCCCAGTACGAGAAGCGGAACATCGCCGTGGAGATCCCGGTATGGGACGAGAGCCTCTGCATCCAGTGCGGCATCTGCTCCTTCGTCTGCCCCCACGCCACCATCCGGATGAAGGCCTACGACGGCGCAGCACTTGCCAAGGCCCCGGCAACCTTCAAATCTGCCGACGCCAAGGGTAACGACCTCAAAGGTCTGAAGTTTACCCTCCAGGTGGCCCCGGAAGACTGCACCGGCTGCGGTGCCTGCGTCCACAACTGCCCGGCCAAGAGCAAGGAAAACCCGAACCACAAGGCGATCAACATGCAGTTCCAGCCCCCCCTGCGCGAGCAGGAAGCGGCCAACTGGGACTTCTTCCTCAATCTGCCGGAAACCGAACTCTCCCTCCTCAAGCTGGACAGCCTGAAGGGGAGCCAGCTGGTCCGTCCGCTCTTCGAATTCTCCGGCGCCTGCGCCGGCTGCGGCGAGACCCCGTACCTCAAGCTCCTCTCCCAGCTCTTCGGCGATCGGGCACTCATCGCCAACGCTACCGGTTGTACCTCCATCTACGGCGGCAACCTCCCCACCACACCGTGGGCAAAGCGTGGCGACGGTCGCGGACCGGCCTGGTCCAACTCTCTGTTCGAGGACAACGCCGAGTTCGGCTTCGGCATGCGGCTCACCGTTGACAAGTTCAACGAGGCGGCCCTGGAACTCCTCGACCAGCTCCTCACCTGCGGCTGCAAATCCTGCGACTCCTTCAAGTCGACCATGCAGGAGATCAAGGTGGCGGACCAGTCGACCCAGGCCGGCATCGAGGCGCAGCGCGAGCGCGTCGCCGGTCTGAAGAAGGCGCTGGAAGGCTGCCCCGAGCCGGCTGCCAAGCGGCTCCTGACCCTGGCCGACTACCTGGTGAAGAAGTCGGTATGGTGCATCGGCGGCGACGGCTGGGCCTACGACATCGGCTACGGCGGCCTCGACCACGTCATCGCCTCGGGCAAGAACATCAACCTCCTCGTCCTCGACACCGAGGTCTACTCCAACACCGGCGGCCAGGCCTCCAAGTCGACCCCGCTGGGCGCCGTAGCCCAGTTCGCAGCCGGCGGCAAGGCGATGCCGAAGAAGGACCTGGGGATGATCGCCATGGCCTACGGCAATGTCTACGTGGCCAAGGTCTCCCTGGCCAATCCCGCCCAGTGCATCAAGGCGTTCATGGAAGCGGAGGCCTATGACGGGCCGTCGCTGATCATCGCCTATGCGCACTGCATCGCCCACGGCATCAACATGACCACCGCCGTTGACGAGCAGAAGAACGCCGTGGCCTGCGGTTACTGGCCGCTGTTCCGCTACAACCCGGACCTGGCCTGCAAAGAGCAGAACCCTCTGCAGTTGGACAGCAAGACGCCGACCATGCCGTTCGAAGAGTACGCCTACGGCGAGAACCGCTACCGGGTGCTGAAGAAGGCCAACCCGAAGGCTGCCACCGCCCTCATGGCGCAGGCCACCGACTGGAACACCCGCCGCTTCGAGCTCTACGAGAAGATGGCGGCCATCAGCTTCTCGGCCTGTCCGACCGAGAAGAAGTAACGCTTCTTTGGATACGCGAACGCCCCGGCAGTCATCTGCCGGGGCGTTTTTTATTGCCCGCAGGCCGGGCTTGCTTGAAAGGCGCTCCCTTTTCTGTTATAAAACAAATCTGTTGCATCACTGCCTTCCACAAGGAGCTGTCCATGTCGTATCCCCAGATGGTGATGTACGATGAGGAGTTCAAGGAAATCAATGCAGTCATCGAAAAGCTGCTGCGGGAATCCAACTCCAAAGTCATCTTCCTGGTGGACAAGAACGGGCAGCTCATCTCCGGCGTCGGCGACGTGGAGAGGTTCGACACCACCTCTCTCGCCTCGCTCACGGCCGGGAACATTGCCGCCACCGGCGGCCTGGCCAAGCTGATCGGAGAGAAGGAGTTCTCCATCCTCTTCCACGAAGGGGAAAAGGACAACCTCCACATCTCCATCGTCGGCGGCCGGGTCATCCTGGTGGTCCTCTTCGACGCGCGCTCCTCCCTGGGACTGGTCAGGCTTCGGGTGAAAAAGGCTTCGGACGAACTGACCACCATCTTCGACCGGCTCATGACCAAGGCCGAAGAAAAAGAGAAGAGCGGCACCAGCGATTTCCCCTTTGCCGAGATCACCGACGACGACATCGATAATCTGTTCAGCTAGCTTACCGACGAGGTACCGGCACTTATGTCCTTCATCAACTACGCCTCCCGTGAGATAAACTGCAAGATCGTCTATTACGGGCCAGGGCTGTGCGGCAAGACCACCAATCTCCAGTACGTCTATCAGAAGACCGCTCCCGAGGCCAAGGGGAAGATGATCAGCCTGGCCACCGAAACCGAGCGGACGCTCTTCTTCGACTTCCTCCCCCTGGCGCTGGGCGAGATCCGCGGCTTCAAGACCCGTTTTCATCTCTACACGGTCCCCGGACAGGTCTTCTATGATGCATCAAGGAAGCTGATCCTGAAGGGGGTTGACGGGGTGGTCTTCGTTGCGGACTCCCAGGAAGAGCGGATGGAGGCGAATATCGAGTCGCTGGACAACCTCGGAATAAACCTGAAGGAGCAGGGCTACGACCTGGAGAAAATCCCGTTCGTGGTGCAGTACAACAAGCGCGACCTCCCCAACATCGTAGAACTGGATGAACTCCGCCGGGAGCTGAATCCCCGGGGGGTCCCCGAATTCGAAGCCTGCGCCGCCACCGGCGAGGGGGTGTTCGAGACCCTCAAGGCCGTGGCCAAGCTGATCCTCATCGACCTGAAAAAAGGTCGTTAGCCTTCAACCATGCCGGCGGCCTTCACCAAGCCGCCCGGGCACCTTCCCGAAAATCCCTGCAAAAAGATATTTCTCCATTATAATTATTTAAAACACTCCCGCCGTGGGGGATCCATGCCCATCACCGCCATTGTTGCAGCGCCGGACGACAACCGTCTGGCCGCCGTCGATCGGGCCATGCAGCAACACCGCTACGACCGCGATGCCCTGATCGAGGTGCTCCATGTTGCCCAGAAAACGTTGGGCTATCTGGACAGGGATACCCTTGCCCACGTCGCCAGGGGACTCCGCCTCCCCCCCAGCATTGTGTACGGGGTTGCCACCTTCTACCATTTCTTCACCCTCGAACCCCAAGGAGAACACACCTGCGCAGTCTGCCGCGGGACCGCCTGCCACATCAAGGGGTCAGGAAGGATTCTGGCCGGCATCGAGCAACGGTTCAACGTGACGGCAGGCAGGACCACCGCCGACGGCCGGTTGAGCGTAACCGCCCCGCGCTGCGTGGGGGAGTGCGTCCTTGCCCCCCTGGTGGCGCTGGACGGACGGGTGGCGGGAAAGAGTTCCCCCGAGGAGGCCGTAGCGCTCGTCGAGGCCGCCCTGGCAGGAGATACCCCGTCGTGAACGCAACCGACCTGGAA
This sequence comes from uncultured Geobacter sp., assembly GCA_964431365.1. Lineage (GTDB taxonomy): Bacteria > Desulfobacterota > Desulfuromonadia > Geobacterales > DSM-12255 > Geomobilibacter. The sequence goes on along the minus strand of CAYSJJ010000001.1, from coordinate 100,642 downwards.
AAGCTGGCGCGGCACGAGGCAGAAGCGCAGCAGCGCTGCCTGCGCCTGCATGTCTGCATGGGCTCGCCCTGCATGGCGGCGGGCGCCGCAGAGGTCAAGGCCGCGGTGGAGGAGCGTATCCGCCGGTGCGGTGGTGGCGTCGAAACCAGGGTGATCGGCACCGGTTGCGTCGGCCCCTGCAGCCGGGGGCCGCTGCTCCGGGTGGTGACGACAGACGGCGCCGAGCACCTGTACGAACGGCTCACCCCGGCCACGGCCGTGACGATCGTCGACACCTTCCTGGCCAGAACGCCCCCCCCGGAAGAGCACCGACTCCCCCTGACCCTCCCCTTTTTTGCCGGCCAGACCCGACTGGTGCTGGCCAACTGCGGCTACACCGATCCGGAACGGATCGAGGACTATATCGCCAGGGGGGGGTATGCGGCCCTCTCCCGGGCGCTGCACGGGATGTCGCCGGAATCGGTTTGCGATGCCGTCACCCGGAGCGGGCTGCGCGGCCGCGGGGGGGGCGGGTACCCGACCGGGGTCAAATGGGAACTGGTCAGGAAGGCCGGCAGCGGCCGGAAATACGTGGTGGCCAATGGCGACGAGGGGGACCCGGGCGCCTACATGGACCGGACCATCATGGAGGCCGACCCCCACCGGATCCTGGAGGGGATGGCTCTGGCAGGATTTGCCGTCGGTGCGGAACAGGGGTACATCTACGTGCGCGGCGAATACCCGCTGGCCGCGGCCCGGTTGGAGCAGGCAATCCGGGCTGCGGAACAGCTGCAGCTCCTCGGGGGCCGTATCCTGGGGAGCCGGGTCAACTTCAGGATCGACCTCCGCATGGGGGCCGGGGCCTTCGTCTGCGGTGAAGAGACCGCCCTGCTCGCCTCCGTCATGGGGCGGCGAGGGCACCCCATCCCCCGACCGCCCTACCCGTCCCAGGCCGGCCTGCGCGGCAGGCCGACCCTCATCAACAACGTGGAGACCTTCGCCAACATCCCGACGATCATCCGCGACGGGGCCGAGGCGTTCGCCAGCGTCGGCTCTCCCGGCAACAGCGGCACCAAGGTCTTTGCCATCTGCGGCGACCTGGCGAACGCCGGACTCGTTGAAGTCCCGCTCGGGACCAGCCTCCGCACCATTGTCGATGATATCGGGGGGGGGGTCACGGGGGGTGCCTTCAAGGCAGCCCAGACCGGCGGGCCGAGCGGCGGCTGCATCCCGGCCAGCCACCTGGATACGCCGGTGGATTATGAACACCTGAAGGCGCTCGGCTCCATCATGGGGTCGGGGGGGTTGATCGTCATGAACGACCGCTGCTGCATGGTGGACGTGGCCCGCTTCTTCATTGGCTTCTGTCAGGACGAAAGCTGCGGCAAGTGCGTCCCCTGCCGTGCCGGCACCGTGCAGATGGGGCTCCTACTCGACCGGATCTGCTCCGGGCAGGCCGGTAGCGATGACCTGGACCAACTGGAGGGGCTCTGCGCGCTCCTGCGCGACACCAGTCTCTGCGGCCTGGGGAGTGCCGCCCCCAACCCGGTCCTGAGTACCCTGCGCCATTTCCGCGACGAATACGAGGCGCATGTGTCGCAGCACCGCTGCCCCACCGGGACTTGTCCCATGGCAGAGATGGAGGGGGCATGCCGGTACTGACACTCTCCATAGATGGCCGGCTGGTGAGCGGCGGGATGGGCGAAACCCTGCTGCAGGTGATCCGGAACTGCGGCATCGACCTTCCCACCCTCTGTAACCTGGAGGGGGTCAGCGCCCGGGGTGCGTGCCGGCTCTGCATGGTGGAGGTCGCGGGGCGACCGAAGCCTGTGGCCGCCTGCGTGACGCCGGCCGAAGAGGGGATGGTGGTGACCACCGATACGGAGCGGCTGCAGGGCTACCGGCGCCAGATCGTGGAACTGCTCCTGGCCGAGCGGAACCATGTCTGCTCGGTCTGCGTGGTCAACGGCCACTGCGAACTCCAGAGCCTGGCCGTACGCTTCGGCATCGACCACGTCCGCTATCGCTACCTCGCCCCCCGTCTCCCCCTGGATGCCAGCAGCCGGCGCTTCGGCATGGACCACAGCCGCTGCGTCCTCTGCGCCCGCTGCGTGCGTGCCTGCGACGAGGTGGAGGGTGCCCACACCCTTGACCTCCAGGGACGGGGTGGCGGGAGCAGGATCGTCATCGACCTGGACGAGCCGTGGGGCGCCAGCGCCACCTGCACCGGCTGCGGCAAATGCATCCAAGCCTGCCCCACCGGCGCCCTGTTCGAAAAGTGGACGAGCAGGGGGGAGAGGGCGCATGATCCGGAACTCCTCCCCCGGATCACGGCATGGAGGGAGAGCCATGAGCGGTAGGAAGAAAAGGCGGCTCCGGCTGGCGACCCTCTGGCTCACCGGCTGCTCCGGCTGCCACATGAGCCTCCTGTACACTGATGGCTTCCTGCTGGAACTGGCTGCGGCGGTGGACCTCGTCCACTCCCCCCTGGCCGATGCACCGGAGATCCCGGAAGGGGTCGACCTGATGCTGGTTGAAGGCGGGGTCGGAACCGAGCATGACCGGCAGCGGGCGCTGCTGGCCAGGGCTCGAAGCAGGCAGGTGGTCAGCCTGGGCGACTGCGCCATCACCGGCAACGTCCCGGCCTTGCGCAACCCGTTCGGCCCGGAGGCGGTCATCCGGGAGACCTATGGAAACGACTGGAGACCGGAAGGGCTCCCGACCCTCCTCCCGATCCTTCTCCCGCTCCACCAAGTCATCCCTGTCGATATCTTCGTTCCCGGCTGCCCACCGGAGCCGGAGCGGATCAGGATGGTCCTGGCGGCCGTCATCAAGGGGGAGAAGGTGCAGCTGCCGCAGGAGATGCTCTCCTTCGGCTAAGGACAGGCCATGGCTGAAACTCTCACCATAAACCCGGTCACCCGGATCGAGGGACACACCAGGATCGACATCTTCCTGGACGACAGCGGTGCGGCGACCGATGCCCGCTTCCTCGCCACCTCGTTCCGGGGGTTCGAGGCGTTCTGCCGGGGGCGGAGCTTCTGGGAGATGCCGGCGATCACCGCCCGTATCTGCGGCATCTGCCCCACCAGCCATGCGCTGGCCTCGGCCCGGGCCGGCGACCAGATCCTGGGAGTAGTGATTCCGCCGGCTGCGGTGCTACTCCGCCGCATCCTCGCCCTGGCCCAGGTGGTGCAAAGCCACGCCTTAAGCTTTTATTTCCTGAGCCTCCCCGACTTCCTCCCCGGCCTCCGGGACGACCCGGCCAGACGGAGCCTCACCGAGCTGGTCCGCAGCCACCCCGAACTCGTGGCCAGCGCGGTACAGCTTCGCCGCTTCGCCCACGAAATCGCCACCCACGTCGGCGGCGGGGTGGTCCACCCGCAATGGGTCATCCCCGGAGGCATGGCTGAGCCGCTGGACGAAGAGATCCGGCAACAGCTGCTGGCACAGCTGCCGGCCATGCTCGCCATCGCCAGCGCAACCATCGAGCTGTTCCGGGACATGCACCCGGGACTCGCTCTTGCCGGCCGCCTCGGCAACTTTCCGACCCTCTACCTCGCTATGACATCCCCCGAAAAGACCCTTGATTACTACGGCGGAGAGCTGTCGGTCATGGACCGGGAGGGGTACCTGCTGGCCGAGGGGGTGGAGCCGGCGAGATTCCCGGAACTGGTGCGGGAAGCGGCAGCGGCCTGGAGCTACCTGAAGCATCCATATTACGCGCCGCTGGGTGCCGAGGCCGGAGAGTACCGGGTCGGCCCCCTGGCCCGCCTCAATCTGGCAACCTCTGCCGGCACGCGCCGCGCCGATGCTGAACTGAAGCGCCTGAAAGAGCTCTCCGGCCACGCGCGGCCGGTCCATGACATCTTGTTCGCCCACCACGCCCGGCTCATCGAAATCCTGGCCGCCCTGGAAAAGCTGGAGGAGTTGCTGGACGACCCGACTGCCACTGATCGGCGGGTGCGCTACCGGGCAGAGGTCAACCAGCCGGCCGGCATCGGGGTCTGCGAGGCGCCTCGCGGTACCCTCTGCCACGCATACCAGGTGGACGAAAACGGTCTCCTGGAGCGGATCGACCTGGTGATCGCCACGGTCCAGAACAACCCGGCCATGAACCGGGCAGTCCGGGAGATTGCCTGCCGGGAGATTCGCGACGCCAGGCTGACCGACAAGAGCTCCCAGCTCCTGCAGACAGCGATCAGGGCCTACGACCCGTGCATCAGCTGCGCGACCCATACAGCCGGTGCCGGAGGGCTCCGGATCCGCCTCGTCGCCCCCGACGGCTCGATCGTCCAGGAGCGCCCCTGACCTGCCTGGCGCCAACAGCCTTGACAAGGCTGGAAAGATTCCCTACCTTTTCCCTCGTTCTGCGTACCGATCAGTAGCGAACCGCAAATATATTTGGATTCCATGCCCGCAACCGCTGCACCCCACAATCGCCGGTTGGTGAGAGACGGACTGTCAGCCGCTTGGCCCATCTGCCTCGGCTACCTCCCCATCGGCCTGGCCTTCGGCGTGCTGGCCCAGAAGGCGGGGCTCGGCCCCTGGCACGTGGCGCTGATGTCGCTCCTCGTCTTTGCCGGCGGCTCCCAGTTCATCGCCGCGGCCATGCTCTCCGCCGGGACGGCCACCGCGTCCATCGTAGCCACCACCCTGGTGGTGAACCTGCGGCATATCCTGATGAGTTCGTCACTCGCCACCCACCTGCAGGGGGCCAGCCGCCGGTTCCTGACCCTGTTCGCCTACGGGGTCACCGACGAGAGCTATGCCGTCAACATGACCCGGTTCCGCGCCGGCGACTGGCACCGGCTGAGCGCCTTGACCCTGAATCACGCCGCCAACCTGACCTGGTTTGCCAGCACCGTTGCCGGTGTCTTTGCCGGCCAGTTGATCCCGCCGAGGGCCTTCGGCATCGACTATGCCCTCACCGGCATGTTCCTCTGCCTGCTGGTCTTCCAGCTGAGGGGAAGGATCTACTGGGTCACCGCGATCATCGGCGGTAGCCTCTCCCTCTCCTGCTACCTCCTCCTCCCGGGGAACGCTTATGTCTTCCTGTCCGCACTGGGCGCCGCAACCCTCGTCCTCTGCCTGAAGAGGCGCCGCAATCGTAGGCGGAGCGACCGATGATCGGCCGCGACTACCTCCTGCTGATAGCCGGCATGTCCCTGGCGACCTATCTTCCCCGGCTGGCGCCGCTCCTCTTCCTTTCCCGGAGGCAGCTCCCCCCCTGGCTCACCGAATGGCTCGACCTCATCCCCGCCGCCATCCTCGGCGCCCTCGTAGCCCCCGCCGTCTTCGCCTCCTCCGACCCTCGACGGCTAGAACTTCTCAGGCCCGAGTTCCTGGCCGCGATCCCCACCTTCGTCTTTGCCCTGAAGACTCGCTCGCTGGGTGGCACCGTGGTCTTCGGCATGCTGCTCTACTGGCTGGCGGAGAAGCTGCTCGTCTGATCCGTGACGGGTACCGCGCCGTCGGAGCGACTCTGCCTGAGCACCTGCCGCTGTAGGCGAAATGGAGCGGCCACCGGCCTGATTGTCTGAGCCCGTCAGGGCGAGTTTCAGGCCGGTAGCGTAATGAGCCGTACAGCGGTGGTGCGAGTGGCAGTCGGAGCGAAGCGGCGTGGTACCCGTCACGGATTCCGGCCACGGCAACAAGAAACCCGTTGACTTTCCGTGCCGGTCCCCTTATTGATACTCTCTGTTTCACCCATCACATCGGTACCGTAGTGTGGCGCGCCCTCCCCGGATAGGCTGCACCATGGGACCACAGGAGACACCATGCAGCGCAAGGCCCTCGCCCTCCTTTCCGGCGGGCTCGACTCCACGCTTGCGGTCAAGGTCATGCTCGACCAGGGAATCGCCGTGGAAGCCCTCAATTTCACCTCCCCGTTCTGCACCTGCACCGGCAAGAACGCCGGCTGCAAATCCGAAGCGATCCGCGTCGCCGAAGAGTTCGGCATCCCGATCAAGGTCATGCACAAGGGAGTCGACTACCTGGAGGTCGTCAGGCGCCCCCGCCACGGCTACGGCAAGGGGCTGAACCCCTGCATCGACTGCCGCATCTACCTGCTCCGCAGGGCCAAGGAGTATATGGAAGAGAGTGGGGCCGATTTCGTCATCACCGGCGAGGTGCTGGGACAGCGCCCCATGAGCCAGCGACGCGACACGCTGCGGGTGATCGAACGGGAAAGCGGTCTGGAAGGGCTGCTGCTCCGCCCGCTTTCGGCACAGTTTTTCGAGCCGACCATCCCTGAGCGCGAGGGGTGGGTCGACCGGAGCAAGCTCCTCGCCTTCAAGGGGAGGTCACGCAAAGACCAGATCCAGCTGGCTGACGAACTGGACGTGAAGAACTACCCCTGCCCGGCCGGAGGCTGCCTGTTGACCGAGACCTCCTTCGTCCCCAAGGTCAGAGACGTGTTCGACCACAGCGACGACCTGAACCCGAGGGATTTCCGGATGTTGAAGATCGCCCGCCATTTCCGCCTCGGCGAGCGCACCAAGGTGCTCATCGGCCGGAGCGAAGCGGACAACAACCTCCTGGAAGCGGCTACACAGCCGGGTGAGACCTCCCTGCGCTGGGTTGACGGCAGCAGTCCGCTGGGGGTGGTCATGGGACGCCAGGAACGGGAAAGCATCTCCCTGGCCGCGAAGATCCTTCTCCGCTACACCAAGGCCGAGGCCGGTGCCGACTGCGCCGTGAAAGCTACGGTGGATGGGAGGGAAGAACTCCTCACCGTGGTCAACGATTTTTCCGAAGCAGCGGTTGAGCCGTTCCGCGTCTAGACGTACCTGGACCCGGCTGCAACCTCATCTTCGACCGCTCTCGACAGCTGCGGGGATGCAGTTCCCGCAGCTGTTCGCTACTGTTAACGTGTGGGAGCCATGACCCTTACCCGTCATCTGGCAGCTACCGGTGTCGCCGCGGCAGCCCTTTCGCCATGGCTGAAAGGTTCTGAACTACTCCTCTTCGCCGTCGGCGGTGTCCTCATCGACGTTGACCACTACTTCCTCTACGTCGTACGGACCGGCCGCTTCGACGTCCGAGGGATGTTCCGCTATTTCGCCGACCTGCAGTATATCGAGCATACGATCCCCTATGTGGGCCTCTGCCTTTTCCATACGATCGATTTTTTCCTGCTGGTCGGGATATTGGCCCTGCTCTATCCGCTGCTGCTCCCGCTGCTTGTCGGCCTCCTCTTCCATTTCCTCATCGACCTCGTGGACCTATGGCGCAAGGGTGTCCTCTTTATCCGCGCCTTTTTTCTCATCGAGCACGCCATCCGGCGCAGGCGCCCCGGGTATCCGCACTATTGAGGGGATCGTCTTCAGCATCAGCAGATCAAAAAAAAAGGGGGGGGAGCATGGTGCTCCCCCCCCTTTTTTTTTCAAACCGCGCTGGATGAAAACGGTCAGTCTCTGGCAACCAACCGGACCGTTACCGTTGTCAACCGCTGCATCAATACCGTTTCAGTAGCCGCCAGGCAGCAGGAAATAACCGCGTAGGCGACAATCGCACCGGCAAAACTGGCGCAGGAGGATAACACCGGCAGGAAACAGATGCCAGCAACCAGGACGACCGAGACCACCACACCGGACAGGTGGCGCATCTGCCAGCGACAGATGGATTCCCGCATGCCGTCCAGCTCCTCCGGCGTACCCTGTTCCCTTGCGGCGGCAATCCGGAGCCAGTCGCCGTAGATACGCATCACCATGAAACAGACCATGGCAGCAGTCAGCGTCAAAATAGCGGTTGCATACTGATTCATCCAGCACCTCCTGACCAGTCGAATCCTTTCTTCACTTGAATACTAGATCAGTGCCAGAAAATCAGCCACTGGCATTATTTACAGCTAATATAGCCACAAGTCATTTCAGACGGTTAGCATCACCGAACGACGCCTCCCCGTTTGAGGCCGGCCAATGGCCGATGACGTCTGTTCAATACCTAAACAAGACACCGACCCTGCTGGACACAATCGCAGAGGGGAACAGGACAGCCTGTCACCAGCCACGCCAATTCGCGGCGCGCCCCGGCATCAAGCGGCGGCCAGTTCCCGCACCGCATCACCAACCAGGCTTCGAACGAGACGCTCGTCCACACAGGAAAAGAGCATGCTCGGGGCGCCGAACACAACTTCCACGTAATCGCGCCACCTCCGTACCGTCACCGGCACTTCGCTCACGCCGTTCCCCAATACACCGGTAAAGCGTTGCTCCATCTCGCCCGCGACTCGCCGGGGCTTCTGCGAGTGCAGTTCGCAATAGACTGCCTGATCGTAGACATCGTTGGTCAAATAAATCACGGCGCACCTCCTGCGTTTTTCTCCATAGGAACACGCATGCAGGACAGAATACGTCACATAGTCAGGATTTGCTCTGTCGATTCGCCGGGAACCGGCTGCGGAGAGATACCGCTACAGGGAGCGGGTATCCGGTTCCTTGACAGCGCCGGAACCGACGTGTAGGTTTGCCCAAGAGGAATCGCGGGGGTCTTTGCGGTTCATGCGAGAGAACTGACGGGGAGCATATATGGCGGATCAGGCGCTACTGCAGAGGCTGTTTCAGGTGAAAGGTGGGAAGGAGTTCCGCTGGATCGATCCGGCCGAGATCGTGGTTGGCCAGTGGGTACGGATGAAATGCATGTTCGGCTGCAGCGACTACGGTCGTAACGCCTCCTGCCCGCCGAACACTCCACCGGTGGCCGAGTGTCGCGAATTCTTCCGGGAATACCGGCTCGGCGTCATCTTCCGCTTCAGCAAGCGGTTCGACGATCCCGAGGAGCGCCACGCCTGGACACGGGGGGTCAACATGCAGTTGCTGGAACTGGAACGGGAGGTCTTTCTCGCAGGCTACCAGAAGGCCTTTCTGCTCTTCATGGACAACTGCAAGCTGTGCAGGGAGTGCGCCCGGACCCGTACCGCCTGCCACAACCGCAACCTGGCCCGCCCCACCCCGGAAGGGATGGGGGTCGACGTCTTCGCCACGGCAGCCAAGTTCGGCTACCCCATCGAGGTCCTGGCCGGCTTCGAGGAAGAGATGAACCGGTACGCGTTCCTGCTGATCGAGTAACCTATATCCCACGAGGCATGGATGGCTGGTGGGGCGCAACTCCAGCGATTCCCGCGGCCGATTGACAACAAGACTCACATGACGTCTGAGAGGTTTGCAATCAACGTGGACTCTTATCAGAAGCCAAATCGCTGGTGGTGATCGGAAACGGGCCTCAATGGCTAACCTTTCAACCACGTTTTCCCGCCACCCCGGACAGATACTCGATCAACAGCCGTACGCCGACGCCGGTCGCCCCTTTCGGGAGGTAGTGCCGCCCCTTCTCCTCCCAGGCGGTACCGGCGATGTCCAGATGCACCCACTTGGCCTTGCCGCTGAACTGCTTCAGGAACCAGGCGGCGGTGATGGTGCCGGCATGGGGGCCGCCGGCGTTCTTCAGGTCGGCAACGTCGCTCTTCATCGCCTCCCCGTACTCATCCCACAACGGCAGCTCCCAGACCCGCTCGCCGGTGGCCTCGCCGGCCCTGGCCAGGGTCCGCTTCAAGGCTTCGTCCGTCCCCATCATCCCGGTCGCCTGGTCGCCGAGGGCCACCAGACAGGCGCCGGTAAGGGTAGCTAGGTCGATCAGCACGGCAGGCTTGTATTGTTGGGCGTAATGCAGCGCGTCGCAGAGGATCATCCGCCCCTCCGCATCGGTGTTGTTGATCTCGACCGTCTTCCCGGCCATGGTGGTCACGATGTCCCCCGGCTTGTACGAGCCGCCGTCCGGCATGTTCTCCACCAGCGGGGCGAGCCCCACCACGTTGACCGGCAGCCCCAGTCCGGCGGCCGCCTGTACCGTGCCGAGGACCGCCGCAGCGCCGGCCATGTCGTCCTTCATCCGCTCCATCCCCTCACGCGGCTTGAGTGAGATCCCCCCCGAGTCGAAGGTGACCCCTTTCCCCACCAGGATCACCGGCCGCTCGCCAGGGCGCCCCCCCTGATACTCCAGCACTACGAACCGGGGAGAGTGTTTCGACCCCTTGCCGACCGCCAGGACCCCCCCCATCCCCAGCTCCTCCAACTCTGCCTGTTCCAGCACGGCGCAGCTGACCCCGGCGAGACCGGCCAGCTCCTGCGCCCTTCCAGCGATATAGGCTGGGGTCGCTTCGTTGCCGGGGAGAGAAACCAGATCGCGGGCGAGCAGCACGCCGTGGCAGAGGGTTTCGGCCTCCCCGATGACGCTCTTAGCCGCCTGGGCCCCTTTCTTATCCGTCATCAGGAGCGTGATCCCGGCCAGCGGCTTTGCCTCGTCCCTGCCGGTCTTGTAACGGTTGAAGGCGTAGCCCCCCAGCTGCAGGCCGACCACGGACGCCGACACAGCCTCGTCCGCGGCCAGTCCGGCCAGGTGGAGCAGCGACCCGGCAGTTGTCAGGCGCGCTCCCCGCAGGGCCTGGGCAGCCGAGCCCGCTCCCTGGCGGAGCCTCTCTGCGGTCAGCTCTCCGGCCTTCCCTAGACCGACCAGGAGCAGCCGCTCCGCCGGTATCCTGGCGCAGGTATGGACGATCTTGGTCTTGTTCAGGCCGCCGGTAAACTCCTTCTGGGCATAGAGCGCCGAAACGGCACCGTGAAGCGCAGCGTCCAACTCCGCCAGGAACGGGGTCTCTGCCATATTCTCGAAACAGCCGAGCACCAGGGCCGGGCAGGGATAGGCTGTCGGGTCGGCTACAACTGCTGTGCATTTCATGACTTCCCTCCCGGTTTCTTTTCATGAATTATTGTAACCAGGTTGCTCAAAAATAGTCAGATCGTCGCACCCGCAGCAGGCTCCGCGGAGGCGTAGCAGCGCTACGCCGCACAAGGTAGCTTGCGAGGACGGCGGCGAGATGGCTGTTTTTCAGCAACCGACTAGTCGACCTTGAAGGCGATGTAGAGGGACGAATTGCCGCGCTTCACCAGGAACCGGATCGCAGCTCCCTTCTTCCGGGCCGCTATCGCCTTTTCATAGTCGCCGACTGTGGCGATCTTCCGGCCGTTGATCTCCCTGATCACGTCACCCCGGGCAATCCCCGCCTCCTGTGCGGCACCGTCGACCGAGAGATCGGCAACCACCACGCCGGTGGTCTCCTTGGTCCGGTAGCGGGCCGCCAACTCCTTGGTCAGCGCCTGCACCGTGATCCCCAGCTTGTCCGCGGCTGCGCCGCTCTTTTCTCCGTCATCGCCGTCCTTCAGCTTCTCGATCGTAACCGGGAGCTCCTCCGCCGCCCCTTCCCGGAGCAGCTTGAGGGTCACCTTTTTCCCCACCGTGGTGGCGGCCACCATGCGGGGGAGTTCGCTCATCTCGTTAACCTGCTTGCCGTCGAATTCGGTGATGATGTCCCCCGCCTTGATGCCGGCCTTCTCGGCCGGGCTGTCGGGCAGGACCTCGGCCACCAGCGCCCCCTTCTCGGCGGAAAGCCCGAACGACTGGGCCAGGTCCGGAGTCACCGGCTGAATGGAGACCCCGAGCCACCCCCGCGTCACCTTCCCCTTGTCCTTGAGCTGCGGGATGATCGACTTGGCCATGTTCACCGGGATGGCGAAGCCGATCCCCTGCCCCCCGGCGATGATTGCCGTGTTTATGCCGATCACCTCCCCCTTGGCATTGAACAGGGGGCCACCCGAATTCCCGGGGTTGATGGAGGCGTCGGTCTGGATGAAGTCGTCATAGGGGCCGCTCCCGATGACCCGCCCCTTGGCGCTGACGATCCCGGCGGTGACCGTTTCGGCCAGACCGAACGGGTTGCCGATAGCCATCACCCACTCGCCTACCTCGATGCTGTCGCTATTACCGAGCCGGGCGGCCGGCAGGTCACCTTTGGCGTCGATCTTCAGCAGGGCCAGATCCAGCTTCTCGTCCAGCCCCTTTACCTCGGCCTTGAACTCACGGTTGTCGTCCAGCTTGACCTTGATCTCGTCGGCACCCGCCACCACGTGGTTATTGGTGATGATGTATCCCCCCTCGATCAGGAATCCCGAGCCGAGGCTCCGCTGCTTGAAGGCATGGGGCTGCTGTTCCTCGAAGAACCGGTCGAAGAAGTCCTGAAAAGGATCGTTACCAAACTGGTTCTGCGGCTGCCTGAAACGCCGCTGCGGCTTGATGGTCTTGGCCGTACCGATGTTGACCACGGTCGGCTTCAATTTTTTGGCCAGCTCTACGAAGTCGGGGGGGCCGCTCTTGGCGAAGCTCTCTTCGCCTGCGGCCAGGCACCCCAGGAGGATTGCGAGAGACAGGGCCAGAAAACGGGAAACAGACTGAAACATGGCGAAACCTCCTTAACGTTGAATCCCATAAATGTAATGAGCCGATGTGGCTCTGTCAACCGGTGGGAGCTGCAGATACAACGAAAAAAGCCCCGGCAGCTGGCTGCCGGGGCTTTGAACGATCGGTACGAACGTTGGATGCTATTCCTGCTCCTTAAGGATATACCCGACACCGCGCACCGTGTGGATCAGCTTCTTGTCGGCGTCCCGGTCGATCTTCTTCCGCAGGTAGTTGACGTACACGTCGATGATGTTGGTGAAGCTGTCGAAGGTGTAATCCCAGACATGATCGGCAATCATGGTCCGCGTCAGCACCTGGTTCGGGTTGCGCATGAAGTATTCGAGGAGCGCATATTCCTTGGCGGTCAGGTCGATCTCCTTGTCACCGCGCCAGACCTTGTGGGTGACCGGGTCGAGTTTCAGGTCGCCGAAGCGGAGTTCCGCACCGCGGTCCATCTCGCTCCGCCGGATGAGCGCCTTTACCCGGGCCAGCAGTTCGGCGAAGGCGAACGGCTTGGTCAGGTAATCGTCGGAACCGGACTCCAGTCCGGCAACGATGTCTTCCACCGTATCCTTGGCGGTAAGCATCAGGACCGGGGTCGAGACCCGGCGATCCCGCAGCTCCTTCAGCACGGAGAGTCCATCCCGCTTCGGGAGCATCCAGTCGAGGACCAGAAGATCGTAAACCTTCTCCATGGCGAGCTTCAGCCCTTCCTCACCATCCGCGGCCACGTCGACCTCAAACTTCTCTTCCTCCAAGCCACGCTTGATGAAACTTGAAACCTTCTTTTCATCCTCTACCACGAGAATGCGCATTGTTCCGACCTCCTCATGTCACTTGTATTCACCCGCTCGAAGCGCAATGTTCCTGACAGTTAGTTTATGAGACCCAGTCCCGCCATTTTCTTCATGATTTCGCTTGCCGCCTCCTCCACCGACTTGTGGGTGATATCGATCACCAGCCACTGGGAATTGCGGCGATAGAGCTGTTTGCAGCAGATTACCTCGTCCAGGACCTCGTCGTAGCTGGCGTACTTGCTCCGCGGATTCTGGTGCAGCTGAATCAGACGCGCAGCCCTGAGTTCGACCAGCCGCTTGGGATCCACCAGAAGGCCTACCACCCGGTTCTGATCGATCTCGAACAGCTCCTTCGGGGGATCGATCCCCTTTACCAGCGGAACGTTCGCCACCTTGTACCCTTTGTGGGCCAGGTACATGGAGAGTGGCGTCTTTGACGTCCGCGAGGCCCCCACCAGCACGACGTCGGCCCGGTAGAGATGCCGGAGCTCCTGGCCGTCGTCCTGCTTGACCGTAAAATTGACCGCCTCCACCCGCTTGTAGTACTCGGCGTTCATCTCGTACAGCAGCCCTGGTTCCTGCTGGGGCGGCAGGTTGAAAAAGTCGGAGAGTTTGTACAGCAGCGGACTCAGGAGATCGATCGCATCCAGGCCGCGCTCTTCGACCTTTTCCTGCAGGAACTGGGCAAGCTCGCGGTTGACCAGGGTATAGATGATGATGCCCGGGTTATCCACGATCACGTCGATGATATCGACGATCTCCGCTTCCTCCCTGATCTGGCTGAAACGGTTGACGTGGATTTCCACCTCCTTGAACTGGGAGAGGACCGCCCGTACGACCCGATCAACGGTTTCGCCTGTGGCATCGGAGAGAAGGTAGAGTTGCTGTGCCAATTGTCACCACACCACGGTTTAGCTGCTCTTAATTAAGCACAATAGCATACTATCATTAAAGAGCAACAAATTTTCAACCTACTGTCAAAAATTCCTGCCGAATTTCATCCTGAAGCGCCGGCCGGGCAGCTATCTCGGCCACGGTCAGGGCCATGGCCATCGCCCCCTCCATGACCGCCTGCCGCCCCCCCTCGGCCACGGTGGCCCGGGCGAACTCCTCCGTATGGATATGGAGTCCTGGACCGATCGGCACGTGGGGATGGATGGTCGGCACCACCCGCGAGACATTGCCGATATCCGACGAGCCCTTATTTATGTTTGGCGGCGCGTTGGAGGTCTCGAGCCCGAGAAATGCCAACTGCTCCGCGTATACCTGTGAGTAGGAACTGAGGATCCTGAGCGGGGCCAGCACCCCAGGTTCGGTCAGTACCTCCAGACGGCAGCCGGTCGCCAAGGCCGCCCCCCGCGCACAGTCGGTCACCCGCTCCCGAACGGCCAGCATCTCTTCCAGGTCGTCGGCCCGGACGTAGAAGAAGCAGGCCGCCCGCTCGGGAATGATGTTGGGGGCCTTTCCCCCGTCGGTGATGATGCCGTGCACCCGGACGTCTGACCTCAGCTGCTGCCGCAGGGCATTGACGCTGTTGAACGTCTGGATGACCCCGTCGAGGGCGTTGATCCCCTCTTCGGGATAGGCCGCCGCGTGCGCCGGCTTCCCATGGAACAGATAGCGGATCTTGGCAAGCCCCAGCCACTGCTTGAAGACCCGCCGGCGGGAAGAGGGGTGGACCATGATGACGAAGTCGACGCCCTCGAAGAGACCGGCATTGATCATCGCCACCTTGCCGACCCCCATCTCCTCTGCAGGGGTGCCGAGAACCACGATCCGGGCATCGGTGGCGGCCAGAACGCGACGGAGGGCGCAGGCGGCGCCAACGGCAGCGGCCGCGATGATGTTGTGCCCGCAGGCATGCCCCAGTTCGGGAAGGGCATCCATCTCGGCCAGGATGGCAAACGTCGGCCCCGCCTCGCCCGTAACCGCCCTGAAGGCGGTAGGCATCCCGGCAAGGCCCCGCTCCACCGCGAACCCCTCCCGCTCCAGCAGCGTGGTCAGGAGTTCAGCAGCCCGGACCTCGTTCAAGCCGGTTTCGGGATTGCGGTACAGCTCTTCGGCCACCGACCAGAGCTCTTCACGCTGGGACTGCACTGCCGCAACTATGGCCGATCGTTTCGCTTCCAGGCTCAAACACCTCTAGAGTAAATTTTAATGAAGTTAACCGCGCCAACCGACTGTTGTCAAGGAATTTATTGTTATTACCACGCCATTCTGATAGGTTAGCCGGGCAGAAGGCCCAGGTGCGGTGCCGCGGAACAGTGCTGGCACGTGCCGGAATCATTTGCGACGCTTTTCAAACGAAAGGAATCCCATGCCCACCACTACCTGGCTGGAAATCGCCTGTCGCGTGCCAGCCGCCATGGCTGACCAGGTCGCTGACGAACTCGTCGCCCTGACCGGCAGCGGTGTCTGTGTCGATAACCAGGCGGTCGACACCTTTTCCCTCGACACGGTGACCGAACCGTCCATCGTCACGATCAAGGCCTATCTGCCGGAAAACGCCGCGACCGGGGAGACCGTGGCCGCCATCCGGCGCGTCCTGGAGAGCCTGATCCCGCCCGATCAGCACGGCGACATCGTCATGCCGGTGGTCACCCCTGTTCACGAGGAAGACTGGGCCAACACCTGGAAAGAGCACTTCAAGCCGACCCGGATCGGCAAACGGCTGATAGTTGCCCCCACCTGGGAGCCTTACACGGCAGAAGCAGGCGACATCGTCATCCGTCTCGACCCGGGGATGGCATTCGGCACCGGCACCCACGCCACCACCCGCCTCTGCCTCCAGGCACTGGAAGAGATGCTCGGCTCCCCATCGACCGTAGCCTCGGCCCTCGACGTGGGGTGCGGCTCCGGCATCCTGGCCATCGGCGCGGCCCTCCTGGGTGTCCCTGCGGTCACCGCCATCGACATAGACCCGATCGCCGCCGACGTTACCACCGAGAATGCCGTGCTGAACGGCGTCGAGACGCGGATCGAAGCGTCCACCACGCCGCTGCAGAGCGTTGCCGCTACCTTTGACATCGTCGTCGCCAACATCCTGGCCGAGGACCTGGCACGCATGGCAGGCGAGCTTACCGCCAGGGTGGCCGCAGGTGGGCGTTTGATCCTCTCCGGCATCCTGAACGAGAAGGAGACCGTGGTGACCGGCGCTTTCGACCCACTCTTCGCGGCGCCGGCAACGGTTACCCGTGACGGCGACTGGTGCTGCGTCGTCTACCGTTCGGGACCATGAGCAGACGCCGCATCATCCTCGCGTTGTCGCTCGCTCCCGGCACCCCCCTCACCCTGACCGGCAGGGAACACCACTACCTGGCAACGGTACTGAGACTGAAGAGCGGCACGGAGCTCGTCCTTGCCGACGCTGGCGGACGTGAGTTCGCGGCTGCCATCGTCCATGTCGACGATACGGCGCTGGAACTGAACGTGGGGGAGGAACTGCCGGTTCACCGGCACGACGGCCCGGCCATAACCATCTATCAGGGGATGCCGAAAGGGGAGAAGCTGGAGCTGATTCTCCAGAAGGGAACCGAACTGGGGGTCGGGTCCATTGTCCCCTTCTATGCGGCCCGCTCCGTCCCGCGCCTGCGCGACGAGCGGGTCGAAGGGAGAGTGGCGCGCTGGGAGCGGATCACCCGCGAAGCGGCCAGGCAGTGCAACCGTCCGGACGTACCCCACCTGGGGCTGGCAAGGAATCTGGCCGACGTGTTGCGGATGGGGGAACATTCTGTTAAGCTTCTCCTCTGGGAAGAGGAGGAGGCCGTCGGTCTCCGTCGGCTGCTTGCCGACACCCCCCGCCCCGACAGCGTGGCGGTCATCATCGGTCCGGAAGGGGGACTCACCGGCGAAGAGGTGGCAGCGGCCCGCGAAGCCGGCTACTGCGCGGTTACCCTGGGAAGGCGGATACTCCGCACCGAGACCGCCAGTCTGGCGATCCTGTCCATACTCCAGCATGTCTGGGGAGATCTCGGATGAATGAAACGGAGCGGGGAGCGAATCTGAGTCGGTCAGCGCGAAAGGAGCATCGCCAATGAAGTGTCCCAAGTGCGGTTTCAACAGTTTCGAATACCTGGACAGCTGCAAGAAATGCGGAAACGATCTGGCCGCCTTCAAGATGTCCCTGGGCATCCAGCCGGTGGTCATGCCGCCGGGAGTCTTTACCGGTCAGCAGGCCGGCAACCGGAGCGAGATGGATATGGAGCAGGAATCGATCATCGCCCCGGCAGTGGCGGCGCCAATCGCTTCGACGGGCGACGAATTCGAGTTCGATACCGCTCCGGTCGCGCCGGCTGCGCCACCGGAAGAGTCCACCTTCGGAGAGATATCGTTCGAGGAACCCGGCAGCGATACCACCCCCCATTGGGGGGAGAGTGAGCCTAGCGACGCCTTCTCGGGGCAGGAATTCGGGGGCTTCGACACCGAGCCGGCTGCGGCGAAAGATGATTCGTTTGCCGATATGTTCGGCAAGGAAGGGGCAAAACCGGCTGAGAAGAAGACGGACGACGATTTTTTCAATTCGCCCGAACTGGCCGATCTCTTCAAGGACGAACCTGCCGGAAAGAAATAGCCTGAATCCGTGAGTCCTGCACCGTGGTTCCAGGGCTCACGGATCCATCCGTTACTTGACCGTCAGACAGACCTCCAGCAACTCTTCGCCCAACGCCTCAGCCTGCCACCCCTTCAGTCCCGGTGCGGCCGCCAGATCCTCTCGGGATCCGGGTCCCAGGTCGGCAAGGACCTCCAGCGTCCGGTTGTTCACCAGCACACCGCCAGCCACGCCAAGCACTCCTGCCCTTGTCTCGCGCCAGCTCTTCAGTGCCTTGAGGCGCTGTTCCTGCGCCCTGCTCCGCTCCGGGCGACGCTCCCGTGGGTAACGGGGCTGCCGCGCCGCCGGCACCTTCATCCCTTTGGCAACGACCGCCAGAATCTGCTTTCCGTAACGCTCAACGAGCCGTGGCGACAGGCCGCTGATCCCTGCCAGGTCGCCAGCCATGGCGGGCTTCCGTTCGGCCAGATCCCGAATCGTCTCGGTCCCCAACACCTTGAAGGGGGGGACATCCCGCCGCTCGGCCTCCTGCTCGCGAAAACGGAGAAGCTCCTCCAGCACCGCCAGCGTCGGCGGGGTCATGCGGGCAGCCCCCTTGAAGCGGAGAAACAGCGGCTCGTCCCCCCGTTCGGTCATCCGCACCTGGGTCAACAGGTCGCACTCCTCCTGCACCCACGCCAGCCGCCCCTTGGCCTGCAGTTCTCCCTCCAGCTGCCGGCTCAGTTCGTGTAACAGGGTGGTATCCTTTGCCGCGTAGTCGATCATCTCCGGAGGGAGCGGCCGCCTGGTCCAGTCAGCCTGCTGGTATTTCTTGTCCAGCTCCACGCCGAACCGCTTCCGCAGCATGGCAGCCAGCCCCACCTCGGGCTCGCCGAGAAACTGGCAGGCGATCATGGTGTCGAACAGGTTGCTGATCGTCATCCCGAAGTCCCGGTAGAGCATCCGGACGTCATAGTCGGCCCCGTGAAACACCTTGCGGATGGCCGGATCGGCGAGGAGCGGCGCCAGCGGGGAGAGGTCGAGCCCGGCCAGCGGGTCGATCACCATCGTCTCGGTGGAGGTGGAGACCTGCAGCAGACAGACCTTTTCCCGGTAGTGGTGCATGGAATCGGCTTCCAGGTCGCAGGCCAAAAGCGTTTCGCCGGCCATGCGGGACACCGCCTGCTCCAGGGCGGCGGTGGTGGTAATCATGGTAATCGGTGTCAAAATCGTTCCCTTCTTAGGTGCATAACCTTCAAACCTATAAACGGCAGTTGAACCGCAGAGAACGCAGAGGTTCGCAGAGAAACCAAATTGGACAGAGAAGAATCTCTTGTCTCCAAATGGTGAAACGCTCATGAACCTTAACCGCCTGATTTATACTGCGTTACTCTGCGTACTCTGCGGTAAATGCTTTCACCGGTTTCAAAATTCCTTCACGATCTCGTACTGCGTGGTCCGCTGCGCTGCCCGGAACCCGGCGCTCCGGATCAGGTTGACCATCTCGTCCCCGCTCATCCGGAACCGGCAGCCGGCGGCGGCCACCACGTTCTCCTCCAGCATGGTCCCCCCCAGGTCGTTGGCGCCGAAGAAGAGCGCCACCTGGGCGAGCTTCGCCCCCTGGGTCACCCAGCTGGCCTGGATGTTGGGAACATTGTCCAGCACGATCCGGGAGAGGGCCAGCACCTTCAGGTACTCCACGCCGGTGGCGGTCGTCCCCCCCAGCTCCGTGTTCCCCGGCTGATAGGTCCAGGGGATGAAGGCGGTGAAACTCCCCCCCTCGGCCTGCAGCTCCCGCACCCGGAAGATGTGCTCCACCACCTCCTCCGGCGTCTCGGTACTGCCGAACATCATGGTCGCCGTGGTGGGGAGCCCCTGGCGGGCAGCCTCCCGCATCACCGCGGCCCACCCCTCCCAGCCGATCTTCTTGGGGGATATCTCAGCCCGTACCCTGTCCACCAGGATCTCGGCCCCGCCCCCCGGCACCGAGTCCAGACCGGCCCCCTTCAAACGGGCGATGGCCTCGGGAATGGAGAGCTTCGATACCCGGGCGATCTGGGTGATCTCGGCCGGCGACAGGGAGTGGTTCTGCACGGCGGGGAAACGGGCCTTGATCTCCCGGAAGAGCCGCTCGAACCAGTCGATACCAAGGCTAGGGTGGAGCCCACCCTGCATCAGGAGCTGGGTCCCCCCCGACTCCACCAGTTCCCGGATTTTCGCGAAGATCTCCTCCTCGGCCAGGAGATAGGCGTCCTGCGCCCCCTCGTCCCGGTAGAATGCGCAGAACTTGCATTTGGACTCGCAGACGTTGGTGTAGTTCACATTCCGGTCCACCACGAAGGTGACCAGGTTGTCCGGGTGGAGCCGCCTGCGGATGCCGTCCGCCAGCTTCCCCACGACCAGCAGGTCGGCATCGGTCAGGAGCCTGAGCGCCTCGGAGCGGGTGATGGCTGCTCCCTCTTCAACGGTGCGGACAATGGTTTCGATAGAGCTCATGGTCGTCATCTTTCAGCCAGCGCGAGACGGACGCCGAGCATCGCGAAGATAGCGGCGGCGAGCCAGGCGAACAGCCGGCCAGCCCGGGGCCGTCGGGCGATCCAGCCGCCGACGCTGCCGGAGAAAAAGCCGATCAGGGTGAAGATGACCAGGGCCTGGGCCATGAAGAGGAGGCCCAGCGTCACCATCTGCAGCGGGATACTGCCGGCGTTGCGGCTCGTGAACTGGGGAAGGAAGGCGAGGAAGAAGAGCGCCACCTTCGGGTTCAGGACGTTCATGACAAAGCCGCGCCGAAAGAGCGCCCCGACCGACGGTCCGCCGACCGCACCACCAGCGGGGAGCGCCAGCGGTCCCCCCTCGCGCAGGGCCTGCCAGGCCAGGTAGAGAAGATAGGCGGCGCCGGCGTACTTCACCACCTGAAAGGCGATGGCGGAGGAGTAGAAGAGCGCCGAAATCCCGGCAGCGGCCGCCAGGGTATGCACCGTGACCCCGCTGCACATCCCCCAGGCGGTGACGATGGCGGCCCTTCTGCCCCGGCTGAGCCCCTGGGTCACGACAAAGATATTGTCCGGCCCCGGCGCCACGGTCAGGGCCATGGAGGCGCCGAGGAAGAGAAACAGAGTGGTCATAGTCATGGTTAAGTCCTAAACGGGTTTTTGAGGTTGCTCAAAAATAGTCAGATCGTCGCACCCGCAGAAAGCTTCGAGTGTGGCGTAGCAGCGCTACGCCGCACTGAGGAGCTTGCGAGGACGGCGGCGAGATGGCTGTTTTTCAGCAACCGACTAGTATACCCGCAACTCATTGTACAGCGTATCCCGCTCGACCGGTGTCCTCCCGGCCTTCCGGATCATGGCAACGATCCCGTCGCGGGTCATGGCCTGGGGGGAGGCCGCACCGGCGTCGTGGCCGATCTTCTCCTCCACTACGGTGCCGTCCAGGTCGTTGACCCCGAAGGCCAGCGACACCTGGGCGATCTTCTCCCCCAGCATCACCCAGTAGGCCTTGATATTGGCGAAGTTATCCAGGTAGAGCCGGGCCACGGCCAGGGTCTTCAGGTCGTCCACCCCGCCGCTGGCAGGGTTTTTCAGGTGCCCCAGCGGGTTGTTCTCGCTCTGGAAGGCGAGCGGGATGAAGACCTGGAACCCACCGGTCTCGTCCTGCAGCTCCCGGAGCCGCCGCATGTGATCGACCCGGTCGGCCATACTCTCCACGTGGCCGTAGAGCATGGTGGCGTTGGACTTCAGGCCGGCCCGGTGGACCTCCGCCATGATCGACAGCCACCGCTCGCCGCTGATCTTCTCGGGGCAGAGCCGGTCCCGCACCTCTTTCGCCAGGATCTCGGCCCCGCCGCCAGGGAGCGAGCCGAGGCCGGCCCCTTTCAGGGCCGTCAGGGTCTCCGGCACCGAGAGCCTGGCGAGGTTGGCCAGGTAGTCGATCTCCACGGCGGTGAAGGCCTTGATGTGCAGCGTAGGCGACACCTCCCGCACCGTCCGGAGCATGTCGAGGTAGAACTCGAACGGAAGGTCGGGATGGAGCCCGCCGACGATGTGGATCTCGGTGGCACCCTGGGCCAGGGCCTCTTCCGCCCGGCGCCCGATCTCGTCCAGGTCGTAGCAGTAGGCACCCGGCTCGTCGGCAGTCCGAGAGAACGCGCAGAACTTGCAGCGGTTCACGCAGATGTTGGTGTGATTGATGTGCCGGTTGACGTTGAAGAAGACCCGGTCGCCGTTCTTCCGCCGGTTCACCAGGGCCGCCAGCTCCCCGACCGCCAGCAGGTCCGGGCAGTCGAACAGGAAGAGGGCCTCGTCGTCGGTCAGCCGTTCGCCGGCGTGGACCTTGTCACTGATTGCAGATACTGTTGTCATGAACCGCTCGCTCTTGCCACGGATACACATCCGTGTTTTTCTCTGGAAAAATGGCCGTGCTTACTCTTCCGGGCTCCCCCAGCGTCGATACAACCCATGGGAGACACCCAACTGATCCAGCACCTTCCCCACCACGAAATCGACCAGGTCGGCCACCGTCTCCGGCTGGCCGTAGAAGCCGGGCATTGCCGGCACGATCCTCACCCCGAGGCGGGCGAGCTTCAGCATGTTCTCCAGGTGGATGGCGGAGAGGGGGGTCTCCCGGGGGACCAGCAGCAGCGGGCGCCCCTCCTTGAGCATGCAGTCGGCGGCCCGCTCCATGAGCGTGCCGGAAAGCCCGGCCGCTATCCGGGCCAGGCTCCCCATGGAGCAGGGGGCGACCACCATGGCGTCCGGCGCGCTGGAACCGCTGGCGACCGGGGCAAAGAAATCGTCCTCGGCGTAGTAGGCGAGGGCCTCGCCCCCGGCGCCGAAATATCCCTGCACCCTGGCCGTCACCTCGTCCGGTCTCCCTTCCCAGTCGAGACCGCACTCTTCCCGGAGCACCGCGAAGCCGCAGCGGCTGATCAGGAGGCTCACCCGTCTGCCTGAGCGGAGCAGCTCTGCCGTGAGCCGCAGGCCATACAGGGCGCCCGATGCGCCGGTGATGGCCAGGACAACGTGCCGCGTCGTCATGCCCCCCCCTTTCCCGCCAGGACGTCCGCCAGGGTGGCAACGAAGATGATGATGCTGATGTAGCCGTTCATGGTGAAAAACGCCATGTCCAGCCGGGAGAGGTCGCCGCTTCGGAGGAGCCAGTGCTCGTAGCAGAGAAGGAGCGTGGCCGCCACGATCCCGGCCAGGAAGAAGCCACCCACCGGCAACAGGGTGTAGAGCGCCGCCAGCAGAGCCACCATGACCAGGGAAAAGAGGCGGGCCGTCCAGAGCGAGCCGTTCACCCCGAGCCGGACCGGAATGGAGTGGAGCCCCCGCTCCCGGTCGAACTCCAGGTCCTGCAGTGCATAGAGGATATCGAAGCCCGCCACCCAGAAGAGGACCGCCAGCCCCAGGACCACGGCGGCCAGGTCCACCGTCCCCCTGACGGCGATCCAGGCCCCCACCGGGGCCGCCCCCAGGCAGAGACCGAGCACCACGTGGGCCATGGCGGTGAACCGCTTGCAGTAGGAGTAGAGGAGCAGGAAGAAGAGGGCCACCGGCGCCAGCTTCAGGCAGAGGGGGTTGAGCCGGGCCGCCGCGTAGAGCATGAGGAGGACGGAGATGGCGATGAAGAGGACCACGGTCCCCTTGCCGATCAGCCCGGCCGGGATGGCCCGACCTTTGGTGCGGGGATTCGCGGCGTCGATCTCAGCGTCGATCACCCGGTTGAGCCCCATGGCGGCGGTCCGCGCCCCGACCATGGCCATGACGATCCAGAAGCACTGCTGCCAGGAGGGGAGGCCACGCGCCGCCAAGAGCGCGCCGGTCAGGGCAAAGGGGAGCGCGAAGATCGTGTGGGAGAACTTTATCATCTCCAGAAAGACCGCTATGCGGGAGAGTGTCGCCATATTCGTACCTATGCTTGTTGCCCTATACAGATAAATTCGTGAAGGCCGGTTGGCAGCGCGCCGCGTAAGCAGTCCGAGGAGGCGCACCTCCGAGGCAAAATCGCGGAAGTCGGAGCGGAGACGGCCTCCCGTGCCTCACGGCTCCTTCGACGCCATCAATCGAATCCATACTCCCGCCAGCGGCTCTCCACCAGCCGGGAAATCTCTTCCGACATCACGAGCGGCTCCCGTCCGGCGGACCGGCGGGAATAGCGGGTCGCGTCGATGCCGAGCCGCTCCCCGTCAACGACCAGGTCCTGCTGCCAGTGGACGTTGTTCACCAGCCGCCAGAGGACCCTGTCCATCTCCGCCGGCTCCTGTTCAGCGTCCACGAGCACGAGGACGCGCGCCCTCCCCAGCCAGGGGGTGGCCCAGAGGCGCTGGAGAATGTCTTGGCACCGGCCCGGCCCCTCCACCGTCACCGCCACCACGGCGGCGCCGTGGAAGATGCCGCTAAAGGGCTGGTGCATGGCAACGACCTCCGGCAGCTCCACCCGCAGGAGCGGCTCCATGAGTCGCTCCCACCCCCGGCCCAACCAGCAGTCCTCCTGGGGGGGAGGGCCGACCAGGGTGGCGGGGACGATCGGGGCGCAACGCCGGGTCATCCCGGTGAGCCGGATGCGGGGCGCCGGTGTAGCAGGGGTATAGTAGCCGGTATGATTGCCGAATGCCCCCCCGGAAACAACCGCCCCCGGCTCCCAGAAGCCGTGGAGCACCAGCTCGGCACCGGCCGGGACCGGCAGGCCGGCGTGCCCGCTGTCGGCCAGGGTCACCGGCGCCCCCCGCAGCAGTCCGGCCAGGGTGAACTCTTCGAGAGGAAGCGGCAGCGTGGCGGCAAAGGTGACAGCAGGGTCGCCGCCAACAGCGATGGCCACCGGCATCCGCTCCCCCCTGGCGGCGCAGGCCCGTGCATGCGCTGCAGCCCCGCTCTCCGCGCCCCAGTGGACGGCCAGGGAATCGGGGCCGAGGATCGCGGCCCGGTACATGCCGCAGTTCAGGGTGCTGTCTTCCGGATGACGCGTGATTACCAGCGGCAGGGTTATGAAACGGCCGGCGTGGTCGGGGGTCCCGTCCCCGGGCCAGTTCTTCAAAAACGGCAGGCGGGTCAGGTCGGCCGGTCCGGCCACCTCAAGGCACGCCGCCTCCCGTGACATGATCGGGGTGGCCATCCGCCACTGCTCGCTCACGGAGAGGGCGGCCAGCTTCTCCGCGACCGTGCTGCCGGGGAGTTCAGCCAGTAGAGTTCCCATCCACCCGGAGAGCTCATCGAGGCGCTCGATCCCCAGGGCAGCTGCCATGCGGCGCGACGAGCCGAACAGATTGGTTACCACCGGGACGTCGTGGCCGCGGACCCGCTCAAAAAAGAGCGCCGGACCGCCCCCCGGCAGTTGGGCCGTCCGGCCGGTAATGGCGGCGATCTCCAGGCCGGGGTCGACCTCGGCCGCGACGCGCTGCAGTTCACCCAGGGCCTCGGCCCGAAGCAGCAGATCCCGCAGATCGCGGCAGCTCATCGGGGCGTCTCTTCGCACGTTCTCACTTCTATCACCTGCTGTCGTTGGCAGCAATCCTTTTCCTCTCTTTTTCGGATCTTCCGCCGCCGGACAGAGTACCCTATTTACGACCGATTTCGCAACCGTCGCGCCTCCCTGGCCCACTTTATTGTGCTTGAATTCATGAGGCAATCTGCCATAATGAGGCGCTTTATCCGGCAAACGGCAGTCGAACGGGGTCCGTAGAGACGGTGACACCTTCAGCTGCCGAACATATTCGGAACCTCAGCAGCAGGAGCGCCGCATACCATGCCCGTTTATCAAGGTCAACGCCCCCAGCAGCCCCACAATCGCCGCCAGCGTGGAAACACCATGCGGAACGTCGCCATTGCGATCGCCATCGCCATCGTCATCGTCCTGATGGCCGGCTTCGGCTATACCGCCTTCATCTTCGCCACACTCCCGAAGGTCGACCGCCTGGCGGACTACCGCCCCCCCATCGTCTCCCAGGTGTTCGGGGAGGACGGCAGCCTGGTGGGCGAGTTCTATCTGGAGCGCCGAAAGGTGGTGGAGGTGGACAAGATCCCCCGCCGCCTGATCCAGGCCTTTGTCGCCGCCGAGGATGCCAACTTTTACAAGCACAAGGGGATCGACTACCTGGGGATCGTCCGGGCCGCTTTCAAGAACCTGATCTCCATGCGGAAGAAGGAGGGGGCCTCCACCATCACCCAGCAGGTGGCCAAGTCCATGCTCCTGACACCGGAAAAGAAATTTTCCCGTAAGATCAAGGAGGCGATCCTCGCCACCCGGATGGAGAAGAAGCTCAGCAAGGACGAGATCCTCTACATCTACCTGAACCAGATCTACCTGGGGGCCGGTTCCTACGGGGTCCAACTGGCGGCCGAGACCTACTTCGGCAAGAACGTCGAACAGCTGACCCTGGCCGAGATGGCCATGATGGCCGGCCTCCCCAAGGCCCCCAACAGCTACTCCCCCATCAAGCACATGGAGCGGGCCAAGGAGCGTCAGGCCTATGTCCTGGAGCGGATGGTGAAGGAGGGGTACATCACCCAGGCCGAGGCCGACTACGCCAAGACCACCCCCATCGTGATCCAGTCGATGAAGAAGGTGAACAACGACCAGTCGGCCTACTACCTGGAGCAGATCCGGATCCAGCTGCTGGAGCGGTACGGCGAGGAGCGGCTCTACAAGGACGGCCTCAAGATCTACACCACCATGAACGCCGAGATGCAGAAGGGTGCCTACGACGCGGTGGTGAACGGCCTCAAGGCCCTGGACAAGCGCCAGGGGTTCCGCGGACCGCTCCGCTACCTGGACGACGCTGAGGTGGAGCCGTTCTGCCGGAAGGTCGAGGAGGGGATCGACTCGGTCTCCCTGAAACAGGGAGCGACGTTCCAGGGGGTGGTCACCGCGGTGAACCCGGCCACCGGTGACGTGACCGTCCGGGTCGGCGACCGGACCGGCACGCTCCATCGGAAGAACATGACCTGGGCCGGCAAGGTGGAGCTGATCAACTCCTATGGCAAGCCGGCCGCCAAGGGGAAGGCGCTGTCGCTGGGGAGCGTCATCAACGTCTCGGTGGTCACGCCGGACGTCAACAAGACCGGCGCCATCCTGGCCCTGGATCAGGAGCCCGAGGCCCAGGCCGCCCTGGTGGCCATCGATCCCCGCACCGGCGGGGTCAGGGCGCTGGTGGGAGGGTACGACTTCAGGAAGAGCCAGTTCAACCGGGCCGTGCAGGCGCGGCGCAACCCCGGCTCCGCCTTCAAGCCGATCATCTACGGGGCGGCCCTGGAAAAAGGGATGACCGCCGCCGCCATCATCGACGACTCGCCCGTGGAGTACGAGAGCGGCAAGGAGAAGGCCTGGAAGCCGAAGAACTACGACAATATCTACCGCGGCAACGTCACCATGCGTGAGGCGCTGACCAACTCCATCAACGTGGTGAGCGTCAAGATCCTGGAGCAGATCGGCGTCGCCTCGGCCATCGAGTTTGCCAAGAAACTGGGGATCACCTCGCCGCTGGAGGCCAACCTGACCCTGGCGCTCGGCTCCTCCAGCCTCACCCCGCTGGAACTGACCAACGCCTATGCGGTCTACGCCTCAGGGGGGTATCGCCTCACCCCCTATTTCGTCACCAAGGTGACCGACCGTGACGGACGGGTGCTGGAAGAGACCCCGACGCCGACGCTCCCGGTCTTCACCCAGACCAGCTCCGCCAAGGTGGACGACGAGGAGCCGATCACCCTGACCCAGCCGGTGCTGCCGGGCCAGCAGCCCCCTGCGCCGCCTGCAGCACCGGCGGCTTCCCCGCTTGCGCCGGTGCCGGCCACCTCGCCCGAAGTGGCCTACATCATGACCAACCTGATGGAGAGCGTCGTCTCCAGCGGCACCGGCCAGCGGGCCAAGGCGCTGGGGAGACCGGTGGCCGGCAAGACCGGCACCACCAACGACATGAAGGATGCCTGGTTCGTCGGCTTCATCCCCCAACTGGTGGCCGGGGTCTGGGTCGGCTACGACCAGGAGCGCTCGCTGGGCGCCAGCGGCTCCGGCGGTCACGCCGCAGCCCCGATCTGGACCGAATTCATGCAGCGGGCCGTAACCGGTCTCGCCCCGATGAACTTCACCCCTCCCCGGGACATCACCTACGCTCGCATCAACCCCCGTACGGGCAAGCTGGCAAAGGAAGGAAGCGAGGGGAGCGTCATGGAGTGCTTTGTATCGGGGACTGAGCCGACGTCGTATGACGGAGAGTAGATTTGGCGGGGCTTCGCGGCCTTAAAAAAAATTATTTCTTTAAAATAATTCCTTGCAATGCCGAAAATTATGTCTATAGTTTGAAAAACTTTCACAAATCAGGGAGGTATCGTATGACTAAAGCAGAACTCATCGATTCAGTCGCCAAATCCGCCAGCCTTACCAAAGCCGCTGCAGAGAAGGCCGTGAACGGCTTCATCTCCGCTGTGAGCGATGCGCTGAAGAAAGGTGACCGGGTCACACTCGTCGGCTTCGGCAGCTTCGAAGTCGCTACCCGCAAGGCCCGTACCGGCCGCAACCCCCAGACTGGCAAAGAGATCAAGATTGCCGCCGCAAAGGTTCCCAAGTTCCGTCCGGGCAAGGCCCTCAAGGACACGGTTACCTCCAAGAAGAAGTAAGCAGTCGCTGCTATTTTCTGCCGGCAGTCACGGACCTTGTATCAATATGAAAAACCCCCGCCAACCGGCGGGGGTTTTTTTATTGCGAAAAACTTACACCGCAGAGTACGCAGAGAAACGCTGAGGTCTCTTTCAGCGTGCCCCAGCCCTAAATCTCAGGTTGATCAAAAATAGCCAGATCGTCGCACCCGCAGAAAGCCCCGCGGAGGCGTAGTACCCACACATCGGGCATAAACAGCGCTACGCCGCACAAGGCGGCTTGCGAGGACGGCGGCGAGATGGCTGTTTTTCAGCAACCGTCACTGTCCGTATTTATAGGCTGCGGCGCAGGTCCCCTCGCTGGAGACCATGCAGGCACCCACCGGCTCCTCCGGCGTGCAGACGGTGCCGAACAGCGGGCAGTCCAGCGGCGCGATCTTCCCCTTCAGGATCTCCCCGCAGCAGCAGCCTGACGGCTCGCGGGGCGGCTCCACCTTCACCGGCATGACCCGCAGCGGGTCGAACGAGGCATACCGGTCGTTGATGGCCAGCCCGCTCCCGGGGATGGTGCCGATCCCCCGCCAGTCGGCATCGCAGGGGGTGAGCACCTCCCCCATGACGGAAAGCGCCTTCCTGTTCCCTTCCCACGAAACCACCCGGCTGTACTGGATCTCCACCCGGCTTTCCCCCGCCAGCACCTGGCGGACCAGCATGATCACCCCCTGCAGCACGTCGGCCGGCTCGAAGCCGGTGACCACGCAGGCGAGGCCGAACTCGTCGGCCAGGAACCGGTAGGTGTCGGCGCCGACAATGGCGCTCACGTGGGCCGGGCAGAGGTAGCCGTCCAGGGCCAGCTCCGGGTCGGCCGACAGGACCCGCATCGGTGCCGGCATGGTCTTGTGGGCGGTCAGGACAAAGTAGTTGTCGAGCCCCTTGGCGCTGGCAGTCAGGATGCTGCCGGCAATGGTCGGCGCCGTGGTCTCGAAACCGACCCCGAGGAAGATCACCCGCTTGCCCGGATTGGCCGCGGCCAGTCCGACGGCATCCAGGGGGGAGTAGACGATCCGGATGTCGGCGCCTTTGGCCCGCTCGGCCAGGAGGGACGACGACGAACCAGGCACCCGCACCATGTCGCCGAAGGTGGCGACGATGGTGTCCGGCTGATTGCTGTAGGCCACCGCCTGGTCCACGTACCCCACCGGCGTGACGCAGACCGGGCAGCCGGGACCGGAAATCAGCCGCACCTGCGGCGGCAGGAGGCCGCGCAGGCCGAACTGGTAGATGGCCATGGTATGGGTGCCGCAGACCTCCATGAAGGTGAGGGTCCGGCTGCTCCCCGCCACCAGACGTTTCAGCTCCCCGGCCAGCCCCAGCACCAGCTCCCGGTTCCTGAAGTCGTCCTGGTAATTCACTGCATATCCTCCGGCGAGAAGATCTCGCGCATCATCGCCAGCGTCTCCCGCGCCTCCTCCTCATCCAGCCGGGAAATGGCGAAGCCGGCATGGACGATGACGAAATCCCCCACCTGCACCTCGTCGGCCAGGAGCATGAGGCTCGCCTGCCGCCTGACGCCGTCGATCTCCGCCACGGCATCGCTTCCGTCGATGCTCACCACCTGCATCGGCACCCCTACGCACATAAATAACTCCTTCCCGCTATGACCGCCTGTCCAAGGGCCAGCCCCCCGTCATTGGGGGGGACCAGCCGCTGGGTGAACACCGTGAAGCCGTCCTGCTCCAGAAACGCCGCCACCCCCTCGGTGAGGAGGCGGTTCTGGAACACCCCGCCGGAGAGGGCAACCCGGCCGCAACCCTGTTCGCTGCGGATCGCCCGGCAGACGGCGGCCACCGCCAACGCCAGGGAGTGGTGGAAGGTGGCGGCGATGTCCGCTGGCGGCACCCCCCCCAGCACCTCCTCCACGATGACGGAGATCAGGGGGCGCAGGTCCAGCTGCCGCCCCTCCCCGTCCCGGGTGATCGCAAAGGGGTACGCCGCCCGCACCGTCCCGTGCTCGGCAATCCCTTCCAGTTCGATGGCCGCCTGCCCCTCGTAGCTCGCATGGCTCCGCAGACCGAGGAGCGCCGCCACCCCGTCGAAGAGGCGGCCGCAGCTGCTGGTGAGCGGGGAATTCACCCCGCGCTCCAGCATCCGGAGGAAAAGCTTCCGCTCCTGGCTCCCCAGATGCCGGAAGCAGTCGAGCGGGAGCTGGAACAGGGAGTCGCCCCGTGCCTCCCGGAGCCAGGAGATGGCCATCCGGAACGGCTCACGGGCCGCCGCATCCCCCCCCGGCATCGGCACCGGCCTCATGAAACCGACCCTCCTGAACGTCCGGTATCCCCCCAGGAGGAACTCCCCCCCCCAGGCCGTGCCATCCAGGCCATACCCCATGCCGTCGAAGATCACCCCCAGGGTATCCCCTTCCAGGCGGTTCTCGGCCATGCAGGACGCCAGATGGGCGTGGTGGTGCTGGACCACCACCTTGGGAAGGCCGGCGATGGCGGCGGCGTGGAGGGTCGAATGGTAGTCGGGGTGGAGATCGTGGGCCACCACGACCGGCTCGATCTCCAGGAGCCGCTGCAGGTGGCCGATCACCTCCTCCAGGGAGGCGAAGGTCGCCGCGTTCTTCAGGTCCCCCACGTGCTGGGTCAGAAAGGCCCGGTCCCCCCGGGTCAGGCAGGCGGCGCTCTTCAGCTCCCCCCCCACTGCCAGCACGGAGCGCTGCGTGGCCGGCAGCTGCACACCGCGGGGGACGTAGCCGCGGGAGCGGCGGAGAAAGAGCGGCCCCCCCCGGAAGACCCTGATCACCGCATCGTCCTCCCGGGTATGGATGGCCCGGTCATGGGTCAGGAACGCGTCGGCGATCCCTGCCAGGGTGGCCAGGGCCTCCTGGTCTCGGTGGACGATCGGCTCGTCGGAGACGTTGGCGCTGGTCATGACCAAGGCCGGAAAGGTCTCCCGGAGCAGCAGGTAGTGGAGCGGCGTCGAGGGGAGCATCACCCCGTAGTAGCCGTTGGCCGGCGCCACCAGCGGGGCTATGGGGCTATTCCCAGCCCCGAGCCCCGAACCTTTAGGCCCTCTTGGGTCCTGAGCCAGCTTTCTAATCAGCACGATCGGCCGTTCCGGGCCGGCCAGGAGCCGCTCCTCCATGGCCGTCGGTTCGGCAAAGCCCCTGATCCGCTCAAGGTCGAAGGCCATGAGCGCGAACGGCTTCTCGTCACGCTGCTTGCGGCGGCGGAGTTCGGCCACGGCCTCCGGATTGCCGGCATCCACGGCCAGGTGGAACCCGCCGGTCCCCTTGATTGCCAGGATTCGTCCCTCCCGGAGCAGTCCGATGGCCGTGGTGACGGGATCGCCGGCCACCCGCCTCCCCGAGCCGTCCAGCAGCCGCAGATGCGGTCCGCAGACCGGGCAGGCGTTGGGCTGGGCATGGAACCGGCGGTCGGACGGGTCCTCGTACTCGCGCCGGCAGGCCGTGCACATGGGGAACGGGGCCATGGTGGTGGAGGGGCGGTCGTAGGGAACGGCCGTGATGATGGAGTATCGGGGGCCGCAGTTGGTGCAGTTGATGAACGGATAGCGGTACCGCCGGTCCGCCGGGTCGAAGAGCTCCCGCAGGCAGTCGGGGCAGACGTCCGCGTCCGGGGCGACCTGGGCGGCCGCTATCCCGGTGCCACTCTCCGCGATGACGAACTCCCGTCCGCCGCAGGTGGCGATCTCCAGTGGGCGGAAGGCGGTGATGCTCGCCAGGGGGGGGGCCTCCCGTTCCAGGGCGGCAACGAACTCCCGAAGCAGCGCCTCTTCCCCCTCCACCTCGATCACCACCCCCAGGGGAGTGTTCCGCACGGATCCGGCCAGCCGCCTGCTGCAGGCCTGGCGGTACACGAAGGGACGGAACCCGACCCCCTGGACGATCCCTTCGATCTCTATGCGCAGCCGTTTGATCATCTGTGAACCGGGTAAGGAGGTACCGTTATCATTCCTAACATCACCCCCCTCCCGACCTCCCCCCGCTTGGGGGAGGAGGTTTGTCTCCCTCCCCAGGAGGGGGAGGGCAGGGGTGGGGGCTTTCGACGTTACTATCAGCCGTTCTTTGCCGTTGTCGCTGCCTGCCTTTCCTGCAGCCAGGCGTACCAGGCGTCCATACCCTCGCCGGTCCGGCTGGAGAGCCGGAAGATCCGGATGCCGGGGCTGACCTGCCGGGCGAATTCGCAGCATCGCTCCACGTCGAAATCCAGGTGGGGAAGGAGGTCGACCTTGTTGAGCAGCATCACGTCGGCCGCGTGGAACATCTGGGGGTACTTGAGCGGTTTGTCCTCCCCCTCGGTGACCGAGAGGACCACCACCTTGTGGTGTTCGCCCAGGTCGAAGGAGGCCGGGCAGACCAGGTTCCCCACGTTCTCGATGAAGAGGAGCTCCAGTTCGTCCAGCGGGAATTCGTCCACCGCGTGGGCAACCATGTGGGCGTCCAGGTGGCAGCCGGCGCCGGTATTGATCTGCTTCACCGCTACGCCTGTGGCGGCGATCCGCCGGGCGTCGTTGTCGGTCTGCTGGTCACCCTCGATGACCGCGCAGCGGCTTCTCCCCGCCAGGTCGGACAGGGTCCGCTCCAGGATGGTGGTCTTGCCGGAGCCGGGCGAACTGACCAGGTTCAGTACGAAGAGCCCCTTTTCCCGGAACAGATGCCGGTTGGCGGCTGCCAGCCGGTTGTTCTTGGCCAGGATGTCGGTCTCGACGGCGATCTTTTCGCGGCCTGCGGAAGAGGGTTCATCGTGGTGGTGATGGTGGGCGTGACCGTGGTGATGGTGCCCGCGGGAATGGTCGTGATCATGATCGTGGTGATGGTCATGCGGCCCGCAGCCGCAGGTGGTGCACATGGCTAGTCTACCTCCAGTTCTTTGACCCGCAGCTCTTCGCCGCTGCGGATGGCAAGGCCGTAGCTGCCGCAGGCCGGACAGGGATCGTAGTAGGCGTGCACCGGGACCTCGGTCTGACACCCCGTGCAGAGCGCCCGCCCCGGTATCTGGTCGATGGTCAGCAGAGCTCCGTCCAGAAGCGTGTCCCGGGTGCAGGCGGCGAAGCAGAACTCCACCGCATCAGGCACCACGCCGGAGAGCTCGCCGATCTCCAGGGTAACCGAACGGACGCGCCGACCTCCGGCGTGCTCCTCGCAGATCTCCACGATGCTCTGGGTAATGGACATCTCGTGCATGCTGGCCCCTTTCCGATGCGGCATCGTACCAGAAACCACGGCGGAAATGAACTGTATACGTTGCTCCCCCCATGCCGCTTGTCTGCCCGCCGGGGGTGGTGTATACTTTCGCCGCCAGACGCCGCTTTAAGGATGCTGAAACACCGAGGTTGCTCAAAAATGGTCAGATCGTCGCACCCGCAGCGAGCTCCGCGGAGGCGTAGCATCGCTACGCCGCACAAGGAAGCGAGCGAGGACGGCGGCGAGATGGCCGTTTTTCAGCAACCGCCATAGGATACTAATGAAACTGACCGCCAAGCTGGTGATCATCATGCTCACGCTGCTGATCATCGCCGTCTTCATCCTCTTCACCCTGAACCAGTTCAGCCAGAACGACCTGGTCCAGGAGATCCAGGACAGCTCCACCGAGGTCTCCAAGGCGATCCAGATGAGCGTGGAGGACCTCACCTCCGAGGACGACACCCAGACCTCCCGCCTGACCGAATACATGAAGCAGGCCCGGGCCAAGGGGATCAACGAGATCAACATCATCAACAACGAGGGGGAGATCATCGACTCCTCCGACCCGGCCAAGGTCGGCAAGCGCCGCGACGTGCACAAGATGGAGAAGGGGCTCAAGGCCACGCCCGGCCACCGGCCGTCGGCCGCCGGCATCTCCCTCAAGCCGTACAACCTGACGGTGCCGGTCATCGTCGGCGACGAGCAGCTCGGCTACATCCAGATCAACCTGCTCCTGGACAATATCCGCGACATCCAGCACGCCAACTTCCTGCGGCGGCTCCTCGGCACCATCGTGGTCTTCCTGCTGGGGATCACCGTCAGCGTGTTCCTGGCCAGACGCTACACGGAACCGATCCACCGGCTGGTGGACGGTGTCAAGAAGGTGGCGGGGGGCGACCTGACCGTTTCCTTCCCGGTGGAGGGGACCGACGAGATCGGCGAACTGGCCAGCAGCTGCAACGAGATGGTGGAACAGCTCCGGGAGCGGCAGAACCTGGAGCAGCGGCTGAACGAGGCCGAGCACCTCTCCAAGGTGGGACAGCTGGCATCGGGCATCGCCCACGAGATCAGGAACCCCCTCAACTATATCAGTCTGGCCATCGACCACCTGAAGGAGGAGTTCCGGAGCGACTGCCCGGAGCGGAGCCAGGAGCTGTCGGCCATTGCCGACAACATCAAGGAGGAGGTCCGCAAGGCCAACTACATGGTGCTGAACTTCATGAACTACGGCCGCCCCCTCAAGCTCCGCCGGATGGTCGTGCCGTACCAGGAGATCGTGACCAAGGCGCTCGTCCTCCTGGAGGCAAAGCTCGCCGAGCAGAGGATCTGGCTCGTCTCCAACATCCCGGCCGACCTGCCGCCGCTCTGGGTCGACCCGGAGCTGATGCGCAACTGCATCACGAACTTCATCACCAACGCGGCCCAGGCCATGCCCGATGGTGGGACGATCACCATCGGCGCCGCCTACTCCCCCGACGAACGGCTGTTCCGGCTCACCTTCGGGGACCAGGGGGTCGGCATCCCCCCGGAGGACCGGGAGAAGATCTTCCAGCCCTACTTCACCAGCAAGGAGGCCGGCATCGGCCTGGGGCTCGCCATCACCGAGCGGATCATCAGGGAGCACGGCGGCGAGATCACCGTCGACAGCAGCGTCGGGGTCGGCACCACCTTCACGGTGGCCCTGCCGGGAGAACAAACCCAAACCTAACCCCCTCGGTCCCCCTTAGACCCCAGAGTGTCCTTATCAAGGGGGAAGTTTGGAGGGGTTGACAGATTGAAGGAGAGACGATGCCAGGCAGCATTCTGGTCGTAGATGATGAAAAGGGGCAGCGGGAGATCCTGCAGACCATCCTGAAAAAGGAGGGGTACCGGATCGTCGAGGCCCCCAGCGCCAAGGAGGCGCTGGCCAAACTGGCCGAGGACGAGTTCGATCTGATCCTGACCGACCTGAAGATGCCCGGCATGTCGGGCATGGAGCTGATGGAGGCGATCCTGGCCGACAACCCCCACCAGGCGGTGGTGATCATGACCGCCCACGGCACCATCGACTCGGCCGTCGAGGCGATGCGCAAGGGGGCCTTCGACTACCTGGAAAAACCGCTGGAGCGGGACGACCTGCTCCTCACCCTGCAGCGGGCCTTCGAGCACATCGCCCTCTTGCGGGAAAACCGGGCGCTCCACCGGAAGCTTGCCGAGACGGCCGCGGTCCCGAACATCATCGGCGACCATCCGAAGATCAGGGAGGTCTTCCGGATCATCACCAAGATCGCCCCGACCGGCTCCACGGTCCTGATCAACGGCGAATCGGGCACCGGCAAGGAGCTGGTGGCCCGGGCCATCCACGACCTGAGCCCGCGCAAGGACAACCCGTTCTTTGCCATCAACTGCGCCGCCATCCCGGACTCCCTCATCGAAAGCGAACTGTTCGGCCACGAAAAGGGCTCGTTCACCGGCGCCAACACCCGCGAGATCGGGATCTTCGAGGCTGCCAGCAGCGGGACGGTCTTCCTGGACGAGATCGGCGAGATGAACGTGGCCCTCCAGGCCAAGCTGCTCAGGGCGATCCAGGAGAAGGAGATCCGCCGGGTGGGGGGGAAGGTGAACATTCCGGTGGACGTCCGGATCGTCGCCGCCACCAACAAGGACCTGGAGGCGGAGATCCGCAAGGGGACCTTCCGCGAGGACCTCTTCTACCGGCTGAATGTCATCCGCCTCAACCTCCCGCCGCTCCGGGAACGGGGGAGCGACCTCGCCACCCTGGCCGACCACTTCGTCCGCAAGTACGCGGCGGCCACCGGCATGCCGGTCCAGGGGATCTCCAAGGCGGCCCTCAAGGTGCTGCTCAACTACACCTGGCCGGGGAACGTGCGCCAGCTGGAATCGGTCATCGAGCGTGGGGTGCTGATGGCCGAAGGGGCGCTGATCCAGCCCGAGGACCTGCCGGCCGAGGTGCACCACGGGTTAGACCGGCACGATCTCCTCCCCTTCGAATTCCCCCCCTCCGGCATCTCCTTCGAGGAGTTGGAGAAGGAGCTGATCATCAAGGCCATGGAGCGCGCCGAATGGGTCATCGCCAAGGCGGCGCCGCTTCTCCGGATGAGCTACAAGACGCTGCAGTATCGGCTGGAAAAATTCGGCATCGAGAAGCCGTAAAAAAGGTTGCTGAAAAACAGCCATCTCGCCGCCGTCCTCGCAAGCCCCTCGGTGCGGCGTAGCGCCGCTACGCCTCCCTCGAAGCTTGCTGCGGGTGCGACGATCTGACCATTTTTGAGCAACCCAACTATTTCAGATCCCGTTAGTCGCTGAACACTGAACGCACGCAGCACGCCGCACGCACCCGACAGGAGGCCCCATGGACTTCAGCAAGATAGTGCACCGATTCACCGTGGTTCCCTCGCTCCCCAAGGAACTGGAAGCCTTGCAGCGGATCGCCTATAACCTCTCCTGGTCGTGGGAACCGGAGGCGATCAAGCTCTTCCAGCGGATCGACGCCGAACTCTGGAAGGAGACCCGCCACAACCCGGTGGCCATGCTCGGCCAGCTCCAGCAGGCGACCCTCGACCTCCTCATCACCGACGAGGGGTTCATGTCCCACCTGGCCATGGTGGACGAGAAGATCCAGGAATATTTCACCAGTCGTACCTGGTACGAGAAGAGCGGCGGCGACCACGAGATGCGGATCGCCTACTTCTCCATGGAATTCGGCATCCACGAGTCGATCCCTGTCTACTCCGGCGGCCTGGGGGTCCTCTCCGGCGACCACATGAAATCGGCCAGCGACCTGGGGCTCCCCCTGGTGGGGATCGGCCTCCTCTACCGGGAAGGGTACTTCCGCCAGTACCTGAACATCGAGGGGTGGCAGCAGGAGATCTATCCCGAGAACGACTTCTACAACCTGCCGCTCAACCTGGAGCGGGACGAGGAGGGAAACCCGCTCCGCTTCGAGGTGGAGATGACCGGCCGCCGCGTGCTGGGGCAGATCTGGCGGGTGCAGGTGGGGAGGGTTCCCCTCTACATGCTGGACACCAACCTGGACGAGAACGCCCCCGAGGATCGTGAAATCACCACCCGGCTCTACGGCGGGGACCAGGACATGCGGATCCGCCAGGAGATCGTCCTCGGGATCGGCGGCATCCGGGCGCTCCGCCTCCTGGGGATCAAGCCGAACGTCTGCCATATGAACGAGGGACACGCCGCCTTCCTGGCCCTGGAACGGATCCGCCTCCTGATGGAGGAGCGCCGCCTCTCCTTCGGCGAGGCGCGCGAGGTGGTGCGGGCCGGCAACATCTTCACCACCCACACCCCGGTGGAGGCGGGGATCGACCACTTCCCCACCGACCTGGTGGACAAGTACCTCGGCCGCTACTACCGGGCCATGGGGCTCTCCCGCGACGAATTCCTCGGCCTCGGCCGGCACAACCCGCGCGCCCACCACGAACCGTTCTGCATGGCGGTCCTGGCCCTCAAGCTGGCCGGCCACGCCAACGGCGTCAGCCAGCTCCACGGCGAGATCTCCCGCAAGATGTGGCGCGACCTCTGGCCCGAACTGCCGGGGGAACAGATCCCCCTCACCTCCATCACCAACGGCGTTCACGCCAAGAGCTGGATCTCCCACGAGATGGCCGGGCTCCTGATCCGCTACCTGGGGACCCGCTGGATGGACGACGCCACCGACTCGGCGCTCTGGCGCCGCATCTCCCGCATCCCCGACACCGAGCTCTGGCGCATCCACCGCCACGGTCGCGAGCACCTGGTGGATTACGCCCGCAAGCGCCTCAAGGAGCAGCTCTTCAAACTGGGGGCGAGCGCCAAGGAGATCGCCACCGCCGACGAGGTCCTTGACCCCGACACCCTCACCATCGGCTTTGCCCGCCGCTTCGCCACCTACAAGCGGGGGACCCTGCTGCTGCGGGACGTGGAGCGGCTCTCCCGCATCCTCAACAATACGGAGCGGCCGGTGCAGATCATCTTTGCCGGCAAGGCGCACCCGGCAGACCACCAGGGGAAGGAGCTGATCCGGGAGATCGTCCAGTTCTCGCACCAGGGGGAGTTCCGCCACCGAATCGTCTTCCTGGAGGACTATGACATCTCCGTTGCCCGCCACCTGGTGCAGGGGGTGGACGTCTGGCTCAACACGCCGCGGCGCCCCATGGAGGCCAGCGGCACCAGCGGCATGAAGGTCGCCTTCAACGGCGGCCTGAACCTGAGCGTCCTGGACGGCTGGTGGTGCGAGGGGTACAAGGGGAACAACGGCTGGGCCATCGGCAACGGCGAGGTGTACGACGACATCGAGTACCAGAACGAGGTGGAGAGCCGCGCCATCTACGACCTCCTGGAGAAGGAGGTGATCCCGCTCTTCTACGACCGGGGCGCCGACGGTATGCCACGGGGATGGATCGCCGCCATGAAGGCCTCGCTGCAGTCACTCTGCCCGGTCTTCAGCACCGACCGGATGGTGCAGGAGTACTCGAGCCTCTTCTATTCCCCTTCGTTCCGGCAGTGGCAGATACTGAGCCAGAGCGAGATGGCCCTGGCCCGCGACCTGGCCGCCTGGAAGGAGCGGCTCCACCGCCAGTGGCACCAGGTACGCATCCAGGAGGTGCTGGCCAGCAAGCTGGACGACGTGGCGGTCGGCTCGCTGATCCCGGTCAGCGCCATAGTCGCCACCGGCGACATCCCGGTGCAGGACCTGGCCGTAGACGTCTATACCGGAATCCTCGACTCCCGCGGCTCCCTCATCGGCGGCGAGACCGCCCCCCTGGCCACGGTGGAGGAGGTCAGCCCCGGCGTGCACCGCTTCAGCGGCACCATCGAGTGCCGCCTCTGCGGCCGGCAGGGGTTTCTGGTAAGGGTACTGCCGAGCCACAACGTCCTCGGGCCGATCTACGAGGCCGGCATGCTGGTGTGGGGGTAGAAGCGTTCAGCGTGCTGCGTTCAGTCAATCCGTGACGAATGTCGTGCCGACGAAGCGACTTTGCCCGAGCACCAGCCGCTGTAGGCGAAATGGAGCGTTAGAGCGGCCTGTCTGTCTGAGCCCGTCAGGACGAGTTACAGGCCGCTAGCGGAATGAGCCGTACAGCGGCGGTGCGAGCGCATGGAGCGCAGTGGCGCGGCATTCGCCACGGATTCACCTTTTCGTTTTACGTTCGTGTTCTGGGTTGACAACTCGGGCCGTTGAACGTAGAACGTTGTGCTTATCATGTACCGTCTTCTCTCCCTCGCACTGCTTTTGCTGACCCTCAGCGCCTGCACCACCATGGTGAAACGGGAGCACCTCCCCTACCCGCTCACCACCGGTGAGAGTGGCGAAGAGGCCAAGGTCATCACCATACCGCTCCCCGTGATCGCCTCCAGCCCGAATGAAGGGGTCACCGCCGGCGGACTGGCGGCCTTCCTCGTCCACAACAAGCAGGACGAGATCGCCACCCTCCTCGCCCCGCAGGTGAACCAGAACCCGAACTTCGGCACCACCTTCTCCCTGTACGGCGCCCTCTATCCCTCGCCGGACCGGAACATGGAGTTCAACCTCTCCCGCTCCACGAAGGTCAACGAAGACTACGAGGTACGGATCAAGGACAACACCTTCCTGGACCGGAAACTCGACCTGAACGCCTTCGTCTTCTCTTTCACCGACGGCTCGGCCCGCTTCTTCGGCTTCCAGTCACGGACCAGCAGGAACCGCGAAACCAACTACGCCGACGAGGAGAACGGCTTCGCCCTCTCCGCCGGGTATCAGATCGGCAAATACTTCCAACTGGTCTTCGGCGAACGCTTCAAGAAGGTCAACATCGGACACGGCGCCATCACGTCGGTGCCGTTCGTCCGCGACGTCTTCACCACCCACATTCCAGGCATCGACGGGTTTTCGGCCCACGCCCAGAAGCTCTCCCTCATTTACAGCTCCCTCGACTCCCCCACCCTCCCGACCTATGGCGGCTACATGCGCCTCGGGGTGGAGAGCAGCAGCCGGATCTTCGGCAGCAGCGCCGATTACCGCCACTACGACGTGGAGTTCAAGGGATTCGTGCCGGCGGACAAGGGGCGGCGTCACATCACCGCCTTCCGCCTCGCCTACAACCAGACCCTGGGGGGGGCGGTACCGTTCCTGGAACGGAGTATCCTCGGGGGGGAAAACAGCCTGCGGGGGTACGGCCGGAACCGGTTCATCGACAGCAGCTACCTGCTCTTGAACCTTGAGGAGCGGATCAGGATCTTCCGGTGGGAGGTCTTCGGGGTGAATGCCGACTGGGAGGTGGCCCCCTTCATCGACCTGGGGTCGGTCATGTCGTCTCTGGACAACGCCAAGGGGAGCAGCTTCGAGTTCAACCCCGGCGTCGGGGTGCGGGCGGTGGTGCGACCCAACATCCTCGGGCGGGTGGACGTGGGATGGGGCAAGGACGGGCCGGCGGTGTTCGTCGGGCTCGGCTATCCGTTCTGACCCCTCGTAGAAACAGTTAGCGATCTCCTCTCGGGCGGAGACCTATCCCTTCCCGCCGATCTCCCCTTCCAGCTTCTTGTACCGCTTCTCGACGATCGCCGCCAGCAGGCGCAGCTGGTCGTATTCCGGCATATTCTCCAGCTCTTCCAGGATCATCCGGACGACCCGGGGGAGGGTATCGACCGGCTTCGTCTTCTGCGGCATGGTCTGGAGCGTGAACGCCTCCTCTTCGACCCCGAACACCAGGCAGAGCCGATCGAGCATGTTCTTGCCGATGCCGCGGCCGTTCTCCATGGCCGAGACGTAGCGCCTGTCGGTGCCGGTGGAGTCCGCCAGCTCCTCCTGCGACCACCCCCGCACCTTGCGCATCTTCCTCAAGTTCTGCCCC
Source organism: uncultured Geobacter sp. (assembly GCA_964431365.1). GTDB lineage: Bacteria > Desulfobacterota > Desulfuromonadia > Geobacterales > DSM-12255 > Geomobilibacter. The sequence goes on along the minus strand of CAYSJJ010000001.1, from coordinate 59,420 downwards.
ATCAGCCTGCTGATTTCCTTGCTTATCCGTTTCATATCACGATCCTCAAAAACCGTAGTCGATTACCGTCGAACGCAAAGAATACCAGCACCTCAAGCCGATTTGTCCCCTCCGCCACGCTGGAACAACAAGCAGCAGACAAGCCACCGGGCAATCGCCACCAGATGCTAGCAAAAAAGATAGCGTGTTTCAAATAAAATAATTGGCAGCCTCTAAATAGTGCTTGTTCAGTTGACGCGAATGTTTTACAAGAGGCGATGGGTGGCGGTCCGGCAATGCCTGATGCTGCTTAGATGCAGGCATGCGCGTGCATTTATCCTGTTCATCCCGGCTTAATCCGGTGAGAAAGCTTATTTAACAGGGATGAAGGGAATACAAACCCGAACTGCATTGCTGCAACCTCCGAGGCCTGTTGATTGTTGAGACCTGCCCCTTATTGTTGTATCTCGGATAAATCATGAACATCTTTGTTGATGAGGCAGGAATATTTGTAATCCCAGGAAAGAAGAAAAGTGCCGTCTCATGCGTTGGTGCACTGATGGTGCCCGAGCGAGTAACAAGCAGGGTATTTGATGACTTCCTGAAACTAAAGGAATCCTGGGGAGTAAATAAGGAAGAGATCAAAGGCAGCAAGCTAAATGAGCCCGATGTCGCTGCATTGATCCACCTACTGTCCCGCTATGACGTATTTTTTCAAGTAACAGCCATAGACATGAACATGCAGACAGCTAAAGAACTGGAACTACACAAAAAGATGCGGGCAAAGGCCTTAACTAAAAATCTAACAGAAAAGCATCACAAAAATATTTTTAGGTCATTATATAACTTGCAAGATCAGTTAATGAAGCTGCCTTCGCAGCTTTATGTCCAGTCTAGTTGCACATTTGAGTTGCTATATTCGGCAATCCAAAAATCCACCTTGTATTATTCGCAACGACTGCCTGAAGAAATCGGTGAATTTTTTTGGTATATTGATGCGAAGGACAAGGAGATCACCCCATTTGAAAAATGGTGGACACAAATTGTCCTCGCATCATTACAATCAAAATCATTTAGAGAACCGTTTATTCAGATAATCGAAGCTGATTACAGCTTTTTTTTTGAAATACTGTGATGTTAAGGCAGAACCTCCAGATCATTTAAAAGATGCTTTAGGCCATGTTCAGCCTTTTGAATTTATAAGCATAAATGACATTTACAAGAAGCATCTTAAATTTGAACAATCCCACGACAATCCTGGAATTCAAATGGTTGACATTCTAACTACAGGGATAAGAAGAGCCATGAATGGTGCTTTGGGTTTCAGTGGGTGGCGCCTGATTGGAAAGTTGATGGTGCAATCCCATAAGGGATCGCACGCGATTCAGTTGATAACTCTTTGCGAAGATCGCAACACATATTCTACAGAAAAGAAACCGCCCTATTGGAATGTTATTCGCGTTGTTGATGAAAGTTGCAAACCGATGCTGATTTAGACATAACAGGCCGGTGAACATTGATGAGAGAATGATGTCCCAAGAGAAAGCTCAGCGGCAACCGTTCGGCAAAGGAAATAGAGACATGACGGTGCAACTTCCAATCATCGACTTTTCGGCTGAACAGCAAGAACTATGGGAACATGTCAGGAATCTTTGGGCTCTCTCCAAGGGGCGTGACGAAAGTCTGATACGCTCGACTCTTCATCCGGATTATGTGGGCTGGGATATGAATTGCCCGCTTCCCCATAATCGGGAAGCCGCCGTCCTCTCGGTAGCAGGCGATGCTCCGGACCTGCGCGAATATGAACTCCATCCCCTGAGTGTGCAGGTTTATGAGGGGCGCGTTGGAGTCGTCCATTATTCGTATTCTGCGATGGTGGTACCGAAGGACGGGCAACCTCTCAACGTCACCGGGAGGTGGAGCGAGGTCTATCTCATGCAACAAGAGAAATGGACAATGATTTCGGTCAGCGGGAAGCCCGACACACCCACTAAATGAGTGCCGAAACCGTTATCGCATAAAGGCCGGGACCCACGAAACGGGTCAGGATACTGTTCCAGAGGGCGGGGAGACCAAGATGAATATGGAATACTTCTACGAACTCTTTACGGCGCTTCCCCGGCAGGGACCGGGTTGCAGGGACGCCACCCTCAGAGCGCTCGGCCTGCTGAAGGAGCTGCTCTACCAGGGACGCAGAGCATGACTCGTTACATAGTGGCATGGTTCCCGATGTTGGCCCTCGCAATAGCCAATGGCGCCCTCCGGCAGTTGACCTTCGGCAGGCACATGCCGGAACTCCGCGCTCATCAGCTATCCACACTGGTTGGTTCACTCCTCATAGGGTCGTTCATATGGTTTATTATCCGGCGCTGGCCGCCATCGTCACGGCGCCATGCACGCGCCATCGGCCTGGTTTGGGTATCGCTCACCATTGCTTTTGAGTTCGCCATGGGCAGACTTCTCATGCATCGCCCATGGCAGCAGCTCTTCCAGGACTACAATGTGGCTGCAGGGCGCGTATGGCTGCTGTTTCTCGCCTGGCTGGCCCTGGCACCATCCATTTTCTACACCCTTCAAAGGAAGGAATGAGGGGACACCGGCAGGCCGACTGCCACCACACTACCCGTAGGGAGATATTCAGGGAGGGACTATGTACAAGAGATTGTTTCCGATTCTTGCAGGACTGACGCTGCTGGCCGGCTGCGGTGGCGGCGGCTCCGGCAGCACCCCCGCGGCATACACCGGCGTGACGACCCAGGCGACCGTAACCACGTCCAATGCCAAGGCACTGTCGGAGGACGCCTATTCCGGCAGCCAGGTGTCATCAGCCGTTTCCGGCCTGGCCAAGGAGGCCACCATCGGCAGCGGACAGCAGGCCCTCCTGCAGGAGGTGGCAACCATACTGGAAAACAGCGCGACGACCATCGTCGGCGGCTCCAAGTCGTCCGCAAAAGCGGTCGACGCCAGCGCCCAGGCCACCATCAACGGTTACAGCGGTTCGTTCACCTATTCCATTAATTACGATCAGACCGCAGGCTCCTTCAGCGGCACGGTCTCCTTCAGCCAATACAGGGAGACCAGCACGTCGGCCACCATCTCCGGTACCATCGGCTTTTCCGGTGTCTACAATCAGGCAGCAGGCACGTTCTCCAGCCTGAGCATCACCATGAGCAACATGACCGGCAGCAGCGGCGGCGGCAGAACCTTTGCCATGGACGGCAGCATGGCCTACAGCACCGCCGGCACGACCAAGACCGTGACCATGACGGTCGTGCTGACCGACTCTGCTTCCGGCCGCACCTACTGGATCAAGAACTTCACCCTGACGCTGGTGGGGAACTCACTCACCGTAACCGGCACCTATTACGATCCGGTCCACGGCTATGTGGTCATCAGCACGGTGACCCCCTTGACGGTGGCGACCATGGATGCCACACCGACCTCCGGCCAGCTGCTCTTCACCGGCAGCAACGGCACCAAGGCCCGCCTGACCTTCACCAGCGGCGGCCACACGGTGGAGGCGGACACTGCCGGCAACGGAACGTTCGTCGTCGTCCCGTAACAACATCAAGGGCCAGCCTCAACCTTCCGCAACGGGGTTGAGACTGGCCCTTGATCGACTGCCCCGCATCATTTCCCCTCGTACAGCCCCCCGACCAGCTCCAGATGGGTCAGATAGAGCCGCAGGTCGAACTCCAGCTGATGGTAGGCCGGCTCCATATGCTCGCAGAGTTGGTAAAAGGCCTTGTTGTGCTCCCGCTCCTTCAGGTGTGCCAGCTCGTGGACGACGATCATGGTCAGGAATTCCAGCGGCGCCTGTTTGAAAACCGCCGCAATCCTGATTTCATGCTTCGCCTTGAGTTTCGCCCCCTGGACCCTGGAGACAAAGGTATGCAGCCCCAGGGCGTGCCGGATCACGTTGATCTTGCCGTCGTAGGCCACCTTGCTGAGCGGCTCGGCAGTGCGGAGGAATTCGTTCTTGATCTTGACGGCAAAATCGTACAGGGCCCGGTCGGTCCTGATGCCGTGGGGCGCGGGGTATCTCTTCAACAGGAGAGCCCCCAACCGGTTCTCTGCGATCAGGTGGCCAACCTGGCGGGTTACGTTATCCGGGTAGCCGGCCAAATACGTCAATTCGTGCATCCAGCGCCTCAACCCCCTTCCGAAAGACCGGGCTCAGCCGGCAACGCCGCGCCCCACGGCCGCATAGAGCTCATCCACGTTGTCAAAAATGACAGTGGCCGGCCAACAGGTTGTGTAAATTCAAAGGACTGATATCATGGGGACAAATTTTTGTTTCCGGTCGTCCGCAATCGATCGGATCGACCGACACCCTTTATGCAGGGAAAGGGGACCCTCCCCGGGCAGCCCTTTTCATACTCTGTTCTGTTATTTCTTTCCCGGAAATGCTATAAAATTGCATTACGCTTGAAACGTACTGATTTTTTGATACCTTCTGAACAGGTCACTTTCGAAAACGGCCGAGGATCTGCATGCTCCTACGCGATTATGAACCGATAGTTGAAAAGGAACTGCTGCTGAAGCGCCTCTCCAACGGAGCTCTGGCCAAATTTGTCCTGGTCCGCCATCAGGGTGAATACAAGGCGATGCTCTATGTGAACGGGAAACAGGTGAACGGTCCCCCCCTGCCGGAACCGCTGGCCACGCCGAGCGACGAAATAACCCACTGGATGGGGAATAAACCCGGGGTAGGATTGACGACGGAGCAAGCGGAAATGATCATCAAGGCGGTCAACGACCGGAACGAACGTCTCCGCCGCAGCTAGGGCGTTGGCGGCCCGGCGAAGATCCCCCGCACTCCATCCGAACACTTCACGTTCGACTCCCCGCTTGTCTAGAACCGCAGCGCCTCCCGTCGATAGACGAACCCCTGCTCCTTCGCCTTCATCTCCCGGGCAAAATCGTGGAACAGGTTCCAGTAGACGTCGTCCAGGGTGACATTGGCCCAGAAATCCTTGCTCTCCAGGCACTTCACCGTGTAGAAGCCGAACATGTAATGGGCCAGCTCCGGCCGGATCAGCCCGGAGTTGACCCAGAGGGCCACCTCCTCCAGGAGGCCGATGAAGTCTCGCTTCCCCTGGGCGTCGAAGGTCGCCAGGGCCGGGTCGCCTGCGAACATCATGGCGCAGATCTCCTTGAAGACCGGGTTCTCCTTCAGGCGCCGGCGGAGCAGGGTGAAGTGCTCAACCCGCTTCTGCACCCCCTGGCGGCGATACTCCAGGAGGCCGTTGACAAAGGCGAAGATCGTCACCAGGCCGCCGACGATGATGGCGAAGTCCTTCAGTACCGTGATCATATCCATTCCCCCATTAACCTTATCCTGACCCGTGACGGACGCCGCGCCAACTGAGCTGATGTGCCCGAGCGCCAGCCGCTGTAGGCGAAATGGAGCGGCCGCCGGCCTGATTGTCTGAGCCCGTCAGGGCGAGTTTCAGGCCGGTAGCGAAATGAGCCGTACAGCGGCGGTGCGAGAGCACGTCGAGCGAAATGGGGCGGCGTCCGTCACGGCTCCACCCTTACGCGTTCACGGCTTTTTCCGCACCCGGAAACCGGCCCGTTCGAAGGCCCCCAGGTCCAGGCCGCCCTGCGCCTTCGGCTCCGCTGGCTTCCGTTCCGCCGGCGCCGGCCGCTCCCCGCGGGGACGCTGCTCTCCCCCGCCCGGCAGCGCCTCTTTGATGGAGAGGGAGATCCTTTTCCGCTGCGTGTCGGCAGCCAGGACCTTCACCTGTACCAGCTCCCCCACCTTCACCGCGTCGTTCGGATCCTTGATGAACCGGTTGGCCAGGTGGCTCACGTGCACCAGCCCGTCCTGGTGGACCCCGATGTCCACGAAGGCGCCGAAGGCGGTGACGTTGGTTACCACCCCCTGGAGGATCATCCCCTCCTTGAGATCGGCGATCTCCCGGATGTCGTCCCGGAAGGAGGCGGCCTGGAACTGGCTCCGGGGGTCGCGCCCCGGCTTCTTCAGCTCCTCCAGGATGTCCTTCAGGGTGGGGAGACCGACCTGCTCGCTGACGTAGCGCTTGAGATCGATCCTCCCTGCCAGTGCCGGATCGGCCACCAGCTGGGCCAGGGAGCTGCCGAGGTCGGCGGCCATCGCCTCCACCACCTGGTAGCGCTCCGGGTGAACGGCGGTGTTGTCCAAGGGGTGTTCGCCCCCCCGGATCCGGAGGAAGCCGGCCGCCTGTTCGAACGCCTTGGCCCCGAAGCGGGGGACCGAGAGGAGCGCCTGACGGGAGGGGAAGGCCCCCTTGTCGTCACGGAACTTCACGATCGCCTTGGCCAGGGCCGGTCCGACGCCGGCCACATAGGCGAGGAGCGCCCAGGAGGCGGTGTTCAGGTCGACCCCGACGAAGTTTACGCACGACTCCACCACGTCGTCCAGCGCCTTCTTCAGCATGGACTGGTTCACGTCGTGCTGGTACTGGCCGACCCCGATGCTCTTCGGGTCGATCTTCACCAGTTCGGCCAGGGGGTCCTGGAGCCGCCGGGCGATGGAGATCGCCCCACGCACGGTCAGGTCCAGCTCCGGGAACTCCTCGCGGGCGATCTCCGAGGCCGAGTAGACGCTGGCGCCGGCCTCGCTCACCACCACCACCGGGAGGTGCCGACCGGCCTCGGCCAGGGTCTCTTTTACGAACAGCTCCATCTCCCGGCTGGCAGTGCCGTTGCCGATGGCGATCATCTCCGGGGCGTGGCCGTCGATGAGGCGGAGGAGTTCCTTCTTTGCCTGGGGGACCCGCCCCTCGCCGGTATGGGGATAGATGGTGACGTGCTCCAGGAAGCGGCCGGTAGCGTCCACGGCGGCCAGCTTGGAGCCGGTCCGGAGTCCCGGGTCGACGCCGAGGACCCGCTTGCTCCCGGCCGGCGGCGCCAGGAGGAGGTTCCGCAGGTTCTGGGCAAAGACCTTGATGGCCGCCTCGTCGGCCCGGTTCTTGGCCTCCAGCCGGAGTTCCACCTCGATGGAGGGGGCGATGAGCCGCTTGTAGGCGTCCTCGGCAACCGCTTCCAGAAGCGTTCGGAAGATGCTCTCCCCCCGGACCAGCCGGCTCTTCAGCCCGGCCAGGATCGACTCCACCGGCGCGACCACGGCGAGGAAGAGGACCTCCTCCTTCTCCCCACGGCGCATGGCCAGCATCCGGTGGGAGGGGACGCTCTTCAGCGGCTCCTCGTAGTCGTAGTACATCTCGAACTTGGTGACCTCACCCTTCTTCTCCGTGGCCACCCGGGAGCGGATGATCCCCTCGTCGGCGGTGATGCGCCGGACAAAGGCCCGGGCATCGGCGTCGTCGGCCAGCCGCTCGGCCAGGATGTGACCGGCACCGGCCAGGGCCGCTGCCGAGTCCGGCACCTCTTTGGCGGGATCGACAAAGGGGGCTGCCGCCTCTTCCGGGGTGCCTTCGGTCAGCTCCTGGGCGGCCATCAGGTCGGCCAGCGGCTCCAGCCCCCGCTCCCGGGCGATGATCGCCTTGGTGCGGCGCTTCGGCTTGTACGGGAGGTAGAGGTCCTCCAGCTCGGTCTTCTGGCGGGTCGACTCGATCCGCGCCCGGAGCTCAGGGGTCAGCTTCCCCTGCTCCTCGATGGAGTTGAGGATGGCGACCTTCCGCTCGGTAAGCTCGGTGAAGTAGGTGAAGCGCTCTTCGACGGTCCGGATCTCCACCTCGTCCAGTTCGCCGGTCCGCTCCTTCCGGTAGCGGGCGATGAAGGGGACCGTCCCCCCCTCCTGGAGCAGTTCCACGGTCGCTTCCACCTGGAACGGTTTCAGGCCGGTCTCCTCGACGATATATCCTATGACTGCACGGTGCTGCTCGCTGGTGAGTGCCATTACGACTCCTGTCGGTTGTTTTGAGGGGGTGGATACTACTACAGGGGAGGGAAAATGGGAAGAGGTGCGCTCCCTTGACCTGTATCAAGGCGTTGGCAGGAAAGTGCTGTATGCTTTAGCTGTAAGGACGAGTTATCACTGAAAGGAGCAGCACCCATGAGCGACACCCAAGATCTGATCGGCACGGCCATCACCATGGCCGACCTGGTCGCCTACCAGCCCGGGTCGGTGGTGAGCCGGACCCTCATCGACAAGAAGATCGGCACCATCACCCTGTTCGCCTTTGCCGAAGGGCAGGGGCTCTCCGAGCACACGGCCCCGTACGACGCCTTTGTCCAGGTCGTCGACGGCACCGGCGAGGTCACCATCGACGGCACTCCCCAGACCGTCGAGACCGGGCAGTTCGTCATCATGCCGGCCAACCACCCCCACTCCCTGCGGGCCAAGGTCCGGTTCAAGATGCTGCTGGTGATGATCCGGGCGTAGCCGCGCTCAGGAGGGGTGAGGACCGAGCACCCCGCTCCGCTCCGAGTGCCGCTCGCACCGCCGCTGTACGGCTCATTGCGCGCAGGCCCATCAACTCGCCCTGACGGGCTCAGACAGGAAGGGCCGGCTGCTCCATTTCGCCTACAGCGGCTGGTACTCGGGCACAGTCGCTCCACGAGGCACTCAGTCCTCGCCGGCACGATTCTCGGCAGTCGGAGCGGAGCGGGGCGCTCCCCCCTCACGTTTTTTCAGGGGCAGCCACCTACTTCAAACTGTCGTTGGGCCCCTTGCGGAGCAGGTTGTAGGCGAAATTGGTGAAGCGGGGGTTGGGGTTGCGGGCGACCCGCCCCAGGACCGACGACCAGGAGTAGGCCTGCCGCCGCGCCTCCACCCACCCGCGGTAGAGCCGTTCCGGCGACATCTGCTTCGGCCTGAACACCACCTCGTTGTGGTTGTAGCGGTCCCAGTCGGTGTGCAGGAGCCTTCCCTCCCGCTCGTACTGCGCGAAGAGAGACGTCCCGGGATAGGGGGTGAGGATGTGGAAGGTGGGGATGCTCGGGCTGCACTCCTCCACGTAGCGGAGCGTCTCCTCGAAGACCCCCTCGTCGTGGTCGTCGAAGCCGAAGACAAAGGACGCCTCCACGATGATCCCTGCCTCCTGGACCCGTCGGATCAGCTCCTTGTGGGAGGAGCCGGACTGGGACTTGGCCAGGCCGGCATGGGCGCCGCTCACCGACTCGATCCCCACGAAGAGGCCGATGCAGCCGGAACGGGCCACGAGGCGGACCAGCTCCGGGTCTTCGGCGAAGCGAAGGCCGGTCTGTCCCCCCCACTTGAGCCCCAGGTCGGCCATCCCCTCCAGGATCGGCACGGCCCGGGCCGGATTTCCCAGCAGGTTGTCGTCGAGGAAGACGGTCAGCTTCCGGTCGAAGGTGCGGAGTTCGGCCAGGATCTCCTCGGGCGCACGGTAGCGGAACTGGTTGCCGAAATAGTTGGTGGTGACGCAGAAGGGACAATCGTAGGGGCAGCCGCGGCTCGCCTGGAGGGTCTGGGTGGTGAGGTATTTCCTGCCGCTGAAGAGGTCGCGCCGGGACCAGGGGATGGTGAGGGTGTCGCCGTCCGGGATCGGCGCCCGGTAGAGCGGGGCCAGACGGCCTTCCAGCAGCTCCTCCAACAGGGTCGCCCATACCGGTTCCGCCTCCCCCACCACCACGGCGTCGGCATGGCCGAGGGCCTCGTCGGGGAGGACGGTGGGATGCATGCCGCCGAGCACCACCGGCACCCCCCGCTCCCGGAAACGGTCGGCAATGACGTACGCCCGGTTTGCCTGGTGCGTCATGGCGGTGATCCCGACCAGATCGAACGTGCCGTCGAACGGCACCTCCTCGTGCACCTCGTCGGCCAGCACCACCTCCCAGTGAGGGGGGGTGGCGGCGGCCACCTGCTGCAGGGCCAGGGACGGGAGCTGGAAACGGCGGACCCAGCCGAGCTTCTCCGTTGCCGGGTAGACGAGCAGCAGGCGGGGCAGGCGGCCCGGCAGGGGCGATAACGGTGCCGTCATGGTCTGCTCTCTCCTTGCTGCTCTGGTGATGGGGTTCCCGGATCGGCACAAAAACGGACGGATGGGGCACGAATCGTCACTGTTATACGATTCGACACGGTTCGTCAAGGACGGCGAAGCTGGCAGATGCCGCCACAGGCGGTCCGCTTCTTGGGGAGAAAGCGCCTGATGCGGGCGAAGCAGCGGTAGGCGAGGCGCGCCAGGGGAGAGAGGAACGGGAGGGTGACGAGGGTAGCGAGGAGTCCGTACAGCGTCGAGGAGGGAAAGGCCTGCCAGATGGCCCGGAACGCCTCCACCCCGCGGTAGAGCCGACCCTGGCTGTCGATGGCGTGCAACTGGGCCATCACCTCGGCCCTGGTGAGCCCGTAGTCGGCCGCATCGAATCCTTCGGCGCTGATGTCCACCCCCCTCAGCTGGCCGGCCCGGTCCTTTTCCAGGTAGTGCGCGATCTCGGTCGCACAGACGATGCAGGCGCCGTCGTACAGGACCTGGAGCGGGAATGCGGGCGTACTCCGTCGTTCCCTGTTCATGTTACCCCCCGCAGACCTCGCCCCTGGCCGCTTATTTGCCGAAGATCTCGTCGAAGAAGAGCTTCATCGCCTCCCACGACCGCCGGTCGGCCCGCTCGTTGTAGGCGGCCCCCTTCTTCGGGTCGTTCCCCGAGTCAGGGTTGGTGAAGCTGTGGACCGCACCGCCGTAGTAGATCATCTGCCAATCCACGCCGCCGCCCCGCATCTCGTCCTGGAAGGCCGCCACCTGCGGCGGCGGCACGAATGGGTCGTCGGCGCCGTGCAGGGCCAGCACCCGGGCCTTGATCCTGACGGCATCTGCCGGGGTCGGCGTGTTGAGACCGCCGTGGAAGCTCACCACCCCTCGCAGGTCGGCGCCGCTCCGGGCAATCTCCAGCACCGTGGTGCCGCCGAAGCAGTAGCCGATGGCAGCGAGCCGGCCGGTATCGACGCCGGGCTGCCTCCGGAGCTCGTCGAGCCCCGCCTGAGCCCGAGCCCGCATGAGCTGTCGGTCCGCCTTGTATTTGCCGGCGATTGCAGCCGCATCCTTCGGATTGCCCGGCCTGATCCCCTTGCCGTAGATGTCGGCGCCGAACGCCACATAGCCTAGCCCGGCCAGCTGCTGCACCCGCTTCTGCACATACGGCCCGAGGCCGGTCCATTCGTGCACCACCAGCACCCCCGGCCGCTTCCCGCTCAGGGCATCGTCATAGGCCAGGTACCCTTCAAGGATCGCGTCCCCCTGACGGTACTCGACGACCCTTGTCACTATCTTCGCCTCGGCCACCCCACCCAACGTCAGCAGGGCGCAGAGCGCAATGATCATGTTTCGCATAGATCACCTCCGGTACGTCATAGTGAAAGTATACCACGCGAATTCGTCGGCTCCCCTTGACAGGGATCGGCCGCGCCTTCTACAATGCGCCGCCATGAACGGGATGACCGGAACAGATCAGGGAGCCGCGCCGATCCGGGCGCTGGAGCTTTTTTGCGGGATCGGCGGCTTTGCCGCCGCCGTGGCAGTCTTGAACGTCCGGGTGGTGGGGGCTTTCGACCAGAGCGCAGAGGCGCTTTCGGTCTACCGTCACAACTTTCCGGGGCACCCGGCACAGCAGGCGGACCTGGAGCGGATCAGCGCCTGGGAACTGACCAGCGCCGGCGCCGACCTCTGGTGGCTCTCCCCCCCCTGTCAGCCCTACTGCGAGCGGGGCGTCCGCCGCGACCTGGCGGACCACCGCGCCCGGAGCCTGGTCCGGATCATGGAGCTCCTGGCCCGGATGCCGAACGAACGGCTGCCGCGCCACCTGGCGCTGGAGAACGTGGCCGGCTTCGTCGGCTCCCAGGCCCACTGCCGGCTCACCGAAATCCTCGCCGCACGGGGGTATGGAGTGGTGGAGCGCCAGCTCTGCCCCACCGAACTGGGGGTTCCGTCCCGCCGTCCCCGTTACTATCTTACGGCCTCCCGCGGCCCGCTCCTGGCGCAAGAACCGTCACCGCAGCAGAAGTCGGCGCTCGCGGAGTACCTCGACCCGTCGGCAGCGGCGGCGACTCCGGGGGAGCTGAGGCTGGCCGACGACATACTGGAGCGCTTCGGCAAAGGCCTGCGCATCCTGGAACCGGCCGACCCGGCCGTCTACACCACCTGCTTCACCTCCGGCTACGGCAAATCGATCTCCAACGCCGGCTCCTACCTGCGCCAGGGGGGTGTTGTCCGACATTTCACCCCCGAAGAGATCGCCCGGCTCCTCCACTTTCCTGCCGACTTCCGTTTCCCGGCCTCGGTACCGCTCCGCAGACGATGGCACCTGATCGGCAACAGCCTCTCCATCATGGCGGTCCGCGAGGTCCTGCGCGCCTTTCCCGAACTGCGACCTGCCGGCTGAACGCAAAACGGGGAGGAGCCTTTCGTGGCCCTCCCCGTTCCCGTCTCTTCCTAAACACTGCTTATTCGGTCCACAAACGACGCGAAAAAACACGAACTGATGCAGAACTGCAGCAGATCGGCAATGCATCGAGCAGATCATACCATGATGGTTTGATTTAGTTCGTGCGTCTCGTGGACAACTGTTTTTTTCTAGAGTAGCGCCCGCACCGCAGCCAGGACAGCCGCGTAATCGGGCTCGCTGGTCACCTCCGGCACATGCTGGATGTAGCGGATCGTGTTGTTGGCGTCGATGACGAAGATCGACCGGGAGAGAAGCTTGAGCTCCTTGATCAGGACGCCGTAGGCCTGGGCAAAGGAGCGCTCCTGGTAGTCGGAGAGGGTCGTCACCCGGTCGATGCCGGCGGCGCCGCACCAGCGCTTCTGGGCAAAGGGAAGATCGAGGCTTATGGTCAACACGGCTACGTTTTCCGGCAGGGATGCGGACTCCTGGTTGAAGCGGCGGGTCTCCATGTCGCAGACCGGCGTATCCAGCGAGGGGACGGCACTGATCACCTTGATCTTGCCGCTGTACGTGGCCAGCGACACCGGCGCCAGGCCGTTGTCGACGACAGTAAAGTCGGGCGCGGCATCCCCCACCTTAAGTTCCGGTCCGAGCAGGGTGAACGGGTTCCCCTTGAACGTGATGACTCCTTTTCTTTCCTGCATGGGTTCCTCCTGGATGTCATGAATTTTTCCTGTGCGTCAACTGTAACGGAAGAGGGGCAAAAAACAAGAGCGCACCGGCCGCCTGGGGCATGGTGCGCTCAAAGGATGGGTAATCTGAAAGAATCGGATCAAACTATGGTGGACGCGGTAGGCTTCGAACCTACGACCTGACGATTAAGAGTCGCCTGCTCTACCAACTGAGCTACGCGTCCGGAAACGGCTGGGGTGGGTAAAAAGGGCTAGCATTTCATGCTAGCCCTTGAATAGTCTGGCTGGGGTGCGAGGATTCGAACCTCGGAATAACGGAGTCAGAGTCCGTTGCCTTACCGCTTGGCGACACCCCAAAACCGGACTTGTTTATCACAGCAGATTGCTGTTGTCAACAAATTCCATCCGATCAAGCTGCGAACGGAATGGATCACCTCTCACTACCTTCGTTCAAACACAGGACTTCCTAGAAACGATAGCCGATCCCGACGCCGAACAGATGCGGGTTGATGTCCAGGTCGTACTTGACCCCGGCAATGCGGGCCTTGGTGTCTATGGCGACATATTTGTAGTCGATGTTGAAGAAGATGTTGTCCTTGAACTTGATGTCGACGCCGGCCTGGGCAGCCCAGTTGAACGAGTTGTCAATCTTGAAGTCGTTCACCCCGCTCAGCATGGAGCTGAACGGAAGGGTAAAGTTCACGCCGGCACCCAGATAGGGGCTGATGGTTTCATTGGGGAGCGGATGGTACTTCAGGGTCAACGTCGGCGGCAGCAGCCATGTGGAACCGGCAACCTGATTGTTCAGCCGTACGTCATGGTGGGAGGCGCCGAGGATTACTTCCGTGGAGATGTTCTTGGTGAAGAAGTACTCGAGATCGAGTTCGGGGATGACCGCATCGTCCAGTCTGACCAGGGAAGCCATCTCAGCGTCGTCGAACGCCTCATCAGGCATCACATAGATCGCCCTCACCCGTACACCGTACTTCTTCAGCTCTTCAGCCTGCACAACCGACGACAGCGACATCACACAGAGGGCTACCACTACCATGAGGCCAACTACGTTCCTTACCATTTGCTACTCCTTTCGCAACAGTAAAATAGAGGGAGCGTATCCCTGAGAAGCCGCGCATCGGTTAAACAGGACCATTTTTGTCTTGTTTTTAAATAAATTAATCTATCGACCCTAACTTAGTCAAGGGGAAATTTGGTTTTCTTGTCGTAATTTTTTCCAGTCGTTAAAAATAGTGATTTAATTTTGAACTGTTAGGATTGAAAAAGCGAGGAGGAATTGCGGGAGAACCGGTCTTTTCATTAATAAAACGACGACCATGCAATCGCCGTTTTATTAATGAAAACGATCAGCAGGTTAGAGCATTGTCATTCGAACTGGGATTTGAACTCGTCCATCAACCGCCGAAGCTCGGCAACCTCGTTCCGGAGCGTGGTGACTTCCCCTTCGAGCCTGCTGATCCGCTCGTCTTCGGCCATGACGCGGAGCCGTGCCGCCTCCGGCTGGGCAGATACATCTTCGGCCGAAAGTTGCGGCTCTCCGGCCAGAAGGTGGGCATAGCGGCACTCCTTCCGGCCAGGCTGGCGGGCCATACGCCCGACCAGAGGAGGATCGAGCCCCATCAGCTCATCCAGCACCTGCTCCACGGCGGCAAGATCGGCGAATGAGGCCATCCGCTCCGCGCGGCCGCGCAGTTCGCCGACGGTCTGGGGGCCGCGCAGCAGCAGTTCGGCCAGCACCGACAGTTCGGACGGTGCGAAGCGATACTTTTCAGTCAACGAATGGCAGTATTTCGGCACCCGCCCAGCTTCGGCAGAGAGCCGCGCCAGCCCCTTGAATTTCAGCCGGTCAAGGGCGCGCACCACGTCCGCTTCCGCCAGGACCAGCACCGGATCGCGGTTCGATTTCTGGTTGCAGGCATTGGTCAGGGCATTGAGGGTCAGGGGGTAATACTCCGGGGTGGTCAGCTCCTTCTCGATGAGGCAGCCAAGCACCCGGACCTCAACGTCGTTCAGCAGCTCCATGTCAGACTCCTGTGGCCGGTTGCTGAAAAACAGCCATCTCGCCGCCGTCCTCGCAAGCTCCTCAGTGCGGCGTAGCGCCGCTACGCCTCCCTCGAAGCTTGCTGCGGGTGCGACGATCTGGCCATTTTTGAGCAACCAGAATAGTTAACATCCTCTCAAGGATCAGGCGTGAGTATAGCGTGAATCCTTCCCTCCCGAAAGTGTTTCGGCGACCCTGCCACGCTCACGGCTGAAACGTATACGATTCTAATGGTATACGTGTTTGAAACCGCCGTCTCCCATTGGCTATACTGGATTTAAAATCGACACTTTCGGCAGGAGTGTTCACCCTATGTGCAAAAAGCTGTTCATCGCGGCAACGGGCCAACATTGCGGCAAGACCACCATCAGCCTCTCGCTCATGCATCTGGCCCGGCAGCGCTATGGCAGGGTCGGCTACATCAAGCCGCTCGGCCCCAAGTGCCAGGAGTTCGGCGGTGTGGTGGTGGACAAGGACGCCGCCCTCATGGCCACCGTCTTCGGGCTGGAAGAGCAGATCGCACTCATGTCGCCGCTGGTACTGGGTAAAGGCTCGACGAAACGGTATCTGGACGGTGAGCTCTGCCGGGAGTGGGCAGCCGAGCGGATCGTCGCGGCCTGCCGGGAACTGGAGTCCCGCTGCGACCTGCTCCTCGTGGAGGGGGCCGGCCATGGGGGCGTTGGGTCGGTCATCGGTCTCAACAACGCCGACATGGCCAAGCTGGTGAACGCGCCGGTGGTCATGGTGGCTGGCGGCGGCATCGGCAACGTCATCGACTCGGCCCGGCTCAACATCGCCCTGTACAAGGAGGCGGGCGTTCAGGTGCGGATGCTTCTGGTCAACAAGCTCCTGCCGGAGAAGCGGGAGTCGTCCCTCGCCTACCTGGAAAAGTTCTTTGCCGAAAGCGGCATTCGGGTCAGCGGGGCATTCGATTACTCGCCGGTACTGGCCGATCCGACCCTGCAGAGTGTTGCCCGGCTGTTGGCCCATCCGCTGCACGGCGACCAGGGCCAGAAGCAGCGGATCATCCACAACATCCAGCTGGGAGCGGCCTCCTCCCAGAAGGTCATCGACAATCTCCGGGAGTCGACCCTGCTCATCACCACCAGCTCCCGCGACGAACTCCTGGTGACCCTGTCGTCGCTGTACAACATACCCGCCTACCGCGAGAAGATTGCCGGCATCGTCGTTCCCGGCCACGCACCGGTTTCGGCCATCACCCAGAAGATCATCGACGACAGCGGCATCCCCCATATCCGGATCGAGCAGACCACCGCGGAGGTCTTCTCGGCCCTGAACGGCCATGTCTCCAAGATCGTGGCGGAAGACACGGAAAAGATCTCCCTGATCACCGGTCAGGCGGAGCAGGTCATCGATTTCGCCGCCATCGAAAGCCTGCTGGATGCCGGTGTCCCTGCAGCCGCCATCCCCCTGCCAGCGGCCCGTGCCGCCTGACAGCCGAAGCGGTATCAGTCACTGGCCGCTCCGCCCGTTGTCAGGCCTTCTCCTTCAGCTCACGGATGATCTCCAGCTGACGCCGGTAGATGAACATGGAGAGGATCCGCTCGGTCTCCGCGGTGTGCAGAAACGTGATGCCGCAGTCGTAAGGGGGGCCTTCCCCGAGCCGGACGATCCGGGACGGGATATCCGCTTCCACCACGGTATCGTTTTCGAACAGCTTGATATGGAGCTTCACGTTGCTCGCCCGCTCCAGCGTCGGCCCGGCCAGGGTAGTAACCCCGCAGCCGCCGAGGGAGACATCGCGCATCATCCCCGACACCTTGGCCCCGTCGGCGTCGAGGGTCACGTTCAAGGGGATCCGCAGCCTTACCCGCACCGCATTCCGCTTGTCGTAGAATACCTCTGCATAGGAGAGATTCCCCAGCCCCACCAGGCCGTGGGCGTGATCCACGTAGATCACCTTGCCGATGATGCTGGTATTGAGGAAGGGGGCCTGGATCAGCGTTTCGCCGCTGTGATGAGCCGCTGCCAGCTGCAGGGGGGTAGTCTTGAATTCCAGGTTCTTCCCCTTGATGTCGAAGATTGTCGCTGTGTTGGTAATGGGGAGCTCTTTGTAGATGTTCAGCATCGTGACCGTCGCGTCCCGGTCGTTTTCGGCAATTTCCCTGAACAGGTCGATAATGGATGCCTCATCATCGACCTTCGAGGCGACGATCAACTCACGATAGGCTTCGGTAGCCATGCAGCACCTCTCATGCATATTTCCTAAGTTCTTCGGTTGTCCGAGCCAATTCTGAAACGGCCGCGGCGGCAAAAAAATTTTGTGGACCTTTATCCCACTTCCCCGTACTCTAACGTCATGACAGCCAAGGCTGCAGACTATCACCAGAAAAAGGATCACGAAATGGCACAGGCAAAACAGGGCGATAAGGTAAAATTCGATTACACCGGCATGCTGGCGGACGGCACGGTGTTCGATTCAACCCTTGAAGGAGACGAATGCAGTTCAGAAGAATGCGAATCCAGCGACTGCGATCACGATGATTGCGACGACGATTGCGGCTGCGGCTGCGAAACCGGCCCCATGGAACTGACCATCGGTTCGGGCGAGTTCTTCACCCAGATCGAAGAGGCACTCATCGGCATGGCTCCCGGGGAGACGCGGAAAGTTGTCGTTCCGGCTGTAGACGCCTTTGGCGAGCGCGACGAGGAGAAGGTCTTCACCGTTCCCCGCAGCGACGTACCGGCAGACCTCAATCCCGAGGTGGGGGATGAACTCGTCCTCTCCAACGAGGAGCACGACGATT
The DNA here is from genome assembly GCA_964431365.1 of uncultured Geobacter sp. Lineage (GTDB taxonomy): Bacteria > Desulfobacterota > Desulfuromonadia > Geobacterales > DSM-12255 > Geomobilibacter. Next base: position 41,637 of record CAYSJJ010000001.1, on the reverse strand, counting down.
TCGGCGTCACCGTCACCGCGGTGACCGACGACAGCATCACCTTCGACGCCAACCACCCGTTGGCCGGCGAAGATCTCACCTTCGAACTGCAGCTGGTGGAAATCCTCTAGTCCCCCCTTCACACGTTCAGACAGAAAAGGCGGCCTTTGCCGCCTTTTCTGCATTCAGCCACACGACCGACTGCTCAGTTCTGCTCGGAATAATCCCGGGCGAACAGATAGCAGACGATTGCCACGGCAAGCCCGATGACCGGGAAGAGGAAGGCGGCATGGAACGCCCGGGGAATGACGCCGCTGGCCCCTCGCGGGAAGTGGCCGACGATCAGACCCATGACCTGCTGGGTGACCGCCGCCCCCATCAGGACGAAGAAGTTGAGGGAGGTGAGCGCCGTCCCGACGATCCGCACCGGGAACATGCTCCGGACGATCGGGTAGATCATCACGCCGCTGGATACCGCCAGGCCGATGACGAAGAAGAGCAGAGCGAGGATCGGCTGTGACAGGGCCTCGGCACCCCCCAGAAAGCAGCTCATGAACAGCATCAGCATCAGTTGTCCCGCCACCAGGGTCTTCTTGTAGGAGCGGAACAGCCGGCGGGCAACGGTGTCGATCATGGTGCTGCCGGCGATGAACCCGAGGGAGGTGCACATCAGCATCCGGCCGGTGGCCTCGCGGGAGAACTGCAGTACCTCCATCAGGTAGGGGCCGCCCCAGAGTCCCTGGAGCGCCAGGTAATTGCCGTACCAGAAAAATGCAATCAAGCCGAGCAGCCAGAAATCCGGCGTGCCGAAGATGTTCTTCCAGGCGGCCAGCATGCCGACGTGGGGGGCGGCGTCCGGCGCCGCATCCGTGGAGTGTCGGGGTGGACGGTCGCGTACCAGGCCGAAAACCAGGAGGGTGACCAGCACCTGGACGATCCCGATGGCCAGGAACGACGTGCGCCAGCCAAAGGCCGCCACGGCCAGCGCCAGCGGTGCCGTACCCAGCAGGTTCCCCAGGTTGCCGACCGCCACCATGAAGCCCGAGACCCGGCCGAACTCCTTCCGGGAATACCAATGGCTGAATATCGTGAAGGTGGCCATCAGCACCGAGGCGGTGCCGATACCGATCAGCACCCGGGCAGCCATGGCCGTTTCCAAGCTTGCCGCCCGGGAGAAGAGTATGCCGCCGGCCGCGGTAAGCACCCCGCTACCGCTGATGACCAGCCGGCCTCCCAGCCGGTCGATCATCGGCCCCAGCGGGATCTGGGCAACACCATAGACGTAGAAGAGGATGCCCGACAGGGCGCCGAGCTGCTGGGGGGTAAGCCGGAGCTCCCGGGCGATATCGCCCGCTACCACCGCCAGCGAGACCCGGTAAAAATAGACCAGAATGTAGATCAGCGCCAGTACGCCGAAAATCACCCAGCGCTGGCGGCGGAGCCGGCTCGAATCAGGCATGGTTTCCACTCGTGACGTCGGGATGGTCAGGACCGGGGGGCAAAGAGCTCATCCAGGGCGTCGAAGTCGAGACTCCTTTCCGCCAGCGACCGGACCAGGTCAAGTTTCTCGGTATCCTCGACGGTGATCTTGGAGACGTCCTCGGTGAGAACCCTGTGCAGCTCGGCTGTAGTGTGGCTATGGGTGCGGAGGTACGGGATGTTGCTCCGGTCGAGGATCCGTTGCGTGATGGTGCTGACCGGAATGATGCCGGGGATCACCAGGCCGACGATCTGCGACCGGTACTCCGGCATCTGGTAGAGGTTGGCCAGGGTGACCAGCAGTTCGTCGCGGCTGCTGGTGACGATCAGGAGGGTAGACGGCCTGAGCAGCTCGGTCACCCGCTGGGTAGAGGCGGCACCGATCTGGACATTGTGGATGATCCTCCCCATGTCGCGCCGATTCCCGTTCAACGGGAGGTCGAGGAGCTTTGAAACGCGGCGCAGGGTCGGGTTGGCCAGGACCGGCTGGTAATCGAAGCCGCCGAGGACGGTCAGCGGTTCGTTGACCAGGGCTCGTCGCAGATAATCGAGGATACTCACCCGCTTCTCCGCGATCAGCTTGTTGGCCAGGAGAGCCCGCACCTCGGCCCCCTCCTTTTCAAAGAGCGCCAGGTTCATGCTGACCGTATCCACCACGTTCCCCACCCCGCCACCGGTGACCATAAGCACCGGCGCATCCAGCAGCCGGGCAATGCGGGCATTGGACAGCTTCAGCACCGACCCGACCCCGGGGTGCCCCGACCCCTCGATGACGATGAAGTCGCACCGCTTCTCCAGTTCGGCATAGGCGTGCAGTATCCGCTCCTGCAGCTCTGAGGCCGAGACCTCGCCGTCGATGACCTTGCGGGTGGTGTCGGGGTAGACCACCACCGGCGACATGAAGCGCAGGTCCCGCTGGAGGCCGAATACCTGGGCGACCAGCGCGGCATCCTTGTCGACGGGGATTCCGCGCAGCATGGCCGGTTTGGGACCGAGGGGCTTGATGAAGCCGACACGACCGTACGTCCTTCGCGCCAGGTGAAGCAGCGAGAGGCTGGTGGTGGTCTTCCCGCAGTTCTGGCCGGTGGCTGCTATGAAGATTCTTCGCGCCATGGGTCCCTTCCAGGGAGAATGAACCGGGCGAACCGGTGTAAGTGTACATAGAGCACCGGGGCCGGTTTGTCAAACGGGAATGGGAAAACAGGTGCGGCGCCGTAAACCGACTGCGGCGCGCGACAGGATCAGTGACGGATATCGAGGGGGAGTGTGACGGAGAAGGTGGTTCCCGCGGCGGCGTCGGAGACGAAGGAGGCCCGCCCTTTCAGGTAACGCTCGGTCAGCAGTTTGACACTATAGGTACCGATGCCTCTGCCCAGTTCCTTGGTGGAAAACGAGCGCTGAAATATCTGCAACTGGACTTCGTGCGGAATGTGGCCGGGATTATGGCACCAGAAGGAGACCTTGTTCTCCTCGACGGTGCAGCCGAGGGTTACCACCCCTCCCTCTCCCACCGCCTCCAGGGCATTCTTGACGAGGTTGCCGATAACCCGGCCGAAGAGCCGTTCGTCGCTGAAGAAGATGGTCTCCGCCGAGGTCGGGTGGATAAGGATCTCCCGCTCCCGGCCGAGATGGGTGTGCCGGTACGTGCCGGCCATCGCTTCGAGAAACAGGCGCGAATGCACCGGCGACGTCCGTACCGTCAACTCGTTGCTCTCGGCCGCGAGGAGCTCCCGCTGATCCCTGATTTCACTGACCAGGGTCCTGACCGAGTCGACGAGGGTCTCTTTGGCCTGGTCGAAGGTCAGTATCCCGTCGACCAGCAGTTCGGTCAGGCTGTTGATGGCGCCGGCCGTATTGAGGACGTCGTGGAAGAATATCCGTTCCAGCACCTTCCGCCGTTTTTCGTCACTGATGTCAACGGCCACCACCAGGGCCAGCGATTCACCGTTCCAGCAGAACGGGGTACCCCACACCTTCAGATCGAGCGCCTCCATCCCTTGGGGAAGCTGTCGCAGCACGCGGCACTCGTAACTGGCGCGGTCACCCTCGAGCGCCTCCAGGATCGCCTCTAACGCCCCGCACGTGCTGCAGGGCTCGCCGGTCCCACACCCCGAAGGGGCGGACATGGCATGCTGGCACGAGAAGAGCTCGCCTGGCCGCAGTCCGAGCAACGCTTCACACCCCTGGGAGGCCGCGAACTCGCTCATGGCCCGGTTGCCGAGCAGAATCTGCCTGGTTTCTCCCACCACCATCACCAGTTCGGGCATGGCGTCGATTACCGAGCAGAGCCCGCTGTCGGCGGCCAGCAACCCATGGAGGCGAACGAGATCACGGTCGTCGGTCCGCTCCGGCGAAGCGAAGTAGGTGGCTAGGGCTTGTTGGGCCATGGGTGGGGTCCTTTGGTGTGGATGGATATTTGTAGCGACCAATTGTAGCCCTAAGGCGTGCCCAAGGCAAAGGAAAAGGTAGGAGGGGGACGTTATCTGGGGAAAACCGTGATCACCGCTGCATGACGAGCGCCATGGTCACCAGCAGCGGGAAGAGGTTGATACAGGAGCCGAGGAGTCTCTCCGAAAGCGTGGCGGCGAGAATGCCGAGCCCGAGAGGAATAACCAGGTACCAACGGGCGGAATCCCCCCCGATGACGCCGAAGGCCGGCAGCATCGCGGCTGCCGCGGCCAGGGCCAGGAGCCAGAGCCGGCAGAGGGGAGCGGGAGCTCCTCCGGCCACCCCTGGAACGAACAGGGGGAGGCCGGCGCGCCGGTAATCCTCCTCGTGCCGACGCTGGAAGAGCCAGAAATGGGGGATCTGCCAGAGGTAGAGGAGACCGGCAAGGAGCATGATGGGGTAGTCGCCGGGCGCCCCGCCGGCAGAGCACCAGCCGATGACCGGCGGCACGGCACCGCAGACAGCGCCGACGGCCAGGGCAAAGGGGGTATGGCGCTTGAGAGGCGTGTAAAGCCCCAGGTACCAGGCCACCGCCCCCGCTCCAAGCAGGGAGGGACGCAGGCCGCCAAAGGCAGCGAGCAGCAGGAGTCCGGCCAGGAGAGCGGCGACGCCGATTGCAACCCCTGCTGACGGCGACAGGTCGCCACGGGGAATGGGGCGCCCGCTGGTGCGGACCATCAGCCGGTCAAGGTCGTGCTCAAGCACCTGGTTGAGGGCAGAAGCCCCGGCGGCCAGGAGCGTCACGCCGGTGAAGAGCGGCCACCACCCTGTCGGTGAGGACGCTGCGGGAAAGAGGCTGTACCCTCCCACGGCTGCCACGCCGTTCAGGAGCGACAGCCGCAGACGGAACAGCCGCAGAAGGGGGGGGCTCACCGTATCCCCTCGATGAACTCCACCAGCGCCTCGACCTCGTCATCCTTCAGATCGGGAAAGAGCGGCATGATCGGCTGGTACCCCTCGACCACCTTCGCCATCGGCTTGGTGATCGACTCCCGCAGATAGGCGTCGTCGGCGGTGACGATGAGCCGGGTGCCGCCCTGCAGCACCGTGACTCGGCTGTTGTAGAGCCCCTTGAAGGTGGGGCCGACGCCGCGCGTCCCGTCCAGGGAGTGGCAGGCCAGGCACCCCTTCTCCTTGGCCAGTTTCGCTCCGTCCGGCTTCGGGTGGGTTTCGCCGCCGCTGCGCAGGAAATCGATGATCACCGCGATCTCGGCGTCGGTCAGCTTGCCGCTGAAGGCCGGCATCACCGGCGGGAACCCCTTGACCACGTCGGCGTTCGGCTCCAGGAGTGAACGGCGCAGATACGCCTCGTCCACGGTGATGGTCCGCTCCGTGCCGCCGGTGACGACCGTAACGCTCCGTCCCCAGATACCCTTCAGGGTCGGACCGACCTTCGGCGTGCCGTCCAGGGAGTGACAGCCGAGACAGCCATGCTTCTCCAGCAGCTCCTTGCCGCCATGTTCCTTCCCTCCGCCCCCCCCCTGCTGCAGCCAGGCGGCAAACTGCGCCGGAGGAAGCGCCTCCACGGTGGTGATCATCCCGGAGTGGCCGGTGCCGCAGTAGACGGAACAGAAGAGGTCATAGGAGCCGGGCTTGTCGGCCACGAACCAGGCGTGGTTCTTCATTCCCGGGACCACATCCCGCTTGACCCGGAACGCCGGGAGATAGAAGCCGTGCAGCACGTCCTGGGAAACGAGATTGACCAGCACCGGTTTCCCCGCCGGCACATAGAGCTTGGGGCTGGTCTTGCCATTGGCATAGGTGAAGCTCCAGCTCCAGGTACGGGCCGTGGCGGTCACCTGCACGGCATTCCTGGGGACCTGACGCAGCGTCAGATACCCGGACCAGCCGTAATAGAACATGGCCAGCACCAGCGCCGTGGGGAGCACGGTCCAGACGATCTCCAGCCAGAGGTTCCCGTCCGCCCGGGAGGTCGCCACCGGGGCGCGGCTCCGGTGGTAGCGGATGACAAACCCCACCGTGGTCGCCGTGATGCCGATGAGGAGCACGATGGAGACCCCGAGGATGAAGATGAACACCGGGTCGACCGCTTGGGTTGTGGTAATCAGGTTTGGGTCCACGGAGCTTCCTCAGCGATAGAGCACGTCGAAAAAGGTGAGGCCGATGAAGATGGCCAGGGTCAGCAGGGCGACGAACAGGAGCCAGCGCAGCAGCCTTCCCTCGTAGCGCATGTGCATGAAGAAGGCGATCACCAGCCCCGCCTTGACCGAGGCGATGGCCAGCGAGCCCCAGACGTGGCCGATGCCGATCTCCAGGCGCGAGACCGCGACGGTCAGTCCGGTGAGGACGAGAAGGGCCAGCCAGACCGCCGTCAGCCTGCCGTACCCGATGATGTGGTGGTTTCCGGTTGCCATGCCTGCCTCCTACAGGATCAGGTAGTAGAGCGGGAAGATGAAGATCCAGACCAGGTCCACCAGGTGCCAGTAGAGGGCGGCATTCTCAAGCCAGACGAAATCGCCGCCGTGGATGCTCCCCCCCCTCACCCGCCGCGCCACCACCGCCAGCAGGGTCCCCCCCACCAGCACGTGCAGGCCGTGGAGGCCGACGGTCAGGTAGTAGAGGCCGTAGAAGACCGACTCCCCGGCCGGTCCGGCCACGAGCTTCGCCGAATTGGGGTAGATGCCGCGGCCGATCTCGGCGCTCCACTCCAGGTACTTGTTGAACAGGAACCACCCGGCGCAGGAGATCGTCCCCATGAGCAGCCGGAAGGCCGTCCGGCGGTCGTCCCGCTGGATGGCGGTGACCGCCATGGCCACCAGCAGGCTGCTGGTGATGAGGACCCCCGTGTTGAGCGTGCCGAAGCCGACATGCATCTCCCGCCCGGCCGCGGCGAACTCGTGGGGATAGCGGGCCAGGTAGGCGGCATAGAGGAGGAACAGGCCGCCGAAGAGGAGCAGCTCGGTGAAGAGGAAGAGCCACATCCCCAGCTTGGCGCCGGCGTAATCCCTGCGGGACGGGTGGCTCATGGGATACCCGCCCCCCTGAAGTCATAGGGGCCGTGGGTCACCACCGGTTCCTCGGCAAAGTTTTCCGTCGGGGGGGGGGTCGCCACGCTCCACTCCAGGGTAGCCGCCCCCCAGGGGTTCTCCCCGAACGGCTCACCGCTCCGCAGCCCGCGGAACAGGTTCACCAGGAGGAGCAGCAGGCCGCAGGCCAGTATCCAGCTCCCGAAGGTGGAGACCAGGTTGAGGGTGGCGAACTCCGGAAGGTAGTCGTAGTAGCGCCTCGGCATCCCCTTCATCCCGAGCACCATCATGGTGAAGTAGAGGATGTTGAAGCCGGTGAACATCATCCCCCAGGCGACGACGGCCGGCCTTTCCGCATAGCGGCGGCCATAGAACTTGGGGAGCCAGTAGTGCATGGCGCCGAAAAAGGCGAACCCGGCGCCGCCGAAGATGACGTAGTGGAAGTGGCCGACCACGAACTGGGTGTCGTGGACGTGGATGTCGGTGGCGGCCGCGCCGAGGATCAGCCCGGTCAGCCCGCCGATGGAGAAGAGGAGGAGGAAGGAGAGGGCGAAGAGCATCGGGGCCTCCAGGGAGATGGAGCCCCGGTAGAGGGTGGAGACCCAGTTGAAGACCTTGATGGCCGACGGGATGGCGACGATGAAGGTGAGGAAGGAGAAGACCAGGATCGCGGTGTCGCTCATGCCGCTGGTGAACATGTGGTGTCCCCAGACCAACGACCCGGCCGCGGCGATGGCCAGGCTGGAAAAGGCGATCATCTTGTAGCCGAAGATCGGCTTGCGGGAAAAGACCGGGATGATCTCCGAGATTACCCCCATGGCCGGGAGGATCATGATGTAGACCGCCGGGTGGGAGTAGATCCAGAAGAGGTGCTGGTACATGAGCGGGTCACCGCCGCGCCCCGGGTCGAACAGGCCGGTGCCGAGGAGTCGCTCGGCAATGATCAGCATCAGGGTGATGCCGAGGATGGGGGTCGCCAGGATCTGTACCCAGGCCGTGGCGTAGAGGGACCAGACAAAGAGCGGCAGCCTCCCCCAGGTCATCCCCTCGGCCCTGAGGCGATGGATGGTGGTGACGAAGTTCACGCCGGTCAGGATGGAGGAGAAACCGATGACGAAGACGCCGAAGACCGCCAGGGAGACGTTGGTGCCGGTCCGCTCGCTGAAGGGGACATAGAAGGTCCAGCCGGTATCGGGCGGGCCGCCGCCGGTGAAGAGCGAGGTGAGGATGATCGCGGCGCCGGCGATGTAGAGCCACCAGGAGAGGAGGTTGAGGCGCGGGAAGGCCACGTCCCGGGCGCCGATCTGGATCGGCATGATCAGGTTGCCGAAGGCGCCGGGAAAGCCGGGGATGATGAAGAGGAAGATCATAACCACCCCGTGCACGGTGAAGAGGGCGTTGTAGCTCTGGGGCCCCATGATGGTCCGTCCCGGCGTCATCAGCTCCAGCTTGAGCAGGAGCCCCAGCATGACGCCGACCAGGAAGAAGCCGAACACCGACCAGAAGTAGAGGAGGCCGATCCGCTTGTGGTCCGTGGAGAAGATCCAGGCGCCGATGCCGCTCCTGCCGGTGTCGTTCCAGAAGCTCGTGGTTGTCGGAGATTGTTCTGCTCTCATGCTCTCCTCGAAGGGTCGTGCCGCCGCTTTCTGCCGGTCAGGAGCAGGAAGGCGAGAAAGCTGCCGGCGCTCAGGATGACCGCCGTGGCGCTCACCCGGAGCAGGTTGAAGACATAGGTCTTGCCGGACGGGTCGAAGCTGAAGCAGTAGCCGACCACCCTCCGGAGGGTCGCCCCCACCTTCCCCTCCCGCGCCTCAAGGAGCGCCAGGGTCAGGTCCTTGGGGAGGAAGGTGGTGCCGTACAGGTAGCGGACGATGGTCCCGTCCCGGCTGACGATGAAGCTCGCCACCGGATGGATGAAGTCCCGTCCCTGGCGCTGAAAGCGAAAGCCGGCGGACCTGGTCAGCCGGTCGATGCTCCCTGTCTCGCCGGTCAGGAACCTCCAGCCATCCTCCGGAAAGGGGGCGTTCATGGAGGTGAGGTACATCCGTTTGGCGCGGCTCGCCTGTACGGCCGTCTCGGTCTCGTCGAAGCTGACGGAAATGACCCGGTACTCCGTGCCCGGCGCCCCTTTCAGCGCCGGCAGAACGCGGGCCAGACCGCTCTGCAGGTAGTTGCAGACGTTGGTGCAGCTGTAATAGACGGGGAGGATGATGGTCGGGCCGGTGACCAGGTCGCCGAGGCGGACCGGCCGGCCGTTCTCGTCGCGGAACACGAGGTCGAGCGGTACCTTCGCACCCAGCCGTTCGTCCAGGCCGACGGACGGAGCTGCCGCCGGCTGCCCGGCATGCCGATGCGGAGCCGCCTGCTCTTCGCTGTGGGCCGCGGCCCGGACGGGCTGCAGCAAGAGGGTGGCGACAAACGCCACCACTAGCAGGGGAAATGCGCACTTCGGCGCGTCGCTCAATCCAACCAAATCCCTACCCTCAACCGGTTACTGACCAGCATGATGCTTTTAATGTATACCACACTCCGGCGTGATCACTACCCTTCCACCCAGACGGAGACCGACCCGCCCCGGCAGCGGAACTCCCCCCATCCCCACTCGTTGGTAAGGACCGGCTCGGCCACATGGCCGGTGATGTCGGTGAACTGCCGCATCGGCCGTCCCACCTCCATCCACTTCCGCCCCTCGGGACCATCGCTCAAAAGCACGGCCATCGCCATCGGGTGGTTCTCGTCCCCCAGGCGGGTCCAGCCGATGCAGTTCCAATGGTCGAAATAGTCGTACTGGGTGCCGTAGGCATAGGTGCGGCGGGCAAGCAGCAGGATGTCCAGCATCTGTCGGTGGGACGAGAGGGTGATCCGGTAGCGGTTGCCGTCGCGGCCGCTGTCCTCGTACTCGGCGCCGTCGTAATCGGCCAGGAAGACACAGGGATACCCCTCCCGCCGGAGCAGGATAATGGCGTAGGCGAGCGGTTTGAACCAGGATTCGACGGTGGACTCAAGGGACTGGAGCGGCTGGGAGTCGTGGTTCTCCACGAAGGTGACCGCCTGCAGCGGACGCTCCCGCATCAGCGTGCCGTCGAGGATGCGGCGCATGTCGAAGTTCCCGCCTGCCCGGCTCGCCACGTGGAAGTTGTAGTGCAGCGGCACGTCGAAGACCGACAACCGGTCCCCCATGATGTTCAGGTACCAGTGGAGGGTCTGCACGTCCGGCGACCAGAACTCCCCCACCACGAAGAGGTGCCTGCCGGCGTGCCGCTCCATCTCGTCGATCCAGAGCGGGAAGAACCAGGCAGAGATGTGTTTCACCGCATCCAGCCGGAACCCGTCGACCGCCGTGGTATCCAGGTACCACTTCCCCCACCAGGTCAGTTCGCCGCGCACCCACGGGTCCTGGAAATCCAGGTCGCACCCCATCAGGTAGGCGAAATTCCCCTTTTCCAGGGCCACGTAATCGTCGAACCGCTTCCCCTCGAAGAGGTAAATGGTGCCGGCGGCCTTGCTCAGGTCGTCGTAGTCCACCGCGTCGAAGTGCCACCAGTGCCACTCGAAGGTGGAGTACGACCCCTGCCGTGCCGGGAAGGCGAAGTGGGTGTAGACCGATACGTCCCGCGCCTCCCCCAGCGGCCGGAGCCTGTCCCCCTGGGCATACGGTATGGCCCGGGCGCTTTCGGCGTTGTCACCGCCGATCTTGTGGTTAAGGACCGCGTCGGCATAGACCTGGATCCCGGCCGACTGGAGCGCCCTGATCGCTGCCAGGTACTCCTCCCGGGTCCCGTACTTCGTCCGGACCGACCCCTTCTGGTGGAACTCCCCCAGGTCGAACAGGTCGTAGACCCCGTACCCCACGTCGCTGCCGCCGCCGATCCCCTTGTACGCCGGGGGGAGCCAGAGGGCCGTGAACCCCGCCGCTGCCAGCTCCTTCGCCCTGGCGCCGACCTGCTGCCAGAGCTGCCCGTCAGCCGGGGTGTACCAGTGGAAGCACTGCATCATGACGCCGTTCAGATCTGCCATGGCCCCTCCTCCTTCCCTCTCTGCCGTTTCGGCTGAAAGTGTACCAGATTGTCGGAGGAAAGCCCTGGAAGGCCCGGGAATTCTCCTGTAGAATGTCGGGCTCTGCCGCTTTGGCGACCCCCGACAGGAGTTTCACGTGACCTCTCAAACCATGATGTGGGCCGGTTTTGCCCTTCTGATGACCGTAATGTTCGTTCTCGACCTGGGGGTGTTCAACCGGAAATCCCACGAGATCCGATTCCGCGAGGCCCTGACCTGGACCCTCGTCTGGGTCAGCCTTGCGCTCATCTTCAATGCCGGTGTCTATTATCTTCTCGGCCAGACCAAGGCACTGGAGTTCTTCACCGGCTATATCATCGAAGAGTCCCTCTCGGTAGACAACCTCTTCGTCTTCATCATGATTTTCAATTATTTCCACATTACCAAAGCGCACCAGCCGAAGATCCTCAAATGGGGGATTCTCGGCGCCCTGGTGATGAGGGCCTGTTTCATCCTGGTGGGGATCGAGCTGATCGAGCGTTTTCACTGGATGATTTTCGTCTTCGGAGCCCTGCTCGTCTTTACGGGGCTGAAGATGGCATTCGGTGGCGAGGAGAAGATCGAGCCGGAAAAGAATCTGCTGGTAAGGGTGGTGCGAAAATTCGTCCCCATAACCAAACGGATCAGGGACGACCGGTTCTTTATCAGGAAAGGGGGGATCCTCGCCGCCACGCCGCTCTTTCTGACCCTTCTGGTAGTCGAGTCGAGCGACGTGATCTTTGCCGTGGACTCCATCCCCGCGGTCCTGGCGGTCACCCATGATCCGTTCATTGTCTACACCTCCAATGTCTTCGCGATCATGGGACTCAGGTCCCTCTATTACCTGCTGGCCCACGTCATGGAGATGTTTGCCTACCTGAAACTGGGGATATCGTTCATCCTCGCCTTTGTGGGGGTCAAGATGCTCCTGACCGACCTCTGTCATATCCCCATCTTCTTTTCACTGGGAGTCATCGTGGGGGTGCTGGCCATCTCCATTCTCGCCTCCATAGTCATCGGCGGCAAAAAGGGGAAAGCGCACTGATGGTGCGGGATTCAATCAGATCTGCAGCTCACCCGAGGTCCGAAACAGTCTGAAGCGGCGCCTGCCCGATGCACGGCTCACGGCATGGCCAGCGGCGGTTCCTCCAGCGACCCGAGCTGCTCGCGCAGTTGGAGGATATGTTCGCCCCAGTAGCGGACGGTATTGAACCAGGGGAAGGTGCGGGGAAAGGTCGGGTCCTCCCAGCGACGGGCCAGCCAGGCGCTGTAGTGGAGCATCCGGAGGGTGCGAAGGAGTTCGATCAGCCGGAGCTCCCGGGGATCGAAGTCGCAGAACTCGCCGTACCCCTCCAGCAGTTCGGCCAGTTGGGCGGTCTGGCGGTGGCGGTCCCCGGAGAGCATCATCCAGAGGTCCTGCACCGCCGGGGCCATGCGGGCGTCGTCGAAGTCGACGAAATGTGGGGCGTCGTCGCGCCAGAGGATGTTGCCGCTGTGGCAGTCGCCGTGGGCGCGGATGTAATTGATCGGGCCGGCCTCGGCCAGGATGGTGTCGATGGTCGCCAGCAGCTGGTCGGTGACGGCTACATAGCTCTCCAGATACTCGGCCGGGATGAATCGCTCCCGGATCAACGCCACGCTCTCGTGGCCGAAGCTGCGGCTGTCCAGGGTCGGCCGGTGCTGGAACGGCCGCACCCTGCCGATGGCGTGGATCCGGCCGAGCATCCTGCCGAGGATGAGGAGGTTATCCAGGTTGTCGAACTCCGGGGCATGCCCCCCCTGGCGCGGGTAGAGGGCGAAACGGAACCGGTCGTGGTGAAAGAGGCTCTCCCCGGCAGGGTTGACCCAGGGGGCCACCACCGGCAGTTCATGCTCGGCCAGTTCCAGGCAGAACAGGTGCTCCTCGACGATCTGGGCATCGCTCCACCGCCCCGGGCGGTAGAACTTGGCGATCAGCGGCTGACCCTCCTCGATCCCCACCTGGTAGACGCGATTCTCGTAGCTGTTCAGCGCCAGGGTGCGGCAGTCGCAGACGAATCCCTGGCTCTCGACCGCATCCATGATGGAGGTCGGGGTGAGACTGTTGAAGGGGTGCTGGCTCTCGCGCATCGGTCCTCTTGACTCTCTTCGGGCGAATGTGTCCGGCAGGTGGAAGCCGCCTCCAATCGCGCAGACGGGCTATTTCTGCACTTCTAAGCTCATTTCGCTGCGGCCAATGAACTCGCCCTGCGGGCTCAGACACCATTGGCCGCTTACGCTCCATTTCGCCAAGAATTGCGACGAAATAGCCCTGAGGCGCTCATTCCGGCAGCTCCCACCTGCCGGGCAAAGATAGGGAGAGCGCTCACCATACCACCAATCACCGCGCTGACCAAGGGGATCTGGCGAATCACGGCATTACGGGACTGCTGTCGTCACGGCCGCGCCGGAACGCGCTGGGGCTCACTCCGGTGAAGAGGGTGAAACTCTTGGCAAAGGCGCTCAGGCTGTTGAACCCGACCGCATACGCCACGCCGGTGATGTTCGCCCGCGGTGCCACCAGGAGCTCCATGGCCCGGAGCATCCGGGCCTGGTGAAGGAACTGGCGCCAGGCAATGCCGCATTCGGCGCCGAAGCGGCGGCGGAACTGGCGTGCCGACAGGGCGGCGGCCGCAGCAGCGCTCTCGATGGTGGCCGTCTCCAGGTTCCGCAGGGTGTACTCCATGGCCGTTGCCACCTGCCGGCTCCGGGCCGCGGGGAGACGAAACGGCATCTCCTCCCTGATCCACTCGCTGCAGAGCATCCCTAGGGTCCCGAAGAAGGCGTTGGCCAACGGGTCGGCCGGGTCGCGCGTGGGGGGCCAGCGCAGGGCGTAGCGCACCATCTCCCGGACCAGGGGGGCCGCGGAGATGATCCGCACGCCGGTCTGCTCCGCCGGCACCAGGGAGGGGGCGAAAAAGACCGATCCGGAGCTGACGTTGTGCAGCGTCGTCCGGTGCATCACGCCGGCCGGGATCCAGGCGGCGCGCTGGGGCGGAAGAAGGTAGACCCCGTTCTCCGCCTCCAGCCGGAGCGTGCCGGAAAAGGCGTACATGAGCTGGTGGCGGACGTGGGCATGCCAGTCGTAGCGGATGTTCACGTCCCGGTCCAGGTAGGCGAACGACTCCAGCGACGATGCCTCGATCTCCCGCAGATTCAACTGGTCGCGGGTTTCACTCAGGGACTGCTCCGTTGTCATGGAGTCGAGTATACCTGCCTCGATGTCCCATTCAAGCACATTTTTGTCCTGAATGCGTTAGACGGCCATCCGTGGCAGCGGTATACTCGACGAATTCGCGAGGGATGGAGCGTACGCCTCACGGATTCACGTAAACGAACAACAGCCTTGACAGGGGGAAAGCCATGGAGATCAGCATCGTACCGTTACCGGCAGGGGAGGAGAAAGAGAAGTGGCAAGATACGTCCACCCTCGGCTTCGGCCGGATATTCACCGACCGGATGCTGGTGGCGGAGTGGGACAAAAGCAGAGGGTGGCACGAGGCCCGCATCGAGCCGTACGGGCCGTTCTGCCTGGAGCCGTCTGCCATGGTTTTCCACTACAGCCAGGAGATCTTCGAAGGGCTCAAGGCCTACAAGTGGGAAGACGGCAGCGTCGCCCTCTTCAGGCCGGCCATGAACCTGGCCCGCCTCAATCGCTCGGCCGAACGCCTGGCACTGCCGCAGGTGCCGGACGGGATCTTTCTCGACGGGATCGACCAACTGGTCGGGCTTGAGCGGGAGTGGATCCCGGCCAGCGAGGGGACGTCGCTCTACATCCGCCCCGCCCTGATCGCCACGGAAGCGGCGCTGGGAGTGAAGCCGGCGGAGCAGTGCCGTTTCTTCGTCATCCTTTCGCCGGTAGGCCCCTACTATGCCGCCGGCTTCCACCCGGTCAAAATCCTGGTGGAGGACCAGTATGTCCGGACCGTGGCGGGGGGGACCGGCGAGGCCAAGACCGGCGGCAACTACGCCGCCTCGCTCCTGGCTGGCCTGGAGGCGAAGAAACGCGGCTTCGACCAGGTGCTCTGGCTCGACGGCGTCGAGCATCGCTTCGTGGAAGAGGTTGGCGCCATGAACATCTGCTTCGTCATCGACGGGAAACTGGTCACCCCTGCCCTCTCCGGCTCCTTTCTCGCCGGCATTACCCGCGACTCGGTGCTGAAGCTGGCGCCGCTCCTTGGCCTGGAGGCCGAGGAGCGGCCGGTACCCATCGACGAACTCATGACCGGCATCAGGAACGGCCGGGTCCAGGAGATCTTCGGCACCGGCACCGCGGCCGTGATCTCGCCGGTGTCGGCCCTCTGCTACCGCGGGGAAGAGGCGACCGTCGGCGAAGGCAGGGTGGGAAGGGTGACGCAGCTCCTCTACGACACCCTGACCGGCATCCAGTACGGCCGGCTTCCCGACCGCCTGGGCTGGATGCACAAGCTGTAACCTGAACGGGCCAAGGTCAATTCAACACGGACGGGCAGACGGCAGGGGTTAGGGGACAAGGAGTTTCGATAACCGAAGGTTTGAATGGCGTGCGGATCTGAAGAGGGCTGGGGGCACGCTCCGCGGTCAGGGCGGCAGGGATGACCGCTTCGACCCCAGGGGGGAACATGCCCCCCCCTCAGTCGGGCCGGTGACCGGCAGTCTCGGACGGGCACTGATTGACCAGGAGCCAGTAGCAGCCGAGGGTGCCGACGATGGTCGCGAATTCCCCGAAATTGACCGGCTTGCGGATGTAGCTGTTCACCCCGAGCCGGTAGCTCTGCACCAGGTCCTGCTCCTCCTTGGACGACGTAAAGATGATCACCGGGAGACCTTTCAACCGGTCGTCTGCCCGGATTGCCCGCAGCACCTCGATGCCATCCACCCGCGGCATGTGAATGTCCAGCAGCACGATCTGCGGTAAATGCTTATCCCCCTCCAGACACCCCTTGAACAGGTAGTCAAGCGCTTCGGCCCCGTCCTTCAGCCATATCACTTCATTGAGCACATTGGCCTTTTTCAGGGAGCGCTGGGTCAACAGCGCATCTTCGGGACTGTCCTCCACAAGGAGGATCATCTTGTCCCGTGCAATCATCTGCTCGTCAATGGTGAAGCTGCATTCCACGGCATCCTCCTTGCCGCGGGCGGGAACGGACGGCATCGCTCGCGGTCGGACACAACGGTTAACTACTGCTAACTAATACCAACTATATAGGATCACCGAGGGAATGCAACGTCAGGAAAAAAGTCCGGCTCGCTGCACCGACGGGCACGGCTCTCCCGCGAGCGGATAGCGGCGCTCAGAACAGTGCCGCTTCGAGAAGTTTGAGTCGGTCTCCTTTGAGCCCGTCGAACCGGCAGCCGAACCCCGGAATCCTCATGGCAACCCCCCAAGGCTGTTCCCAACGCACTTCGACACGGAAGGGGCGATCGTCCAGTTCCATGATCTTCACGTTCAGCAGGGTACCGGCCGGATGAGGATCGCACGTGCAGACGAACATGCCGCTCCGGGACACGTTGAGGGAGAACGCCCGCCGTGCCTGTTCTTCCCGTTCCGACTCCTCCCAGACGAGGAGATTGAAGTTCTTCAGCTTCCGGTCGTCCTTCCGGAGGGAGCGGGGCGTGAACATCTCGCAGCGGCCAAGAAACGCGACCAGGTTCTCTTCGCCGCTCTTGGTGCTGTCGGAAAAGAGCGCCCGGAAGCCTGCCTTGTGGTTCCAGTTGATCCTGATGCTCTCGAAGATCGTTTCCAGGGTCTGCAGGAGCGTCCGCTCCCGTTCCGACGCCTTGACAATGGCAGGGATATCAAGAATGAACCCATTGATGGGGAATTCAGGCAGTTTCTGGTACATCTCGCTGATGGTGGCGAAATGCACGGCCACGGCGCCATGGGCGGCGAGGAATTCCGTATAGACCTTCAAGGCCTCGCCTTGACGGGATACGAGCGCAATGTTCACGAAAACCTCCGGTTGGTTGGTGCTCAGACAAAACGAAGTTGAAGTATAGCACCCTTATCCCGCAGGCAAAAGTCTAACAAAAAAATATGCCTATCCCGATGCCCGGAGGCGGTACCCCACCCCGAGCTCGGTGACGATATAGCGGGGCCGGGAGGCATCGGCCTCGATCTTGCGGCGGAGATTGCTGATGTTCACCCGCAGGACATGGGGCTGCTCCACGTAGGCAACGCCCCATATCTGCTTGAGGATCTGGCTGTGGGTCAGGACCTTGTCCGCGTGGGTCACCAGCAGGCGGAGAAGATCGTATTCGGTGGGGGTCAGCTGCACCTCCTCCCCCCGGACCGTCACCCGCCGGCGCCCCAGGTCGACCTCCAGCTCCCCTGCCCGGAAGATCGGCTCGGTCACCTGCTGCACCGAGCGGCGCAGCGACACCCTGATCCGCGCCAGGAGCTCGCCGATGCCGAACGGTTTGGTCAGGTAGTCGTCGGCACCGGCGTCCAGTGCGGCGACCTTGTCGTCCTCCCGCTCCCGCACCGACAGGACGATGATCGGCACAGCCGACCACTCGCGGATCCTTCTGATCACCTCCACACCGTCCAGGTCCGGGAGTCCCAGGTCGAGAAGGATCAGGTCCGGCCTGACCGTGGCGGCCGCGGCCAGACCGGCCCGGCCGGTTTCCGCCTGGTGAAGGGAAAACTCCCCGCCGTCCAGGGCGGTCTGGAGAAACCGCTGAATGGCATGTTCATCATCCACGACGAGGATGCGGGGTGGATTGGCAGCGTGCGAATCATTGGTCATGGTGTTCTGCTCCTGTCGTGGGTCGGCCGGCTGAGCGGGAGGCGGATGTCGATGACGAGCCCGCCGTCGGGACGGTTTTCAGCCCTGATCCTGCCGTCGTGGGCCTCGACGATCCCCTTGCAGATGGAGAGCCCCAGACCGGTGCCGCCTGCCCCCTCAGGGATAGGAATCCGGTAGAATTTGTCGAAGATCCTCTTCAGATCGTGGTGGGGGACGCCAGGCCCCCGGTCGGAGACCTCGATGACCAGCCAGATGCCATCGGTCCGGGCCGATATCCCGATCGCCCGATCGGTCGGTGCATATTTCAGGGCGTTTTCCAGCAGGTTGACCAGCACCTGGGTCATGAGCGCCAGATCCATGGTCACCAGCGGCAGGTCCGGCGCCAGCTCCACGTCGACTGTGCGCGTGCCGATCCGCTGTTCAAGGGCAGCCAGGGCGCAGCCAACCAGGTCCTGGACGTCGCACAGCTCCTCCTTGAGTCTGACCGCTCCGGCCTCCAGCCGGGTCATGTCCAGCAGGTTGCCGACGAAGCGGTTCAGGCGGACCGCCTCATCCCAGGCCGTTTCCAGGAGGTTCTTTCTGGCGGTGTCGTTCAGCAGCTCCCCCTCCCCCTTGAGGCTGCTCAGCACCCCAATGATCGAGGAGAGGGGCGAACGGAGGTCGTGGGAAATGGAGTTGAGCAACGCCCGCTCCAGATTCTCCCGTGCTTTCAATATCTGGGCCTGCTCCGCTTCATAGGAGAACTGGACCCGTTCCAGCGCCATGGCGGTCTGGCTGGCAAAGGCGTCCAGCAGGCGACGGGTCTCCTGGGACCGGTACTCCGCGTCGCTTTCCAGTCTTACCCCCAGGACGCCCAGCGGGTTTGCCGACGTCTGCAGTGGAAGGTAGAGAAAGTCTGCCGAGCCCAGTGTCTCGGTTCCCCGGCCGGCGGGCTGGCGGTTGCGGAATGCCCAGTCGGCCACGGCACGCTCCTTCAGGTCGAACTCCACCCCCTGGCTGGCGGCGACGACCTCCAGACTCTCCCCCTCCGGGAGAAACACGGCGATCCGCGCATGCTGGGCCTCCTCGACGTTTTTCACCACCGCCTGCAGGATCGCCGCAGCATCGGCCGCGGCGGCAAGGTCACGGCTCAGGTAGTAGAGGCTGGCGGTCTGCACCTCCCTGACCCGCACCGCATCGGCCCGTTCGCGCGCCTTGGCGACCAGCGTGCTGATGACCACCCCGACGGTGAACAGGGCAATGAAGGTGATCAGGTACTGGGTGTCGGCAACGGCAAAGGTCAGGTGGGGGGGGACGAAGAGGAAATCGAAGGCGAGCACGCCGAGGAAGGCGGTGAGGATGGCCGGTTTCTGGCCCAGCTTGATTGCCGCCAGCACCACCGCCAGGAGGTAGATCATAACCATGTTGGTCGGGGCGAGGACCGGACTCACCAGGGCGCAGAGCGCCGACGCAGCCGCAACCAGGGCCAGGCTCCCTGAATAGCCGGACCAGGAAATCGGCTGTCTCCCCCTGGTCGGCAGAGGCGTCGGCACCCCTTCCCCTGCGGCGATACTGACCACGAACACGTCGATCACCCCGCTCAGACGGATGATCTGGTCGACGATCGGGGGGATGATGAACTCGCGCCAGCGCGGCTTGGTCGGCTTCCCCACCACGATCTTCGTGACATTGTGCCGAACCGCATAGGTAATGGCCGCCTCGGCCACGGAGGTGGCCGTCACGGTGGATACCTGGGCACCCAGGCTCTCGGCAAGGCGCATGACGTGCCAGATCTGCTCCCGGTTCTGACGGGCATGCTTCGAGGTGCTGGGGGTCTCGACATAGACCGTATGCCAGGGGGCCTTCAGTTCGTCCGCCAGACGGCGGGTGGTGCGGATCAGCTTCTCGCTGTACGGGCTGCCGCTGACGCAGACCAGCAGGCGCTCACCTGCGGGCCAGGGACCGGAAATGGCGCGGGTCTCCATGTACGCCCGCATCTCGTCGTCCACCCTGGAAGCGGCTCGACGCAGGGAGAGTTCACGCAGGGCGAGCAGGTTGCCGGGGCGGAAAAAGGTCTCCATGGCCCGGGCCGCCTGCTCGGGGATGTACACCTTCCCCTCGCGCAGCCGCTGGAGCAGGTCGTCCGGCGATATGTCCACCAGGCGGATCTCCGCCGCCTGATCCAACAGGCTGTCGGGCACCGTCTCCCGCACGACGACGCCGGTGATCTGCGCCACCACGTCGTTCAGGCTCTCGAAGTGCTGGACATTGACCGTGGTGTAGACATCGATGCCGGCATCCAGCAGCTCTTCCACATCCTGCCAGCGCTTCTCGTGCCGGGATCCAGGGGCGTTGGTGTGGGCCAGTTCGTCCACCAGGACGATCTGCGGCTTGCGGGCCAGCACCCCGTCGATGTCCATCTCCGGCAGGAGCACCCCCATGTACTCGACCTGCGCCCTGGGGATGACCTCAACCCCGGACAGGGCCAGGAGCGAATCGGTCTCGAACCGGCCGTGGGACTCCACGTAGCCGGCCACCACGTCGCGTCCGTCCAGCCGCCGCTGCTCCGCTGCCTCCAGCATCGCGTAGGTCTTCCCCACGCCGGCGGCATAGCCGAGGAAGATCTTGAGCTTTCCCCTCCCCTCCTCCGCCTCGGCCTCTTCGGCCTGGGCAAGCTTCAGGAGTGCCTCCGGAGAGGGGCGGATGTCGTCGTTGTCGGTCATGGTGCCAGTGTATCCAACTCCAGGTTCACCGCAAGCAGATTGACCCGCGGCTCGCCGAAGAGGCCGAGCTGACGGTCTTCAGTATGGTCGGCGACGATGCGCTTCACGGTATCCATGCTCACCCCGCGCGCCGTGGCCACCCGCGGTATCTGCGCAGCGGCGGATTCCGGCGAGATGTGCGGGTCGAGCCCGCTGGCCGACGCCTGGACCAGCTCGGCCGGGATGGTGCCGGTCACGCCGCTAGCGCGCAACGCCGTGACCCTCTCCCCAACCGTCTTCAGATAATCGGGGTTGGTCGGTCCGCTATTGGAGCCGCCGGAGCCGAGCGGGTTGTAGCCGAAGTCCGTGGTGGCCGAGGGACGAGGCCAGAGATACTTCGGGGCGGAAAAGGGCTGGCCGATCAGGCTGGAGCCAACCACCCTGCCGTTTTTGTCGGCGAGCAGGCTCCCGTTGGCCTGCCGTGGGAAGAGCAGCTGGGCAACGCCGGTGACCACGGCCGGGTAGATGCCGCCGCAGATGATGGTGAAGACAAAAAGCATCAGGATGGCTGGTTTCAGATCTTTCATGTCATGCTCCCTATACAAACATTCCGATACAGAGGTCGATCGCCTTGATCCCCACAAACGGCGCGATGATCCCCCCGACCCCGTAGAGGAGGAGGTTGTGGATCAGGAGCTTCTCGGCCGGCATGGGGCGGAATTTCGTCCCCTTGAGCGCCAGCGGTACGAGGCACGGGATGATGACCGCGTTGAAGATGACCGCCGACAGGATCGCGGAAAGCGGTGTCGCCAGGTGCATGACGTTCAGCACCCCCAGTTGGGGATAGACGGAGAGCATCATGGCCGGGATGATGGCAAAATACTTGGCCACGTCGTTGGAGATGCTGAAGGTGGTCAGGTTGCCGCGGGTCATCAGGATCTGCTTCCCCACCTCTACGATGTCCAGCAGCTTCGTGGGGTTCGAGTCAAGGTCGATGATGTTGGCCGCCTCGCGGGCCGGCTGGGTACCGGTGTTCATGGCGACCGCCACGTCCGCCTGGGCCAGGGCCGGGGCGTCGTTGGTGCCGTCGCCGGTCATGGCCACCATGTAGCCGGCCTCCTGGTTCTCCTTGATGAGCCGCAGCTTGTCCTCGGGTTTCGCCTGGGCCAGAAAATCATCCACCTGGGCCTCCGCCGCTATGGCCGCGGCGGTGAGCGGGTTGTCGCCGGTGATCATGACGGTCCTGATCCCCATGCTCCGGAGTTGCTGGAACCGCTCCTGGATCCCCCCCTTGACGATGTCCTTCAGGTTGACGACCCCGAGGATGTCGGTGTCGCAACAGACCACCAGCGGGGTGGCGCCGGCCCGGGCGATCCTGTCGACGATCTCCCCCAGGTCCGAGGGGACGCTGGCAGCGCCCAAAGCGCGGACAAAGGCGACGGTGGAGTCGGAGGCCCCCTTCCGGTACTGCCTCCCCCCGGCGTTCAGGCCGGAGAGCCGCGTATCGGCGCTGAAGGTGATGGTTTCCGCTCCGGCCGGGATTGCGTCGTCGGTAAGTCCGTACGTCTTC
This sequence comes from uncultured Geobacter sp., assembly GCA_964431365.1. GTDB lineage: Bacteria > Desulfobacterota > Desulfuromonadia > Geobacterales > DSM-12255 > Geomobilibacter. The sequence goes on along the minus strand of CAYSJJ010000001.1, from coordinate 19,712 downwards.
CTGGCCAGGACGACGATGCTCCGCCCTTCCGGCGTTTCGTCGGTAAGGGACGCCATCAGGGCGGCCTCAGCCACTTCCTGCTCGGAATGGCCGCCGACCGGCACGAAGGCCACCGCTTCCCGGTTGCCGAGGGTGATGGTGCCGGTCTTGTCCAGGAGGAGCACGTTCACGTCGCCGGCCGCCTCGATGGCGCGACCGGAGAGGGCGATGACGTTCTTCTGGAAGAGCCGGTCCATGCCGGCGATGCCGATGGCCGGGAGGAGCGCGGCGATGGTGGTGGGGGCCAGGCAGACGAAGAGCGCCACCAGGATGGTCAGCGACACCGGCGTTCCCTGGCCCGCGGCATTGACGCTGTAGATGGAGAGCGGGCTGATGTTGGCACAGACCAGCAGGAAGACCAGGGTCAGCGCGACCAGCAGCACCTCCAGGGCGATCTCGTTGGGGGTCTTGCGCCGCTTAGCCCCCTCGATCAGGGAGATCATCCGGTCCAGGAACGTCTCCCCCGGATTGGCGGTGATCCGGACGATGATGGCATTGGCGATGACCGTGGTGCCGCCGGTGACAGCAGACCGGTCACCCCCCGATTCGCGCACCACCGGGGCCGATTCGCCGGTGACGGCCGACTCGTTCACCAGGGCCGCGCCGGCCACCACGTCGCCGTCGCCGGCGATCATATCGTTCGCCTCGACCAGGATCAGGTCCCCCTTGCGGAGTTGGCTGGCGCCGACCGTGGTGAAGTCGCTGGTGAATTCGGGCCTGGAGATCAGCTTGGCGGTCACGTCGGTACGGCTTTTGCGCAGAGTGGCGGCGCGGGCCTTGCCGCGCCCCTCGGCCAGGGCCTCGGAAAAGGTGGCGAAGATGACCGTCAGCCAGAGCCAGAGGGAAACGGTTCCGGTGAACCAGGCCGGCTCTTGGTTGACGCCGGTCAGGGAGAGGGCAAAGGTCACGAGGGTGATGAGGCTGGCGATCTCCACGCAGAGCATGACCGGGTTGCGCCAGAGGGCGCGGGGATCGAGCTTCCGGAACGATTCCGCCAGTGCCCCCCGGATTAGTTCGGGATCAAAAGCAGATTTCGGCTGTTGGGTATGTTTCGACATGGTCAGACACCTCCCGCCATGGTCAGCTGTTCCACGATCGGCCCCATGGAGAGGGCCGGGAAGAAGGTGAGCGCACCGACGATGAGGATGACCAGGGTCAGCCAGAGGGCGAACGGGACCTTGTCGGTGGGGAGGGTCCCCAGGCTGGGGGGGACATACTTCTTCTCCGCCAGGGAGCCGGCCATGGCCAGCACCGCCACTGCCGGCACGTAACGGCCGAGGAGCATCGCCAGGGAGCCGAGAAGGTTATAGAAGCCGACGTTGGCGTTCAGCCCCGCAAAGGCGCTGCCGTTGTTGTTGGCCATGGAGGCGAAGGCGTAGAGCACTTCGGAAAGACCGTGGGCGCCGGGGTTGGCCATGGACGCCGTTGCCTGCGGGGTGATCATGGCGACCCCCGAGAGGATCAGCACCACGACCCCGGCGGTGAGGATCGTGACGATCGACATCCACATCTCCCCCACCTCGATCTTCTTCCCCAGGTATTCCGGGGTCCGGCCGATCATGAGTCCCGAGACGAAGACCGCGATGACGGCAAAGGCGAGCATGGTGTAGAGGCCGGAGCCGACCCCGCCGAAGACGATCTCCCCCAGCAGGATCAGCGAGAGGGGGACCATGCCCCCCAGCGGGGTGAGGGAGTCGTGCATGGCGCTGACCGCACCGCAGGAGGTGGCGGTGGTTGCCACTTCAAAGAGGTTGGTGGCGGCCAGGCCGAAGCGAAGATCCTTCCCTTCCATATTGGCACCGCTCACGCCGAGTTTGGCAACCAGCGGGTTGCCGCCCGATTCGGCCCACTGCAGGACGCCGAAGGAGACGATCAGGAGCAGCAGCATGACCCCGAGGATCGTCCATCCCTGGCGGGGATTCCCCACCATGACGCCGAAGGTGAAGGTCAATGCGCCGGGAATGAGGAGGATCAGCAGGATCTCCACCAGGTGGGAGAGTGGGGTCGGGTTCTCGAAGGGATGGGCCGAGTTGGCGTTAAAGAAGCCGCCGCCGTTGGTTCCCAGCTCCTTGATCGCTTCCTGGGAGGCGACCGGCCCCATGGGAATGGTGACTTCCTTTGCCGTCACACTCTCGGTCACCGGATTCCCCCTGGCGTCCTTGATGACATTTCCGTGATCGTTCAGTTTCGGCTTGTCATAGGTAATCGGCTGCACAAACGGCATGGTCTTGTAGGGAGAGAAGTTCTGGATCACTCCCTGGGAGACCAGCACGAGAGCAGCTATCAGGGAGATGGGGAGGAGGATGTAAAGGGTGCAGCGGGTCATGTCGACCCAGAAATTGCCGAGCAGAGAGGTCCTGCGCCGGCTGAAACCGCGGATGACGGCAATGGCGATGGCAATGCCGGTGGCGGCGGAGACGAAGTTATGGACCGCAAGCCCCACCATCTGGGTGAAGTAACTGACCGCTGTTTCGCCGTTGTAGGCCTGCCAGTTGGTGTTGGTGACGAAACTTACGGCGGTGTTCAGCGCCAGCTGCCAGGTGAAGGGGGGAACCTGCTGCGGGTTGAGCGGCAGCAGGTGCTGCAGCATCAGCAGGGCGAAGAGCGACACGAAGACGACTAGGTTGAAGAGGAGCACGCAGGCTGCATACCTTTTCCACTCCATCTCTTCGTCCTTGTCTATCCCGCAGACCCGGTAGAGAAGGGTTTCAAGAGGGGCAAGGATTGGCGAAAGGAAGGTCCGCTCCCCCCCGAAAACCCTGGCCATGAAGGCGCCGAGCGGCTTTGCCAGGGCCAGCAGGGCGGCAAGGAAAAGGAGTATTTCCAGCCATTCATATGCGTTCATACATCGCTCTCCCCGGCCGCGTTTCCCTCAAGTCTACCATGCAATCCGGTGATCTGCCGGTCAGCGGAGAGCAGGAGTTCCCACCGTTGCCTGACCGGGTCGAATCTCGGGATACCGCTCGCCCTTTCCGGCGGCGCAATGGCGGTGGCCCCTTCCGGCAGGCGATACTCACCCGGCCGGTCTCCTTCGTCCGCGAAGTCTTCTCCCAGGTAGATGCCGGTTTCGATATCGAACAGGTAGATTTTCATGTCGCCCCTCCGAACCATGCTGCTGGTTGTCTTTCTTGATTATCACTCTAGCGCCCGATGCATAAAATCGGGATCAATTTGCCGGGCAAAGAGGTCAAAATGTCGTCAAGACCGGGGTCATAAAAGGAGTCTGAAACGGCGTCGGCCTGTCCAGGAGTATATGGTGGGGTGTGAGAGGGGGAGTTGACTGGGGGCTGGCGAGGGGGGAGTGCTCCCCCCTCAGGCCCTCACCCGGATGGGGAGGATCACCGTGGTCAGGCCGTCCCACTGCAGGCGGCGCTGAATGGCAAAGGCGGTCTCGTTGTGGAGCATCTTGTGATAGAACTTCTCCAGCCGGAAGGTGAGCTGGCCGGTGAAGACCGTGGAGCGGGGGTACTCTTCGGCCAGTTTCTGACAAAGGTCGACCGCCCCCTCCACCACGTCGGTGGCGGTCTCCATCCGGTAGTCGGCCGCAAAGCCGAGCCGGCGGGCCAGGTCAACATACTTTTCGAGCCCCGCCTTGACGGAGTGCTCCAGCGCCTCGATCTCTTCCGCCCCCTTGAAGGAGCCGGAGTCGATCATCGCCACCGAGACGAAGATGACGTTCTTGTAGGTCTTGGGGAAGGTGGTGATGATGGAGAGCAGCGTATGCACCCCGAAGCCGCTGTAACCGGAGACCAGCTGGATGGCGGTCGGCTCGTGCTTCTGCAGGGGGTTCATATTGACCGGGCCATGGGTCGGGAAATCCAGCAGGGTCTCGTCCAGATCCTTCATCCCCTGGCGTACCCGCACGTAGTGCCCCTTGATCAGGTAGCAGAGGCCGATCACCACCGACGTAATGAGCAGGGTCATCCACCCCCCCTCGGCGAATTTCTCAAAGGTGGTGATGGCCAGGATGGTCACACAAAGGACAAGACCCACTAGATGGACCGAGAGGTGCCGCAGCCACTGGGGATCTTCCTTCCGGCGCTGGATGAAAAACTTGGACATGCCCAGTTGCGACAGGGAGAAGGTAATAAAGACGTTGATAGAGTACATGACCACCAGTGCCGACACCGAACCGCCGGTATAGAAGAGCAGGGCGATGGCGGCGACCCCCATGAGCACGATGCCGTTACGCATGGTGAGCCTGACCGACAGGGCGGCGAAACGGTGCGGAAACCAGGAATCCACCGCCATGTTGGCCATGACCCGCGGCCCATCGACAAAGCCGGCCTGCGCAGCAACCAGGAGCAGTGCCCCTTCCGAGAAGATGGTGATGAAGGCCACTACCTTGCCCATGGGCCAATTCGAGAAAAGCGTATCGGCGAGGACCGAGTTCAGGGTCTTACCCTCTACCGGCGTGACCCCCACAAGCAGGTAGCAGAAGAGCAGCAGCCCGGCGGTGAAGGCAAGGGAGGTGGCCATGTAGAGCATGGTTCGCTTGCCGGTCTGGACCCGCGGCTCCCTCATGATCTGCAGGCCGTTGGAGACCGCTTCGATGCCGGTATAGGTACCGCCCCCCAGGGAGTAGGCACGCAGAAAGAGCATCAGCATCCCGACGATCCCGATGGTGGAGACGTCGTGCCGGATTCCCTCCCCGAAGCCGCTCATCACCGGCGCAATCTTGTCCGTATGGGTGAACACCCCGTAGAGGAGCATGATGATGTGACTGACGACGAAGGTGGCGAAGATCGGGGCCAGTACGGCGATCGACTCCTTCACCCCGCGGATGTTGAGCATGATCAGGACGACGGTGAGGACGCAGGCGAGCGGAACCTTGTAGTGATGATAGCTGACCGGCAGGTAACTGAAGACAGCATCCACGCAGGAAGCGATGGAGATGGTAATGGTCATCACGTAATCAACCAGGAGGGCGCTCCCGGAAACGACGCCCGCCTTCTCCCCCAGAATGTGGCTGGCAACGATGTAGCCGCCGCCACCGTGGGGGAAATGCTCGATGATCCGGGAATAGGCATACGAGATGATGGCCACCGTGAGGGCGGTGGCTACTGCCAGGAGCAGAGCCAGATAGGCGTGTGAGCCTAGGGCACGGAAAGCCTCTTCGGGACCGTAGGCCGACGATGAGAGGCCGTCTGCGCCCAGACCCACCCAGGCCAGAACCGGGATGAGCGACATCTTGTGGAACAGGTGGGGGTCCTTCAGATACTTGGGAGCACCGAAAACAGTCTGGACCATTTTCTGAAAAAGACTCCCGTTTCCGTTACGTTCCGACGCCATGCGCGATTCTCCCTTCGACTTCCACTGTAGCCGGATTCATATCAAGTCGGCATCAGAATGGGGGGAAAAGATATCAAGAACGCATCAAGAAGGATGGGGAGCAGGGTTTGTTGTTGCGGTATGGGGGAGGGCCATTACACTGTAGGCATGCATTTGAAATCGCTCGTCGCGTGGTTCGCTGTATGGACTCTGATCAGTATGGCGGCCAGTCAGGCCGAGGCCCAGGAATTTCACGGCCTAGGCGGCCTGATGCAGCATACCGACACCAGTGAGCACTCCTATTCCTGGCAGTGGGAATATCAGGAGGGGTTGGCCGAACATTTCGCCTACAGCATCAGCTATCTGAACGAAGGTCACGTGGCGGGGCACCATCGCGACGGCCACATGGCGCAGCTCTGGACCCGTACCAATCTCCTGGACCGTCGGCTTTCACTGGCGGCCGGGATCGGGCCGTTCCGCTATTTCGACACCAGGGCCGCAAAGGCGGGCGCTTCCTACCAGAACGACCACGGCTGGGGAGGGACCCTGAGCCTCGCCGCCACGTGGTATACCGACACGCGCTGGCTCTTCCAGTTCCGGACCAATTTCGTCGAAACCGCGGAGAGCATCGACACCATCTCGACCCTGATCGGCATCGGCTACCAGCTTGAAGCACCCTCTACGCCGGGTCCGCTCGCCACCCCCTCCCCCCAGCGAAAGTTGACGACCGAGAACGAACTGACCCTCTTTCTCGGCCGGACCATCGTGAACAGCTTCAACTCGGAGCATTCGGTCGCCACCGGCATCGAATACCGCCGGGGACTCTGGCCCTATGTGGACTGGACCATCGGCTGGCTCTTCGAAGGGGACAGCCGTCTGACCCGGCGTAACGGCCTCACCACCCAGCTCTGGGCGACCAGGGCGGTGCTCGACGACCGCGCCAGCCTCGGCATCGGGGCCGGCCCCTACATCAATGTCGACCGGTACCGGAACCCAACGCAAACCGATGAAAGAAAACAGTCCGTATCAGGCATCGTCACCCTTACGGGGAGCTATCGGCTCACCCCCCGCTGGCTGGTGCGCACCTCGTGGAACCGCATCGTTACCAGCTACGACCGGGATACGGACGTGATCCTGGGAGGGGTCGGCTATCGATTCTGAGCGGGAGATCTGACACTGCGGCGAAGGGAAGGTCCGGGGATTCAGGCCGGAGAGCACCGGGACAGCCGGAGATGGTCTAGCAGGCGGCGGTACTCCTCCGGGGTGTCCATGTCCAGGAGCATCCCGCTGTCGGGCAGCTCCAGGAAATGGACCGCGTCCCGATGGCCGGCGATGACCTCCCGCAGGGTGGGAAGTGAATGGATCTCTTCCAGGACCGGGCGGGGAAAGAGCGTCGGATGCCCCTTGCTCCCGTTATGGACCGGGATGACGATTGCTCCGGGGTGCTCGTCCAGGTGCCGCGCCATGGCGGCCAGGGTCGCCGGCTCCACCAGGGGGTGATCGCAGAGGCAGACGAAGAGTGCCGGGCAGGCCCGATCGATGGCCGCGAGCCCGACCCGCACCGACCCGGCCATGTCGCTCTCCGGGTCGTGGTTTAGGGCAAAGCGGACCGGCAGCCCGTCCAGTGCCTTACGGACAGGGTCACCTTCCGGCCCGACCACGACCACCAGATCGTCGATCCCCGCGGCAGTGATGGTTTCGACGCAGCGGAGCACCGCCGGCCGGTCAGGGAGCGGCAGGAGCTGCTTGCAGGTCCCCATTCTCCGGGACCGGCCGGCGGCCAGCAGTATCGCCGAGAACCGGTGCGACATCTGATCTCCGTAGCTGGATAAGTTGCGCCACAATGCTGACGGCGATCTCCTGCGGGGTATCGCCGCCGAGGGGAAGCCCTACCGGCAGGGTCAGCCGGGCGATGGCGTCCTCTCCGTACCCCTCGTCGCCGAGGGTCCGGACGAGGACCTCCCGCTTCCGCCTGCTGCCGATGACGCCGATGTAGCGTGCCGGCGTGGTCAGGGCCGACCGGACGGCGTCGAAATCTTTCTCGAAGCCGGTGGTGGTGATGACCACAAAGGAGGCGGCGTCGATCCCGAAATGGGGCATGGCGTCGGCGGCGCTGCCGGTGAAGAGGGTGACTGCATCGGGGAATCGGTCGGGGGTGGTGAATTCCGGCCGGTCATCCGCCACGGCCACCCGGAAGCCGGCAAAAACCGCGACGGTGGCCAGGGCCTGCCCCACATGGCCGGCACCGATGACGACCAGCCGTGGCTGGATGCAGGTCGGCTCGATGTAGACAAGGAGCCTGCCGCCGCAGACATGGCCGTACTCCTCGGTCAGGTTGAAGGCCAGGGTGCGCGGGGCTCCGCTCTTCAGGGTTTCCAGTGCCGCTTCGACGGTCTCCATCTCCACGCGTCCGCCCCCCACACTCCCCAGCAGGGTACCGTCGCTTCTGACCAGCATCTTGGCACCGGCCTTGCGCGGCGAGGAGCCGGCGCTCTCCACCACCGTTGCCAGGGCGGCCGGGATCCCACCCCGGCTCAGTCGGATCAGTTCCTCGTATATCAGCGTATCGTCCACACGACCTCCAACAGCCGCTTTAACTTTTCTTTGCCGCCAGCACCCGCTCCGGCGTCATGGGGAGGGAGCGCAGCCGTATGCCGGAAACGGCGAACAGCGCATTGGCGACCGCCGGCGCAATGGGGGGAACCCCGGGCTCACCCACGCCGCCGGGCGGCTCCGTGCTCGGCACGATATGCACCTCGATCCGGGGCGTTTCGTTCATCCGTACCGGCGGGTACGTGTCGAAGTTGTCCTGCTCAACCCGCCCGTTCTTCAGGGTGATGGCCCCGTGGAGCGCCGCGGAGAGGCCGAAGATGATCCCCGATTCCATCTGGGCGACGATGGTGTCCGGATTGACGATCCTGCCGCAGTCGATGGCACAGACCACCCGGTGCACCCGGATCGCGCCCCTGGCATCCACCGAGACTTCGGCCACCTGGGCGATGTAGCTGCCGAACGATTCGTGCACGGCGATCCCCCGGCCGACGCCGGCGGGCAGCGGCTTCCCCCAACCCGCCTTGGCCGCGGCAAGTTCGAGCACCCCCCGGTGACGCGGATGCTTGGCCAGCAGGGAACGCCGGAACGCGAGAGGATCCTTGCCGGCCGCATGAGCTGCCTCGTCCATGAAGCTCTCCACGACGAACGCGGTGTGGGAATGCCCGACCGAACGCCACCAGAGGACCGGCACGCCGACCTTGGTCGTGTGGAGGTCCACCAGGATGTTGGGGATGGCGTAGGGGATCGTGCTTGCCCCCTCCACCGAGGTATCATCGATGCCGTCCTTCACGATGGCCTGCTCGAAGGGGGTTCCGGCGGCGATCGACTGGCCGACGATGGTATGCTGCCAGGCGGACAGATTACCGCCGGCGTCGAGTCCGGCGCTGATCCGGTCGTACCACATGGGGCGGTAGTACCCCCCCCGCATGTCGTCCTCGCGGGTCCAGATCACCTTGACCGGCTTCTTCACCGCCTTGGCCACCGTCACGGCCTGGACGACGAAATCTGACGCCGGATTGGCGCGCCGGCCAAAACCGCCCCCCAGGAACGTGGTCTGCAGTTGGACCTGCTCCGGCTTCAGACCCGCTGCCCGGGCCGCCGCGTTCCGGTCTACGGTCTGGAACTGGGAACCGGTCCGGATCAGGCAGCTGTCGGCCTTCAGGTCGACGAAGCAGTTCAACGGCTCCATGGTCGCGTGGGCCAGGTAGGGGACGTCGAATTCGGCCGTGAGACGCTGCGCCGCCTTCTCCATTACCTGCGGGTCCCCCTCGTTGCGGGCGATCAGGCCGGGTTTCCTGGCCAGGTCGGCGTACTCCTCCCGCATCCCCTGTGTCGAGAGCCGAGCCCATTCTCCATCGCTCCAGGTAATCTCCAGGAGTTCCCGCCCCTGCTTGGCCGGCCAGAAGCCGGTGGCAACCACCGCCACCCCCGACGGCACCTGCAGAACCTCCAGCACCCCCGGGACGGCCAGGGCCTTGTCCGCCTTGAAGCCGACGACCGTGCCGCCAAAGACCGGCGGTCGTGCCACCAGGGCGGTCACCATGCCGGGGAGATGCACGTCGATGCCGAACTCTGCCGTGCCGTTGACCTTTGCCGGGCTGTCCAGCCTGTGTCGGGATTTTCCGACGATCTTGTAGGCCGCCGGCGACTTGAGCTTGATCTCCTGCGGAACCGGCAATGCCGCCGCTTCTGCCGCCAGTTCGCCGTAGGCGAAGCTCTTGCCGCCGCTATGGATCACCCGGCCGTTTTCAGCCCGGCAACTGGCCGGCGCCACCTGCCACCGCTTGGCAGCCGCAGCGATCAGCATCTCCCGGGCCGCCGCACCGGCCTTGGAGAGCCGTTCCCACTCAGTGCGCACGCTGGTGCTTCCGCCGGTCACCTGCAGGCCGAAGGTTGTATGGTTGTATACCGGGTCGACCGGCGCCGCCTCGACGCGCACCTTGCGCCAGTCGCATGCCAGCTCCTCGGCCAGCAGCATCGGGAGGGATGTGTAGACCCCCTGCCCCATCTCGGACTTGTTGATGATCAGGGTAACGGAATCATCACTGCCGATCCGGATGAAGGCGTTCGGTGTGTAGGGAGCCTGTGGCGTGCCGGCAGCGACGGCGGAAGAAAGCTGCAAGGGGAGGTGAAAACCGATCACCAGGCCGCCCCCAAGGAGAGCGCCGCTCTTCAGAAACGTACGGCGGCTGACGCCTCGTGTTCGCTTCATCGTTTACCCCCTTTCGCCTTTGCGCTGGCGGCCTTGTGAATGGCACGCCGGATTCGCGGGTAGGTACCGCAGCGGCAGATGTTCCCTGTCATGGCGCTGTCGATATCGGCGTCGGTCGGTTTCGGTTTGCGGTTCAGCAGGGCAACGACGGACATGATCTGACCCGGCTGGCAGTAGCCGCACTGGGACACCTCCTCGCTCAGCCACGCCTTTTTCACCGGGTGGGTCCGGTCGACCCCCTCGATCGTCACGATCTTCTTCCCCTCCACGGAGCCGACAGGGGTGACGCAGGAGCGCTCTGCATGCCCGTCCACCTGCACGGTACAGGCCCCGCAGAGCCCCTCTCCGCAACCGTATTTGGTACCGGTCAACCCGAGCTGTTCCCGCAGTACCCAGAGCAACGGCACATCAGGGCTCACCTCAACCTGGTGCTTATTCCCGTTCACGTCCAACACGATCATGGCTGCCTCCTCGTGGTTGTCAAACCGGGGAATCGTCATGGCGGATCCGTTTACCGGGATCTCTCGAGCTCTTCCGCTCCCGGCCTACTATTTCAGTTTCCTGAATCATTCGAAGAGTATATGATACTTCCTGCGCTTCGCAATCGCCGGACGCGGTATTTGAACCGGGGACACGTTTTTGTTGCTCAAGGTAGAGCAACAAAGGTCCGATGAGTATTCGCAAGTCTCTCGACAGGGAAACACCTCCGATTCGTAATTGCTTCTACCGATAAGGGACATCGTGACTAACGAACAAGACGATACTCCATTGCCGTACGGCTCGCGACCCGAATCACAGACAAGCTATTTGGGGAGACAGCCGATCATCAATTGGAGGCAGGACCTGATCGGTCACGAGATCCTCTTCAGATCGAACAGGGCAAACATTTCGTCGTTCGACAGCGAGTACGAGGCAAGCGCCCGGGTCATCAGCAGCATCCTGACCGACTTCGGCATCCGGGAGGTTCTCGGCCCCCACAAGGGTTTTTTCAACGTCGGCTATGAATTCCTGCTGAACGACAGGATCGAGATACTTCCTGCCAACTGCACGGTCATCGAACTCCAGGACACTGTCCCGCTGAACGAAGAGGTACTCAGGCGCTGCCTGGAGCTTAAGGCCAAGGGATACCAGATCGCCATGGGGAACCGAGGGTTCGACCCCGAGTTGCTCCAGCACTACCAGGTAGCGGATTACATCAAGGTCGACATCCTGGCCCTTCACCCTTCCGAACTCCCCCCCACCGTCAAGTCGCTTGGCAGATCACCGTTCATCAAAATCGCGGAAAAGGTCGAGACCCACGAACAGTTCAAGCGCTGCCGCGAACTGGGGTTCAACCTGTTCCAGGGCTTTTTCTTCGCCAAGCCCGAGATCCTGGCCACCGAGTCGTTGCTTGAAACCAGGGTTTCCGTGCTCAACCTGTTGAGGCTGGTGGTTGCCGATGCGGACATCCTGGATATCGAAAACGCCTTCAAGAAGAATCTGGTGATGACCTACAAGCTCCTGCGCCTGGTTAACTCCGTGATGACGGGGGTGAGGTACAAGATCGAATCGGTCCGACACGCCTTGACCATTCTCGGGCAGAGCCAGCTGAAACGGTGGATACTCCTGTCGGTGTTCGCGGAAAAGGATGCCAGGGTGCTGGACAACCCGCTCTTCGAACTGGCGGCCATCCGTGGGCGCCTGATGGAATCTCTCGTAAAGTCACTTTCGCTGGGGGCCGTGGATCTGGATCTTGCCGGGGCAGCCTTCATCACCGGCCTGCTTTCGCTGGTCAATCTGGTCCTGAACGTTTCCGTGGATGAGCTCTGCGAACAGCTGCATCTCGACCCCACGATCAGTGCGGCCCTGACCAACAAGTCCGGGCTGTTGGGCGATCTGCTGCAACTTGCGGAAAGCCTGGAACGGGACGACCCTTCCAGCGTCGATGCCCTTACCGTAAAGATCGGTCTCGGAAAGGACACGCTGCTGGCCGTACAGCTTGAGTCGATCAAGTGGGTGCATTCGATGTAGACTCCGCAAATCGTGGTTTTGTCATCGTTCATATACAAAAAAGCAAACTGGCAAGGCCCATCGGGCCTTGCCAGTTTGCTTTCCAGACGATCAAGTGACGACGGGTTTGCCTTACTGATAAGTCGTGACGAAGGTGATTTTGGGGCCATTCATGTAGACAACTGAGCCTAGATTGGTATTAGCATTGTCAGTCACACCAACAACGGAGGAGGCGTTCTGCTGCTGGTCAAAAGAAGCCGGGGGCTTTACGCCCGGCGCGGCAAGGGTGAAGTTGATGGTTGCAATTTCCTCACCCAGCCCGCCGTTTCCGGTGGTACTCGCCTTCAGGAGCACGGATCCCCAGTTAAACATCTTTATGGTGAGCTTCCTGCTGCTCGGATCAGGATTGAATCGACTATCGCCAAAATCTGATTGACTCACCAGCTTTGGCCCTGATGGCGTAAAGACCCCCTTGCGCAAGGTGCATCCAGTGATATCCGCCTGCGGCGAGGAATAATTTACCATCACTGCCGAAGGGAGATCGATGCTTGACGAAACGGAAGCTACACGCAGCTTGGACGATATATTGCCGAAACTGTAAGCCTTTGCAGACGTTATTGACGTCATGTTCCCATAGAGATATACCTTCGTCACCGCTTTCGTCACACCGCCGCCTCCGCCCCCTCCCCCGCATCCATAGAGTGTCGCTACCACAAGAACACAGAACAATGATGTTTTGATAAATCCTTTCATGGAAACAAGCCTCCTGGCTGAAAATTTATTGTGCCCCCTCCCTAAGTCAAGGGAGGGGGGCTAGTCATGTGGCTAGAATGTTGAGATCAGCCCCAGCCCGTGGAGCATGATCACATACGCATCGAGCATGTCGATCTTCCCATCCGGTTGCGCAGCCCCGCCAACATATGGTGCTACATCGGCGTGGACCAAGTCCAACGGGCCTGGAGAGAGCAAACCTCTGTCGATCTGCAGCGCCTTGAGGGCACTGGCAAGGTGGCTGCTGGTACCGGGAATCAGGCCGTCTTTGGCACCAAGGAGGATCGTTGCCGTAATGGGCGGATACGTGGTGCCGCCGCCAAGGTTGGTGTCGGTGAACCTCACGTAGACCGTTTTTAGCCCTTCGACAGTCGGCGCGTCCAGCGTCCAACTCGGGGACAAGACGAGATTCGCCCCCGCAGTAGTGTCCGGCGACGCAAACGGCCCCGACCAAGTCGTACCGTTGTTGGAGAGCTCGTAACTCGCTATGCCGGATGGGTCTGAGGCCTTGATGTTGAGGGTGACCGCGGCTTTGGGCGTCCACGTGGCCCCGTTGTTGATCTTCATACTGGCAGTCAGATCGATGGTGGCCATGCTCCAGACGCTGGTCTTGACCGCCTCCACATTGCCGGCGCTGTCGATGGCGAAATACTTGATCGTGGTGGATGAACCGGCTGCGGTATTGACCAGGATCGGCTTGGCATAGACCAGGGACGCCGTCGTGGGTGTCGTACCGTCGATGGTGTAGTAAATGGTGGCCGTCTCACTGGCGGTCAGGATGACTGAAAGTGCGGAGCCATTCATGTACGTGCCGGGAGTCGGACTCGGGGTGGTGACGGGTGGTGTCGTGTCCAGGGTGATGGTCGCGGTTATCGGCGCATACTGGACGCCGGTCGGTAGCGACTTGTCGCGGAAGCGCGCGTAGACCGTCCTCGGGCCGTCGCTTCCCGTGGTGAGGGTCCATAGCTTGGTGGTGGCGTAAGGCTCCTCGCCGCTCCAGTTGGTGCCGTCGTTGGAAAACTCCATGGTGGCCACCCCGACCGGGTCGAAGGCGTTCAGGTTCAGGGTAACGGCCAGCCCCTTGGTCAGCGTCGCACCGTTGTTGATCTGCATGGTTGCGGCGAGATCAGCCGCATGGATGTACCAGGTATCGGTGTGAACAGCTTCGGCCGTACCGTTCACATCCACGGCAAAATAGTTGATGGTGGTGGTCTGGTTCAGCGTTATCGGCCCGGTGTAGGGGGGCATTGCCGTGGTCGGCATGCTGCCGTCCAGGGTGTAGTAGATACCCTGGACCGGGACGGCCGGGTTGGGCGCAGTGGCGGTCAACGCAACCACGACCGGCGGAGCCGAATAGACGGCAGGGACCGGGGTGGCGACGGTTGTCGGCGGATTTGGCGGATTTATGATCGCATGGGTTACGGAAGTGCTTGCCACCGGATTCTGGCTCGCGCTGGTACGTGCCTCGACCGTGACGGTATAGCTGCCGACCGGAGTCGTGTCGGGCAACGTATACAGACTGCTGGCGCTGAAGGCCTGCACCTCAACGTTGTTCACCAGGAACCGGTACTGGTAGGCGACGTTCGTCGGTTGTGTAACGGCGGTGACGGCCGCGCTGGCGGTAAAACTGACGTTGGTCCCGACCACATGCCCGATCGGCTTGCTGTCCGTCAGGGTCACGCTGGTGGCCGGCAGCCAGGTGCCGGTAGTGACGGGTGCAGCCAGGGTCGCGGGCAGGGTGGATTTCGTGTTCAGTGCTCCGAAATCGTTCAGTGCATAGACCTGATAGTTGTACGTCGCGGCCGGATCCACTGATGTATCGGTATAGATCGGCGGCCAGCCGGTCAGGAACGATATCTCCGCCAGATCGGCGAAGGCTCCGCCATTGACGGACCGTTGGACGAGGAATCTGCTTGGTGTGGAAATGAGCGCACCATCTGTCCACTGGAGGACGATCTGGTTGACGTTAGGATTGGCATAGGGATTGATGTACCCCGCTTTCCCGGGCACGTTGGGACCGCCAAACAGATAGGCATTCAGGCTTGACGGGTTCGGAGGCACCCCCGTGGATGCGCTGAAGATGAGCGGCCGCATGAAGTCGTTTTCCTCATGGCCAAGGATATGGCAGTGCCAGACATACTCGTAGCCGTATTCCATCGTATCGTTCTTGATCGTGACGGACACTCCGGCATTGGGCTGCCCGGTGAATACCGTGCCTGCAGGCGTAAAGCCGGTTAACCCGGTAGTCACGTTCTTGATGCTGGTATTGGCGGCTGCCAGGTTCCCAATGTCGGTAGCCGGAAGCGTGGCGGTTCCCGGTTGGGTCGGGTCTATCGGGCGCTGGCTGACCGGAAGGACAAACGGGAGCGTCTGGGCCTTCGGACGTACGGCAACGATGATGTCCTCCAGGGGATTCATCCTGACGGTTTCCTTCCAACCCAACTCATTGTCATCGGCAGGCCGGATGGCGCCGTCCCAGCCGACCCGGTTGATCACCTGTACATCGAACATGTGGAAGTGGACCGGATGGCTATCGACACCGTTATGGGTGATTTTCCAGATCTGGGGATGACCGTCCACGATCAGTTCGGTGGCCGGTTCGGCATACCCCATCGGGATGGTGGTCTGGTTGAACTGGCTGGTAAATGGCAGCTCGACCCCCAGGGTGGCATTCATCCGGCCGTACGGGTCCCATAGTTCCTGGATCGCCTTGGACTGGAACGGGATGGTGACCGGAATCGCGCTCTGGGTGTAGTCCCTGTTGAGCGGCTTCGTGGTCAGGGTATAGTCCTGGATCTTGACATACTGCTCAGGCGGCGTTGTCACCCCCCATGCAGTTATCGGATAGGTCGGCTCCGGCACCAGCGGCGCCGGCTGAGTTTTCTTGAAGGCCAGCGGCAACTCCGTCTTGAGGTTGGGCAACAAAGCGGCATTCGGTGCCGGGGTACCGGCTACCCGAAATTGCATGATCGTCCGGGTATTGGGACCGTAACCGCGCAGGGTCGAAGGTGCACCACCACTCGCGGTCTGATCCGGGTTGCCGGTGTAGTAGTCCTGGCGGGGATCGCCTGCCGGGACCGGGGCAGGGGCATCGTTGTACAGGATGATGTTCTTGCCGATAAACTTCGGGTCCGAGAAGTCGATGATGACGTCGGCCCGTTCCGCAGAGCCGATGAACAGGTTCTTCTCCAGGACGTTCAGGACGGTAATGCTGCGACGGTTGTAATCGTAGCCGACCGGCTGGTTGGGGTGTACAACCGGGTTGGGGAGGAAGCCGCTTTCTGTGCCGATCTGGATGAGGTTGGGCCCCCGGGTAGCCGGGTCCGGTACCCCACCGGCCCGGCCATCCGTGGGCCAGTTCGCTACTGCGGGGAACGGCCCGGCCGGGAAGGTCGGGGTCGGGGCCGCCGCCACCATCTTCACTTCGGTACCGAGCGGGTCATTCGGGTCCGATACGAACAGGCTCAGGTTGAGCATCCGGTCGTTGGTAGCGTTCAGGATCCGGAAGCGGTACGGTTTGGGTTCCACATTCAGATAAGGATAGGCGGTCCCATTGACGACCATGGTATCCATGAACGCTTCCGGCGTAGTGGACACGGTCGGGAGTGTGGTTTTCGACGGGTCGAGCGAGACTGGAGGCCAGAACCAGGGGCCATAATCCCAGCGACCGAACGGGTTGGCGCCGGCCGGACTGGTGGGGTCCTGGTTAGGTTCGTACACGTGGGGGAACCAGAGATCGCCAGGCTGGCCCCATTTGGTTAAATCCCACTTGGCATCCTGGACGGCGATGTTCTGGGGAACAAAGGTCTTGTCCTGGATGATCAGAGGGATGCCGTAGCGGTATTCGCAGACAGCCGTCGCACCGCCGGCGCAGATGTTCGGCAGGATGCCCCGGTTGATAAGGTCCTCTTCGACCGCATCGGTAATCAGATAGCCTGCTGCCTCGCCGGCATAGACGTTCAGGCGGGTAATCCCCAGGGAGTGATCGTGATAGAACATCAACCGATTGCTCTGCTGGTTGGTCCAGAAGAAGGTCATCGAACCGGCGCCGGGGTCGTTCACTGCTCCCGGCGTGCCCGGGGCAACCGAATTGCCGGTGGCGGGATCGAACCACATGTCCGGAACGTTCTGCACCCCCACCCCCTTCCGCATTTGTGCAGGCACCGACGTCTCACCAGCCGGGGTTATCCACTGATGGGGCGTGCCGTCGCTGATCCAGGGGGAGTTGCCGCCGTGGAGGTGGATGGTGGCGCGGTTCTGGGTGAACTTGACGTTAGTTGAACAGTTTTCGGTGATTGTTTGCGTATTTGCATAGGGGCTCATCATCGTCTGGGCGCATGTGGTTGTCCCGGTAGCATCGGTATACGGTCCGGGCCCAGCGCCCATCAGCGTGGTGTCGACCGGGATGAACAGGTTCCCCGCAGCGCCGGTCGGGAGCATGTTCGTGAATTTGATGCGGACCGGCTTATCCTTGGTGGCGATGATCAGCGGACCGAGGTACTGGGTCGACTGGTTGGCAAAGGCGGGGCTAAGGTCCCGATACCCGCGCAGTTTGGTCTTTTTGGGGAGATCGGAGTGCATTTTCTGGGCGTACTCCACCAGACCGATCTCGTAATAATCGTTGCCGGTCGGGAGATCAGCCGGGACTCCCGGCCTTCCGGTAACTTTCGATGCTACCGGTATGTAGTTCCCCAGGTTGTTTTCGTTGCAGGTTCCGATACCTGGGGGGCTGCTCTTGGTGCAACCCGGAAGCCCCACACCCGGAAGCTTATCGACGAACTTCCGCAGCGCGGTGCCGGAGGCCCCCCCTGCCGGGCTGTTCGCATAGTACGTGCCGCCGCCAGGTCCCGCCTGGGCCATGTCGGTGCCCAGAGGCAGGAGAGCCGCTGCCACCAATAGATACAGCAGTTTCCAAGCATTTCGTCTGTTCATATTCTCCCCCGCTTTCTTGCTTCCACCTGTAAGTACACAGTACGATATCAAGGCATTATGGCCTGGCGACTCCCGCTGAAACATTATCCATCACCGCCCGCTTTTTGCTCACAGCCTGCCTGCGCCTCAGTTCACTCTGGAACGAAACGATAACCCCGCGAAGCTCCTTTTCGGGAACCAGCAGCGGCTTTCCTGAAAGGCCGTCCTTCAACCCTTGGATCAACAGGTCCAGATTGACATCGACCCCCTGATTCTTGAGATTTCTTGCCGTTTCTACGCCGATACCGTAGTTGAGCTTGTCCATGGGGCTCCCCAGCACCTGTTGCTCCTGGGCACTGACCGGCCCCGCACACAGCATGACTCCCAACGCCAACTTCACAGCCACTCTCATCTGCTCTCCTCAGTGTCGGTCAAAAACCCTTCCTCTCGCTGTCAGGGACAGTGCCTGGCGTTGCGTGCGCGGCCGGGGCTTCAAACCGGTGTGCATTCATGGTACGGATCCTCTCCAGGTTCTGTCGCTGCTTTGATACTTGCGCGCCATTGGGAGTTGCCTTTTCAGGGACCGCCGGGGCGATTCTCTCTGGGACCGCCCTGGGATCACCGGTACAGACAGCCTCGACATGGTCCGCGTACTCGATCAGACGGCAGTCGTGGGCAGCAACTGCCGTGCACGGCAACAACAGTAAGGGACCGAAGATGATTTTTCGGGCGATTTCTAGCATAAAGCTGTACCCGCTACTTTTTCACTTCAAGCAGCTCCACTTCGAACAACAGCGTGGCGCCCGGCAGGATGAGATCACCGGCACCGGCATCACCATAGGCGATGCTCGCCGGACAGACCAGCTTGGCCTTGCCACCGCTCTTCATCTTCTGCAACCCCTCGGTCCAGCACCTGATGACACCGTCCAGCCTGAATTCAGCCGGCTTACCGCGCTTGTACGAACTGTCAAACTCCCTCCCGTCGGGAAGTGTCCCACGGTAGTTGACCTTGACCGTATCCGTAGCGGTCGGGCTCGCCCCGGTCCCCTCTTTCAGCGAAAGGTAGATCAAGCCCGAATCGCTCTTCAATGCACCCTTTTCTGCGGCAGCCTTGGCGATGAACTCCTTGTTCATGGCGGCCAGCTTCTCGCCCTGGGCCTTACGGCGTGCCCGTGCCAATTCCTGAACCTTTTCATTGTAGGCACTCAACTCAACGGCAGGCTTTTTCCCGGCATTCACATCCGAAAGACCTTGTTTGACAAACTCCAGCTCTTCAGAGGTCAGATTGAACACGGCGAGAGATCGGGAAACCATCAACCCAATGGCATAGAGCGTCTTCTCCTCCTCTGTTTTCGGCGCATCGGCAGAAAACGCCGGGGCGGCTAGAAACAACATCAAGGCGACAATAATCAGGTTCAGATTCATCATCCGTCACTTCCTTTCAAGGAGTGCCTTTATTATGAAAATCGGCTTCTAAAAAATGTGCACCCTATCCGCAATTGTTATGCCAGCTGGGCAGCGATTGGATTTATCCTGGCAGACAAGCCAGTTACGCCGGCACTTCCCAGGGATGGAGCGTTACCCAGGGGTGTAAAAAACAATTACAGAAATCAACCGAGCTTGACAGTTCGCGGAGAAGTTTAGCTAAAAATAAGCCATTGGCAATCGGCTATATTCAGGATCGCCGACACGGATGATTACAGGATGCGAGCGATTGGGACGCCAAACCTGCAATCATCCATGTAGCCGTCTGGATTTTTACGATTGACATGCCAAAAAAGCTCATGTTATAAGGTCAATGCTTAACGGTGACGGATGTCTTGTGAATATCCAAGACATACCTTTTCACGTCGCCAAAAGCCTGTAAGGTTAACAACTTACAGACAATATTCCCCAGTAGCTCAGTCGGTAGAGCAGGTGGCTGTTAACCACCTTGTCCGTGGTTCGAGTCCGCGCTGGGGAGCCA